>JAZUGV010000049.1:0-32642 GCA_045641385.1 Agathobacter sp. | reverse complement strand
ATTGCACCGCACGACCAGAAACGCAATCCATTGCTTATGCAGGTCTAACCACGCATCCTTGCGTGGTTGCGGTGCATCAGGCTTTTCAGGCACTAAGGACTGCACACTTTACTCTAACAAGAGGGCATCCCTAAGGTAGAGGCCATTGAAAGCTTTAGAAAAATCACCACGGAAAAATTCGTCAAAACGAAATTCGTGAATAGGCGAGGAACAATCCGTTGCATGGGTTTTGAGTAGCACGGAGTTCGCGTAAAAGAAGGTTCTAACAGAACGGGCAATATAAAAAATAGAGAGGACCTCATAAAGAAGTCCTCTCCTCAAAAGATTGTAAAATGTGGTTTCCTTTCGGGGTGTTTTATTCTTACAGCTGGAATGCATCAGGGTGCTCATCCATGATTTCCTTGATGAGGTCTCGCTCGTCCATATGGTGCTTAACCCCTTTGATCTCCTGATAATCTTCGTGCCCTTTTCCTGCGAGAACAATAATATCTCCATCCTTTGCATTTAAAAGAGCATATGCGATTGCTTCCTTTCGGTCTGGAATTGTGACATACTCACCGTCAGCCTTTTTCACCCCGATCAGAATATCCTCGATGATATCCATCGGCTCCTCATCTCTAGGATTGTCGGAGGTCACAATGGTTAAATCTGCGAGCTTTGAAGAAACCTCTCCCATCTCATAGCGGCGTGACTTTGCACGGTTTCCGCCACAGCCAAACAGGCAAACCAATCGCGAAGGGTCGTATTCCTTGATCGTGGTGAGCAGGCTTTCTAAGGACATGGCATTATGCGCATAATCTATCATAACGGTATATCGCTTTGAGACTGGAATCATTTCAATACGTCCCTTTACCGACACCTGCTGCATGGCTACCTTGATTCGTCCAGAATCTACTCCAAAATGGCGACAGATTGCAATCGCGGTCAGCGAATTATATACGGAAAAGCTTCCAGGTACATTGACATCCACCTCAAAGTCCATAAGACCTGTTACCTGGTAACGAACTCCTAAAGTTCCATTGCTGTTTAACAGGCGAATATTCTTCGCACGAAGATCGTTCTTCTCTCCATAGCCGAAGGTTTCCACCTCACAGGTGTGGCCCTTTAAGATTCCCTCAAGATGTTCTGAATCTCCGTTAAAGATACCGACCTTACTCTGCTGAAACAAAAGGCTCTTGCAGTGCATATAGTCCTCAAAATCTTTGTGTTCATGATCCCCAATATGGTCGGGCTCAAGATTGGTAAATACGCCCAAATCAAAGGTAAATCCATCAACGCGTGAAAGCATCAGCGCCTGCGAAGACACCTCCATGACAACCGCTTCCATTCCGGCATCTGCCATTCTGCGGAAATATTCCTGCACCACATAGGATTCTGGTGTCGTATTTGCCGCCGGAATATGCTCGTCACCAATAATTGCCTCGATAGTTCCAATTAAGCCCGTCTTAATTCCCGAGAGTTCCAAAATGGACTTCACCATATAAGTGGTTGTCGTTTTTCCCTTTGTTCCGGTAATTCCAATTACCTTTAATTCTTTTGCAGGATGTCCAAAATATGCTGCACTAAGGCACGCAAGCGCCTTGCGATTATTCTTTGTCTTGATATAGGTTACGCCCTCAACTGTTGCGACATCCTTTTCCACTACAATTACACTCGCACCCTTTTGAATAACATCATCAATGAAATCATGCGCGTCGCGAACGGTTCCTGAAATACATACAAAAACAGAACCCGTTTCCACCTTACGAGAATCATATACTAACGTAGTGATATCCTTATCCAGGCTTCCTGAGAGCACTTCGTATTCAAGCCCATCTAGTAAATCTGTTAATTTCATAAACTTCCCTCTTTATTGTAATGCCAAATTTTTATGAAAGCCTCTAAGGCTTCCACTGTTTTTATCTGGCACATTTATATAGTAATTTCACCTGTAAACACTTCCGTTGCAGGGCCAGTCATAAACACGTGGTTTGTCGCTCTATCATAGCGAATATTTAAATCTCCGCCGCGAAGATGAATAAGCACTTCGTCCTCAGTGTGCCCATTTAAGATGCAGGCCATAACGCTTGCACAGGCTCCGGTTCCGCAGGCCCAGGTCTCATCAGAGCCACGCTCCCACACTCTCATCTCCACTTCGTTTCGCGAAATCAGATGAACAAATTCTGTATTTACACGTTTTGGAAAACGCTCGTGCTTCTCAAACAGCGGTCCGTACTTTTCAAGTTCGAAATCCTTGGTTCTCTCATCGATAAAAATGACTGCATGAGGATTTCCCATGGACACACAGGTCATGTTCCATTCTCTGTCCCCCACAGTAATCGGTGCAGAAATCACTGGAGAGCTTTCAGCGACAACTGGAATCTTCTCCGCCTCAAGAATTGGTTCTCCCATATCTACACAAATCTTAGTACAAAGATTATTTTCAATTGTTAAATCTAAAGTTAATATACCAGCTCCAGTCTCAACTGTAATCACTTTCTGGTCTGTCAGGTGATGATCATATACATATTTAGCAACACAACGAATTCCATTGCCACACATCTCAGCTTCCGAGCCATCCGCGTTATAGATATGCATACGAAAATCTGCAACTTCAGAAGGTCCAATGGTAATCAGGCCATCTCCGCCAATGCCAAAGTGTCTGTCACTGATTTTAATAGATAATTCTGGTGGATTTGGAATCGTCTCCTCAAACAGATTCACATAAATGTAATCATTTCCACACCCATGCATCTTGGTAAATTTCATTTTGGTACTCCTTTAAATACTATAAATAAATGATACAAATAAACAGATCTTATAAATCCTGTTAATGCGATTTATGCTTCGTGCTACATCTGTTCTGCGAGCGCGTTCATCAATCCAGGAATCAACTGCTTCTTTCTTGAAACTACGCCTTCAAGATACACACCTTCTCCATCCGCTTTTACGTTAAATGCACGCTCTGCAAGATTCACCGCACCATTTCCCTTGCACACCAAATAGGTGGATTCCTTTAAAATGTCTGTCAGCATGACAAAGATCATATCCAGGCGCTTCTCTCCCATCTCAACCACCAGCTCGTCCTCGATGCGATTTCTTACACGCTCCAAATCCGCGCCACTCATTGCTGATATCTGAGACACACCAAACGCAAGCTTGCCAGAATAGAAAGTTTTATAATCCTGATTTAATATTTCCTTATCAGACTTATGTTCAAAGTCACTTCCGGCCTCAAACATACGAAGCGCAAGGTCCTCCACATCCACACCTGCGATTTCTGCCAGACGAATACCTGCCCTCTTATCTTCCTCGGTGCAGGTTGGAGAACGAAACATCAAGGTGTCTGACAAAATTGCTGAGCACAGTAAGCCTGCTATCGTCTTTGGAATTTCAATTCCATATTCTCCAAACATCTGAAAAATGATGGTCGCTGTACAGCCCAGCGGCTGATTTCGAAAATATACTGGCGAAATGGTCTCAAGACTTCCGATACGATGATGATCAATAATCTCTAAAATTTCAGTCTGGTCAATATTGCGAACCGCCTGCGACTTTTCATTGTGATCCACTAAAATCAGCTGTTTTTTGTTTGCTCCCAACAAATGTCTACGTGAAAACATCCCGATATAATTCTGATTCTCATCTAAAATCGGAAAATCTCTATGACGAATTTTTGAAACTGCCTCACGCACTTCATCGGTATAGTCATCAAGATGGAAATGAATGATTTTATCCTTTGTCATAAAGTGCTTGATTGGTACACTCTGATTAATCAGGCGTGCCACAGTAAAGGTATCAAACGGAGTTTTGATTATGATGATTTCCTTGCGATTTGCCTCGTCAATGATTGCCTGGCTTACTGGTGGATTGTTCGTCAGAATCATGCAACAGATTCCTTCCTCCAGACAAACGGGAATCATCTCATCGCGGTCACTTAAAATAACAAGGTCATCTGGTTCTAAGATATCGCGCACCGTCTTTTCTGAGCCAGTTGCAATCACTGCTTTTCCACGAACAAAGTATCCATGCTCATTTCCGGCAACCACCTCTCCCGATAAGGTTTCAGCAATGCTTCGAAACTGAGTTCTTGACTTTGAAAGAATTTCGGTATCAAAGACATCCATGTAGGATTTTGCAATATCACCCGCAACAATCAGTCCCTCAAGCTTGTTCTTTTCATTGACCACTGGAAGAGTTACAACATCCTTCTCGCGCATCAGTTCCCAGGCTTTTTTCATGGAAATATTGCCAGAGACACCTTCTGTCTTTTTAATCTCAATATCCTTAATCTGTGTACCGACATCCCCTACATATTCCGGCGCTTCTACCTGAAAGCGCTTTAAAACGTAGTTCGTCTCTGGGCTGATCTCGCCTGCGCTCTTTGCCACATACGTATGGCTCTGATCAATCTGGTTCTTCAGATAAGCATACGAAATAGCCGCACAGATAGAATCTGTGTCTGGATGTCGATGTCCAATTACCCATACGTTTTTATTTTCCATTCATTTCCCCTTTAAGTGAAATACGCGCCAGACAGGCGACCTTTTCGACTATCTAGCGCGTTATGTTAAAACTGAATGATGCCCATAGACAAAAGAATTACAAACGCAACTCCCAGGAAGCTAAGGATACTAAATACCGCAGCTACAATTCCCGGTGCTTTTGATTTTCTTACATTTTTGTCTACAGTGTTAATATAATCCACACGCTCCTCAAGCTGTCTGATGAGTTCCTGTGTGTTTCGATAGACCTGTACGCCTTCCTTGTGAATCGTCTCTGGAAGTCTATCTGTAGATGCTTCCACACGCTCAAGCTGAGAAGAAATCTCTGCAAGTGAGCAGGTCACATCGTTATTCTGCTGTTTTATAAGCTCATCGAACTTGCCAAGCTCACAGGTGAACTGTTCGATGACGGAATCCATTTCCTCGCGGACAACTCTGGTGAACACATTGGACTGAGCTTCTCTCTCCTGAATAATCTGCTCAAGTTCCTCTGCCTTGACCTGCTTTTCAAATACCAGCTGGTCTAATTCTGTTGCCTGTACCTGCTTCGTTTCAAGCGCCGACTGAAGCAATTCTGCTCTCTGTCGAAAGGCATCTATCTGCGATAAAAGATCCTTCTCTTCAGGTGCCATAGTCATCTCTTTCCTCAAACTCCTTTACTGTCTATAATTTTATCATTTCGCATATTCCTTGTAAAGAAACTTAAGTCAAGTTACAGATAGATTTTTTCGAACTCTGCGAGCGCAATTGGACGACTCATAATGTAGCCCTGTCCATGCTTATATCCACATTCCGCAAGGAATTTTTCCTGCTCATCGGTCTCGATTCCCTCAAAAATGGTATCCTTTCCTGCGACCTCCACAAGCTTTGCAAACTCAGACAACAGTGCCTTTCTGTTGTCTGTCAAACCAGCGTCGATAAAGCTCTTGTCCATCTTTACCACATCTGCTGGAATCTCAGAAAGAATAGACAGCGATGAATAGCCTGTTCCAAAGTCATCAATTGCCACACGAAATCCCATTTCGCGAATTTCCTTTAGGCATTCGAGGACAACATTCTTTTCCTGAATCAGAACACTCTCCGTGATTTCAAGCTCAATGTTGTTTGGATTTACCGGATATTTATTGATAAACAGCTTGATTCGATTTATAAAATCCCTTCCACCATTTTCAAAATGACGCCCTGAGAAATTCGTAGAAAAGACAAGTTCCCTTTTGCCGAGCTTGCTCCAGCGAACCATATTGCGAAGAAGTTCTTCAAACACATAGAAATCTAATTCCGTGATATAACCAATCTTTTCCAATGGATCCAAAAAGCTTGCTGGCGATAAAATTTCCCCCGTCTGCTTTTTCCAGCGAACGAGCGCCTCTGCTCCATATACATTACGGCTACCCAGATCAAACTTTGGCTGCAGATATACCTGGAAATCATCACGATACAGAGACTCGTAAAATTCTCCCAGAATTTGCTGTTCTCTGGAGCGAATTTCCCTCAGTTCCTGCGTGAAGACAAACATTTCCTTCTTGCGCGAGGTCTTAGACTGCTTCCAGGCAAGCGTGACATTTTCAAAGGCGGCATCCATGTCCGGATAAGCTTTGTCCATGAAAAAGATACCACTGCTGATACCCACGCCGCTGCTTGGGTACTGATAATTCTGCATATTTGAAAATCTGCGGTGCTGCGCCTTGATATCCTCAATTAGCGATACCTCATCCACGCCGACATACAAAAGCAAAAAGAAATCCGAATAAATGCGACAGCCTGTAACAAAATATGGCTGTGCCTTCAAATCTTCTGCCAAATGCTTAAGCACGCTGTCACCGATCTTATAGCCATAGTTCTCATTAATATATCCGAAATTACTGATATCCATGTATTCTAAGGCAAACACATTATTACTGTTGTCGTGCTCAATGTGTGCCACAGCCTTGCTCTTAAATGGTTCGAAATTATAAAGACCCGTCAGCTGATCGCGTCTTTGCACATGACGAAGTTCCGCCTGGCTTTCATCCATTCGATAGCGCAAAGAAACGAAAATGGAAATCATTCTTGTCAATTCAAGCAGCATCGCCTGCAAATGCTCAGACCAGTCATACTCCTCCTTTTCTGAGAGGAAGCATAAAAATCCATCACGGCCTCCAATATACTCATAGCGTGAAACAGCCATCGCTTTTATATGTGCCGTATCAGCTTCTTTATCCTGATTTAATGCATCAATAATGTCAATTCCAGTTGCCGAATCACCCTCATAAATCTGCATCGTAGAAATATCAAAATCGTCAAAATATCCCTGCGTTCTGCTGACTGTCGTTTTCTCATACAGCTCGTATTTATCGCTGTAATAGTTGGTTAATATCATGCATTTCTGGTTTGGAACATTTTCAAACAAAAGCACATGCTCCAACGAGAACTGATCCCCAATTCTCTTCAAAAGCATATTTAGGGATCCGTCAATATTGCGCGCATGAGTCATCAGATTTACCGCAAACATCATAAACTGCTTATCGTTTTCATTGATATTTAAGCGGTCTTCTGATTTTTTAACACGAAGCTCGATTGGCTTTTTATCCTTAATATTTGCAACCTGAAAACTATTCTTGCCAGCCTTCTTGACGCGATACATCGCGCGGTCAGCCTGTTCAAAAAGACTCTCGTAATCATTTCCATGCTTGCCGAACTCTGCAAGACCAATACTTGCAGAAATCTGACGTGCAATGTTCTCGCCTGTATACTCCTTTTTCAGTGCTTCACAAAGCTCCTTTGCCTTGGCTGAGGCTTTCTCAATCGAAGCATCTCGCAAAAGCACAACAAATTCATCGCCACCAACGCGGCCAATCAGCGCCGTACCAGGCAGGATAGATCGAATAATATTTGCGTTATCGATGATGACATTGTCACCAAAGGTATGACCAAAGGTGTCATTAATGCTTTTAAAGTTATCGATATCAATTACCATCAGCACCTGCTGCAAATCTGGACGATCTGTCAGCTGCTGATTGATTACTTTTATAATTTCCCCCTTCAAAAAGAAATGCGTCAGATAATCACGGCGTGCAGCCTCACGATCAAGCTTATCCTCGTCGATATTAAAGCTTCTTCCAATTACCTTCGTCGGCTTGCCGCTCTTATTGGCAATACTGCGGTAATAAAGGCGGAACCATTTAAAGTTTGCCTGTTCTCCGTCCTTTGCAATATTGATTCGATTCTCAATGATACCGCTTTTCTCTTTTGCCGCTGCATCCTTCATGGCGCGCGTAAAGCTCTCTCTGTCGAGAGGGTGAATCATTTCTAAAGATTCTTTAAAGGAAACATAGTAGTCTTTCGTACTCACCTTTTTCCCGTCCTCACGGACAGTATCAAAGCGGCTTGAAACAAGAAGTGACCAATCCTTTAGACGCAACTCAAAAGGCACTTCTCCTGTAGCTTCCTTCATCAGCGATTCGTTCTGAGATAAGCGCGTTACCTCAGCCTGCGATTGACGAAGCTTGTCAATTGAAGTGTAGGTTGCAATGATATATGTAAGATCTTCCTCCTGACGATAGATGGTTGCAGCCCCCTTAACCCAGCATGGGCTGCCATCCTTACGTCGGAAAGACAATTCCGAAGAGATGATATCTCTGCTCATCATCAGCTCAAATAAATCGAGCGCAGTCTCAGCAGCCTTCTCCTCTTCCATCAGTTTTGTATAATCAAGCTCAAATAATTCAGCTCTGGAATAGCCAAGCATCTCACAGAAAAGTTCATTTGCATCAGCACAGCTAAACCCATTGATATTTCCACAGAAAATCACCGCAGGAACCGGCAAATTCATCTGTTTTAATTCATTAATTAACATAATTCCCTCTCAATACACAAAGTACTGTTTGATTATAGCACTTCTTTGGTCAAGTTGCCACTTGCAAAATAGGAAATTTACGATAGAATATAAAGCGATGCGTTTAAACACATTTTAATAAGAAAGAAGAGAATCACACATGATTAGTGCTAACAACATTACCTTGCGTCTCGGCAAAAAGGCGCTTTTCGAAGATGTTAATATCAAATTTACCGAACGCAACTGCTACGGCTTAATCGGTGCAAACGGTGCTGGAAAATCAACCTTCCTTAAGATTTTATCAGGACAGCTTGAGCCAACCAACGGTGATATCGTAATCACCCCTGGCCAGAGACTTTCCTTCTTACAGCAGGACCACTTCAAATATGATGCATATACTGTACTTGACACCGTAATCATGGGCAACCAGAGATTATATGACATCATGAAGGAGAAGGATGCCATCTATATGAAAGAACACTTTTCTGATGAAGATGGTGTTCGCGCAGCTGAGCTCGAGGCTGAGTTTGCAGATATGGACGGATGGAATGCAGAAAGTGATGCTGCTACCCTCTTAAACGGACTTGGCGTTCCAACTGAGGAACATTACAATATGATGTCTGATATGCCAGGTGCCATGAAGGTTAAGATTCTTCTTGCACAGGCACTTTTTGGAAACCCAGATATCTTACTTCTCGACGAGCCTACCAACCACTTGGATCTCGATGCAATCGCATGGCTTGAAGAGTTCTTAATCAACTTTGAAAACACGGTCATCGTAGTTTCCCACGACCGATACTTCTTAAACAAGGTCTGCACCAACATTGCTGATATGGACTACGGTAAAATTCAGCTCTACGCAGGAAACTATGATTTCTGGTATGAATCTTCACAGCTTTTGGTTCGCCAGATGAAGGAAGCAAACAAGAAAAAGGAAGAAAAGATCAAGGAATTACAGGATTTCATTTCCCGTTTCGCCGCAAATGCTTCTAAGTCAAAGCAGGCAACCTCACGTAAGAAGGCGCTCGAAAAGATTCAGCTTGACGACATCAAGCCATCCAGCCGTAAGTATCCTTACATTGATTTCCGTCCTGAACGCGAAATCGGAAACGATGTATTATTTGTAGAAAACCTTTCAAAGACCATCGATGGAGTTAAGGTTTTAGATAATATCACCTTCACTGTAAACCACGATGACAAGATTGCTCTTGTCGGTGGAAACGAGCTTGCAAAAACGACTCTCTTTAAGATTCTTGCAGGCGAGATGGAGCCTGATTCCGGTTCTTACAAGTGGGGCGTTACCACAAGCCAGTCTTACTTCCCTAAGGACAACACCGAAATCTTTGCTACCAACGACCTCATCGTTGACTGGTTAACCCAGTACTCTGAGATCAAGGATGCAACCTATGTTCGTGGATTCCTTGGTCGTATGCTTTTTGCAGGAGAAGACGGTGTCAAGAAGATGAGCGTATTATCCGGAGGCGAGAAGGTTCGTGTACTTCTCTCCCGCATGATGATTATGGGCAGCAACGTTCTTATGTTTGATGAACCAACAGACCACCTTGACATGGAAAGTATCACTGCCTTAAACAACGGAATGATGAAATTCCCAGGTGTAATCATTTTCTCTTGTCGTGACCACCAGGTTGTACAGACCACCGCGAACCGTATTATCGAGTTTATGCCAGATGGTTCTATGATTGATAAGATTACCACCTACGACGAATATCTTGAGAGCGATGCAATGGCTCGTAAGCGCCAGGTATGGAGTGCTGACGCTTCTGATGACGAAGACTAAAACTGACAAAGGAAAGGCTATATAGCCTTTCCTTATTTATTATTTATTACTTTCCAGATATAGGAACAATTATGCAAAAACAAAGAAACAAAATGTTGGCTATAACACTCTGTGTCATTCTACTTACTGGCTGTGGCAAAACCAGCATAAAAACGCAGAATACCACTATCCTGTCTACGGAAACACAGCTTTGTGAACAGCCAGATACAAGTGCATCCTATAATGGCTATTCCTTTACCCTATGCTTTGCCGGAGATTTCTCCCTTGCTGAGGATGCCATTACGACAAACAATTATGAAGCAGCGGAAAACGGGATTGTTGACTGTATATCGCCGACACTCATCAGCCATATGCAGGATGCCGATTTGTGTGTCCTTAACAACGAATTTACCTACTCAACCAGAGGAAAAGCACTTTCCGGAAAAGCGTTTACCTTTCGCGGGAATCCAGCTTATGTGTCTGTACTAAAGGATTTAGGCGTTGATTTAGCAAATCTTGCAAACAATCATGTGTATGATTACGGACGCGACGCACTGATCGATACCTTGGACACCTTAACTGATGCAGGAATTTCTTATGTTGGTGCAGGACATAATCTTGAGGAAGCCATGCAGCCATATTATTTTGAGGCAGATGGGAAAACCGTTGCCATTGTATCAGCATCCCGAGCAGAAAAGCACCGCTATACTCCACAGGCCACACCGGATCGTCCTGGAATTTTACGTTGCTATGACACAAAGCTTTTTCTTGAAGAAATCAAAAATGCCAAAGAAAACGCCGACTTTGTCATTGCGTATGTGCACTGGGGAAAAGAATATTCGACTGTGCTAGAACAGGTCCAGAAAAGAGATGCAAGACTATTTATCGATGCTGGTGCGGATGCAATTATCGGTGCCCACCCACATTGTTTGCAGGGCATAGAATATTATAATAATGCGCCCATCATATACAGCTTAGGAAATTTCTGGTTCAACGCAAACACACTAAGCACGATGCTGCTTGAACTGCATTTCATAGAGGACGCTTTAGGCGAACGAATTGAAGTCCAAATAATCCCTGCTCTTCAGGAAGGTGGAAAAACCTACTATGTTGAGGACGAAACCAAGCAGGCTGATTTATATAACGATCTGATTAGCATCTCAGTCAATGTAACCATTGACAGCCGCGGATATGTGTGGGAAAAACCGGAGTAAAAGCGCGACATTGATTTCTAAAAATTGTTCTTCCAAAACATATTACTTGACAACCGCTCGCAAATTTTGTACTATTCAATTGTATTCAATCGATACATCCGTGTAAATCATGTACAAAGGAGAACTACTATGAAATATGCTGTAAGATATTATACAAAATCAGGAAACACCAAGAAATTGGCTGACGAAGTCGCTTCTGTCGTAAATGTAGAAGCCCTTACAACCGCATCACCTCTCACTGAGAATGTCGACATATTATTCCTCGGAAGTTCTGTCTACGCTGCTGGTGTTGACGCAGAGGTAATCGAATTCCTCAAGGCCAACAGGGATAAGATTGGCAAAATCGTTAATATCAGTACTGCTGCTCTTCTGCCATCCACCTACAAGCAGGTAAAGAAAATTGCAGAGGAAAACAACATTGCTATGGATGAGCAGGAATTCCACTGCAGAGGTTCATTTTCTGTAATGCATAAAAATCATCCTGATGCAGCTGATTTGAAAAACGTCAGAGAATTTGCAGAGAAATTTTTATAAAAATAGAGTTTCGCTTTAATACAGCAAAAGAGTCTTGGCATCAGCCAAGACTCTTTTTTTACGCTTATTAATACTCGATTTCTTCTCCATCAATAATTGCAGAACGGATAATCAGTATAGTTTCTTTATCATTTTCATCCACTAAAGCAAGAGTAAAAGTCAACTAAACTGCTTGTATATATCGCCCAGATTGGAAAATTTCCGGATTCTGTGGGGTGTTTCAATAATAGGTGTACAAAAAGTCCAAAATACATATAATATAAAAGAACAAACATCAGAAATGAACGATGCATAAAGGAATACACGAAGCGCATGGAAAAATATTTAGTACCACAAAAAAGCAAGATCAAAGAAATCAAAAAACTCAGAAATAGAAATGATTCTAATTTTATCCCCTTTAAAGTTATTACCAGCATTCTCTTCGTAGCAACAACCATAGTCCTCTTGTATTATCTGTTGCTTTTCGACGCGAGCAAATTAAGTGAATATCAACGTTTAGACGCGAACACAGCCTTCATTACAACGATACTATTTGGATATCTGTTTGCATTTTTAAGTTTTATTCCATGGAGTGCATTTTTGTCCGTCACCCCAAATGTCGTAGACGAAACCTTCTGTCTCAAGGATGGAGTATTATATCGAATCATACACGGAAAAACTCAAAATACCAGCCCAGATCCTGCTGCAGACAATTCCGAAAAATTCATTCGAAGTGAAACGCTCAACCTTAATGCAGTCTCTTCCTGCCGTTACGATCCTGTCACACACAGAGTGGAAATATCTGGTGCATATCAGATAAATGTAGACGGCATCAAGTTCAACAAAAATCCTTTTGCCATAAATAAGACCATCGTCTACTATGACTATTACGAGCCAAGCTTGGTCAGCATCTTACGTGAAGAGGAACTCATTGTAAAGGAAGAACGTATCAAATATCGCTTTAAACAAAAATAAGAAAAGATTGGAGATAACAATGGAAATCAAAAAACAGGAAGTAAAAGATTTATTTGTCACCTTAGATATGGCGGACGGTTCTACCGTTGAATGTAAAGTCATGGCCAGCTTTGACGTTGATTCCAACACATACGCTGCTCTTCTGCCTATGGATGAAAACCATAACGTAAATCTGCAGGCGCCAATTATGCTTTACCGTATGGAAGAAGATGAAGAACATAACCCAATTGTGGTCTACATTGAGGATGACCAAGAATATAATGCAGCGGCCAATCGACTTTCTGAGCTTCTTGGAAACTAGATTCTTTTGAAAATGACTTATAAGCTAACAAACAGAGAAATAAGCGCCTTGGCATTTGCCAAGGCGCTTTCCTGTTATATAAATCATCAAACTATAAATTTAGTAATTGAGGGCTTATTAATTCAATAGTTCCCCCTTTAACTGCGCAAAGAAATTATCTACCACACGAACCAGCTCATCTGCCCCACTGGTTTTTAGAATATATCCCTTTGGATGCAGTGACATCACGGCAAGTACGGTGTTACGATCACTTCGTCCGGTCAGGAAAAATACTGGTATGCTCGCAAAGGCCGGGTCCTGCTGTATCATTTCTAAGGCCTGCTTGCCATTGCACACGGGCATATCGTAATCTAATAGAATCAAATCAGGCTTTTTGATTGACATGCACTTGATTCCATTCACTGCAGAGTTTGCAATCTGTACATCATATTTATCGTCGAGAACATTTTTAACGTTGCGCAGGGTAACGCCGGAATCATCAATCACCAAAATGCGATACTGCCTGGCCTCTCGAACCGAAACCGCATCCCTGATATCTTTAAGCAATCGCTCCTTGTCAAACTGATAAACATATTTTTTCTTAATCAGCGCCACACTTAATATCGACTCCAGATAACTGGTATCACCTATAACATACAATGGACAATTCAATTCAATCAGCTGATCCTTCAGATAAACAAGCTCCTTATAATAATCGGTAATACTTTCTGTGACAAACAAAATTGAAAGGTCTGCTTCGCAGATTTCATCATGGATAGCGCTCAGCTTAAAGGTAATTGCAGACACCTCTAAGTCTATTTTGATTAATTCTTCTTTTAAAGCGACTTCGCGAAATCCAATTCGTTCGCTCATAATTACTACTTTTGACATTATGCTTCCTCTATCCTGCTAATCATCTCAATTGCTATTTCTTTTACCTGATCGTAATCAACATCAGCCGCATACATTTCCAGCTGCGAAATCAGTTCCTGTAAATTTTCCCCAACACGATGTGTTACTACAAAATGAACTGCTGCATCTACTGCATCAATATCAAACAGATTTGTTGCTTCGATTAATTCCTCCAGTTTTTGCTTTAACAAAGCACTAGAAATTTCTGAATTTTCATGAACAGACAATTCGTTTGTCGTTGTCTGTTTTTCAAGGCGATCTGCCAATTGCTCATATTCCAACAGCGTGGCTTCCACTGTGCTTTCTATTATATCAGCCTTTCCTTCTATCGCCAATTGTTCCAGCTGTTTAAATCGCTCTGAAAGTTCACTCGCGCCAATGGTTAGTGAAGTACTTTTTAGCGCGTGAACCTCAATTCGAAATCCCTCCCACTCCTTCGTTTCAACATACTGGCGAATGAGCTTTGCCTTATGGCGCGCCAGCTTAGCGTAGTCGCCCCAGAGTCCTTTTAGCCTCTCATAGCTTCCGCTGTATTTCACTCCGCTCGAAACATCGATTCCATCAATGTCAACCTCAATAAAAGCAGTATTGGCAGAGTCCTTCACATCTACACTGATTCTCTTTTCTGAAGGAAGCCACTCATACAGCATTTTGTAAAGCTGTTCCACCTCAATCGGCTTAGACAGATAATCCGTCATTCCAGAATTTAGCAAATCATTGCGTCCGCTTGCTGTGACATCTGCGGTCAATGCAATAATCGGAAGCTTCTCATAGAACTCTGAAAGCATTCGAATCCGTTTCATTACCTCTATTCCATTCATCTCAGGCATCATATAATCTGTGAAAATCAAATCATATTGATGAGCCTTTGCAAGAGAAATCGCTTCCTTCCCACTTTCAGAGGTATCTACCTTAATCTGGGTTGATTCAAGTAGTCCCGCTACCACCTTTAAATTGACTGGATTGTCATCCACTACAAGAATTTTTGCATCTGGCGCGACAAAATCAACAACTGCCGAATTCATTGGCAAAGCGGCCTCCGTTGCAACCATCTGTCGCTGTGACTCCTCGAAATCATCTGCATTCATAATGTCCTGACGAATCGCAAAAGAAAACTCACTGCCCTTTCCATACTCACTTTTTACAGTGATTTCAGATCCCATCAGCGCAACGATTTGCCTGCTGATGGAAAGCCCCAAACCAGTTCCCTCCTTCATGGACTTCTTTGAGTCAGTCTGTTCATACGCTTCAAAAACTTTCTCCAGATCTTCTTTTTTTATTCCAATTCCTGAATCCTTAATTCGAAAAGTCAGTTCTACATCCTGCTCTGTGCGGTCTGTCACTTCAATATATAAATCTACTCCTCCGACCTCAGTAAATTTGATGGAATTGTTCACCAGATTGATAATAACCTGTCCAAGCTTCTGTCGATCCCCATACAAATATTCAGGCAAATTAGCATCCGCATGGATGGAAAAGCGTAAATTCTTCTCCTCCGCTCGATTTCCCAGCAGAACCTCTAATTCACGGCACATTTCCTGTGTCTGATAAACATACTTAATCAACTCCATTTTTCCGGCTTCCGCCTTCGAAAAATCAAGAATATCATTCACGATGTTGAGCAGGGAGCGCCCAGAGCTACCAATAACCTCCATATACTCCTTCTGCTTATCTGTCAGCTCATCGCGCAATAAAATATCTGACATTCCAATCACAGCATTAATTGGAGTACGAATCTCATGGCTCATTTTTGCAAGGAAATCACTTTTTGCTGCCGTCTCAGCCTCAGCCTTCAAACGCTTCTGCGCAAGAGTGTAAATTTGCTGCACCATACTTCCAAATCCCAGGAACATACAGATTAAAAGAGAAATCGCAATCGGGTCAGCATTCAAAGTTGTCTTTGAGGCAAAAATATAACGCACAAACTGCCAAATGAACCATGCAATCAAAAGGCCAAAAATGACATAGGAAATTCGATGTCGCCGATCTCCGAAATTGCGAATCATATCCACGAACAGCAAAATAACAACAACGGTTGCCTCCAAACCATCAACCGCCTGTGCAATCACAAGAGTTCTCGTAATTTCTACTATTGAAAACAGATTTAGTAAAAACAGAACTGCAAACAAAGCAAAAGAGATTCCCATCATAACTTTATAGAGCCTGTCATATCTGTGATACTGAATCACATTCAAAAAGATAAGATACGGGATAGGGAAAATTGCCACAATCAGGTAGGCAACATCTCGCAATACAGCCGGGTTTCCGCCCCAGGTTGCCTTCCCAATGGAAGTACAGTACAGCCAGACCGCGGTAACAAAAATAGACCAGCAAAAATATTTTAAGCTGACCTCCTCTTTCAAAATGTGCTCAAAAAATCCTGCAATCGCTGCAAATATCAAGCTTAATAGCATCATAACGATTGAAAGTGCCACCTTAAAAATATAAGGGCTGTATACAATCTTATGGAGATAGCCATCTGTACCCAGATAAAAATCATGAAATTTAATGATACCATGGTGGTAAGGTGTAAAAACTAACTTCAGCTCTTTCCCACGGTCTTCTGAAGTCAGGTAGTGCCACTGATAGTGGGGTGCACCTTCGTGATCAAACGGCGTACTCAGGTATCCCTCGTAGCTCTCTCTTAACATTCCATCTATGTAAATATCAACAGCATTCGCATCAATCCAAAATATCAATGCCACGTTGCTCAATTCCAGATCTGGCAGTGTTCTGGAAATCACAATTTGTGTCTTCTTTTCCCCATCAATCGTAAATTCTTCTCCAGATATTCTCGTTGGGAAATCTACAGACTCCGTATGTCCATCTGGAAATACTTCAGCCCAGTCCTTATTGATGTCAACCCAGGTTCTGTCATTTAATTGATTGCTAACTGGATGACAAATCATGCCCACCCAGTAATATGCAACGACCCAAAGAATCGAAACGATTAACAAGATAAATACAACACGATTTTTTTTCATAATGACTATGATCCCTCTGAAATGCGCGCGCTTTTTTGCAATGAATCACATATATTTTACCACAATGTGATATACTTGTATTAAGTATTCATCAAAAGAGGTAGCGATTTATGCAATATTTTAATTCTGAACGAATCAACGAACATATCACCTGCATTCACTCAAAATCAGGAGAAAACCTATATCTGTTTGAAGGGGATACCAAAGCACTTTTAATGGACACCTGCGTTGGTTACCCAGGTCTTCGAGCGCTCGTGGATTCTTTGACGGACAAGCCTTATGAAGTGGTAATCACACATGGCCATGTTGACCACGCAATGGGATCTATCGAATTTTCTGACAAGAATATTTATATGAGTCACAAGGATTATGACATTCACAAAACCATGCAGTCTGTAGAAGCACGCTACGCTTATGCAATGCGCAGCTGCAACTATCCTGGCATGCCAGAGGTCAAGCTTGATATCCATGAATTTCTTCCAGAACGAGATCCTGACTACCTGGATTTGTGCGATGGACAAATCTTTGACCTCGGCGGTTTGCATATTGAAATGATTGCCGCACCTGGACATACGCAGGGTTCTTTCGCACTCCTGGTGCAGGAGGAACAGGTCCTTGTCATGGGTGATGCGGGAAATGTTTTCACCTTCCTGTTTGACGAGCAATTTAGCTCTACCGTAGAGAATTATCAGGAAATGCTCCTCCAATTAAAGAAACGCTTAGCCGGAAAATACAGAGTTGTTTATTTGTGTCACGGCGCCATCGAAGCCCCAGCTGCATTAATCGACGGATTAATCGAACTATGTGACGACATCAAGCGCGGCGACACCGATGATTTGCCATTTGATTTTATGGGTGATACTGAGCCTGTCATTGCAAAGGCAATGCGTTTTGAAGAAGGAATGCGACGCGCAGACGGCAAAATTGGAAACATTGTGTATCGCAAAAGTCGTGTATTTAACAAGTAAATTCTATTGTTCCGAGCCACTCATAGACAAGTGATATAATTCTTCTGCAAAAACCGTATTATCCATACCATCAATATTTGTGCCTATCGTAGAAAATGAGTAGGTAACCTTGTTCTGCGCATCATACCAATTAACAACCCTTGTGATTTCAAGGTTATCAATATACTCGCCTTCTTGCCCACTCGTGCAACCATAGAGCATTGCTTCCATACCAGATATAGAAGATTTCTCCGTATAATCCCAGTCACAGTATATGCCAGAAATATCCTCTAACCCATCGGTTGTTTGTACACGATACACGCACATTGCATTACCCACGTTAAAATTCATCTGCGCCATACCAGTGCTTGGCATATAGCTATAAGCCACATTCACAGCTCCTTCTGGTGCAACCAAACGAAATCCCGTAGCCGCAAGTACTCCCTCTTGATCAGAATCAACCCATGGGTTTGGCATACCTTCGCTCTCATATATTTCCGTATCTGATGTATCCATTGAAGCGTTTTCTGTCGCTTGGGTACCAGCCCCACTTGCATCAGCCGCTTTATCCTTCGAGCCGCATGCCACTAACATCAATCCCATCGTTCCAAGCAGTAATCCTACGAAATATTTTTTCATATTCTCTCTCCTTTCGTACCTGTGTGTCATTAGAATAATGACAATTCTTTTTTTGAACAAGGCATAAAACCCTTAAGAATTATTAAGGTTTTATGAAGGGTGAGCCTGGGGGACGGGGTTCGTGGTCCATTTTCCTCTCGGAGCCTTTTTACTGTATAGGAAATTGGAGCAATTTCCTATACAGTAAAGAAAGGAAGGTTAACGATGTAACCTTCCTCCTTTTTATACATGAAAAACATATTGATCTAATCTTTCAAAGGCTTCCTGCACTCGACTAAACGGCAACGCAAGATTCATTCTGATTGCACATGGATGTTTAAACATGCATCCATCCTGCCAGGTGACTCCCACATCCCATCCAGCCTGTTCTAACTGCTCTATTGTCATATTGTGCTCTTTGCACCATTTTGTACAATCCAGAAAAAGCATATAAGTGCCTTCTGGCTTGAACACCTCGATGCCCTTATAATTCTCTTTTATATGAGCATAGGCATATTCCACATTCTGTGCCAGTACTTCACGTAACTCATCGAGCCATTCATGTCCCTCTTTCTTATATGCTCCAATCAACGCGTGCATACTCAGCACGTTCATCTCATTGTAATGAGACTTGCTGGACTTGGCATCCACTCGGTCCCTAAGTGTATCATTATAAATGATGTGGTAACTACCTACCAGGCCTGCCAAATTAAAGGTTTTGCTTGGCGCATACAACGCCACGGTTCTGTTTCTCGCATCCTCCGAAACAGACTGGGTTGGGATGTGCCTGTTTCCAAAGAGAATAAGATCACTCCAAATTTCGTCAGAGATAACTATGCAATCATTCTCCTTATAGACCTCCATCGCCTTTTGGATTTCCCACTTTTCCCATACTCTTCCACAAGGATTGTGAGGCGAGCAAAAAATAGCCACATGGATATGATGCTCTTTGATCTTTTTATCCATATCCTCATAGTCCATGCGCCATACGCCCTTCTCGTCCCTGATTAATGGACTATGAACGATATGAAAACCATTATTTTCAAGTGACATCGTAAACCCGATATAGGTTGGACTATGTAAAAGCACTGCATCACCTGGGTTTGCATAACTGGTCAAAGCGCTTAACACCCCACCAAGAACCCCATTCTCATATCCAATATGCTTTTTCTCTAAGCCTATTACGCCATTTCTTTTCGTCTGCCAGTCAATAATTGAATCATAATATTCATCACTGGCCTCAAAATATCCAAAGGCAGGATGCTTCACTCGCTCAATAATTGCTTCCTGAATCGTTGGCACGGTTGGAAAATTCATGTCCGCAACCCACATCGGAATAATATCAAAGCCCTCCTTTGGTGCTGGTGGCGCAAAGCCGCCGCCCTTGCCTGGCATATCGATTGCAATCGCATCCCTGCCACGTCTGTCCATAATCGTTGTAAAATCGTATTTCATAACTGTGTCCCCCTACACTATTCACTAATTCTGCGCTCCATCTTGTTCCCTTTTTCCAGTCCATTTCCCATTTGGAAACTTTAAATTGATTTTACACAATTTTTATTATATTATAACAAAGTATATGTCAAAAGAAAGGATATCATCATGAAAAAAAGTGTACTTATTGCAGTCGCTGTAATTCTTGCAGTTTCTATCATCGCCTGCCCAATTCTTTATTTCACAGTTGGACCAGCCTTAGAGCAGAATCAGATAGAAACTCTTATCATTCTCGGCATCATTACCGGCTGTAGTTTTCTTTACTGCTTCATTGTTGGAGAACTCACTAACAATAATAGCCAAATGGATAAGCTTTGGAGTATTCTTCCTGAAATTTATGTGTGGGTAATCGCAATAAAAAGCGGCATGCAGCCTCGCCTTGTTATTATGGCGATTCTTGCAACCTTATGGGGTATTCGCCTCACCTACAACTTCGCGAAAAAGGGTGCTTACAAGTTAAAATTCTGGACTGGCGAAGAGGATTATCGTTGGGTTATTCTTCGAGAGAGAGAGGAATTTAAGCCTCACTGGAAATGGGCATTCTTTAATCTCTTCTTTATTTCGCTTTATCAGAATGTGCTTGTATTAATCATTACCTTCCCAGCACTTGTCTCAATGAATTCAGCAGTTACCTTCCACTGGATGGATGTTGTTGCAATTGTGCTTATGCTCTCTTGCATCATCTTCGAAGCCATTGCTGATTCACAGATGTGGAAGTTTCAGTGTAAAAAGAAGGCTCTTCTTGCTGAAGGAAAAACCCTCGACGAAATGCCTGCACCTTACAACAAGGGCTTCTGTACCGTTGGTCTTTGGAACTTTAGCCGCCATCCAAACTACGCTGCTGAGCAGGGAACCTGGATTTGCTTCTATCTCTTCTCTATCGGAGCGGGAATTGGCATCTTTAACTGGAGCCTGATTGGAGCGCTTCTTTTGATCATTCTCTTCATTGGAAGCTCAACCTTTGCAGAAGACATAAGCAAATCAAAATATCCAGAATATACGACCTATCAGAAGAAGGTTTCTAGATTCTTCCTCTGGAAAGGTTACAATAAATAAAAAGCGCTTTTTTTTATCAAGCGTTCAGACAGAGACGAAACACACTTTGCGAGTTTCGCTCTGATAAGCGGTCGTCAAATCTCCTTGCACGCAAGCATGCAGTCGATTTTCCTCACCGCCATAACAAAATACCTCTTTGCGCTGCTTTATGTGCAGGCATAGAGGTATTTTTTTGCGTGTCCCGATATGAATACCTCTTTTTGTACTTGATATGCATGGTAGAGAGGTGATTTTTTGTGCGCCCAAACATGATTACCTCTTTATTGGCTCGGTGCGCTTGGTAAAGAGGTAATTTTTTGTATGCACAAACATGATTACCTCTTTGTTCCGCTTTATAAGCAAATCGCAGAGGTATTTTTCTGACTGCTTTTTGTGAATTACCTCTCTTCTTAAATTGAACAAATCATAAAGAGGCATTTGTTCACACAAAATGCCTCTCTGAATTAATGTTTATATTTGGTTAGAGGTAATCACAAAAAAGCTATTGATTTTTTACCTCTTTTGATAGTTCTATTGCGCAATATAAGAGGTAATTATAAAATGAGACGCAAAAAATTACCTCTTGAAAAACTTGATTATTTGATAAAAGAGGTAATTCGAGGTAATAATGCGAAGATTAATATAGTGATAGCTTTTCTATTTATTCTGCAAAAGAATCATAAAACGATTTTATTAATTCCCAGCTGGTGTTGCACTGGAAATAATTATCTCGTATATACTCTAAAATTTCTTCATTATCTTCTTCATCAAACAGGCACATTGTTGGTTTCCCATTTTCGACGAATGAGAGTACGATTTGATCAATCTCGTGATTCTTCAAAGCATCCATGAACTGCTTTTTGTCATTTAAATTTGGACCAGCAATCATTGTAAAATTAACCAAAGGCGCCATATTTGAAATCGTATCTATTGCCTCCTGTGTTGGCACTTTTGTTCCTGTTTCCGTTAAAAAAATAAATTTTTTTCTTTTATCCATTTTGTCACTCTTTCCAATAAAAATGTGATTGATTTATTATGATTATATTATAAATAATTGAGACAATATAAGTATACCCCAGGTTTAGGTTATACTAATTTCTCATATTGTTTTTATACAAAAAATGATACAATAAATTGTCTTTGTAATAGCATATACAAAGAACGAAACTTGTAATAAGGAGAGTAAATATGAAAGTAGAATCAAGCAAAATTCTAGTTTCCAAGAAGCCTCTTATGAAGGAGCTTTTAGACTTACTTCTTGCGAAGTATCCGTATGCATCCATTTTGGCAAACGATTCTTCTGCAAAAAGCTATAGTGTGTCCGGAAACGGAATCAACATCGTAGAATCTGATTGGATGACAGAGGTTGGTTTTGTAGTACGCATATATGATGGTGAAAGCTATGGTGAGTACGCCTTCAACGATCTGACAAAGGAAGCCATTCCAGAGATCGTAGATGCAATCTCTGACAGACTTATGCCTTGGGCTGGAAAGCTTCCTGCTGAGGTTTCTAAGAACATTTACGGGCCGCTGAGCGATGAGGCTGTAACCTTTGAAAAGTCCTCTGAGTTTGAAATTGATCCAACAACCTACGGAGATGGAAAAATTATTGAGCGCTTATCAGAGCTTCGAAAAAAGCTAATTGAATCCGATGAAGTGGTTATGGATGCACAAATTCGTTTTGAGTACCAGATTTATCACAAGATTTTCCTTTCAAAGAACAAGGATTTGACGCAGAACATTCTCTGGTCCGATGGCGCAATGGTTGGAATCGGTCTTCGCGGACAGGAAATGAAGGTTGCCTACCGCCCTATTTCCGGAGACTGTGGAATTGAAGTGATGAATAACTTTGAACCTTTGATTCCAGAGGTAACAGAGACCTTAAAGCTTCTTATGATTTCAGAGCCAATGATTCCTGGCGAATATGACTGCATCTGCACCCCAGAGGTTACTGGAATGATTGTTCACGAAGCCTTTGGACACGGCGTTGAGATGGATATGTTCGTAAAGGATCGAGCACTTGCAAAGGCAAACGTTGGCGAATACGTTGCATCTCCACTTGTTACCATGCATGATGGTGCTGCAATCGAGCACCAGACTGCGACCTTCTTCTTCGACGATGAAGGAACGATTACAACTGATACCGTTGTAATTGACAAGGGTGTTCTAAAGACTGGCTTTTGTGATGCACAGGCCGCCCTCGCACTTGGCTGCAAGCCAACTGGAAATGGCCGTCGTGAGGCAAGCTCACATAAGGCTTACACCCGTATGACCAACACCTTTTTTGAGCCTGGTACCGATAAGCTCGAAGATATGATTGCATCTATCGACTATGGATTTTTGCTTTCAGATGCTTCCAGCGGAATGGAAGATCCTAAGAACTGGGGAATTCAGTGTATGGTAAGCGTGGCACGCGAAATTAAGAATGGCCAGTTTACTGGAAAGGTATTTTCTCCAATTGTGTTAACCGGATATGTGCCAGATTTATTAAAGTCTATCTCCATGATGAGCGACGCAAAGGAGCTTTCTGGAAGTGGTATGTGTGGTAAGGGCTACAAGGAATGGGTTAAGGTTTCTGACGGTGGCCCATACATCAAGGCAAAAATTCGTTTAGGATAAGATTTTTCGGGATAAAGGAGATGATTATAAAATGATTCAAGTAATCAAGAATGCCCTTCTTGATCAGGGCATTGCCACCTGGAGAATCAATTGTGAGAAGCTTCAGGCAGCAGAATTATATTTTATTAAAAAGAACTTAGACACCCGCCGTATGATTGATACAACAACCTATGAAGTGACGGTGTTCAATGATTTCGAAAAGGATGGTGCAAAATTCCGTGGCCATTCGACCATCTTAATTGCTCCAGGAATGGATGTCTCAAGCGTGAATGAGAAAATTAAGAATGCTTATTTTGCCGCATCCTTTGTAGCAAACCCATTCTTTGAGCTTCCTAAGCCATTGGTAGCAAATCCAATTCCAGCAAAGGGAAAGGCTGCTTCTATGACTTTAAGCGAAGTCTGTGATACAATGGTTGCTGCTTTATACAAGACTGACTGCGAGGAAAGGAGCTGGATTAATTCAGCAGAGCTCTTTGTAAATCGCAAGGAAATTTCGATTTTATCTTCGGCTGGTACGGATGTAAGCTATGCTGAGTATGATATCAATGGTGAGTTTGTGGTTCAGGCAAGAGAGCCTAAGGATGTTGAAATTCATCAGCAGTTTGCATATACCGACCTTGAACCAGAGGCTCTTTCTGAGCAGGCCAAAACCGCACTTGAAACCGTGCAAGCCCGCGCCGCTGCTACACAGGCTCCAAAGAAGGGTAATTACAATATCATTCTTTCTGAGAAAGCAGTTGTGACACTTATGTCCTATTATGCAGAGAGAAGCCATGTTGGTTATATTTATCCAGGCTATTCTGATTGGAAAAAGGGAACCAGTGTCCAGGGAGATGATGTAACAGGAGAAAAGGTAAATCTTACCTTCCTTGCTAAAACTCCATACTCCAGAGAAGGTATTGCAATGCAGGATATGCCTCTTGTTGAGGACGGCGTGCTTGCAAACATTCATGGACCAGCTCGTCTTTCCTACTATTTAGGAGTTGAGCCAACCGGTGAATTTTCTGCCGTAAAGTCGACCAATGGAACGATAAGCTTTGAGGAGATGAAAAAGGAACCATATCTTCACGTGGTAACCTTCTCTGACTTCCATATGGATTCTATGAGTGGCTACTTCGGTGGTGAAATTCGTTTAGCATATTTATATGATGGCGAAACGGTGACGCCAGTAACTGGCGGATCAATCAATGGCTATTTCATTGATTTGCAGAAAGATATGACCTTCTCAACAGAGCGCTATGTAAATAGCCGCTATGATGGACCTCGTGCTGTTCTTTTAAAGAATGTTCCAGTTGCAGGTCAGGAATAAAGTTAGGATAATAATCAAAAAGAACCAACTCATTCGAGTTGGTTCTTTTTGTTTTTACTATTCTTTTAAAATGCCTTGCATATTATTATGCTTCAAAACGGCTCAAATTGTCTTTTAATGTATTTAAGGTACTTGTTGTATTATTTGATTTCTCATAAATATCGCTGATTGCAGTAATCAAATCCTGAGCACTGTCTGCAGTATCTTCAATTCCATGTGTACATTCAGTAATATTTTGATTTATGCCATGAACAGATTCATCAATCGTTTCTGTTGTATTTGCAACATTGGCAATCTGAGCAGAGAAATCAGCAATAATCTGAGCCATTCTCTCAGCATCATCATAATAGGTTGATGTTACATCAGTAAAGCCTTCATAGTCGGTATTGATTCTTTCAATGATAAATTTGATAATTTCATTAGAATTATTCATTAAGTTTTTAACACTGCGAACAACTTCTTCTGTAATAACCTGAATATTATTAGCAGTATCTTTTGAGTTGTCTGCAAGTGTACGTATTTCCTCTGCTACTACGGCAAAGCCTTTTCCTGCTTCTCCAGCTCTTGCTGCCTCAATAGAAGCATTCAGTGCAAGAAGGTTTGTTTGATCAGAAATAGCAAGAATCTCTTCTGTGAGTGATGTAATCTTATCAATCTGCTTTGACTCTTCAATTGCAATATCAAGATCCTTTGACTTTCCATTAATTGTTTCAAGAATGTCAACCTTATTACTAATTGTCTGTTCCTTCACCTGTCCGGCACGTGTCTTGATTTCATCGATAAATGAAATATGTTCCTTTGTTGAAGCATTTACTTCATTTACGGTATCTTTCAATACATTGATTTCATTTGCAATAGATGCAGTGCTATCCATTACCTCAGTCATACTTGAGGTAAGCTCTTCAGTAAGTGCACCAATACTTTCTGCTCTCTGGTTTGAATCATCAATGCTTGCTCCAATTACTCTGTTTGAAGAAATAATATCAGAAGAACAATCATTAACGGAAACAATTGCATTGTCTAATCCATCCATAAGGATGTTAAATGCTTTTGCAATCTCTGCAGCCTCATCTCTTCCCTTTTCCTTCATACGATGCTTCAAGTCTAAGCAATTATTCTGAAGTGCAATTGCTGCTCCACCAATCTCGTGAGCGATAGAGCGAAGTGGTCTAATAAAGATAAAGGTTACAACTCCTAAAACAACCGCCATAATTACAGAAAGAAGAATCAAGGTGCTAACAAGACTGTTTGTAACTTTGCCTACCATTGATGAGGTAACGCTGGCGCTTTCAGCTACTTCAATGTAAAAGTTACCATTTGACATATATCCAGAGAATAAATCCTGACCTAGTTCATTTGTGTGTTCAAACGCGCCAACAGGTTCAGCCACAATATCATCAACAAAGGTTGGATTCACAGTTGTAATGTCAAAACCAATCTGTTCAGGATCCGGTGAGGCTAAAATAACACCCTGCGTGGAAGAAATAGTTACAGAATAATTCTCCTCATTAATAATACTTTGAGTCATTGCAGCAACGTCTATCCCCAGGCATAACTCTCCGAGGAATTTTCCAGAGCCATCTTTTATTGCATAAGCTACAACATAGATTGCCTTGCCAGAGGTTGTCGCAATACTTGCTTTTGCAATCATATCGGTAGAACCACTTTCCAAATCCAAATAGGTCTGTTCTTCCGCCGGATGTAAAGTTGCTCCATCATGAATATCAGCATAACCAAATTTTGTTGCCGCGCTAGCAACAAATATATTTTCATAGACAGGATTTGCATTCGCAACGTCATTGATAATTTTTTCTACGCGCTTTTGCATTTCTGCAGTTCCAGTTCCGTTCTGTTCTGCGATAAGAGCATCAATTATCACTTCATTTTCAGCAAGAGTAAGGCCCGTTGCTCTTTGATATGCGAGCATATCTTCCAGGTTGTTTATCTTTGCCTCGCATAGACTAACTAAAGTTGCACCTTTACTTTCTTTTAAGGCATTATCAACTTTTTTCTTTGTGACAAATACAGAAATAATAGATAATAATGCAAAGCAAACTACAATAAAAATCAGCAATTTTTGTAAAATACCTATCTTGGTACCATGTTTTTGAACCTGCTTATTTTCCATTATGTACACCTCCAAATACAATGATAATATAGTACTATATTACCACTAGGTGGATAGAAACACAATATAAACACATACAAGAATGCAAACACACTCATAGTTTAAGTTACTATCCCCCGCTATTTATTACCTTCTTATCTTCTTTCTTCGTCTGGTTCTGGAATTATAGCATTTAGTGTAATATTTTCCGCTTTGTGTACATCTGATAATAAGTCCACTAATGTCTTTTTTGCTTCTTTAAACTGGTCAGCAGATATAATTGGACGCAGGGATCCGTCTTTTATCATTTTCTCTAATAACTCTTCTTTTGTCATAAAATATTCCTATGATATTATTTCAAGTATTACTATAATTCCTTTTGCAATAAGAAAATAATTGATGAAATAACTCAATGTTTATCTTATTTTCTTCTTCCAAAGAATTGTCGATATAAATACCGTACATATCATTTATTTCGTTATTCCATATATCGTAGGCTGGCCCAAAAGCTGTTCCATTTAATTTTGCTGCCTGTACGCAAGCATCTACATACCTTAATTCTTCCTTTTTGAAATTTGTAATCAGATTATAGTGGTTTCCATCACTGTCCCTGTAGTTCATAATTTACTTCCTTTATTACCGCCTAATTATATTTGCAATTATAACTCCACCTGCAACTGCAATAACCGCCCCACTAATCCATGAAGCTACCGAATGTGAAATAGGAAATCTATCCATAAATGAGGCCAAATCAGTTAATGCCGACACAATTGTTAGTACAGATAATCCAACCAAGGCCCGTTCAGTCTTCTTCTCATGTTTAATTAGTTCGGACTGTTTTAACTGAATTATTCTCTCATTTTCCTCCTCAATGTCTTTTGCCAGTTCGTCCAGCTCAAGTACTTGAAACAATTCATGATATATATTTTGTATTACACGATCATCTGAAATAATACGAAACGTATATTGCGCCTTTAATCTAACGATCTTTTCATGCATTTTCTCTATTTCTTCAAATCTACTATTCTCTTTTGACAATTCGTATACATACTGTAAAGATGTAAATCTATGATTCAATAAAATAAGATACATAAAATGATAATCAGAACACAATTGGCGATAGAAAAAAGTAAACGGATTTACACTTAAACAAACAATTCCATCTTGTGTTCCGCCCCAATGATGCTCAGTTGAAGTACTGTATGCGAGATTATATTTTTCCTCATACTTTTCTTTGTTTTCAATAGGTGCGAAATTGAATCTTGTATTATATCCGTTTGCAAGCCAGTAGCGGTATTTCATGATTTCATCGTTTGTTCTTATCGGATTACTTGCATTCTCTGTATGAATCATTGTAAAAATATCGGCCTGACTTTTTATTTCTGATGGATTACTAAAACATACTTTTACAAAATCCCAACTATTCTCAAGGACTTTCTTAATTGCCGTCTTAACACTTATTTGAGTTGGTTCATAGTATTCAGCATATTTGAGTTCATCGTTTCGCAAACTACGAAATAAATAAATGTATTCGACGATTTCATCAAGTGACATTTTTCCATATAGAACTTTAAATTCCAGGAATGCAATTCCAGTTGCAAACACATAACAAGAAACTTCTGATAATTTAGGAATATCATGCAGCATCTCACATAATCGTTCCTCAATATATCTCTTAAATGTGCAAATATTCAAACTCTCAACTGACTTATAGTGAAATGCCCTCATGTTTCCATTTTGAGGAACTAACATTTCCCTTGCATATTGCAGTAAATAAAACGTTTCAAAAATCGGCTCATTCTTTGGATGCGCCTCCCAATTCTTATCCCTATTCATTGTATTAATGAAGCTATCTAAATCCAAAATTTGTACCGGAAAAATGAAGTACGTTCCATTCTCAAAAAATACGTCCACAGCCAATTACCTCCCCGAATGTTTAAATTAATCTTGCTAGAACTCACCCTCCAAATTTAGAGAGACATATTTGATGAACCCTTATCATCGTCTTAATTTACTCCTGTAGTTTTCATATCCATAAATAACATGTCATCACGCTTTAAGGTAATATCATAATCTTTCCACTTTTCCATAAGCTCTCGTGTATCAAATCCATGATCTACAATAACAGCATAACCATGTGGTGTTGGATAAACTTTTGCATCTATATCTGACATTATCTTAATATCTGCGACAAAATCACTCAGAAGCATTCCGTCTAACTCATCAAAATCAAATAACCATTTACTCTCAGCTCGATTCTCTGTTTGCCGTGCAACACTAGTCAGTAAACTATTCAACTTCGTCATTGATGGTTCTTCGCTAATTATTTTAACTAGTAAAGCCTTGCGGATTTTATCTTCATCTCTACGATTAACCGACTTATACAAGCGAGTCTTTTCGCCTGGAACACCTTGTTTCACAAAA
Organism: Agathobacter sp.; assembly: GCA_045641385.1. Taxonomy (GTDB): domain Bacteria; phylum Bacillota; class Clostridia; order Lachnospirales; family Lachnospiraceae; genus Roseburia. The sequence goes on along the minus strand of JAZUGV010000049.1, from coordinate 3,136 downwards.
TGATCATAAGCGCATAACACCTTATCTTCATTTTCTTCATATTCAAGAATCTTCAAACTGCGTTCTTTGAATCCTTCAACTTCTTTATTGTCTTTGTTTCTAGATCCAATTAAATATACATACAAATTCATTATATTTCCCCTACTTTTCGGTGGATGCCTTCAAAAATGAAGGCTCATAGATGTTGTTATCGTTGTTGCCTTATTATCAATTATTATAACACTCTTTCCATCATGAATAGCCAAATCTATTGGTGGATTTTTATAAAAATCAACATCTATGTTTATTCTAAATGAATGCCCCTTCGAATTTGAAGTGGCGAGTTTGATAAAGCACAATGCTTTTTTACGCTAATAATTAACGCATCAGCTTTATTTCTATAAAAATGATACAACGAAACGGGAAGTTGATGTTTTGATTCAAAATGAAGGAAACGTTCTTCCAATTGAAATAAAAAAGCGGAAACGAAAAAACTAATTCTCTAATAGCAATTAAGAAACAATGCTCTGATATTTCATTGGCGTATAAATTAGCGGATGCAAATATTGGCATTAGTGAAAATGGAATTATTACTCTCCCTTTGTATATGCCAGCTTTTATATAAAAAGAAAGCTTCCTACTTAGCGGAAGAAACCAAATTGTGCATTGTGGTTTCCTCAAAGAGTATACTTCACTTTTCTTTTAGTAGTTTTGCATTTTGAAAATTTGTAGTTAGGGCTCTATAATAAATGCCGTCGCATAGATTTACATGTTTGAAATGGAGCTCATTATGGATCGTTCAGAACTTATTAATGCACTTAGTCAAGAATTTCATAAAGAAGATGATTTAATTCCTTATGTTGATGAATCAAAATATATTTCTAGTACACACTCCTTAAACTGTGATGTAATAGATATAGATCTAAAAGATTTGAATAATCTCCATTATTATATTGAAGAATTACGTAAAAATCTTGAAGAGGCTGGCAAAAAAGATTATGCCAAACTGCAGTCCTCATACTATGCGAGTATGGCTAACCGTTGCGTAGAATATGTTATTCGTGAGAAAACCAAACAATAATTTTTGAAAGAGGCATTTAGCCTCTTTTTTGTTATAGGCGACACGGAAAATCTCCTTGCATGCAAGGAGATTTGACGACCGCTAATCAGAGCGAAGCATGTTTTTGTCTCTGTTACACCAAATACTACACTTTGAGTTGAACGCCCTTCCAAATTTGGAGGGGCGTATTTGTTATTCTTTCAAGTAGATCCCGTTTAACACAAAGTAATATTGCTATTGCTGCAAAGGCAAAGTCAGCTTCAATACCCTTTCGGGTAGTTCCATCGTTTTCACTGGGAGTAAGTGAGTATGATATGCTTACATCATGTTTCAATACCCTTTCAGGTAGTTCCCGTTTAACACATACCATGGATGATGCAAGAAGACAGGAGTTAATTAGGGTTTCAATACCCTTTCGGGTAGTTCCCGTTTAACACAAGGGACGTTTATTGGCTTAACCAACACCGCAGAAAAGTTTCAATACCCTTTCGGGTAGTTCCCGTTTAACACGTACACCTACACCCGTAAAGTATGCGATAAACTTTACTGTTTCAATACCCTTTCGGGTAGTTCCCGTTTAACACAGTAGCCTTTCTGAGGCCAGTGTTTATGCGGGATGTAGAGCTCCATTTTGCGGATGTTTTGCAAAAACGCCAATAAAACATGGATTTTGGGTGCTAACCGGGAACGTTAACAATTTGTTCATAAATTAATAACCGAACAATGTAAACTAGTAGAACTAGTGTTACAAAAGTACTGTACTAAATTATATACCGAATGTTAGTGATTGTCCATAATCACACAGATATAAGGCCTTGTAAATTTATTGTCGGAAAACATAGAATATAACTCCCCTATGGCTTTGTGATGGGAGTATATGAAATATATGGAAAAACACTTGGAACCTATTCGTAAGGAGTTTTATCTGGTACGCAAACAAACACCCGAACATTCCTTCCGTACCAGAATTTATTACAAGAAAGCTGGTTGCCGATAAACTTGGAATGAAACTGTTATCCGCTAACGATATTAAGGCAGTAGAGCTGGCAAGCGTTTTAATGTTTGGGAAAAGTTTATGCGAATTATTTAATGATTACATTGAGAAGAATTAGACTATGCTAAATATAAAAAAGATAATTTGCAAAACGAGATAAACGCCCCTCCAAATTTGGAGGGGCGCCTTTGACTCTTTTTTCCTATGAAATTTTATGACCAAAAATCTTCTTCGGAAATATAATCTCCGTTTTTCATTTCATTGTCACTTTTATCGAGAATTTTCTTCTCTTTTGCAGTTACTTTTGTGTAATCAGGGTCCCACGCTTTAACAAGTTTTTTAATTAGTTCATTTACGATTAAAACGTCTTCATCTGGAAGAATATCTAAAAGCTCTGCAGTTTGCAAAGTTTTTTCTTTTAACATATGTCTCTCCTTATTTGTAAATGTCCCCGCGGTTGTCTATATCCCAAATGCTTAATATTAGAAAAATGTCGTCTTTATCATATCTAAATATAATACGAATAGAGCCTGCGCGCAATCGTTTCCTGCCATCTCGGTAACCTTCTAACGGTTTAATATCTCCGGTTGCTGGCAAAATTTTAAGGTTATTGTTAATGATGTCCCTGATTCGTCGGTTTTCTTTTTCATCTCTTGTTTTGATAAACTTTTGAGCTGCTTTTGAATAGCGAACTTCATCTACTGTAGTTTTCATGGCTTTCTCCTTATAATTACTTAATGTTTCTGTTTATAAGGATGATGCACTGCTTATCAAACAAAAGAGCCGTCTTTTGACGACTCTTTTTCACTGTGAATATTTTATTCAACTATTGATATCGATAGAAGATTTTTTTAACTTTCTTTCAGAATCATTGACAGATTCTTCTGAAGATGGTACTTTGTTTACAGAAGATGATGTATTGGTAGCATTCGGTGGCGTCCACCCAATGTTTGCTACTGATTTATCATCTTCTTTTATTATTTCAATTTCATATCCACCTTTTGAAATAATATCATCATAATAATCAGTTGAACGACCCTCCAAATTTGTAGGGTCATTTTTTGTGAAGCCTTGTCAGATTCTTCTGTAGATGCTACATTACC
>JAZUGV010000048.1:0-90087 GCA_045641385.1 Agathobacter sp. | reverse complement strand
GGCATTTATTGATTATTCTGTGTTTCTCTAATTCATTCGAATTTCATCAGAATCACGATAATAGTAGTAGGCATGGTCTGAAAGAATGTCTGTGGTTTGCAGTTCCAATTCATTGACGGACTCAATCATTTCGTCTAAATGAAAGTGATCAACTTCAGTACCTGGAAGGATGAGGACCTCATGCACACTGCTAGGAATGATGGTTAGGTCACATTGAAAACGTTTTGCTAATTCCTGTATGAAATTTGGATAGAGTAAAACGGCTGCGCCATAAATGCTTTGTTTGTTGCTACAGACATATAGATTACTCTCAAAATTGGATGGAAGAGTCGGGCAATGGATCGCAAGCTCACTCAGCGAATAGGTATTTGCTGGCAAAAGAAGAGGACTGTTTTGCATTGCCAGCGCATAGAGAGTCTCCGTAGTGACTTCCCATAGAGCCATATGGCTGTGATGAATCAGAATGCTTGCAGTCATGTCGAATTCCTTTGGGAGAACATACACAAAGACAATCGCAAGATCAAGGAATCTGACATGAGGAATATCCTGCAGTAAAAGCTTATTACGCTCAAAATTGATGAGCCGTATGCAAATGCGGTCCTTCGCCCGTTCATAATCCGTATACAAACCAGTATCAAAATCAGATTCAATTACCGTGTGGTCGTAGGTGAGTTTGATATCCTCTAAGATATCCTCCATAGAAACGCCCTCCTGGTGACGAATGAAATATGGAGTTAGATGAATGGTTGGCGCAATATTGACATTCTCGCGTCGAATGGTGACAGAATCGACCATAACATTGTTGTTTTTTAGGGTATGTGAAATAAACACAGAAGCGTATGGTTCGTAGGTGTTTTTTAACTCCTGCTCAATTTCTGATATAAAATGATTATATTCCATGAATTCTCCTTCATGGAAATTATCTGTATGGGAAAATGTACGAACTGTACAAAAGAAAAAACCACAACAACTGACCAGGTTGCTGTGGTTTTACTTTATCAGACGCTATTACAAATCGCAATAGTCTTTTAGTGAGATTCTTTTTGATGCCTTTATTTCGACTTTAATTCCTGCCATAAGGTCGCAAGGAATGCAGCGTCCTTATCTGGAAGTGCGAGATAAATTTCGCATCGCTTAAGTACCTCAGCGCTTGGATTTATCGCTCCGTAAAGACGATCATCAATATCCATATTCTGCTGAACATAGATGACTGGTGAAGCATAGTATACATAGTCAAAGTTTGTAAGAGCAGCTTCATCCTGATTGATAAAATCGAGGAATGCCATAGCCTCATCGTAGTTTTCGCAGGTCTTTGGAACAAACCAGGAATCAATCCAAAGGTTTCCACCTTCCTTAGGAACCACGTAGGCGAGGTTTTCGTTTTCATCCATTGCACACGCTGCTTCGCCGGAGTAGCAGATGGCGATGTCTGCGTTTTCTGCAACCATCTCGTCAGCGGTTTCGTCAACGTAGTATGCGCTTACCTGAGGCTTCTGCTTGATTAACAGAGCAAGTGCTTCCTTTAAGTGATCTGGATTAGTGTCATTTAGTGAATAACCGCAGGAGATGAGAGCAGGTGCAAATGCATCTCTTACAGAGTTAATCATAATCATTTCGCCATCAAAGTTTGTATCCCAGAGAATATTCCAGCTGGATACATCTTCCTCGGTATATTTTGTAGTGTTATATAAAATACCGATGGTACCGTAGAAATATGGCATTGAATACTTGTGCTCAGGATCAAAGGTAGAGCTTTCAATAACAGCCGGATCTAAATTCTGATAGCTTGGAATCTTAGAAAAATCGATTTCGAGAAGTTCCTCCTCCTCAATCAATTTTTCGATGATGTAATCCGAGGTACAAATCAGGTCATAGTTGATTGAACCGGACTTGTACTTGGTATACATTTCCTCAGGCTCTTCATACTCTTCATATAAGACATTTATTCCTGTGGCCTCTTCAAATTCCTTTAAAACGCCCTCGTCGATGTATTTACCATAGTTTAATACGGTAAGGGTTCTGCCATAGCCAGCGGAGGTTTTCTGCTTCTGAGCAAAGACAAATACCGATCCGACAAAAAGAGCTGCGATAATCACAATACTGCAGGTTCTTCTGGCAATGGTTCTGTTTCGTCTTCTCTTGATGGTTTTTTCTGTCTCAACAACCTTCTTTCCAGTGGTAGCTGGCTCATTTTTGCTGTTTAAGTTTACCGCAACCAAAAGCAGTAACACGGTGAAGAAGAGAATGGTTGAAAGCGCATAAATCTCTGGCTTAATTCCCTTTTTCAGCTGTGTGTAAAGCATGGTAGATAAGGTGTTTACACCAGGTCCCTTAGTGAAGTAGGTGATTGAAAAATCATCTAAGGACATGGTAACTGCCATCAAGAAACCGCTGAACACACCAGAACGAATCTCTGGCCAGGTAACCGTGAAAAAGGCACGAAGAGGAGATGCTCCTAAATCGAGTGCTGCCTCGTAGGTAGAACGGTTTGCCTGCTTTAGCTTTGGAAGCACATTTAAGATTACATATGGAATATTAAATGTAATATGTGCAATTAAAACGGTCACAAAGCCTAAATCAATAAACTTTACGAACAAAAGCATCATGGAGATACCGGTTACGATATCTGCATTTAACAGCGGAATGTTTGTGGCGCCAAGGTAGATTGCCTGCCCACGCTTTTTCATTGCGCTGATACCCATTGCAGCGAGTGTTCCGATTAAGGTTGCAATGATTGCAGAGAAGAAGGTTACCTGCAAGGTGGTTGCAAACGCGGACATAATCGCTTCAGACTGGAAACAACGCTTATACCAGTCAAGGGTGAATCCACCCCAGTTTACTCTGGTTTTTGAATTGTTGAAGGATAAGATAATAAGCACAATGATTGGAAGATACAAAAACAGAAAAATCAGTGCCATATAAATCTTGGAGAGAACTTTTTTTACCATAAGTGTGTGCCCCCCCCATCTTTATCCATTAAATTCATAATTGCCATGGAAATGAGAACAAATACCATGAGAACTAACGAAAGCGCACTACCGATGTTCCACTGGTTGCCCTGCATGAAATCCTGCTCAATCACATTACCAATCATGAGTACCTTTCCGCCGCCGAGCACCTGAGAGATTGCAAAGGAGGTGAGCGAAGGGACGAAAACCATGATGATTCCGCTGATGATTCCTGACATGGTAAGAGGAATGATGATGGTGCGAAGAATATGGCCATTGGAAGCGCCTAAATCCTTTGCTGCCTCAATCCAGTCTTTACGGATGCGGTTCATGGAATTATAAATTGGCAAAAGCATAAATGGAAGGAAATCATAAACCATTCCAAATACAACAGCTGCTGGAGTGTTAAGAATGTTAATCTCGTGTAATCCGATTCCGGTTAAGAGCATATTTAACACGCCGTTTTTGCTTAACAACTGCTTCCAGGCAAGGATACGAAGCATAAAGTTCATCCACATTGGAAGCATAAAAATAAATACGATAAAACTTTGGCTTTTAATCTGCAGTGAATTTAAGATCATTGCCAAAGGATATGAGAGGATTAAGCAGATTAAGGTGGTAATCACGCCTAATCGAAGCGAAAGCCAGATGGCTTTGCCGTTTGTGGCAGTAAAGATTGCAGCAAATGCTGAAAAATCCAGGTTGCCATTACTGTTTGTGAAGGCATAGACAAAAATCATGATGAGTGGCAGCAGCACAAAGCCGATAATCCACAACAGATATGGTCCAGCCATTAACTGTTTCTTTAATTTATTCATCAATTTCTACCGCCATTTCATCAGAGAATTCAGGTTTGTTCATAATCTGGATATTGTAAGGAGTTACACGGATGCCAACCTTTTCCCCAACAGCGTGGAATTTGGTGGTGTGTACAAGCCATTCATAGCCATTGGCCATAACATCGAGCTCATAGTGAACTCCCTTAAAGATATTTGAAGTTACATCTCCAACCATAACACCGCTTTCTGGGGCAACTAACTCTACATCCTCAGGACGAATGACCACATCGACTGGCTTATTGTTTCCAAAGCCCTTATCAACGCAGGCAAGTTTTACGCCTAAAATCTCAACGAGTTCGTCCTGAATCATGGTTCCATCGATAATGTTGCTGTGTCCGATAAAGTCTGCAACGAATGCATTTTCAGGCTCGTTGTAGATATCCTCAGGAGTACCAATCTGCTGAATATAACCCTGGTTCATAACCACGATGGTATCTGACATGGTAAGAGCTTCTTCCTGGTCATGAGTAACATATACGAAGGTAATTCCAAGCTCTTCCTTCAGGCGCATAAGCTCGTACTGCATGTTCTGGCGAAGCTTCAAATCAAGTGCGCCAAGTGGCTCGTCAAGAAGTAAAACCTTTGGCTCGTTTACGATTGCACGCGCAATGGCGATTCGCTGCTGCTGACCACCACTCAGGGAATCTACGGAACGATTCTCATAGCCGTCGAGGTTTACAAGCTTTAGTGCGTAAGAAATTTTATCCTTAATATACTGATCACTCTTTTTGGCAATCTTAAGACCAAATGCGATGTTTTCAGCGATGGTCATATGAGGGAATAAAGAGTACTTCTGGAATACAGTATTAAGCTTTCTTTCGTTTGCTGGAAGCTGAGTGATATCAGCGCCATCAAATAAAATTTTTCCTGTATCCGGTTTTTCGAATCCACCCAAAAGACGAAGAGTGGTGGTCTTTCCGCATCCGGAAGGTCCAAGAAGAGTTACAAACTCGTTCTCGCGAATGTAGAGATTAAATTCATCTAATACAAGATTGTGATTATATGATTTCGAAATGTCGATAAAATCGATTAAGTGCTTTGCCATCGAAAATAGTTCCTTTCCTAAGTAAAATTAAAAACATGGTGGGTTTTTGACCCATATCAGTACCGCCTGTCGTTCCCCTGGATTTTCAATATAGTGTTCTTGGTTTCCATTAAAATAGAATGATTCCCCTGTTTTGACGGTATAATTTTTTGCGCCGACAAAAAGCTTTATGGTGCCTTTTAAGACGTAGCCAAAATTTTCTGTCTCCTGAGGTGGGTAGACGGTTGATTTTCCCTTTGCTCCCAAAGCCAGGCGAACCGGCTCCATTGCATTTTTCTGTGCGTTGGGGACAATCCATTCCAAAGTGGAATTTTCGTCCTCGTCAATCTTTTCAAAGTAATCTTCATTTTTAAAGATGATTTGTTCTGGAGTTGGATCCGAGAAGAATTCAGCCGGGGTAGTACCAAGACACTGAATAATGTCCAAAAGCGTACTAACCGAGGGCGAGTTCTGGTTGCGTTCCAACTGTGAGATAAACCCCTTAGTCAGCTCAGCGCGGTCAGCAAGTTCTTGCTGTGTTAAACCATACTGAATGCGTAGCTCTTTCATGCGATTTCCAATATCCATAGTTGTAGTCCTAATAATTGATAATTTGTTTACTAAAAATAAACCACGAATGCTATTTTATAAAATCGAATATAAAAGTCAATATGAAAATGAAAGAAATATATAAACTAGGACTAATTTCACAGTAGTTAGGCCTTTTGAGGATTCGAAAAACGTGGAAATTGGCTTGATTTTCGCCCCTTCATTTGTTATAGTTTTACAGTGCTTATTTAAGCAGGCCGATATGGCTCAGTTGGTAGAGCAACGCATTCGTAATGCGTGGGTCAGGGGTTCGAGTCCCCTTATCGGCTTTTTGGAGGCAAAGATGTCTAAGGTAACTAATTTTTTCGTAGCAAAACAAAAATTAATTGCACTAATCATATATGGTTTGCTATTTATCGGCGCAGTTTTGGTCACTACCTTGGTGCTGCATTATCCAGTAGTTGCAGTCTGTGTAATATTCCTGGCAGAAGCAATTGTTTGTTGCTGTATTCACATAGTGCCATTATGGGTTCAGGGCTGCGTACTTTTGGTAGAGCTTATCGCAGGAGTGCTTGCTCTTCGTATCGTGTTAATCGCGCTTGGCATTGTGGTCTATCTGATTACCTTTGGAACGCTCAAGTTCCTTGCAAGAAGATAATATTTTGATTATGATAAAAGAGTTTCGAGACTTCGAAACTCTTTTTCTATATTAAAAATGGCGGCGGGATATATGAATAAGATCAATTATCAAAAACTGATGGAAAATGAAATAGCGCTTCTTGAAAAAGAAAATCGTGTGCCTAAGCTTTTACTTCACAGCTGCTGTGGTCCATGCAGTACCTTTTGTATCAAGACCTTAAGCGAGTATTTTGAAGTGACGGTGTACTATTTTAATCCAAATATATATCCACCGGAGGAATATCATTTAAGAGCAAAAGAGCAGGAACGCTTTATTAAGGAATATCCGACGAAAAATCCTGTGCACTTTGTGGAAGGAACATTTGATCCAAAGCAGTTTTATGACTATGTCAGGGGCTATGAGCAGTGCGAGGAAGGGAAGGAGCGATGCTTTCGCTGTTATGAGCTTCGTTTATCTGATACCGCAAAGTATGCGAAGAAAAATGCATTTGAATATTTCACAACGACCTTATCCATCAGCCCGTTGAAAAACGCGGAGAAGCTAAATGAGATTGGAGCGCGTCTGGCAGAGGACTACGGCGTGAAGTATCTGTTTTCAGATTTTAAAAAGAAAGAAGGCTATAAGCAGTCGACGCTCATTGCAAAGGAATACGATATGTACCGCCAGTACTACTGTGGCTGTGTCTTTTCGAAGGAGGCAAGAGATCAGGAAATCGCCAGAAAGAAGGAAGAGTCTTAAGGCAAAACGATATCAGGTAATATCAAAAATTATGGATACCATAAAAAAACAGTATTACTCATATATATAAAGAAAGATTATTATATAAACAGAATTTATAAATTAAAAGGAGATTACTATGGCTCAGTTATGGGGTGGTAGATTTACCAAGGAAACCGATCAGTTAGTTTACAACTTTAATGCATCCATTGGTTTTGACCAGAAATTTTATAAAGAAGATATTACAGGAAGTATGGCTCATGTGAAGATGCTTGCAAAGCAGGGCATCCTTACAGAAGAGGAAGGCAAGGAAATTGAGGCTGGCTTACAGCAGATTTTATCTGATGTTGAAAGTGGAGCGCTTGAGATTTCATCCAAGTATGAGGATATTCACAGCTTTGTAGAGGCAACCTTAATTGACCGTCTGGGCGATGTTGGAAAGAAGCTTCACACTGGTCGAAGCAGAAATGACCAGGTGGCACTTGATATGCGTCTTTATACCAGAACACAGGTAAAAGAGTGTGATGAGCTGTTAAAGGCTCTTCTTACAACACTTCTTTCTATTATGAAGGAAAACACAGAGACTATTATGCCTGGCTTTACTCATCTTCAGAAGGCGCAGCCAATTACGCTTGCCCATCATATGGGAGCTTATTTTGAGATGTTCAAGCGTGATCGAAGCCGTATGCAGGATATCTATGAGCGTATGAATTACTGTCCACTTGGTTCTGGCGCATTGGCAGGAACCACCTATCCACTGGACCGCGAATATACAGCAGAGCTTCTGGAGTTTTATGGTCCAACCTTAAACAGTATGGACGGAGTTTCTGACCGCGATTATCTGATTGAGTTTTTAGCAGCATTGTCGACGGTTATGATGCATCTTTCAAGATTTTCAGAGGAAATTATCATCTGGAATTCCAATGAGTATCAGTTTGTGGAAATTGATGATGCTTACAGCACTGGAAGCTCGATTATGCCACAAAAGAAAAATCCTGATATTGCTGAGTTGGTTCGAGGTAAGACAGGACGTGTGTATGGTGCGCTGATGTCCCTACTTACCACAATGAAGGGGATTCCACTTGCATATAATAAGGATATGCAGGAGGACAAGGAGCTTTCCTTTGATGCAATGGATACTGCAAAAGGCTGCATTGCATTATTTAATGGAATGCTTGCAACCCTTACCTTCAAAAAAGAGAATATGCGTGCTTCTGCAAACAATGGCTTTACTAATGCCACAGATGCAGCAGACTATCTGGTAAAAAATGGAATGCCATTTAGAGATGCACATGGTGTTGTTGGACGATTAGTACTTACCTGCATCGAGAAAAATTGTGCGATTGATGATTTGTCTCTTGAGGAACTTCAGGAAATCAGTCCTGTATTCAAAGAGGATATTTATGAGGCAATCTCTATGGAGACCTGTGTGAACACCAGACTTACCATCGGAGCACCTTCTAAAACTTCGATGGAAAAGGTAATCTCCATTTATGAGAACTATTTGAAGTAGGAAGTCAAATGCCATTGTGCAAATGTGACAAGAAAAGTCGAATAATCTATCGATTTTCTACATCAGTGTTTGTTGCATTTCGATAGTGATTCCATTAAGATAGACGTAATACGAAAACAGTTGTTCGCGCAGTGCGGACACGGAAGAGGTAAAAAATGAGTGAAAAATTAAAGGTTGGTATTTTAGGTGGAACAGGTATGGTAGGACAGAGATTTATCTCTCTTCTTGAAAACCATCCATGGTTCGAAGTTACAACAATTGCAGCAAGCGAGAGATCTGCTGGAAAGACTTATGCAGAAGCAATCGGAGATCGTTGGAAGATGGATACTCCAATGCCAGAAGCTGTTAAGAATATCGTAGTTAAGAATGTTAACGAAGTTGAGAAGGTTGCAGCAGAAGTTGATTTTGTATTCTCAGCTGTAGACATGACAAAGGAAGAAATTAACGCAATTGAGGAGGCTTATGCTAAGACAGAAACTCCTGTTGTCTCTAACAATAGTGCACATCGCTGGACTCCAGATGTTCCTATGGTTGTTCCAGAAATTAATCCACAGCATATGGATGTCATCAAGTATCAGAGAGAAAGACTTGGTACTACCAGAGGCTTCGTTGCAGTAAAGCCAAACTGTTCTATCCAGTCATACGCTCCTGTACTTACCGCATGAAAGGAATTTCCGCCATATGAGGTTGTTGTTTCTACTTACCAGGCTATTTCTGGAGCAGGAAAGACCTTCAAGGATTGGCCAGAGATGATTGAGAATATTATTCCATACATCGGTGGAGAAGAAGAAAAGTCAGAAAAAGAGCCACTTCGTGTTTGGGGTTACATTGATGATGAGAAGAAGGAAATTGTTCCAGCAACTTCTCCTGTAATCACCGCACAGTGCATTCGTGTTCCTGTATTAAATGGACATACCGCTTCTGTATTTGTTAAGTTTAAGAAGAATCCTACCAAGGAGCAGCTTATCGAGGCTATGGTAAGCTATAAGGGAGCTCCACAGGAACTTGACCTTCCAAGTGCTCCTAAGCAGTTTATCCAGTACTTAGAGGAGGATAATCGTCCTCAGGTTAAGGTTGATGTTATGTATGAAAACGGAATGGGTATCTCTGTTGGACGTTTAAGAGAAGACACTGTATATGATTGGAAGTTCGTTGGACTTTCACATAATACTGTTCGTGGTGCAGCTGGTGGAGCTGTTTTATGTGCAGAGTTATTAAAGGCACAGGGATATATCACAAAGAAATAATAAGTGCAAAATAAAGTAAAAAGGACAGGTGGAGACACCTGTCTTTTTTTTGCGCTACTTTTGAAAAATTGCCTCAAAAGAATTTTCAAAAATCCATAAGTTTTTATTCTTTAATAGTTAAAATATGATATAATTTTTTCTGCACTAGCAAAAGTTGTTTGGAGGTTTTTATGATCGTAAAAGCTACGGATTTAAAGAAATTAGAAAATGTATATTCCATGTCAGGAAACCAGCTGGTATTCATGTATGGAAGATTAGATTCAGAAAAGGAAGAGCTGATTAAGCAGTTTATTTCAGATAAGAAATATTTCTATTATCGCTGCAGACAGGCATCGGAAAAGGAGCAGTGTGCGATGATGGGAGAAGAGGTGAAGCGTCAGTTTGATGTTCATCTCAACGAGACAAGCTATCGTGAGTTTTTTAATCGCGTAAAGAGTAACGGTCCAGAGAAACTGGTGGTTGTGATTGATGAGGCAGAAAATGTGATCAAGAAGGATGCCAGCTTTTGGGATGCCATTCTCGAATTAAAGGCACATAAGCTGTATCCAGGCCCGGTGATGATTGTGCTTATGTCCTCATCCCTTGTCTGGTCAAATAATGTGATCATGGCTGAGGATTCTGCCTACAGAAAATCCTTTGATGCAGTGATAAAGTTAGAGGATTTATCTTTCTTGGATTTGGTGCGCGCATTTCCGGACTATTCGGTTAGCGAAGCGGTTGCGCTCTATGGAGTGTTAGGTGGCGTGCCTGGATTTTTAAACGAGTGGAACGGCAAAAAATCCTTTAAGCAGAACATCTGTGAACTTGTTTTGTCGAAAAACGGAGCCCTGTTTGATAAGGCACAGCAGATGATTTCCAACGAGCTGAGAGAACTTTCCGTGTATAACACCATTTTGTCTACCATTGCGGCAGAAAAGAATAAACTCAATGATTTGTACCTGGAAACAGGTTTTTCGCGTGCGAAAATCAGTGTTTATATGAAAAATCTTGCTGCGTTTGATATTGTTAAAAAACATTTATCCTTTGAGACAGGTGGCTGGGACAACGCAAAGAAGGGCGTATATCAAATCAGTGATACCTTTGTGAACTTCTGGTATCGCTTTGTATATCCAAACCTTTCTGATTTATATTTATTATCGCCAGAAGCTTTTTATGATCGCTATATTGCAAAAGAGCTTGATGTATATTTGAATCGCTATTTCATTGAGGTTTGTAAAGAGTATTTATCTCTTTTGAACCAGATGAATCGACTTCCAATTCCAGTTACTAAAATGGCAAGCTGGATTGGAAAAACAGGAAATATTGATATTCTTGCACAGAGCTCGGACCGCCGAAATATCGTGGGTTCCTGCAACTGGACAAATTCAGCGATGACACTTGAGATGTTTGCGCAGCTATCAAAAACGATGGAACTTGCAAAGGTTTCATCTGATCATATTTTCCTGTTCTCTGCAACCACCTTTGCAGAGGATTTAGTGGAGTATGCGCAGAAAGATTCTCGCATCGAGCTTGTTGACATGAGAGAATTATAAGAGGTACCAATGGGAAAATCGTTAATAATTACCGAGAAACCGTCTGTTGCCAGAGAATTTGCAGCGATTTTGCATGTAAATGGAAAGCAGGACGGCTATATCGAAAATGATCAGTATTGTATTTCCTGGTGCGTAGGTCATTTGGTTGGCCTGGTTTATCCGGAAGAATACGATATGAAGTACAAGAAATGGAATCTGGAGGATTTACCATTTCTGCCAAGAGACTATAAATATAATGTTATTAAAAATGTAGAAAAGCAGTACAACATCGTACATGGACTGCTACAAAGAGAAGATATCGACCGCGTTTACTGGGCGGGTGATGCTGGAAAAGAAGGACAGACCATCGAGGAAAATATTCGTAACTTTGGTGGTGTTAGAGAGGGCATGGAGGAACTGCGTGTCTGGATCGACTCCCAGACCGAAGAGGAAATTCTTCGAGGAATCAGGGAGGCCCGCCCTATGTCTGACTATGAAAATCTGGGAAAATCAGGCATTATGCGTACCATTGAGGATTATGCAATGGGAATTAATTTCTCGCGCGTTATGTCTGTAAAATACGGCCGACTTTTAAATGATGCGGCTGCGACAGACAGCTATACAGCAATTGCGGTTGGACGCGTTATGACCTGTGTTTTGGGAATGGTTGTCATTCGTGAGCGGGAGATTCGCAATTTCGTGGAAACACCTTTTTATCGTGTTTTAGGTAACTTTACGGATGCGAATGTTTTGGGCGAGTGGAAAGCAGTTGAAGGGTCAAAGTATTTTGAGTCCCCACTTCTTTATAAAGAAAACGGCTTTAAGTCTGAGGAGACGGCCTTAAAAATGATTGAAGAGCTTTCCGGGAAGGAAGCCGTGGTGGATGCAATCGAAAAAACCACCTCAAAAAAGAAGGCACCACTGCTGTTTAACCTGGCTGAGCTACAGGCAGAATGCTCAAAGCGTTTCAAGATTTCTCCAAATGAAACGCTGGATGTAGCCCAGTCACTCTATGAAAAGAAGCTGACTACCTACCCAAGAACAGACGCCAGAGTGTTGTCCACTGCGATAGCAGGAGAAATTCAAAAGAATATTTCAAGACTCAGAAATTATGAGCCAACCAGTGCCTTCTGTGAAAAAATCATGAATGATGGCCTGTATAAATCCATTGCAAAGACGCAGTATACGGATGATAGCAAAGTGACTGACCACTATGCCATTATACCAACGGGACAGCTGACAGAGCTTCGTTCGCTCAATGAGCTGGAGCAGAAGGTGTTTGATCTGATTGTTCGTCGCTTCTTAAGTATTTTTTATCCTGCGGCAGAATATGAAAATGTAAAGCTGACTGTGAAGGTTGATACAGAAAGCTTTTTTGCTTCAGCTAAGGCGTTAAAGAAGCCAGGATATCTTGAGATTGCAGGACTTCCAAAGCCTAAGAAGAGCGTGCGCGATGGCAATGAGCGCATCATGGGGGCAAATGATGGAAACGATGGAAACGAGGCAGCTGAGGAGGACGAGGAGGTATCGGATCCTACAGTTCTTCTAAAACTTGCGGAAACGCTAAAGAAGGGCGATGTGATTCCGGCAAAGGGCTACAGCATTGGCTATGGAAAGACTTCTCCACCGAAAAGATACACCTCAGGTTCCATGGTGCTTGCAATGGAAAATGCGGGTCAGCTGATTGAAGACGAAGAACTTCGCGCACAGATTAAGGGAAGTGGAATCGGTACTTCTGCGACCAGAGCGGAGATTATTCAAAAGTTAGTTCGCATCGGTTATTTGAATTTAAATAAAAAGACGCAGATCCTTTCGCCAGAAAATCTTGGCGAAATGGTTTATGAGGTCGTTGCCATGACAGTGCCTGCTCTGTTGAATCCTGAGATGACGGCTTCCTGGGAGAAGGGACTTGATGGAATCACACAGGGAACGGTCGATTTCTGGGATTATCGCGAAAAGCTTGAGGACTTTATTAAGTCAGAAACTTTAAAGATGATTGGCCAGGATATCTTCGCAGAGCTTGCAGACCGTGTCAGCAATTTCGCAGGGCGAGATGCAAGAGGAGCAGGTGCACGCCGCAAAAT
The DNA here is from genome assembly GCA_045641385.1 of Agathobacter sp. GTDB lineage: Bacteria > Bacillota > Clostridia > Lachnospirales > Lachnospiraceae > Roseburia. The sequence continues at coordinate 77,015 of JAZUGV010000048.1, read as the reverse complement.
CGGTGTGAGCTGTCCAATCTGTGGAAGTGATGTGATTACTACGCCGTTTGGCTTCGGCTGTTCTTCCTACAAAAAAGATGATCCAGAAAGTTGTCGCTTTACAATCGGAGAGATTGCAGGTCAGATTATTTCTGATGAGCAGGCAATTAAGCTGATTACAGAAGGGAAAACAGATTTAATAAAGGGCTTTAAATCCAAGGCAGGAAAGAAGTTTGATGCCATCCTTGAGGGAAAACTTGAGGATGGAAAATATCAGGTGTCCTTCGTGTTTGAGGATAAGGAACCTGAAGCTTTTGGAGAGGTGAAGTGCCCTTCCTGTGGTGGGCAGATGCTGCGCACCAGCTTTGGATTCCGATGTGAGAACTTTGACCCGGAGAATCCTTTTGGCTGCCTGATCTCCTTTGGACAGGTTGCAGGACATACAGTCACAGAAGAAGAGGCAATGCAGCTGTTTACAGAAAAAAAGACAGCTGTCATTACCGGTTTTAAATCAAAGACAGGAAAGAAATTTGACGCCTGCTTAGTGATCAAAAAGAATGACAGCAATCGCGATACGGTGCAGTTTAGCTTTGAGGATGTGGCAGATCAGATTGTGGAAGGAATTTCCTGTCCATGGTGTGGCGGTGCAATCAAAAAGACTGCTTTTGGCTTTGGCTGTGCAAATTATTCTCGCGAGGATGAAAACAGTTGTAAGTTTTCTGTAGGACAGATTGCTGGAAAGTCTTTATCAGAGGCAAACGTCAAGCAACTTCTGACAGAAAAGAAGACGGAAACGATTCGTGGCTTTAAATCCAAGGCTGGAAAGAAATTTGACGCCTGCCTAATCCTAAAAGCGGATGAGACGGGAAAGGAACAGATTACCTTTGACTTTGATCATGTGGAGGCCAAGGTAGTCAAGGATGTAAGCTGTCCAATCTGTGGCGGAGAAATACAGGTGACGCCATTTGGCTTTGGCTGTAGCAACTACAAAAAGGATGACCCGGAAAGCTGTCGTTTTTCTATAGGAAAGATGGCTGGAAAGAGTCTGACGGAGGCAAATGTAAAGCAGCTTTTGACAGATGGCAGGACAGAAACGATTCGCGGCTTTAAATCCAAGGCAGGAAAGAAGTTTGATGCGGTTGTCGCCCTCGATAAAAATGAGGAGGGGGTAGTCACTGGACTTCGCTTTGATTTTGACAATGTAAAGCCACAGGAGTTAAAGGATGTGAAATGTCCAAAATGTGGAGGCGCTGTCATCGTCACACCTTGGGGCTATGCCTGCGAAAACAATCGCTATAACGATGATAGCAGTACCTGTACGTTTCGAATTGGACAAATCGCTTCTGTGAAGCTAAACGCCGCTCAGGTGACAGAACTGATTATTCGAAAGAAACTTCCAGAAATAGAGGGCTTTGTTGCAAAGACCGGTATGAAATTTTCAGCAGCCTTAAAGCTGAATGAAAATTACGAGGTTGCGTTTGACTTCCCTGAGAAGCCAAAGCCTGTGGAATCGGAATTGAAATGTCCATCGTGTGGAAAGAATATGATGCGAGGGCAGTGGCAGTACGAATGCGAGTGTGGCCTGAAGTTTTTCCATACCATAGGAAAGCAGGAGCTATCAGAAAAGGTTGTTGCAGAACTGTTAAAGGAAAAAAGGACCGCCAAAAAGATTGTTGGCTTTGAGTCAAAAGCTGGAAATACTTTTGATGCCTGCTTGAAGTGGGATGAAAACCAAAACCAGATTGTATATGACTTTGATGCCGAGGGCGCTGGACTCATGGATAAAAACGGTGAGACGGTTGAACGTAAGGAAGTGGGAGAGACCACTCCGTTTGGCCCGGTGGATTCTGCCGAAATGGCAAATATTGAGGCGGAAATTGCAGCTCTGCATCAAGGCGAGGAGGAAAGTTAAATGGAAAATGCAAAAATCGAAAATTTATACGATTTAACAAAAACAATTGCAGGAGATTATCTCAGGCAGTTTACCTATCCATGGGAGGCGCTTGCAGGGATTTCTGATTATGTAAAGGAATTAGGAGAAACCTTAGACCCAGACAAGTTTACCAGAATGGGAGAGGACATCTGGGTTGCAAAGTCAGCGACCATTGCAAAGACCGCAACCTTAAACGGACCATTGATTATCGATGAGGATGTTGAGGTTCGTCCAGGCGCCTTCATTCGTGGCAGTGCGATCATTGGAAAGGGAACGGTTGTTGGAAATTCCACAGAGATTAAAAATGATATCATTTTTGACAGTGTTCAGGTGCCTCATTACAACTATGTTGGAGATTCTATTTTAGGCTACAAATCGCATATGGGCGCTGGCTCTATTACCTCGAATGTCAAGAGTGACAAGTCTCTTGTTGTGGTAAAAGATATTTACGATACCAAAGAGGAGATTGAGACTGGTCGAAAGAAGTTTGGAGCAATGCTTGGAGACTATGTTGAGGTTGGCTGTAATTCGGTGTTAAATCCGGGAACAGTCATCGGAAGAGAGTCGAATATTTATCCTCTCAGCCGTGTGCGTGGAGTCATTCCTTCCGGACATATTTTTAAAGCAGAAAACGATGTTGTGAAAAAGCATTAGTTTATGATAATCAAAGGCTTTATTTTATCGTATCTTTTGGCATTTTTGCCCTTTACAGACGGCTCGTTTTATACTACACTATACGCAGTCTGTTAATAAAATAACAACTTAACATGAAAGGAGTCTTAACGATGATTTACACAAAAGAAGTTGAGAACATGTGTCCAATCGCAAAGGGCGCAAAGCATGAGCCTGCTCCAATGCCAGAAGAGGGTAAGTGGATTCACGCAAAACATATTGAGGATATTTCTGCTTTTCGAGAGCGTCTTCGATTGCTTGCACCACAGCAGGGTGCCTGCAAGCTTTCTTTAAATGTAAAGAACGGAATTATTGAAGAAGCATTAGTAGAGACTATCGGATGTTCTGGTATGACTCACTCAGCAGCAATGGCAGCTGAAATCCTTCAGGGAAAGACCATTCTTGAAGCATTAAACACTGACCTTGTTTGCGATGCTATCAATACAGCAATGAGAGAATTATTCTTACAGATCGTTTACGGACGTACTCAGTCTGCATTCTCTGATGACGGACTTGCAATCGGTGCTGGTCTTGAAGATCTTGGTAAGGGACTTCGTTCTCAGGTTGGTACAATGTATGCAACCAAGGAGAAGGGTGTTCGTTACTTAGAGATGGCTGAAGGTTATGTAACCGGAATCGCTTTAGATGAGAACAACGAAGTAATCGGATATCAGTTTGTTTCACTTGGAAAGATGACTGACTTTATCAAGAAGGGTGACGATGCAAACACTGCATGGGAGAAGGCTTCTGGTTCATACGGACGTGTAACTCCTGAGCAGGGTGCTGTTAAGATCATCGACCCTAGAGTAGAGTAATCACAGGAAAGGAGAAACAAGAAAATGGCATTATTTGAATCATATGAAAGAAGAATTGACCAGATCAATGCTGTATTAAACAGCTATGGCATTGCTTCTATCGAAGAAGCAGAGAAGATCACTAAGGATGCTGGTCTTGATGTATATGAGCAGGTTAAGAAGATTCAGCCAATCTGCTTTGAGAACGCTTGCTGGGCATACACCGTAGGTGCAGCAATTGCAATTAAGAAGGACTGCAGAAGAGCAGCGGATGCTGCGGCTGCAATCGGAGAAGGCCTTCAGGCTTTCTGCATTCCAGGTTCTGTTGCAGACCATCGTAAGGTAGGTCTTGGACATGGTAACTTAGGAAAGATGTTACTTGAGGAAGAGACCGAGTGCTTCTGCTTCTTAGCTGGACATGAGTCATTCGCGGCAGCTGAAGGTGCAATCGGTATCGCTGAGAAGGCAAACAAGGTTCGCCAGAAGCCTCTCCGCGTTATCTTAAATGGTCTTGGAAAAGACGCAGCTCAGATTATCTCTCGTATCAATGGATTTACTTTCGTTGAGACTAAGTATGATTACGCTAAGGCTGAGCTTAACACTATTTATGAGAAGGCATATTCTGATGGACTTCGTGCAACCGTTAAGTGCTACGGTGCAGACGATGTTCAGGAAGGTGTTGCTATCATGCATAAGGAAAACGTTGGTGTATCTATCACTGGTAACTCAACCAACCCAACTCGTTTCCAGCATCCAGTAGCAGGAACCTACAAGAAGGAGTGCATCGAGCTCGGCAAGAAGTACTTCTCAGTAGCTTCAGGTGGTGGTACCGGACGTACCCTTCACCCAGATAACATGGCAGCTGGTCCTGCATCTTATGGTATGACTCATACCTTAGGACGTATGCACTCAGATGCTCAGTTCGCTGGATCTTCATCAGTACCAGCTCACGTTGAGATGATGGGATTAATCGGAATGGGTAACAACCCAATGGTAGGTGCTACCGTTGCTGTTGCCGTTTCTGTAGAAGAAGCAGCTCGCGCTGGCAAGTTCTAATTAAAACAGGATACGCATTGCGAATCAAAGGCCTTGGAATTTCCAAGGCCTTTTTTACTGTATAGGAAAATGCTCCAATTTCCTATACAGTAAAAAAGCTCCGCGAGAGTTTCGCAACGAAACTCTATTTTTATTGTATTTATATTACGAAGCATGGTACTTTTTTGCTAATTGTTAAAAGAATATTGAATTGTCAGAAAAATCGTGTTATTATTTTGCCACAAATGTGAAATTTATAGAATTATACATACAAAAGGAGCAAATTTATGAGCGTTCAGCTGTTGGACAAAACTAGAAAAATAAATCAGTTACTCCATAATAACAGTTCATCGAAGGTTGTATTTAATGATATCTGTCAGGTGTTAACCGGGGTATTGGATTCGAACATCCTTGTAATTAGTAAAAAAGGAAAGGTCCTTGGATGTAAGGGAACCAAGGGCGTTGAGACCATCGTAAGTCTCTTGACCGATGAGGTTGGAGGTTATGTCGACAATACATTAAATGAAAGACTTCTTGGCATTTTATCTACCAAGGAAAATGTAAATCTTGAGACCCTTGGTTTTGATGCTGGAAGCAGAAAGTACCGTGCCATCATCTGCCCAATCTATATCGCAGGAGAGCGTCTTGGTACCTTGTTTGTTTATCGTGAGGAGAACGAATACGGTATCGATGACATTATCCTTACGGAGTATGCAACCACCGTTGTGGGACTTGAGATGATGCGCTCTGTAAATGAGGAGAGTGAAGAAGAGGCACGTAAGCTTCAGATTGTAAAGAGTGCAATTTCTACGCTGTCATTTTCAGAACTTGAAGCTATTATTCATGTCTTCGAGGAGATGGAAGGCAACGAGGGACTGTTGGTAGCGAGCAGAATTGCCGATAAAGTAGGTATCACAAGATCCGTTATTGTAAATGCGCTCAAGAAGTTTGAGAGTGCAGGAGTCATTGAATCAAGATCTGCAGGAATGAAGGGAACCTACATCAAAGTTTTAAATGATGTCATTTTCGAGGAGCTCGAGAGCATCAAGGAAAACAAATAATTTATTCGAATAATAAAAACAATATATGCCCAGGGATTGGGACTGTGTAAACGGACTTATGATTTCATAGGTCCGTTTTTGCATTTTCATAAATCTATATTTTGATGACAAAATATACAAGAAAACCATATCTAGTATGGGAAAAAGGTCATAGTAACTATCGCGTTTGTGGGCATATTTTAATATATATGGTGTTGCAAACTGACAATATACACTATATTTTGTGATTTTGTCTTGTGTTTTTAATGTAATTACTTATAATTAAATACGATAGAGTAATACTATTCTACTCTAGGGAGGGGAAGCCTATGTTAAATTCGAATGCATTCGGATATGTAGATGTTCTCACGAAAGCGGCAGATGCGAGCTGGACTCGAGAGACTCTGATTGCAAACAACATTGCAAACGTAGATACCGTTGGATACAAAAGACAGGATTTGGATTTTGAGAGTGTTTTGCGCGCAGAACTTGGCGCAGGAGACTATCAGTCTTTGGATGAAAAGATTCGCAACGCAAATCTGTCAAAATTAAAAGCAAAAGTTTATACTGATCATTCTGGTTATTCTTATCGAATTGACGACAACAACGTTGACATCGACGTTGAAAACGTGGAACTTGCTTCTGAGCAGCTGAAGTATCAGGCACTGACACATTCGCTCAGCTCAGAGTTTGAACGTATGAAGACTGTTCTTTAGATTGGAGGGATTTAATTTATGGGCATTTTTCAGGCATTTAATATTTCAGCATCAGGAATGACTGCAGAGCGATTTCGTACAGATATCGTTGCAGAAAATATAGCAAACGTAAACACTACCTCAACAGAGAGCGGTGGTCCTTATCGCCGTAAAATTGTTACCTTCCAGACAAAGGAAGTAACTCCTTTTTCACAGATTTATTCCAGATCTAGAAATGCAGCCGTTGGTAATGGTGTAAAGGTGCATTCTGTCAAGGCAGATACAGAAACCGACTTTACGATGACCTATGATCCTGCACATCCAGATGCAAATGAGGATGGATATGTATTATATCCAAATGTAAATGTTGTTACAGAGATGACAAACCTGATTGACGCAACGAGAGCCTATGAAGCAAACGCAACGGCTTTTGATGCTTCAAAGTCAATGGCGCAGACGGGACTTTCAATCGGACAGTAACAGGAGGTAATTCATGGATATTTCTAATTTAACAGGAATAACATCGAATTTTTTGAATGACTATGCCGTAAAGAATTCTCTTGCGGTAGGAGATGACAACAGTTTTTCCGCTGTGTTTAACTCAATGATTGGCGCAATGGAAGAAACAAATGACTTGCAGAACAAGGCGGAAGAGGAAGAGATTCGTTTTGCGCTTGGATACTCAGAAAATACTCATGATTTAACCGTTGCAACTTCAAAGGCGCAGATTGCTTTACAGTATACAGTTGCAGTGCGAGATAAAATTATTGAAGCATACAAAGAGATTATGCAGATGCAGATTTAAGCAGACACTTTATATTTCATAATGATAAAGATTCATAATGAGAAGGAGATAAAATACCATGCCAGATAGAGTTCGTAATATACTGGATCGTATCGCAGAGTGGTGGAAAAAATTTAATACAAAGCAGAGGGCATTGATGATATCGCTTGCAGCGGTTGTGCTTGTGGCGCTTGGAATTTTAGCTTTTGCGGTAAGTCGACCAAAGTATGTTCCGCTTGTGACCTGTTCGACCACAAAGGAGGCGGCAGAGGTAAAGAGCCTTCTCGACGGTGATTCAAGCCTTGATTACAAGGTGAGTGATAATGGTCTTGTATTCACCATCAACCAGAAGAATGAGGCGACCGCAGTGCTTTTGCTGGGATCAAATGATATAGCATCTACCAGCTATAACATCAACAATGTAACATCTGGAAGCTTTTCAACCACTGAGAGTGATAAGCAGAAGCTGTACCAGGATTATCTGGAAAAGAAATTTGCAGATCATTTATCTCAGTTGGATCCAATTGAGTCTGCTGTGATTGATATTACACTTCCAAACAATGACGGAACCATTCTCTCAAAAGAGGAGCAGGGATCTGCATCGGTTACTCTGTTTTTGAAGAAACCAATCGATACAGAAAAGGCTTATGGAATTGCAAGATATGTTGCAACCGAGCTTGGAAATGACGACACAACTAGCATAACCATCTTAGATGGCAAAGGAAATATTTTGTATTGTGGCGCGGATGCAGATACCTCAATCGGTATTGTCAGCTCTCAGCTCAGCTTCCAGGAAAAGCAGGAAAGCTTAATCAAGAGTGAGATTGTAAACACTCTTACAGAGTCGAAGCTTTACTCAAATGTTGAAATTGCAATGAACCTTAAGGTGGATTACGACACAACCGAGAGAGTGACCCATGAGTATTATGCTCCAGCTGGTCAGACAAACGGTATGCCAAGCTCCACCTCAGAATATAAATCAGAATCCTATGGTGGATCTGCTGCAACCCCAGGTACAGATGCAAACGATGATACAACCTATGTAACAGAAGATGATGCACGTACCTATTCAAAGATTGAGCAGTCTGATATCCAATACCAGAACAACGAGGAAATTACTACCAAGAGAAATGCTGGTGGCGTCGTTGATTATGATAATTCCTCTGTAGGTATTGTTTGTACCAAATATATTGTTTATGACGAGGCAACCTTAGAGGCTGCAGGAGAACTGGATGACATGACCTTTGATGAATTTAAGGCAGCTCATTCAGAGCCTGTACAGGTAGAGGTTCCGGAAGATGTATTAACTCTGATTGCCAACGCAACCGGCTTTAGTGCAAATTCCATTTCAGTCATCTGCTATGAAAGACCTGAATTCCAGGAGAAGCAGGCAAGAAAGAGAGATATCAGCTCAATTCTTCAGATTGTGCTTGCAGTATTAATCTTCCTGATGCTTGGATATGTAGTATTTCGTAGTACAAGAAAGCAGAAGGAGGCAGACCTTGAGCCTGAACTTTCTGTTGATGGATTATTGGAGAGTACAGCCAAAGATCCTGAAGAAAGTCTTGAGGATATTGGCTATTCAGAGAAGTCTGAGACTCGAATTTTGATTGAGAAATTCGTTGAGGACAATCCAGAGGCGGCAGCGCTTCTGTTAAGAAACTGGTTAAACGATGATTGGGGGTAAGATTTAATGGCGAGTGAGGAATACTCTGGAGTACAAAAGGCAGCGATTTTGCTGATTACTCTGGGGCCTGAAAAAGCATCTACAATCTTTCAGCATCTGAAGGAGGACGAGATTGAAGAGTTAACTCTTGAAATCGCAAATACACGAAGTGTATCTCCTCAGACGAAGGAGGATGTGTTAAATGAATTTTATCAGGTTTGCTTAGCACAACAGTATATTGCAGAAGGTGGTATCGGCTACGCTAAGGAATTGCTCGAGAAGGCACTTGGAAACGATCGCGCGCAGGGCGTTATCGCAAAACTTACCGCATCCCTTCAGGTCCGTCCTTTCGAATTTGTTCGAAAGACAGAGCCTTCACAGCTTTTGAACTTTATTCAGGATGAGCATCCACAGACCATTGCCATGATTTTATCATATCTGGCACCTGGCCAGGCTTCCATGGTACTTGGCGCTTTGCCACCAGACAAACAGGCGGATGTAGCAAAGCGTATCGCGATGATGGATCGAACCTCTCCTGATGTCATTAAAGAGGTCGAAAGAGTTCTTGAAAAGAAGTTAGCATCTCTTGTAAATCAGGATTACACCATTGTCGGTGGTGTCGATGCAATCGTAGAGATATTGAACACGGTAGACCGTGGAACAGAGAAGCATATTATGGAGTCTCTCGAGATCGAAGAGCCAGAACTTGCAGACGAAATCAGAAAGAAGATGTTCGTATTCGAAGATATTCTTCTTCTCGACGACCGTGCAATTCAGCGTGTGCTTAGAGATGTAGACAATGCAGATCTTGAGCTTGCGATGAAGAGCTCAGGAGAAGAGGTTCAGAATGCAATCTTTAGAAACCTTTCTAAGCGTCTTGCAGCAATGATTAAGGAAGATATGGACTTTATGGGTCCTGTTCGTATGAAGGATGTCGAGGAAGCACAGCAGAAGATCGTTGGTGTTATCCGTAAGTTAGAGGATTCTGCTGAAATCGTAATTTCCCGTGGTGGAGGTGACGATATCGTTGTCTAATTATATTAAAAATCCATATATTCAGACGCCTTCGACCAAGGCCCGCATTATTAACTCCAACGCGCGTGTGGAGGAGCTGGTGAAAAGTTGGAATGCGTCTCCTCTTCCTACCCAGGGAATCCGAGAAGCTGAGTATGAATCTGATGAATATACAGAGGATGGCGTTCCTTTTGAAGCTGGACTTATGGCAGAGGAAATAGAATTAGAAGCTCAGATTACGCCGGAACAGCTGATTGCTGCTGCGGAGGATCAGGCGGTGGAAGTGATTGAAGCTGCAAATGCCAGGGCTGAGCAGATTGAGATGGCAGCCCAGGAAAAGGCGGATATCATCTACGAGGAGAGCCGTGAAAATGGCTATTCCGAGGGGATGGCTCAGGCAAAGGCCGAGCTAGAGGCGAAAGAACAGGCACTTCAGAATCAGCTAAATGAGCTTCAGGAGAGCTTAGAGGCAGAATATCAGCAAAAGCACCAGCAGATGGAAAGCGAGTTAGTCGATGTCATCGCGGAGGTGTTAAAAAAGAATTTCCATATTTTTGCACAGGATGAAGACAAAATGCTTTTGTATTTAATCCGCAAAACCATTTATGGAATTGAATCTGCAAAAAACTTTAAAATTCGTGTCTCACCGGAATTCGTTGGAACATTGATTGGAAATATCGAGGAAATCAAGCTTGAACTTGGCAATGATATTGCCATCGATGTGGCTCACGACGATTCTTTGGGTGAAGGAGACTGTGTCATCGAGACAGAATATGGAGTATATCACTGTGGCATTGATTTGCAGTTGGATAATCTGATTTCGCAAATGAAAGCCCTTAGTCAGTAAAGAGGGAATGGCTTTGTTACAGGAAACAGAGAAATACTATCGATTGCTCGACCAGAAGTTTCACAAGGCTTATGGGAAGGTGTCGACAGTTGTAGGACTTACAATTGAATCAAGAGGACCAGAAGCAAAACTTGGAGATTTATGCAAAATCTATCAGGACAAAGACCTTAACGATTACGTCATTGCTGAGGTGGTTGGTTTCCGCGAGTCTCAGCTGATTTTGATGCCAGTTGACAGAGTGGACGGTGTTGGAGTTGGGTGTGTCGTTGAAAATACGGGACATCCATTATCTGTTTATGTGGGGGAAGAACTACTTGGCCACACCTTAGATGGAATTGGCCGGCCAACCGATGGATTTGAATTTCACACGGGTGTAAGTTATCCCATCAACCAGAACCCACCGGATCCTATGAGTCGTAAAATCATTGATGAGGTGCTTCCGCTTGGCGTTAAGGCGGTTGACGGACTTATAACAGTTGGCAAAGGACAGAGAATCGGAGTTTTTGCTGGTTCAGGTGTTGGAAAAAGTACTCTGCTTGGTATGTTTGCGAGAAATACCAAGGCAGATATCAATGTCATTGCTCTGATTGGAGAGCGAGGAAGAGAGGTTCGTGAATTTATAGAGCGCGACTTAGGACCAGAGGGTATGGCTCGTTCCGTTGTCATTGTTGCAACCTCTGATAAGCCGGCATTGATTCGTAATAAATGTGCAAAGACAGCGACTGCTGTAGCAGAATATTTTAGAGATCAGGGAAAAGATGTTCTTTTAATGATGGATTCCCTGACTCGTTTTTCGCAGGCACAGCGTGAGATTGGGCTTGCATCTGGTGAACCACCGGTAACGCGTGGATATCCACCAAGTGTATACTCGGAGATGCCAAAACTTTTAGAGCGTGCAGGCACCAGTGATAAAGGGTCGATTACAGGACTGTATACCGTTCTTGTCGACGGTGATGACTTTAATGAACCAATCACTGACACTGCCAGAGGAATTTTGGATGGTCATATTATGTTAGACCGTAAGCTGGGCCAGAAAAATCATTACCCAGCAATCGATGTACTTCAGTCGATTTCCAGAGTTATGTCGAGCATTGCAACTGGCGAACATAAGAGTTTGGCGGGTAAATTGAAAAATGTTCTTGCCACCTACAATGAGGCGGAGGATTTGATTAATATTGGTGCCTACAAAAGCGGCTCAAATCCAGAGATTGACTATGCGATTTCAAAGATTCGTCTGGTTAACGATTTTTTGTGTCAGGGCACCGATGAAAAATTTGATTTTGAGGAAGAAGTTTCACTGCTATCACAGCTTTTTGAAGGCTAAGAGGTGAGTCATGGCAAAGTTTGCATATCGTATGCAAAATATACTGGATATCAAGCTAAAGCTTGAATCCCAGGCAAAAATTACATATGGTCTTGCGGCGCAGAAACATGCGGAGGAGCAGGAAAAGCTCTCTGAACTTATGATTCGAAGAATGCATTACGAGAAACATCTCAAGGAACTGATGCAGGGGCCGTTGGACGTTCGTGAAATACATAATGCAAAGGCGGATGTGACAATGATCAAGACTTTAGTGCGTGCGCAGACACTTCAGGTGAGAAAGGCCGAGGCACAGATGAATGATGCCAGGCGCGTCCTAAACGAGGTAATGCAGGAGCGAAAAATTCATGAAAAGCTCAAGGAAAATGCTTTTGAGCAGTTTAAGAATGAGATTGCAAAGCAGGAAACCAAAGAAATTGATGAGTTAGTAAGTTACACTTACAATGGAAGGTAGAATCTTATGCCAGAAGAAATCGATGAGTTAGAAAACAAAAACGAGAAAAAGGGAAAAAAGAAAGACAAAAAAGAGAAAAAAGAGAAGAAGGCAAAAAATGCTGAGCCTGAAGTGGATGAGCCTGAATCAGTGGGCAGTAAGGTACTGATGGCCATTGTCACAATCATTATCTTTTTGATCTGGCTGGGAATTTTTGGTGTTTTAATCAAATTTGATGTTGGCGGCTTTGGATCCACAGTCCTTTATCCGATTATTAAGGATGTTCCGGTGTTAAACAAGGTGCTTCCAGATGTGGCGATTGATAGTACAGAGGATCGCTATGCCTTTGATTCTCTCGATGAGGCAATTGAGGCGATTAAGGCACTTGAGAGAGAGAATGCAGAGCTTTCTGCGCAAATCAATGAGTATGAGCTTACGGTTCAGGATTTAAATGGAAATGTAGAAGGCTTATCCAAGTACAAGGAAGAGCAGGCAAAATTCGAAAAAGATAAAGAAAAATTCTATGAAGAGGTTGTCTTTTCCGACTCGGCACCCGATATAAAAGAATATAGATACTTCTATGAAAGCATTGATCCGGCAAATGCAGAGGTTCTATATAAGCAGGTGGTTGAGCAAATTGAAGAAGATGAGCAGGTTAAAGAGTATGCTAAACGTTATTCGTCTATGAAACCGGCGAATGCTGCAGCAATCTTTAACACCATGACAGATGACCTCGCCTTGGTGGCACGCATTCTTAAGAATATGTCCGTCCAGGCAAGCTCAGATATCCTAGCAGCAATGAATGCGGATACAGCAGCAAAATTAACTGAAATCATGGAGCCATAAATCGACAAGGCCTTTTCCACCGATCAAATTTTTTAGAAAGGAGGAAGAGGCCTTGGATATTTTAAGCATGAAAGAGTTCATCCTAAATTGTGGCAATGCCAATGAAATTAATGGATGTAACCCAGTAAACACTACCAAAAAATCAGATGAAAACGTTGATTTTTCAATGGTTTTAAGTTCTTTTTCAACCACCAGAACTTCTAACACATCGATGAGTAATGTTCGTGATGATTATGCTTTTCATGTAGATAAAAATGGCATGGACAGATTAAACATCAAAAAGCAGGATGTTTCAAATGACAAGGTAAATGCAAAAGACAAACTTAAAACAGAAGAATTAGAAAAGATTGATGAGTTTAAGGAAGAAGTTGTTGCTGTCATCAGTGAAATCACCGGAATGGATGCAAAAACAGTAGAGGAGATTATGGAAGATCTTGCTCTTACTCTTGGAGATTTATTGAATCCACAAACACTTGCGGATCTCGTTGCAACCATAACTGGAGAAAGTGATATTGCAGCGCTTTTGATGAACGGTGAATTCGGAAATTTGATGGAACAGATTACCGATTTGACAAAGCAGCTTTCAGATGCTCTTAATCTTTCTGGAATTGATTTGAGAGAAGTCCTTTCACAGTTTGCATTTGAAGAGCCTGTTGAGTTTTCTAAAGAATTAGCACAGCAGCTTGATCTTTCCATGGAGCAGGAAAATGAAACTATGATTTCTACCGCTTCTGAGGAAACAGTAGCTATCAGCCCATTGGAAGCTGACACTGAAGACAATATCACCGCTGTGGATCATAAATCCCGTGATATGGCTTCCGCAGATTTAAATACCGAAGCGAAGTCACAGGAGAACATCGAGTCCGAAGATGAAGCAGAACTTAAGCTAAATGTAGAATTCAAAGATGCTGATGTGAAAGAAAAGGAAGCAGATGATTCGAATGGCCAGCCAGCATTTGAACAGGAATCTGGCTTAAAGGGAAAGCATGAAGAAGCACATGTTGCAATCACTGCGCAGGATAACAGTTCTGCTAGCAATATGGTAAATTCCTTTAGTGAAGTGGCCGCTTATGTAGAAAGCTATACTTCAGTAAATCCAGCGGAGATTCTAGAACAGATTACCTCAAATCTCAAAGTAAATCTTTTGAATGATGCAACCACCATTGAAATGCAGTTGAATCCTGAGAATCTTGGTAAAGTATTCTTACAGATTTCAGCAAAAGAAGGAGCAGTCAGTGCACAGTTTACCGCATCAAACGAAGTGGTTAAGGAAGTATTAGAGGCACAGATGGCAACCCTTCGCGAGAACTTAAATCATCAGGGTGTGAAGGTTGATGCAATCGAGGTAACCGTTTCAAGCCATGGTTTTGAGAGAAACCTGGATGACAATCAGCATCGTGAAGAGAAGGAAGGCGAGATGCTGGAAGCAAACAAGCAGACCCGCAGAAGTCTTCGAATGGATTCCCTGGATGAACTTGTAGGACTGATGTCTGAAGAAGAAATGTTGGCAGCACAGATTATGAGAGACAATGGCAATTCAATGGATCTGACTGCTTAATAAGAACCAGAAAGGATTTTAATTATGGCAATTGTAGCAAACGTAAAAGATGGAGTTTTAAATTATGGTTATACCGATTCCAGCAAAAAGGAACAGGTTGGAAGTAATCTCGGTTATGATCAGTTTCTTCAGCTCCTCTGCGCAGAAATGCAGTATCAGGATCCGCTTGAGCCAACCACCAACACTGAATATGTTGCGCAGATGGCAACCTTCTCACAGTTAGAGGCAACCCTTTCTCTTCAGGAAACTGAAAAGAATGCTCTCGCTAGTTCTTTGACTGGTAAGCAGGTAATTCTTGCGACTCAGGATCAGAATGGTAATACCAAATATGTCGAGGGCAGAGTTGACTATGTTCTCTATCAGAATGGAGAGGTATTCCTTTCAGTAAATGACGGATTGTATCCGCTTTCCACTCTCGATACAGTTGCTGATGATGGATACTATGAAGCAGCCAATATGTCAAATACCTTTAGTGGCATGATGTCAAAGTTCCCTAATATGGACAACATCACTGCATCCTATAAGGGAGCGATTCAGGAGGCTCGTGATTTCTATGAGAGCATGAGCGATTACCAGAAGCGCTTTGTGAAGGCAACCGATTTGGCTAAGCTTGCTCAGCTTGAGGAAAAAGTAGCTGAACTGGTAAAACTTCAGGAAATCCAGCAGAAAAATGAAGCTGCGAACCAGGCTGCTGCAACAGAAGAGAAGGCAGATGATACCGTCGAGAACGCAGAAAATACAGTAGAAAGTGAAGGAATTGTGAATGAATAAGATTGCATCACAGTTTACTTCCATCCAACAGGTTTCGGATCAATATTTATCCAAAAACACTATAAAGAATTCCAGCCCTTCGGCCGATATATCTTTTGAACAGGTTTTGAAGCAGCAACTTTTTGGAATCGAACCGGATGCGACTTCAGAGGTTAAATTTTCAAAACACGCATTGAACCGCTTAAATGAAAGAAATATCAATCTGACAGAAGAGCAGACGATAAGACTGGAAGATGGAGTAAACCAGGCGGGAGAAAAGGGAATAAAAGATTCCTTAGTATTAGTGGATTCTCTGGCATTCATTGTGAATGTACCGAATCGTACGGTTGTGACAGCAATGGACCAGACGGAAACCGAGAGTAACATTTTTACAAATATTGACGGCGCTGTGATTATGTAGCTGGACCTTATGGAAGCTATGATTTTTGACTGACAGATAAAATCAAAGCCACAGGCGCCCGAGAAACACAGGAGGGCTATGCCTTATGATGAGATCACTTTACTCTGCTGTGTCCGGACTTAAGACACATCAGACCAAGATGGATGTCATCGGTAACAACATTGCCAATGTTAATACCGAGGCCTTCAAATCAAGTTCTGTTACATTCCAGGAAATTATGTATCAGACAACTTCCGGAGCTACCGCCGGAAATGGAAATATCGGTGGAAGAAATGCTAAGCAGATAGGTCTTGGTGTTTCTACCGGATCAACACAGATCAGTATTACATCAGCAGGTGCTGCTGAGACAACAGGAAATCCTTTTGATTTAAAGCTTTCTGATGCTCAGACCACCAACTTCTTTATCGTTTCAGATGGAACAAATACAAAATTTACCAGAGCTGGTTCATTCTATGTAGACGGTAACGGTTACCTTTGTATGAGTTCTACTGGATATATTCTTCAGGGATGGCAGGTTGATCCTACAGAAGGAACTATCCGTAAGGATATCGTTTCGAACCTTCAGGTTATGTCTCCAGAGAATCAGACCTCTGCACCAGAGGCTACTGAAAAGGCTTATATGTCAGGCGTTCTTGATAAGAATGATGACAATGTAACTGGTAGCGGATATGTTACAACCCTTGGTATCTATGATGACCTTGGATATTCATACACTGCAAAGTTCAATATTAAGCCATTATATGATGCAAATGATGAAGCAGTCGATGGAAAGTATGTTATTTCTTTGAGCGACATCATCGATTCTGACAGTAAGTCTATTCTTTATAACGAGGATGGAACTGTCAAGAATGGTGCAGATGGAAAACCTATCGATGTTGGAGCTTTATTCACCGCAGGTGAGGAGTTCGACCTTGATGGAAACGGAACCATCGATGCAAACGAGCGTGGTTATGTTACCGCTCGTGACCCAATTACAGGTGATCCAACTGCTTTTGGCGGGGATGGATATATTTTAACTTACGATGAGAACAAGGGTACCTTCGTAAATATCGGTCCAGATGGAATCGATACAGATGATGCTGGTGTCTTAACCTTTGAGCCAGTAATCACAGGAACATTAAATTTAAAAGGACTTGTTACAAGCTTTACCACCACGGAAGGTGTTCAGAATGATGTGACAAGTAATTTTAAGGATGTAACCATTGACTTCTCTAGAACCATGAACTATGACAACAGTGGTACTTCTACCTTAAAGGCAGTTCGTGGCGACACCACTGGAGACGGAGCTGGAAAGAAGCTTGGAGCTCTTACCGGTATTTCAGTTTCTTCGGATGGTAGAATCTTTGGTTCCTATGATAACGGTAATACCGTTCTTTTATGCCAGATTGCCTGCGCTCAGTTCGCAAATGCATCCGGTCTTGAGAAGGTAGGAGAGAACTGTTATCAGACAACTCTTAACTCTGGCGAATTCGATGGAATCGGTATTGATATCACTGCAGACGGATCTGCAATCTCTACCGGAGAACTTGAAATGTCAAACGTTGACCTTTCTGCAGAATTTACCAGTATGATTATCACCCAGCGTGGTTTCCAGGCGAATTCACGAGTTATCACTACTTCTGATACCTTGTTAGAGGAGTTAATCAACCTTAAGAGATAATAAATAATTCTTTATAAAAAGGCTTCAATCCCCAGGGGGTTGGAGCCTTTTTCTTCTATAGTTATGCAGCCGGCTGTGAATTGTTGTGTTTTATTGCGGTAAATACTAGATATGGTATAATGTAAGTGGTATTTTTGTTATTTTTATACTAAAAATTAGTAATAAATAATAGACATTGCATATAAAGTTTAGTAAAATCTAAATAGTAGGGAAATTGTACCCTTTTATAATTATGCACTTGTAACTATTTTTCATAAAATGATTTGAAATGGAGCGTGAAAAGCATTGGATATTGCGAGCTTAGGTGGTCTTGTCATAGGTGTAGTAATGGTACTCTTCGGTATTATATCTTCCGGAGGTGTAGCGGCTCTTGGAAACTTTGTTGATATTCCTTCCGTTATCATTACGATTGGTGGATCCTTATCAAGTACTCTGGCATCCAACAAGATGCCTGACTTTATGGGTGGTCTTAAGGGTATTATGCTTTCAATCAAAGGAGGCGCAACCGATCCCGCTGAGACAATTAAACAAATTATAGATTTATCCAATGTCGGAAGAAAAGAAGGTCTGCTTGCTCTTGAAGAAGCTGCAAACGGCATCGAGGATGAGTTTTTAAAGAAGGGTATCATGCTGGTTGTAGACGGTACCGATGCAGAGCTTGTCCGTGGAATTCTTGAGACCGACCTTGTTTGCCTTGAAGCCAGACATAAAACGGTTATTGGTTTCTGGGAAAAATGGGCTGAAATGGGACCTGCATGGGGTATGATTGGTACCCTGGTTGGTCTGGTAAATATGTTAAAGAACCTTGAAGATGCTTCTACCATCGGTCCTAACATGGCGGTAGCACTTCTTACAACTCTTTATGGTTCGCTGATTGCGAACTGGCTTTGCTCACCAACCTCTGCAAAGCTTAAGGTTAACAACGACTTGGAAGTAACACAAAAGACAATAGCCATTGAAGGACTGCTTTCAATTCAGGCAGGAGAAAACCCTCGAGTAATCGAGGAGAAGTTGAAATCCTTCCTTTCTCCTTCACAGCGTGATGCTATTGGCGAAGGCGGAGGAGGTGAAGAGTAATGGCAAAAAAGAAACAGGAAGAAGCACCGAAAGGGTCTCCTGCCTGGATGGCCACATTCTCGGATCTGATGAATCTGCTTCTTTGTTTCTTCGTTCTTTTGTTCTCAATGTCGAGTGTAGACCAGGAAAAGTTCCAGGAAGTAGTCGCATCATTGCAGAGCGCCATGAGTATTCTTCCTTCAGGAGGGGCTGCGATTGGCGATGGACAGCTCGTTTCCGCTGGTGTTCGTCAGCTTGAGTTTTTGGATTCCTACTACAAGGAAATGTCAAATTCAGCAAGCGAAGATGACAATAAGCATCAGGGCGACAAGTCAGATCAGTCTATTGCAGATGCCTACAAGGAAGCTGCCTTACAGGAATCCGAGCAGATGGCAGAGTCCATTGAGAACGAGATTGAGAAATATGGAATTCAGGATTTGGTCGAAGTTGACTTCAACGCTGAATATGTTCAAATTTCGCTCAGTGGTGCAATTCTCTTTAACTCAGGTGCGGCTGAACTGATTAAGGATGCATATCCGGTGATGGATAAGATTTGTATCATCATTGGCAAATACAAGAATAATATCATCGAAGTAGAAGGCCATTCTGATAATGTCCCTCTCGGGGATACCAGAAAATATGAGGATAACATGGTTCTTTCCATGTACCGAGCTTATTCCGTTGCAAACTATCTGAGAGACAATTCAAAGCTTGAAGACTCTCATATCAAATCATCAGGTCGCGGTGAGTATGTTCCTATTGCTGACAATTCAACAGCAGATGGACGCGCCCGTAACCGACGCGTAGAAATCAAAATCTACAACTCTTACAATTCGAATACCAACTAAAGAGAGGGAACGGATTCATGAAGAAAAATTTAATGTCAGTAATTATTGTGACCATGTGCCTGGTAAACCTGGTACTGTCAGCAATCATTGTGTTTACGCTTTTGCCTGGGGCAAAGAAGGTGAACGCGTTGATTGAAAAGGTTGGAACAGCGCTTGAACTTGAGAATTTAAGTGGTGCTGCCTCTGGTCCGGATTCTATTCCACTTGATAAGCAGGAAATTTATGCAATCAATGCAGGCGAGAATATGACCATCACTTTAAAGTCAAATGACGCAGATAATCATTATCTTGTCTGCAAGGTGACTCTTTCTATCAACAAGGAGAGCAGTAGCTATAATCCAAGCCTTTTAGCTGAGCAGGATTCCGTGATTCAGGATACCATCAGTTCGATTGTTTCTCAGTATACAGCGGATGAGGCAAAGCAGAATATGGACAATATCAAGGAGGATATTTTAGTAATCCTTCGTGATCGTTTTGGCAAGGATTATATTATCAGCGTTAACTTTGCTGCGCCATTGTACAGCTAATATTTAGATTTATCCCAATAAAAAGGTGGTGAGAACTTTATGGGAGACGTGTTATCTCAGAACGAGATAGACAGTTTGCTTGCTGCGTTAAGTAGTGGTGAACTAGATGTAGAGGAAATTAAAGAGAGTGATGAGAAACAGGTTAAGGATTACGATTTTGCCCCCCCTTCAAAGTTCTTAAAGGAGCATTTAAGAACGCTCGAAATTGTATTTGAGCATTATGGACGACTTCTTTCGACAAACCTTCCTGTTTATCTTAGAAAATCAGTACAGGTTGAGGTGATGAACTCAGAAGCGGTTACCTATCTTGAGTTTTCAAATGCACTTTCCAATCCGGTTTTACTTGGAATTGTGAATTTTGCACCTTTAAACGGAAATATCATCATTGAAATGGCGTCAAACCTTGGTTTTGCAATCGTAGATCGAATGCTTGGTGGACAGGGAACCGCGTTAGAAAAGACAAGAGATTTTTCCGAAATTGAACTTTTGATTATAGAGCGAATATTTGTAATTTGTGTAAATCTTTTGAGTGAGCCTTGGGCGAACGTGGTAGAGATTCATCCACACCTGGAGCGTATTGAGACCAACTCACAGTATGCACAGATTATTTCACCAAGTGAAATGATAGCGATCGTTACCATGAATATTAAAATTGGTGACGTTGAAGGCCTTATGAATGTCTGTCTTCCATATATTACCGTGGAGGATGTTATTGATAAGTTAAATACCAAGTACTGGTATGCAAATATGCAGGCACAGGGAGATGAGTGCTATTCTGAAGCAATCGAAATGATGATTCAAAAAGCAATTATTCCGGTAAAGGCTGTTCTTGGAACCAGTATGATTTCGGTAAGCGATTTTTCAATGTTACAGCCGGGCGATATTATTCGTCTCGACCGCAATGTTGATGATGAACTTGATATTTATGTAGGAAATATTCGCAAGTTTACTGCATTGCCGGGGGCGGCAGGAGATGATTATGCGGTAAGGGTTACTTCGGTAATCAGAGAGGAGTTATAAGGTATGGATGGAGTATTGTCACAGGAAGAGATCAATGCCCTCTTAAATGATCCAAATAGCGGCGGTTCTTCAGGCGGCGGAGGCGGTCTGTTGACAGATGAAGAAAAGGACGCCATTGGTGAAATTGCCAATATCAGTATGGGAACGGCGGCAACAACTCTGTTTTCACTGGTAAATCGCAAGGTTGAGATTTCGACTCCAGTAGTTTCAGAAACGAACTGGGACACAATCGTTGAGGCATATGAAAAACCATGCGTATGTATTCGTATAGCATATACTGTCGGACTCGATGGAAGTAATATCCTTGTATTAAAAGAGCAGGATGTTAAGGTAATCACCGATTTAATGATGGGTGGCGATGGAACAAACACTTCTGATGAGCTTGGAGAATTGCATTTATCAGCAATCAGTGAAGCGATGAACCAGATGATGGGATCTTCTGCTACATCACTTTCTTCTATGCTTACAAAGACTATCGATATCAGTCCTCCAGTTGCAAATCTTGTAGATTTGAAGGAAACAGGAGATGGAGTAGAAATTGATTCCTTCCTCAAGGACGATTTCGTTAAGATTTCCTTTAGAATGGAAATCGGTGATCTTGTCGATTCTGAAATTATGCAGCTGTATCCTGTTTCTTTTGCAAAAGAAATGTGCGCAGGTGTTTCTGCGAACATGGCAAAGGATTCAGAAAGCTTACAGGAGGATAAGGCTCCAGCACCTGCACCAGCAGCGCCTGCTCCAGCACCAGCTCCTGCAGCACCTGCACAGGCAGCGCCTGCTCCGGATATGGGCCAGCCAATGATGGGACAACCAATGATGGGCCAGCCAATGATGATGCAGCAGCCGATGATGATGCAGCAACCAATGATGATGCAACAGCCGGTCAATGTGCAGACTGCACAGTTTTCTCAGTTCACTGGCCAGCCAATGGGCGTTTATCAGCCTGAGAATATCAATCTGATTATGGATGTTCCTCTTGAGGTTACGGTAGAGCTTGGAAGAACTCAGAAATCTATTTCAGAAATCCTTGATTTTTCACCTGGAAAGATTATTGAATTAAACAAAATTGCAGGTGAACCAATTGATGTATTGGTCAATGGTAAAAATGTTGCTAAGGGCGAGGTTGTTGTTATCGAAGAAAGTTTTGGTATTCGAATTACAGAGATTATTGGAAATCCTAATATGGAACCACAATAGGCTTTATAAGAGGATTAGGATAATATGAGCATTTTATTAGCAAGTTCACTTCAAAGTGTATTAGAACTGATTGGTGTACTGGTGATTTTTGCGTTTGTCCTTTTTCTTACCTGGCTTACCACAAGATGGCTGGGCAATTATCAAAAAGGACATGCGAACACCAAAAATCTTTCTGTTGTCGAAACGATTCGAATGGGCAACAACAAGACCATCAGTATTGTAAAAGCGGGCAAACGATATTTCGTGGTATCCGCAGGAAAAGATGAAATTCGTACAATCGGAGAGTTATCCGAAGATGAGTTGACGGATTTGAGCTATCAGAATACAGGCTCAAAATCTGGAAATTCAGGGAAGGAAAGTTTTTCTTCCATTTTATCTAAATTTAAAGGAAGCTTACCAGGTAAGCAGGAACAAGATGAACAGGATTAAGAAAAGATACTGTGCAGGCTCATTTATATTTGCCTGCGCAGTTGTGCTATTTACAATTTTTATATCAATAGCGGCTCCGCAGAAGATTTATGCTACACCAGACGGTGACAGTATTACAGAACTTGATGGTGGGGGAGATGGTACCGTCGCTGATGCAACCAATGACGGAACGGATGGTTTGATAATCAGTTATCGTAATGACAGTGGAAGTTTATCGACTCCGGTAAAGATGCTGTTAACTCTCACCGTTTTAGCACTTGCACCATCGATTCTGATTATGCTTACGTCTTATACGCGTATCATAATCGTTTTGCATTTTTTGCGAACAGCAATTGGAACACAGTCTGCACCGCCGAACCAGGTGATGATTGGACTTGCTTTGTTTGTTACAGCATTCATTATGTGGCCGGTCTTTACGCAGGTGAACGAGAATGCAATTCGTCCTTTGGACGAGGGAAAGATTACACAGTCTGAGGCTTGGAAAGAGGCGGAAAAGCCTTTCCGCGAGTTTATGTATGGACAGACACAGACCAAGGATATTGAACTTTTTGTGGATCTTTCAGAGCAGGAATATGAGACCTATGATGATATTCCATTTACTACCTTGATGCCTGCTTTCATATTGAGTGAGCTTCGTACCGCGTTTATCATAGGATTTTTAATTTATATTCCATTTATTGTTATTGATATGGTAGTTTCATCTGTACTGATGTCTATGGGTATGATGATGCTGCCGCCGACGACCATATCCTTACCGTTTAAGATTCTTTTATTTATTCTTGCAGATGGTTGGGATCTGGTAATCACAAGTTTGATTAGGACCTTTCAATAGGGGAGGAGAGTATTATGATTTCAGAAGGTGCAGTACTAGATATTTCCAGAGAAGCTATCTATAACATTATCATTACCTCTGCGCCACTTTTGTTGGTGTCATTAATTATCGGTTTGATTGTAAGTATTTTTCAGACAGTCACCTCCATTCAGGAACAGACACTTACCTTTGTTCCAAAGGTGCTTGGGATTTTTATTACATTAATGATTGCAGGTTCCTGGATGTTAAACAATATGACAAGCTTCATGTCTGATTTATGGAGTAATTTCAGCTATTATATTAGTTTGGGATCATGATAAAAAATGGTTGATATCAGTTTCAATTTAAAGAATTTTGAATATTTGCTGTTGATTCTGGTAAGAGTATCTGCCTTTGTATTTATCGCTCCGTTTTTTGGACAGACTGCGATTCAAAGTCGTTTGAAAATCGGACTTTCTGTTACGATAGCCCTGCTTCTATATAATGTGGTTGACCAGCCACCGCTGAATTATTCCGGCCTGCTTGCCTATTCTGTGCTTGTGGTGCAGGAGGTGATTACGGGGCTAATTATTGGATATGCAGCTTACATTTGTAACAGTATTATTCTTTTTGCAGGTAATATTATTGACATGGATATTGGTTTGTCCATGGCGGCAGAATTTAATCCTGAAATGGGTTCAGAGTCAACCGTCAGCGGTCAGTTTTACTACTATACCGTGTTGCTTTTGTTAATTGCATCAAACATGCATACATATATTTTGAGAGCAATCTGTGATTCCTTTAAGGTGGTTCCAATTGTCGGAGCACAGTTTCAGCTGGGTTCGCTGCTGAATATGATGATGAAGTACATGATGGATTTATGTGTGATAGGTTTCCGCATTTTTCTTCCGTATTTCGCAGTTATTATGGTATTGAATGTCATTCTTGGAATCATGGCAAAGGTTGCTCCACAGATGAATATGTTTGCCGTTGGTATTCAGCTAAAATTGTTGACAGGAATGGTTGTAATGTTCCTGACAATCTTTATGCTACCAAATGTGGCAAGCTATATTTCGCAGGAAATAAAAACGATGGTGGTTTTGGCAATTGAAGGCATGCGTTGATCGATACGAATATAATTTCACATTGCAGATGAATCTCCAGCTGTTTGCACAGGAGGGAGAAGGCGGCGAAAAAACTGAGCCAGCGACTGCCAAAAAGTTAAAGGACGCCAGAGAAGAGGGTAAGGTTGTCAAGAGTAAGGAACTGACAGCGGCCTTTGATTTGATAGTTCTGTTTTTGGTTTTAAAGATTTTTGTTTCCTTTGTTGGGGAGCGGTTAATTGGGATTTTCACCTATGTCTATGCCAATATGGCAGATTTTGTAGAGGTGAATGAAGCTGGCCTTAGTTCGGTGATTGTGAGAAACTATCTGACCAGTATCATCTTAAAGATGTTATTGATTTTGCTTCCGTTTTTGTTGTTTGGCTTTGTTATCACATTTTTGATTACCGTCATTCAGGTTGGATGGAAGGTTTCTACCAAACCAATGCAGCCAAAGCTTGATAAGTTTAATCCAATCAATGGATTTAAAAGAATCATTTCAAAGGATTCGTTGTTTGAACTGGTAAAGGCAATCATCAAGATTTCGGTCATTGCGCTTGTTGCATATTTTTCTCTTCGAAAGGATGCGGACAAAATCTTTATCTTATATGATATGTCCTTAAATGCAGCGATTGCTCTTGTCGGTTCCGTTATACTAAATACAGGTCTAAAAATTTCATTTGTCTATCTTGTGGTTGGCATTGCAGACTGGTTCTATCAGAAGCATAAGTTCTCTGAGGACATGAAGATGACCAAACAGGAAGTCAAGGATGAATATAAGAATACAGAAGGAGATCCACAGATTAAAGGTCGCCAGCGTCAAAAGATGAGAGAGGCTTCTCAGCGAAGAATGATGCAGGATGTACCGAAAGCGGATGTTGTCATCACAAACCCAACACATTTGGCAGTGGCGCTTCGCTATGATGCTGAGGCTGGAAAGGCTCCAGTAGTTGTGGCTAAGGGTGAGGATTTTATCGCTCTTAGAATTAAGGAAGTCGCAAAGGATGCTGGAGTTGAGATTGTTGAAAACAAACCGCTTGCCAGAATGCTGTATCACAATGTGGATTTAGGAGCAGAAATTCCGCCTGAATTATATCAGACGGTAGCGGAAGTGCTTGCGATGATTTATCGCAAAAAACATCCAAATGAATAATTAAAATCTTTGAAAGGAGGGGGAAGAAATGTTAAAGAAAGCAGATCTTGGAATTGGTATTTACTTACTTTGCGCAGTAATCTTCTTTATTGTGCCTATTCCTAGTGTCCTTTTGGACGTGATGCTTGCAATCAATATTTCTATCGCCCTCATTATTCTTTTTAGAGTTCTTTTCGCAAAAGAAGTGCTGGATATGTCATTCTTCCCAACCTTACTTTTGTTTACGACTATTTTTAGAATTTCCTTAAACGTTTCTTCGACACGTCTGATTTTAAAGAATGGCGACCCTGGAAAGGTTGTATCTACCTTTGGATCTTTCGTTGGTGGAGGAGATTTGATTGTCGGTGGAATTGTTTTCATCGTATTAATTTTGATTCAGTTTATTGTTATCAATAAGGGTTCTGAGCGAGTATCAGAGGTAACAGCACGATTCACGCTCGATGCGATGCCTGGTAAGCAGATGGCGATTGATGCAGATTTGAATACCGGAGCAATCTCCGATGATGAAGCGAAACGTCGTCGTGAAAAAATTCAGCAGGAATCTGCCTTCTATGGTTCCATGGATGGTGCTACGAAGTACGTTAAGGGAGATGCGACAGCTGGTTTGATTATCACCTTCATCAATCTGATTGGTGGAACTGTAATGGGTGTGATGAATCAGCAGCTTGGCTTTGGTGATGCGATTTCTCAGTATGGTCTTCTTACCATTGGTGATGGTCTGGTATCTCAGATTCCATCGCTTTTGATTTCCCTGTCAACAGGTATTCTTGTAACTAAGAGTAATACGGAAGAGGATTTCACAACTTCGCTGATTCGTCAGCTGTTCGGAACGCCACAGGTAATGTATCTGGTTGGTGCAGTCAGCCTTTTCCTTGGTATTGCGACCCCACTTCCTTTGGTACTGTTCGGAGCATTGGGTCTTGTCTTTATCATTATCGGAAGAAGAAAACAGACCGCAAAAGGAGAAGAGGCGATTGTTGAGGAGGTTCAGCAGGCAGAAACCGAGGCCGAAGAAATCAGGAGGCCGGAAAATGTTGTTTCGCTGCTTCAGGTGGACCCAATTGAGCTGGAGTTTGGCTATGGAATTATTCCTCTTGCGGATGTCAACCAGGGCGGAGATTTATTGGACCGAGTTGTTATGATTCGTCGTCAGATTGCTCTTGAACTTGGTACGGTCGTTCCAATCATCCGTTTACGTGATAATATTCAGTTAAATCCAAATCAGTACATTATCAAAATTAAAGGGATTCAGGTGACCGAGGGTGAAATCCTCTTTGATCACTATATGGCAATGAACCCAGGATATGTCGAGGAGGAAATATCAGGTATTCCAACCTTTGAGCCATCCTTCCATCTGCCAGCAATCTGGATTACAGAAAGCCAGAGAGAGCGTGCAGAGAGTCTTGGCTATACCGTAGTTGATCCGCCTTCTATTATTGCGACACATCTGACAGAAGTGATTCGCTCTCATATTGCAGAGCTGCTCACGAGACAGGATGTACAGGGCTTGATCAACAACATCAAGGAAACAAATCCTGTTCTTGTCGACGAATTGACTCCAAAGCTTTTGAATCTTGGAGAAATTCAAAAGGTGTTACAAAATTTACTTTCCGAGGGCATCTCAATCAGAGATTTGCTTTCAATTTTTGAAACACTCGCTGATCATGCACAGACAACGCATGATACCGATGTCTTGACTGAGTATACACGACAGGCGCTTAAACGTGCTATTTCAAACAAGTATTTTGCCCAGAATGAGACAACCAGTGTTGTGACTCTCGACCCAAAGGTTGAGCAGGAGATTATGTCTTCTGTGAAGCAGACGGAGCAGGGCGCATATTTGACCTTGGATCCAGAAAAGACCAGAGAAATTATGAGCTCGGTTGAGACTGAGGTCGGAAAATTAGAGAGCATGGGAAAGAATCCAATCGTGATTACTTCTCCAATTGTTCGTATGTATTTTAAGAAGATGACAGAGGATTATTTCTCTGATTTGATTGTAGTTTCCTACAATGAAGTGGAAACAAATGTCGAATTACAATCTGTAGGAATGGTGACTGCCTAAATGATTATTAACAAGTTTCAAGGAAAAACAGAAGAAGAAGCAACCAAGAAGGCAAAACAGGAATTAGGGGAAGCCTGCGTTATTATGAACGTTCGCGAAATTAAGCCAAAGGGAATGTTCAAGGGCTTTAAAAGTTCAACCTACGAGGTGACCGCTGCTTTGGAAGAAAAGGAAAATTATAGCTATGGCTCGATTTCTAAGCCAAAGAAGATTCAGGATACCATCAATCTTGCAGCGGACGAGAACATTGTGATTCCACCGCCTGGAAAGGAATTTACCATTCCAAAGATGCCTGTTCGACCAATGGTAAAAAAGCAGGATATTCCAATGAGTGCGCCAGTGAATCCAGTGAATTCGACAAGCGGTAGTACCCTGGTAAATTCTACCCCGGTATTGCCTAGAAAAACTGTGGATATTATTGAAGAGGATGACAAGGGCGTATTAGATTCCATTGAGCGTCGTCTTGAGACAATGACATCATTTTTGGATGAAAGACAGCAGAACAATTCTCTTTCACAGGAGGAGATTAAGTTTATCCGTTTGATTTATAACACCTTAATAAATCATGAGGTAAATGAGAAGTATGCAAATCAGGTAATCGACGAGGTTGAGAGAATGACACGTCCTGGAAACAATGTGGACATGATTCTTTCTAATATATATCAGAAGCTAATCCTTCGACTTGGAAGACCGGAGCCTATTAAGATGCCTAAAAATGCCCCTAAAGTGATTTTCTTTGTGGGACCAACTGGCGTCGGAAAAACGACAACGATTGCGAAGGTGGCTTCAAAATACAAGCTTGAGGAGCACAAGGATATTGCGTTTGTTACTGCGGACACCTATCGAATTGCAGCTACAGAGCAGTTAAATGTTTATGCTGATATTTTGGATGTTCCTTTAAAGGTTGTTTATTCTGCTGACGATTTAAATGCAGCTGTTGAAGAATATAGCAGCAAGGAATTGATTTTTGTGGATACCGCTGGTTTTTCTCACAAGAACAAGGCTCAGCGTGATGACGTTAAGGCGTTAATTTCTGGATTGAATCCAGAAATCGAAAAGGAAGTATATTTGGTTCTCAGCGCAACAACCAAATATTCTGATTTGCTCAGCATTGCTGATGTATATAAAGAAATTGCACAGTATAAACTTATCTTTACAAAATTGGACGAGACAGATGCCTGTGGTAATCTTTTGAATCTGCGTCTATACACGGGAGCTGAGCTCTCTTATGTCACCAATGGTCAGAATGTTCCAAACGACATTGAATTGGTTGACACCCAAAAAATAGTAAAACAATTGCTTGGAGGCAACTGATTATATGGATCAGGCAACTCAGCTTAGAAATGTAATTAAGCTACAGAACCAGAATCAATTGAATACAGCGCGTGTAATCACAGTTACCAGTGGAAAAGGAGGCGTTGGAAAAAGCAACACAGCCGTAAATCTGGCGATTCAGTTTCGCAAACTTGGGAAACGTGTTGTGATTTTTGATGCGGACTTTGGCCTTGCGAATGTTGAGGTCATGTTTGGCGCTATTCCAAAGCATAATTTGTCAGATTTAATTTATCATGGAATGAGTATTCGCGATATTATTACGCCAGGACCGATGGAAATTGGATTTATTTCTGGAGGCTCAGGAATTATTGGCTTGAATAATCTCTATCGTGAACAGATTATGTATCTGATTAAATGCCTTGCCGAGTTAAATGAAATTGCCGATATCATTATTATAGATACGGGTGCAGGAATTTCAGATCAGGTGCTGGAATTTGTAATTGCTTCTCCGGAGGTGCTTTTGGTAACAACTCCGGATCCAAGCTCACTCACAGATGCTTACTCTTTGCTAAAGGCATTGTATCGAAATCCGAACTTTTCAGCGCAGGGAGCTTCGCTAAAGGTGATTGCAAACAAATGTGTTTCCGCGGAAGAGGGAAGAGCATTATACGAAAAATTGAATTCTGTGGTTTCTCAGTTTTTGAATGGGAATCTTGAGTATCTTGGAATGATTCCATCAGACCCAATTCTTGAAAAGGCAGTGAGGGCACAAAAAACAGTATCACTTTATGATCCGAAATCAAAATCGGCAAAGGCCTATGAACAGATAGCTGAGACACTAATCCATGGAAATGGGGAAGCGCCTCAGGTGAAATGGGGATTTTCACAAATGTTAACAAATTTATTCTCAAAGAGATAGAGGATGTTTATATGAAACCAAATGAAATATTAACATTAGGGGATAAAATTGATATTCAGCTGATGAGCCATGCGGAGAGCGAGGAAGATGGGGTTACCAATCGTCTCTACAAGAGTTCGCTGTTAGACTTTGTGTCAGATACAGAGATCGAGATTGGAATGCCAACCTACAATGGAAAAATGGTTTTGTTCCATGTGGGTTTGCGCGTGGAGCTGGTTTTTTACACGAGCAGAGGCTTATATTCCTGCAATGCAATTGTATTAGACCGATATCGTCGTGGAAATATTTATATGATTTCTCTGGATATAAAATCATCTTTAAAGAAATTCCAGAGAAGAGAGTTCTATCGTGTGGATTGCTATAATGAGATGAGCTACTATAAGATTTCAGATTATGTTGCTTCTTTCCCAAAAACACAGATGCTCTATCAGGAGATTATGAAGGAAGAATACTTCCTTGAGGAGAGAGCAGGGGTAGCGATTGATATCAGTGGCGGCGGTATTCGATTCATCAGTGATTCGGCATTAGAGCCAGGACAGTTTGTGTTAGTAAAAATACAGTTGTCCAATGAAAAAGTTGACCAGATTTTTTTCCTGGTTACAAAGATTATCGATTCAGTACCATCAGAGACCGATAAATCTAAGTATCAGACTCGTGGAAGCTTCATTTTTAAGGAAATGAAAGACAGAGAAGCGATTGTTCGTTATGTTTTTGAAGAAGAAAGACGCGTACGCATTAGATTTAATAGGTAAAAAGTATGAAAAAGATTTTAGTTGTTGATGATTCTGCACTCATGAGAAGGGTTATATGTGATATAATCAACTCAGATAGTAATTTAGAGGCAAAAGATTTTTGCAGAGACGGACTCGAAGCATATGAGAAAATCAAGGAAAATTCGTATGATGCGGTGATTCTTGATGTCAATATGCCAAGGATGGACGGCCTGCAGCTCCTCGAAGTGTTACATAAGGAAAAAATCTCTGTAAAGGTGATTGTAGCTAGTACCCTCACCACAAGAGATGCCGATGTAACGATCAAGGCACTTGAACTTGGAGCGGTCGATTTTGTCACTAAACCAAACAACGTAATAGAAGCTAAGGGAGAGAGTTTTCAAACACAGCTTTTATCCGTTCTATCTGCAGTCCTTAAAATAAGGCCTACACCTTCCGTGGCAAGAGTGCCAGGCGGCAGTGCAGCATCAGCAAATGCAAAGCCTTCGGATTTGAAGTCTGCAGTCGAAAGCAAAAACGGAAATAATTCGGATTTGCTTCGACCAATGAAGAATCTTCAGATTCAGAGACTAAAGGCGACTGGTAAGTCAAAACTGATTGCACTTGCTTGCTCGACAGGTGGACCAAAAGCCTTACAGGATGTAATTCCATTTTTGGATCCAAAGATGGATGCACCAATGGTATTGGTTCAGCATATGCCAGTAGGCTTTACAAAGTCTATGGCAGAACGATTGAATGAAATCAGTAAGGTGAATGTTAAGGAAGCAGAGGACGGAGAAAAACTCCAAAAAGGCTGGGTTTATGTGGCTCCTGGCGGAAAGCACTTAGAGGTTGCGAAAAACACTGACGGTTCACATCGAGTGAAGTTAAGTGATTTACCTCCAATTGGTGGCTTAAAACCATGTGCAAACATTATGTACGATTCTCTTACAACATCGGGATACGATGAGATTGTCTGTGTTGTTCTTACAGGAATGGGCGCAGATGGTACCAACGGAATCCTGACACTGGCACAGAAAAAACCAGTTAAGGTAATTGCTCAGGATGAAGCGACCTGTGTGGTTTATGGAATGCCAAAAGCAATCGCCGACGTTGGAATGGTTGATGAAGTGTTGCCTCTAAAAGAAGTTGCCAAATCAATCAATAAGAATGTGGGGGTAAACTAAAATGGATGTAAGCCAGTATCTTGAGATTTTCATCGATGAAAGTTCAGAACATTTGCAGACCTTAAGCGACTGCATAATGACACTTGAAAGTGAACCGGACAACAAAGACACAATTAACGAAGTGTTCCGTGCTGCTCACTCATTAAAGGGTATGGCAGGAACTATGGGCTTTAAGCGTATGCAGCATGTTACCCATGATATGGAGAACGTGTTCCAGGAAGTTCGTAGTGACAAGATTTCAGTAGATAGTGCCATGATTGACCTGCTGTTCAAATGCCTTGATGCAATTGATCAGTATCTTGAAAATGTTAAGGCAAGTTCTGATGAAGGAACTGAGGATAATGAATTAATTATCAAGGAGTTAAACGATTTCATTGCAAAGGCAAATGGAGAAACTCCAGCTGCTGCACCAGCTGCTGAAAAGCCTCAGGCTGCTGCAACCGAAGAGACTGCAGAATCTGCTGGCTCTGAAATGAAGTTCCTTTCAATTGAGCTGAATGATACCGAACAGAAGCGTATCAAGGAAGCAAAAGATGGTGGAAATAAGGTATATGGCATTACCGTATATATTCAGCAGGAATGTCTGTTAAAGGCAGCAAGAGCATTTCTTGTATTCCGTGCTGTAGAAGAGTTTGGTGAGATTGTTGTTTACAGCCCAAGCTCACAGGATATTGAAGATGAAAAGTTTGAATTCGATTTCAGCTTCTTTGTTTCTTCAACCGAAGATTTAGATAAGATTATCAACGCTGCTATGGGCGTTTCTGAAATCGCAGATGTTGTCGGTAAAGAAATTACTGATGTTCCTACTGCAGAAGCAGCAGAGGAAGAAGCACCTGCTGAAGAGGCAAAGGAAGAGGCACCAAAGGCTGCTGAAACCAAGCCAGCACCTGCGCCAGAGAAAAAGGCAGCACCAGCAAAGAAGGCTGATTCTAAGCCGGTTACAAACAGAACTGTTCGTGTTGATATCGAGAAGTTAGATGCACTGATGAATCAGGTATCAGAGCTTATTATTGCAAAGAACTCTTTGGTATCTATCTCAGGTGAGGATGGAACTACCTCTAGCCAGGGCTTCCATGAGCAGATTGAATACCTTGAGCGAATCACAACAAATCTTCATGAGTCAGTTATGAAGGTTCGAATGGTTCCTATCGAGAGCGTAGTAAATAAGTTCCCACGAATGATTCGTGATCTTTCTAGAACACTTGATAAGAAGATGGAACTTACCATGACTGGTGAGGACACCGAGCTTGACCGTACTGTAGTAGATCAGATTGGTGATCCACTTCAGCATTTACTTCGTAACTCTGCTGACCACGGACTTGAGCCTAATGATCTTCGTAAATCAAGAGGCAAGTCTGAAGTAGGACATATTTTCTTAAATGCTTACCAGGAAGGTAACAACGTTATCATTCAGGTTGGTGATGATGGTAATGGTATTGATACCGAAGCTGTTAAGGCAAAGGCAATTGAGCGCGGTATTGTTACACAGGAACAGGCTGATGCAATGTCTGAGAAGGAAATTGTGAACTTCCTGTTTATGCCTTCATTCTCAATGGCAAAGAAGATTACAGATATTTCTGGTCGAGGCGTAGGTCTTGATGTTGTTAAGAGTGGTATTGAACAGCTCGGCGGTGACGTTGATGTTAAGACAAAGCTTGGAGAGGGAACTACCTTTACAGTTAGACTTCCACTTTCTCTTGCAATTATCCAGGCGCTGATGGTTGAAATCAGAGATGAGAAATATGCAATTGCTCTTGGATCAATTTCAAATATTGAAAGTATTCCAGTATCAGATATCAAGTATGTACAGGCCAAGGAAGTAATTCATCTTCGCGGTAGCGTAATTCCATTGATTCGTTTGGATCAGGTGCTTGATATTGAACCTCAGGAAGATCCTGAAAACCTTACCGTAGTCATTGTTACACGCGGTGAGAGCCAGGCCGGTCTTGTTGTAGATAACCTGATTGGTCAGCAGGAAATCGTTATTAAGTCTTTAGGTAAATATATTGACGGCAACAAGATTATCAGTGGTGCAACCATTCTTGGTAATGGTGAAATTGCAATGATTCTTGATGCAAATACTTTAATGTAATGGGGGTGCGATATGGCAGATACAGCGATTGAAATTGCAGAGCAGCAGGATACAAAACAATATATCGTAGTGCAGATCGGCAGTGAAAAGTATGGTATCGATATCGGATACATCGACAACATTGTTCGTATGCAGAAAATTACCCGTGTTCCAAAGGCACAGGTTTACTTCAAGGGCGTAATCAACTTACGTGGTGAAGTTGTTCCAGTAATGAGCGTTCGAATTAAGATGGGACTTGAAGATGATGTCTTTACTGACAAATCAAGAATCATTATAATTAAGCTTGAAGAGAAAGGTCTTGTCGGAATTATTGTCGACGAGGTTTGTGAGGTAGTTACTTTATCTGAATCTCAGATTGAGGCTCCAACCACCGGCCCTAAGGAGGGCAGAGATTCTTACATCAACGGAATTGGAAAGAACGGAGATACATTGATTTCTCTGTTTGAAATCACAGCAATTCTTGATGAAAAGGAAGAGAAATAATAGCATGATATAGTGAGGCCAATGGCCTCACTATATTTCGATTTTATCTTTAGGTTATAAAGAGAGGAAAATATGGCAGATTTCACTCTAGACCAGATTAATGGAATGTATCTGGATGTTTTAAAAGAAATTGGTAATATTGGTGCGGGAAATGCAACGACTGCTATGGCAGGAATTGTTGGGTCCCGATTACAGATGGAAGTACCTTCTGTTCTTTTTATGGATGCATCGAAACTTTCTGATGCAATTTGTCCAGAAGAAGAGACCATTGTTGGGGTATTTCTCGAGGTATGCGATGATATTACAGGAAGTATGATGTTCTTATTAAGAATGGATTCCGCTGAATATCTTGTTTCTAAGCTTATGGGGATGCCTCATGAAGAAGGTGCGCCTTACAGCGAGATAGAATTATCCGCATTACAGGAAATTGGAAATATTATTGCAGGCAGTTATCTTTCTGCAATTGGAAATATGACAAATTTGCGAATTGCTCCGTCCGTTCCGTTTATTTCGGTTGATATGGCAGCTGCAATTCTTAGTGTTCCAGCGGTTACTTTTGGCCAGTATGGTGATAATGCGCTTTTAATTGAGACGCATTTTGGCGATGATGTAATGATTGAAGGTTATTTTATTCTGATGCCAGATCAGGAATCATATCCAAAGATTTTAGGGGCACTTGGACTTTCAGTTTAGTTTATGAAAATTATTTAGGAGAATTAGGATAGGATGGGCAGCTTAATAAAAGTTGGAATGGCCGATCTGAATGTAGCAAAGGCGCCAGATGGTTTGACAACCTTGGGACTTGGTTCTTGCATTGGTTTGACATTGTATGACCCTGTTGCAAAAGTTGGTGGCCTTGTTCATTATATGTTACCAGATAGCACACAGTTGAAAAATAATTCAAATATTCCTAAGTTTGGGGATACTGGAATTCGCGAATTATATAAGCAGGTTTTAGCTGCGGGGGCACAGAAGCAGCGCCTGGTTGCAAAAATAGCAGGCGGGGCAAGCATGTTCCAGGTTTCTGCAAATTCTACGGTTGGACAGGTTGGACAGCGTAATGCAGAAATGGCTAAGGTAGTATTAAAGGAACTTGGGATTCGTCTTGTTGCTGAGGATACTGGTTTAAACTATGGACGAACTGTTGAATTGGATTGTGAAACTGGAGATTATCTGATCAAATCGGTAGGTAAACCAAACAAGGTGATTTAAGTAATATGAAAACAAATAATGTTCCTGCTTTGATTACATTATCTGCAGCGGCAGTTTATTGCATCATTGGATTGACTTCCAAGGTGGATTCTCTGACGTTTGTAAAAGAGCTTTTAATTGTAATTATTATCTTTTATATCATTGGCATAATTGTTAAAATAATATTAGATAAAAATTTTAAAGGCTTTGGGGATGCGGATGGTCCTGAAACTTCGGAGGAAAATCAGGACGAAGAAATAAGAGAGAAGGAAGATATTTCAACAGAGGAAGAAGCGGAAGATACTTCGTCTGATGAATAACTGGGGTAGTTGATGAAGGCAGTTGACACAGAAGAATTATGGAATGAATATGCCAAAAAACCCACACAAGAGTTGAGAGAGCAGCTGATTATTGCATATGCACAACTGGTACGTCTTGTGGCAGGCAGATTAAGTATGTATCTGGGTCATAACGTTGAATATGAAGATTTGGTAAGTTATGGAATCTTTGGATTAATTGATGCAATCGATAAGTTTGATTGCACCAAAAATGTAAAGTTTGAAACCTATGCGAGCCTTCGTATTCGTGGTGCAATCCTTGATCAGATTCGAAAGATGGACTGGATTCCTAGAACCGTTCGTCAAAGACAGCGTAAGATTGATGATGCAATCAAAAGCATTGAGATGCGAACTGGTCGAACTGCTTCAGACGAGGAACTCGCAACAGAACTTGGGGTATCAGAGGATGAATTGATTACCTGGCAGTCACAGCTTAAGGTAACAAATCTTGTTTCATTAAATGAATTTGAAGAGACAGGTCCAGAGCCTGTCATGGATGCTACCTACAATTCACATTTTGCACAGCCAGAGGATGTTGTGACAGAAAATGAATTGAAGGATATGCTGATTGAATCACTTTCTCTTTTGACGGAAAAAGAGAGAAGAGTTATTGAACTATATTATTATGAGGATTTAACCTTAAAAGAAATCAGCAAGGTTTTAGAGGTTTCTGAATCCCGTGTTTCACAGCTCCATACAAAGGCCCTTGTAAAAATGAAAAAGAAAATGGGTCAGTACATGGATATTCTTGATACGCAGTAATTTTTGGGGGAATGATGCGCAACCAGTATTTTCAGTTAGTATTCCATGATAATAAATCTTTTTTGAAGATTTATCCTTCATTGGATGGTGGGGACCAATTAAAAATTAATGAAGTAACATCTTATCTTGATTTAAAGAAGGTTGGAGCTTATGACACGAAGGCGATTAGTGCTGCAATTTCGGCAAATGAGGAAACAGAGGTATGGCTGGGCCCTTGGGACGGAATAGAGCATCGTGGATCCATGGATATTGATATATCTATGGATAAAATGAAGGTCGTAGCGCGTTTTTATCCTCCTTCTTCTGGCGGTCAGCATATGGATGCAAAAGAGATTGTCAGTGGTTTGATTGCAAGGCGTGTAAAATATGGCCTTAATCCGCAGGCAATTTTTTCTTTTTTAATGAACCCGAAATACTGTACAGACATCGTTCTTGCTTTGGGAAAACCACCTAGACATGGCAGGGATGCCAAAATTGAATATAATTTCAATACAAATGTAAACCTGCAGCCAAAGAGAAATGCAGATGGCTCGGTTGATTATAAGGACTTAAATACAATCAGCCATGTTAAGGCGGGAGAATTGCTTGCACGACTAATTCCTGAGGATCGAGGAGATGTCGGCAAAAATGTTTATGGTGATGAGATTAAGCCAAGAAATGTAAAATCAGCTCAGCTTGGCTTTGGGAAAAATATTACGATTAACGAAGACAAAACAGAAATCTATTCGGATGTTACTGGCCATGCAATGCTTAGCAATGGCAAGGTATTTGTTTCTAATGTATACGAAGTACCTGCGGATGTAGATAACTCGACAGGAAACATTAACTACGATGGAAATGTGAATGTCATGGGAAATGTGAAAACCGGCTTTTCGGTTGTTGCAACAGGGGATGTTGTAATCAATGGCGTTGTTGAAAATGCGACGGTGAAAGCGGGTGGACAGATTGTTGTTAAGTCTGGTATCCATGGCGGTGGATCTGGAACTTTGATTTCGGATACCAATGTCATGGCAAAATATATTGAAAATTCAACGGTAAAGGCCGGTGGCTATGTTGAAGCAGAGATTATTATGGGTAGTGATGTCTCTGCAGCAAGTGTTGTTCGCGCGAAAGGGAAAAAGGGGTTAATCTCTGGCGGAGTCACACGAGCAAAAAACAGCATAGAGGCTGAAAACTTAGGCTCAACGATGGGAACTCCAACCATGTTAGAGGTAGGAATTGAGCCAGAAAAAAAGGAACGTCATATAGAACTGACCAAGATCATTAAGGAAAAAACACAGGAACTTGAAGATATGCAGGTAATTATTGCTAATTATGGCAATATGGTAAAGAAGGGACAGCATGTACCAAAGGATAAGCTTGCATATGCTCAGAATCTTGCGGATACCTATAAGCAGGGAATGGCGGACCTTGAACCAATGAAGGAAGAAGTAAAACGCATTCAGCATGAAATGCTAGAATCAGATTCTTCTTATGTGATTGTGTCTGGCACCGCTTATCCGGGTGTAACGGTTGCTATTTCAGACCTTAGCTTGAACTTAAAGGACAATCGAAGCCATACGAAGTTCCACAAAGCAGAGGGTGAAATCAAGACAGATATCTATTAAATGGGGTGAGAGTATGACAATAAATCCAGTTCACTTTAATGGGATGTTGCAGAGAACGGATGATGTTTCTGTGGTCAAACACCATGAGGATGCAAAGCCGGTTGTAGACCAGCAGAATATTCAGGTGAGCGTTCAGCAGAGAACAGATGCATTACTGCATAATGTTACCAGCCGTGAGGACAGTGGACAGGCTGAGAATCATGCTGATGCCAGAGAAGAAGGCAAAGGTACATATTTCGACAGCCGCAAACAAAAAGAAAAGAAAAAAGAACTTGATTCATCATCAGATGGCAGAGTCGTTCGTAAGATGTCAGCTGGAGTTTTTGATATCAAGATCTAGAGGAAGTATATGGGAACTATAGAGATTGTTCTGATAATTATTGGTGTTATCTTTATTATAGGAAGCTTCTTTTTGAAAGAGGTTCTTAGCAGAAAGGATATCGAAGAAATTGCAAAGCTCAGCGAACTGGAATTAAAGCTGATTGTTGAGCGGAAAATGAAGGATGCCAGCGATGCAATTGATCAGGTGATTCATGATACGGTAGACACATCTATGGAGTCTGTTCAAAGATCTTTGGAAAAGGAAACGAACCAAAAGATTATGGCAATCAGCGAGTTTTCAGACACTGTGGTTGATTCCATGAATAAAACGCACAACGAAATCATGTTTTTATATAGTATGCTAAATGACAAACATGAAGAACTGACAAACCTGGCAACGAATCTTCAATCCCTTTCTTCTTCAGTGAAAACGACGGAAAATGAGCTTCGAATGCAGATAGAGGAAGCAGCCTTGATTTCATCAAAAAAAGAAGAGAAAAAGACAGAAGAAGACATAACCATAATTGATGAGGCACCGCAGGCTAAGGATGATGAGGAGGATAGTGCTACTATAAAGCATTCCAATGAAGAAATATTAGAGTTACATCGCAGCGGTAAGACAGATGTTGAGATTGCAAAAATCTTAAACCGAGGCATTGGCGAGATTCGCTTAGTGTTAGGCCTGTATCGCGAAGGAGAATAACGTGAAACTGAAATATTATGTTCGAGGAGTTGGCGTTGGCATTTTATTTGCAACAATTATACTTGCCATCTCATTTCATATTCGAATCAAGAACCAGAATACACTGACCGATGAGCAAATCATCCAGGAAGTAAAAAAGAGAGGACTTACTGAGTCGATTGTGAATGATGCTGCGGATCGAGGCATCTATGATTTGAACCTTTCTTCCACGGAAGCGGATACAGAGGATGCAATGGAGGAAAATCAAACCTCAGAGACATCCACTGAGTCTG
The DNA here is from genome assembly GCA_045641385.1 of Agathobacter sp. GTDB lineage: Bacteria > Bacillota > Clostridia > Lachnospirales > Lachnospiraceae > Roseburia. Next base: position 37,519 of record JAZUGV010000048.1, on the reverse strand, counting down.
AAAATGTGGAAACAGAAGATGAAGATGAAATTGAATAAAAACCTTGCATGAGAGCCTTTGGTATGATATAATTCCAAAGGCTTTTGATATGGAAGCCGTGAAACTATTAAACACATGTGCTTATCGGATGCCGGTGTCGGTAACGCTTAGCCGATGGCAAAACGCAAGAGTACATGGACGATTTTTAACCAATGGAGGTAAAAAAATGAGCGTAATTTCTATGAAACAGTTACTTGAAGCAGGTGTTCACTTCGGACATCAGACCAGAAGATGGAATCCTAAAATGGCTCCTTATATCTATACCGAGCGTAACGGAATCCACATCATCGATTTACAGAAGTCAGTAGGCAAGGTTGACGAAGCTTACGATGCAATCTCTGACGTAGCTGCTCAGGGTGGTACCATTCTTTTTGTTGGAACCAAGAAGCAGGCACAGGATGCAATCAAGGTTGAGGCTGAGCGTTGCGGAATGTACTATGTAAACGAGAGATGGTTAGGTGGAATGCTTACCAACTTCCGTACCATCCAGACCCGTATCGAGCGTCTTAAGGAAATCGAGACCATGGCTGAGGATGGAACATTTGATGTTCTTCCTAAGAAGGAAGTTATCGAAATTAAGAAGGAATGGGAGAAGCTTGAGAAGAACATCGGTGGAATTAAGGAAATGAAGAGAATTCCTGATGCTATCTTCGTAGTAGATCCTAAGAAGCAGCGTATCTGCATTCAGGAAGCACATTCACTTGGTATTACTTTAGTAGGTATCTGCGATACCAACTGTGATCCAGACGAGTTAGATTACGTTATTCCTGGTAACGATGACGCTATCCGCGCTGTAAAGCTTATCGTTTCTAAGATGGCTGATGCTGTTATCGAAGCAAATCAGGGAACTGAAGCTGTTGCAACTCCTGAAGAAGTTGAGTCTGCACAGGCTGACGAAGCAGTAGAAGAGTAATCATATAACTTATTTGGAGGATAAAAAAATGGCAAACATTACCGCATCTATGGTAAAAGAGCTCCGTGAAATGACCGGTGCTGGAATGATGGATTGTAAGAAGGCTCTTGGTGAGACCGATGGAGATATGGACGCAGCTGTAGAACTTTTAAGAAAAAGTGGTGCTGCTAAGATGGAAAAGAAGAAGAGCAGAATTGCAGCTGAAGGTATTACCCGTGTTGCTGTAAACGGAAACGTTGCAGTAGTTGCAGAAGTTAACTCTGAGACTGACTTCGTTGCAAAGAACGAGACCTTCCAGGAGTTCGTTCAGTTAGTTGCTGATACTGCACTTTCTTCAGATTTAACCGGTGGATCAAATGGAGAGGATGTTGAGGCTCTTCTTGGTCTTAACGGACTTAACGATGTTCTTATTGAGAAGACTGCTACTATCGGAGAGAAGTTATCAGTTCGTCGTTTCCAGAAGGTTACTGGCGACGCTGTTGTTTCTTATATTCACGGTGGCGGACGTATCGGTGTATTAGTTGCTGGCGAAGGCGCTTGTGATGACGCTGCTAAGGAAGCTCTTAACAATATCGCAATGCAGGTTGCTGCAATGAGCCCACAGTATATCAGCCGCGCTGATATCTCTGAGGAAGAGTTAGCTAAGTTAAAGGAAATCACTATTGATTCTGCACTTAACGATCCAGCATCTCTTCCAAAGCCAATCCTTATGGGATTATTTGACAAGTCTCTTGGCGAATTCTCTGCAGAGGATTCAGCAGTTTACGAAGAGAAGAAGAACGACAAGTATCTTTTCAACTTCCTTTCAGATGCTGCTAAGGCTACTCTTGCTGCACATGCTATGGAAGACAAGGCTGCAATCGTTGAGAACAAGATTTTCAGCGGTTTAGTAGAAGGTCGTATCTCTAAGCAGGTTAAGGAAATCAGCTTACTTGACCAGACTTATGTTAAGGCTGAGGATGGAAAGCAGACCGTTGCCGCATACCTTACTTCTGTAAACAAGGATCTTAAGGTTTCTAAGATGAGCCGTTTCGAAGTTGGTGAAGGTATGGAGAAGAAGAACGAAGACTTCGCTGCAGAAGTTGCTGCTCAGATGGCAGGTGTTTAATTTTTCATAATTGCTTGTTAAGGCCCATGGCAACAGCCATGGGTCTTTTTTTGCGAGTTTGCGAAAAAAATTATATAATAATATTTATGAAAAAATATATTTATAGAATCATATGTTCCCTTGCAATCTGTATGATACTGGTTGCCTGTGGACAGACGAAAAAAGAAAACAGTAAAGAGGAATTCATTCCGACAGTTGTTTCTACAGAAACCGAAATTGACATGAATTCTGAGGTAGTAACAGAAATTCCTGAGGAGACAGAGCCTCAGGAATTGGCTACACATTTGATTTGCATTGATGCAGGACATCAGCGAAAGGGAAATAATGCGAAGGAACCACTTGGGCCAGGTTCATCACAGACCAAAAAGAAGGTAAGTTATGGAACCAGAGGGAATGCGAGTGGACTAGGAGAATATGAGCTGACTTTAGCAATCGCATTACAGTTGGAGGAGGAACTGAAGAGTCGTGGCTATGAAGTCTTAATGATTCGTACAACGCATGATGTCAATATCAGTAATGCGGAACGCTCTGAAATTGCGAATGAGGCAAAGGCGGATGCATTTATAAGAATTCACGCAAATGGTTCCGAAAATACTTCGCAGACAGGAGCATTTACTATCTGTATGACATCAAAGAATCCATTTAATAGTCAATTGCATGATATCAGCTATAAGCTTGCAGACTGTGTTCTTGATGGCTATGTTGAGGCAACAGGGTGCAAACGTCGTGATATCTGGCAGACAGATACCATGACAGGAATTAACTGGAGCAAGGTCCCAGTGACAATTATTGAGATGGGATATATGACGAACGCAACCGAGGATTTGAATATGGCAAACCCTGAGTATCAGAAAAAGATGGTACTTGGAATTGCAAATGGAATTGATTTGTTTTTTACGGAATAAATGGAATATAGGACTATAAATTCATTTACTTTACCGCATAATATGATAAAATAAATAAGGACATTTTTAGGGGAGGTTGCTATGCCGAAAGAGGATATCGTTTTATCGGATAAAGAGCAGCGTCGCAATCGAATTAAGCGCATTAAAAATGGAATTATCATAACAGTCGCAGGATGGATTATTATTTCCATGATTGCGATTATTGGTTTGATAGTGCACCTTGCAATTATTAATTCCAGACAGCATAAAATGCTTGATCAGATTAAGGAATTAAAGCGTTTATCTTCCAAGACAACGGTCGAAGATTTAGAAAAGTATGCAAATGTAGAAGTTGGACTTGATACTCCAGATAACATGTTTGTTACAGGCGATAGTCGAAAGGTTTATCTGACCTTTGATAGTGTTGCAGGAGAGAATACCAATAAGATTCTTGATGTTTTAAAAGAATATGATGTCAAGGCTACTTTTTTTGTGAGTGGAGACGAAAGCGAAACAGCTCAGGCTGTCTACAAAAGAATTGTAGATGAGGGTCATACCCTTGCGATGCACTCGTACAGTAACCAGTACAGTGCTTTATATGCATCCACAGATGCATTTTATGAGGATACTGTGAAACTTCAGGATTTTCTTGAGTCTGTCACAGGCGTAAAAAGTGTTTATTATCGCTTCCCTGGTGGAAGCTTTAATGAAATAAGTAACATTAATATGGCAGAGTTTGTGCACGTATTAAATGAGAACGAAATCACTTATTTTGACTGGAATGTCACTGCAGGTGATGCTTCAAGCGATTATACGACAGAATCTGTTGTCAGCAATGTTACAAATGGTGTTGCAAATTACAAAACTTCAGTCGTTTTACTTCACGATTCAAGTTCCAAGGAAAAAACGGTTGAGGCATTGGACGATTTGATTAAGTCATTGCAGAATATGGGAGTAGAACTTCTGCCAATAGATGAATCAACCTATGTTGTTCAGTATATGAAAGCCAATACCGTAGAATAAAAAATGGAGGATTTATAAATGGGATTATTTAAGGATTTCAAGGATGATTTTTCTCAGGCTGTGAATGAGCTTGTTCCAGGCGGAGAAGAGTTAGCAGAAACCAACGCAGAGCCAGAAAAGGTTGAGGCTCCTGCACCAAGTGCTTCAGAGGCAAAGCTTGACGCACTTATGGTTGAGGAGGTTGTGGCTCCTGAACCAGTAGTAAAAGAAGAAGAGGTAAAGAAAATGACAAACACAAATGAAACCGTTGCTGCTCAGCCAGCTGCTGCACCAGTGAATAACGCTGCTGTAGATGAAACATCTATTATTACTTCAGGAACTGTCCTTACTGGTGATTTATCATCAAATGGTCACTTTGATATTCAGGGAACCATCAATGGTAATGTTTCTTGCTTAGGAAAGGTTGTTGTTACTGGAACGATCAATGGAAATACTGAGGCAAGCGAGTTCTTCGCAGATGCATCTAAGATTGCTGGTGAGGTTACCTGTACTGGTACCGTTAAGGTAGGTGCTGGTTCTGTTATCATCGGAAATATTACTTCGACCTCTGCTGTTATCGCAGGCGCTGTAAAGGGTGATATTGATGTTAAAGGACCTGTTGTAGTTGATACTTCAGCTGTTGTAATGGGTAACATTAAGTCTCGTTCAGTACAGATTAACAACGGAGCTGTAATCGAAGGTTTCTGTTCACAAGCTTACGCAGATATCGATATGAACGAACTCTTCAAGTTCTAATTATTAGATTTTATACTATCAAATACAAAGGAGCTTTTTATGAAGCGAATTTTATTAAAACTTAGCGGAGAAGCATTGGCAGGAGAGAAGCATCACGGATTTGATGAGGCTACCTGCATCGGCGTTGCAAAACAGGTAAAGGAACTTGTGGATGCTGGAATTCAGGTTGGAATTGTTATTGGAGGAGGAAACTTCTGGAGAGGACGTTCCAGCGAAACCATCGATCGTACAAAGGCAGATCAGATTGGTATGCTTGCAACTGTAATGAATTGCATCTATGTGTCTGAAATTTTCCGTTTTGTAGGAATGAAGACCGCTGTTTTGACACCATTTGAATGTGGTTCAATGACGAAGCTTTTCTCAAAGGATCGTGCGAATAAGTATTTTGATCACAATATGGTTGTTTTCTTTGCGGGTGGTACTGGGCATCCTTACTTCTCAACGGATACAGCAACTGTACTTAGAGCGATTGAAATTGAGGCAGAGGGAATTTATCTTGCAAAGGCTATCGATGGAGTTTATGATAGCGATCCCAAGACGAATCCAAATGCTAAGAAGTACGATGAAGTTACAATTGACGAGGTTATTGACAAGAAGCTTGCTGTTGTAGATTTGACTGCATCGATTATGTGCATGGAAAATAAAATGCCAATGTTTGTCTTCGGTTTAAACGAGGAAAACAGTATTGTCAAAAGCGTAAATGGTAATTTCACAGGAACAAAGGTTTTAGTATAGGAGGGGCTTATGGACGAGAGATTAGTACCTTATCAGGATAAAATGGATAAGACCTTACACAATTTAAATGAGGAATATGCAGCAATTCGTGCAGGTAGAGCAAATCCTCATGTTTTAGATAAGTTGATGGTCGACTATTATGGAACACCTTCACCAATTCAGAGTGTTGCAAATGTAAGTGTTCCTGAGGCAAGATTAATTCAGATTCAGCCATGGGAAGCTTCATTAGTAAAGGAAATTGAAAAAGCAATTCTTTGCTCTGATATCGGAATTAATCCTACCAACGATGGAAAGGTAATCCGTCTGGTATTCCCAGAGTTAACCGAAGAGCGTCGTAAGGAATTAGCTAAGGATGTTAAGAAGCGCGGAGAGGATTCTAAGGTTGCAATTCGTAACATTCGTAGAGATGGAATGGACCATTTCAAGAAACTTGGAAAGTCTGATGATATTTCAGAGGATGAAATCAAGGACCTTGAGGATGGAATGCAGAAGCTTACTGACCAGTATATCGCAAAAATCGATAAGGCAATCGATGAGAAGTCTCAGGAAATCCTTACGGTTTAGTAAAAAAGATAATTTTGAGACTTGCTACTGGCAAGTCTCGTTTTATATGGAGGTATTATGAATATACCAAAGCATATTGCTATCATTTTAGATGGCAATGGAAGATGGGCCAAGGAAAAGGGAATGCCACGTAATTATGGACATACAATTGGCGCAAAAAATGTCGAAAATATTTGTCGTGCTGCGGATGAGCTTGGGGTAAAGTATTTAACACTATATGCCTTTTCGACAGAAAACTGGAAACGTCCGGATTCAGAGGTTGCAGCCTTAATGAAGCTGTTGGACGGATATTTAAAGACCTGCATAAAAACAGCAAATAAAAATAATATGCGCATTCGTGTGATTGGAGATATTTCAGTTTTGGAAGAAAAATTTCAGCAGAGAATCCATGAAGTAACTGAGGTTTCTTCCACAAATACGGGATTAAATCTTACAATCGCAATCAATTATGGCAGTCGTGATGAGATGCTTCGCGCAATAAAAAAGATTGCTACAGAATGTAAAAATGATATGCTTAATATAGAGGATATCAATGAAGAATTGTTTGCTTCAAGATTGGATACAAACGATATTCCAGATCCGGATCTTTTGATTCGTACCAGTGGGGAGCAGAGACTGTCAAACTATCTGCTCTGGCAGCTTGCCTATGCCGAATTTTATTTTACTCCGGTGCCATGGCCTGCCTTTTCAAAAGCAGATTTGGAAGATGCGATAGAAGTATATAATAAAAGAGACCGCCGTTTTGGCGCAATCAAAGAAGAATAGGAGACCTTATGTTTATTACCAGATTAATTAGTGGAATCGTATTAGTTGCCCTTATTATTGTACTTGGTATTTTGGGAGGAGATTTCCTTCTTGCAGCAACATTTTTGATTTCAATCATTGGATTGTTTGAGCTGTACAGAGTTTTCAAGATTCACAAGTCCATTTTGGGCGTGTTGGGATATCTTGCAACAACATTATTTTATGTAAATTTGAGATGGACCTTTCTGCCAACGGAAACCGTCTTGTTTTTAGGGTTTTTAATCCTGATTATGTTTGTGTTTGTATTTGCTTATCCAAAGTATGATGCGACACAGGTTGCAATAGGTTTCTTTGGGCTGTTTTATGTTTCCGTTATGCTTTCTTATATTTATCAGCTTCGCATGGCAGAGGGTGGCAAATATCTTGTGTTCCTCATTTATCTTTGTGCCTGGGGCAGTGATACAAGTGCATACAGCATTGGAATGCTCACAAAGAAAATCGTTGGAAAAACGCATCAGATGTCACCAAAGCTTTCTCCTAAAAAATCTATTGAGGGGGCAGTCGGTGGTGTTGTCGGAGCTGCCTTATTTACTTTGATTTATTGCATGATTTTACAGGGACAGATGGGCCTTTCGATGAAGGGAATCTGGATTTTGGCAGGAGTATCGGCCATTGGCGCACTTGTTTCCATGGTAGGAGATCTCTGTGCAAGTGCAATTAAGAGATTCTATGACATCAAGGATTACGGAAAATTAATTCCTGGCCATGGCGGAATTATGGACCGTTTTGACAGTATTATTATAACTGCTCCTATTATTTTTTATTTGGCATATTATTTATTATAGGATACAGCCGTTTGTAGGATTCTATCCTGGAATAGGCAGGTATAAGCTATGAATATGAAAAAAATTTCGATTTTAGGGTCAACTGGTTCGATTGGAACGCAGACTCTTGATATTGTTCGCGAGCAGGGAGATATCGATGTTGTTGCTATGTCCTGTGGTCGCAATATAAAGCTGTTTGAACAGCAGATTCGACAGGTGCATCCTAAGCTTGTATGCGTATCAGAAGAAGATGACGCAAAAGAACTAAGAATAAAGCTCTCAGATATGAACGTAAAAGTTTGTTCTGGGATGGATGGTCTGATTGAGGTCGCTACCTATGAGGAAGCTGAATATGTAGTTACTGCGATTGTAGGTATGATTGGCATTTTGCCGACCGTTGCGGCAATTAAGGCAGGAAAGAAAATTTGTCTGGCAAACAAGGAAACCCTTGTAACTGCAGGACATATTATCATGCCTTTGGCTGCGCAGTATCAGGTTCCAATTCTTCCAGTGGATAGTGAGCACTCAGCAATTTTTCAGTCGCTCAGTGGACAGGAGCATAATCAAATTTCAAAGATTTTGCTTACAGCATCGGGTGGTCCATTTCGCGGAAAAACGAGATCTGACTTAGAAAAAGTAACACTGTCTGATGCGCTCAAGCATCCAAACTGGGCAATGGGACAAAAAATTACGATTGATTCCTCAACACTTGTCAATAAGGGACTTGAAGTAATGGAGGCACGCTGGTTGTTTGGTGTGGATTATGATCAGATTCAGGTGGTTGTGCATCCGCAAAGTGTGATTCATTCTGCTGTGGAGTATGCGGATGGAGCAGTGATCGCACAGCTCGGAACGCCAGATATGCGTCTTCCAATTCAGTACGCTTTATATTATCCAGATAGAAGACCTTTGTCTGGGAAGCGTTTGGATTTGTTTGAGCTGGGCTCGCTAACCTTTGAAAAGCCTGATTTAGAGACCTTTGAGGGGCTTTCACTTGCCTATCGGGCTATGAGACAGGGGGGCAATATGCCAACGGTCTTTAATGCAGCAAACGAAAAGGCAGTTTCTCTATTTTTGAAGGAGCAGATTTCTTATCTGACAATCACGGAGTTGATTGCAGATGCGATGGGGCAGATTCCTTTTATTGAAAATCCAGATATTGATCAGATTTTAGAGACAGAACAGTTGACTTACGAGTTGATTGAACACAGGAGATAGTATTGACTTTATTACGTATTTTATTAATCATTGTCATTTTTTCAATCATTGTTATATTTCATGAGCTGGGGCATTTTTGGCTTGCAAAAGCGAATAAAATCCAGGTAAATGAATTCTCTTTAGGCCTTGGACCTACAATCTGGGGCTTTAAGAAAGGAGAGACAAAATATTCTCTCAAACTGTTGCCTTTTGGTGGCGCGTGCATGATGGAGGGGGAAGATGACGAGTCGGAGAATCCGAGAGCATTCCCAAACAAATCCGTATGGGCCAGAATCAGTGTTGTTTTTGCTGGTCCGTTTTTTAATTTTATTATGGCCTTCATCTGTGCATACATTCTGATTTGTGCCAGTGGATATGCAAAGCCAGTGGTAACAAACGTGATTGATGGATATCCAGCTCAGGCAGCTGGGATTAGCGCAGGGGATACCATTGTAAAGATGGATCATTTTCGTGTGCGTACCACAGACGATGTCGCATTATATTCGGCTCTGCATTCTGGGGAAGAGGTTGAGGTGACCTATCGACATAATGGGGAGACCAAGGTCGGAATTATTACGCCTGCGTTCAATGAAGAAGAAAATCGTTATCTGTATGGTTTTGCTTGGAGCGGAGAAAAGGTAAAAGGAAATTTCTTTTCGAATCTGGGGATGGCCTGCAATGAGGTTCGTTATTGGGTATATTATGTTTTTGGCAGCTTAAAAATGCTGGTCACTGGAGGCGTCAGTGTCAATGAGCTAAGTGGCCCTGTAGGAATTGTTTCAACGATGAGCCAGACCACAGGTCAGGCGGTTTCGGAAGGTGGATTCTTTTATGGATTTTTGACGATTATACTCTGGGTTACCATGCTTTCCGCAAACCTGGGGGTAATGAATTTGTTACCACTTCCTGCCTTAGACGGAGGCAGACTGCTGTTTTTGATTATTGAGGCGATTCGAAGAAAGAAGATTGATCCAAAGAAGGAGGGCTTTGTCCATATGATTGGAATTGTTCTTCTTTTAGCGCTTATGGTTATAATTATGTTTAATGATATCCGTAAGCTGTTTATTTAAGCAGGTTATTTTGATTTGATTATATTTTGAGGTGGCATATGGCTACAAGAGAAGTAAAGATTGGAAATAAAATCATTGGCGGCAATCATCCGATTTTGATTCAGTCCATGACAAATACAAAAACGGAAGATGTGGAAGCTACCGTGAATCAGATTTTAAGATTAGAGGCAGCTGGCTGTGAAATCATTCGATGCACCTGTCCTACAAAAGAGGCTGCAAAGGCAATCGGAGAAATCAAAAAGCAGATTCATATACCACTTGTTGCAGATATTCATTTTGATTATAAGATGGGGATTGCAGCAATCGAGAATGGAGCGGATAAAATTCGTATCAACCCAGGAAATATTGGCACAAGAGACCGCGTCCTTTCCGTGGTGAACGCCGCAAAGGAAAGAAATATTCCAATTCGCGTGGGTGTAAACAGCGGATCTTTGGAAAAAGAACTGGTTGAAAAATATCAGGGTGTCACCGCGGAGGGCATTGTTGAGAGTGCATTAGACAAGGTGCATTTGATTGAAGATATGGGTTACGACAACCTTGTAATCAGTATCAAGTCTTCAGATGTACTGATGTGTGTAAAGGCACACGAGCTGATACATACAAAAACAGATTATCCACTCCATGTAGGAATCACTGAGGCTGGAACAATCACTCGAGGCAATATCAAATCTGCGATTGGACTTGGTTTGATTTTGAATCAGGGAATTGGCGATACCATTCGAGTTTCTCTGACAGGAGATCCTGTGGAGGAGATTAAATCCGCTAAAATGATTCTGCAGACCTTAGGACTTCGTGAAACAGGAATAGAGGTCGTTTCCTGCCCAACCTGTGGAAGAACACAAATTGATTTAATTGGGCTGGCGAATCAGGTGGAAACACTTGTGGAGCAGTACCCATATCATATAAAAGTCGCAGTCATGGGCTGTGTAGTAAATGGACCGGGTGAGGCAAAGGAAGCGGATCTTGGAATTGCAGGAGGCTGCGGAGAAGGTCTTTTGATTAAGCACGGAGAGGTGTTTAAGAAGGTTCCTGAAAGTGAGCTTTTGGGAGCCTTGAAATACGAGTTAGATCATTGGGAGGCATAAGATGACGAAACCCTTTTTTGATGTGTTCAGGGGAATTGAATTAGAACCAGATAAAGAGGCACTGTTTCAGGATGCAGAGGTTATCAAGGTAAGTGCGAATCGTGATAAGAGTCACATTCGCATTTATTTGCATGCAAATCATCTGATTCCGAAGGATGAGATTCGAAAACTTGAGAAGAAGCTCTTTCCTGTGCTTTTTCCAAATAGAGACGGCAAAGTAACCATCATAGAAAAGTTTACTTTGTCATCGATTTATACCCCAAGACATCTGTTTGATGAGTATTGGGAGAGTATGCTTTTTGAATTAAATGAGTATTCAGCCCTGGAATATAATCTTCTTCGTACTTCCGATTTGGAATTTACAGATGACAACCATTTGACGCTTACGATGGAGGCGAATATTGTTGGAACCTCCAAAGGAAACGAAATTGTTGAATTTTTAGAGAAGATTGTCTGCGAACGCTGTGGCATGGATTTCTTTATCAAAGCAGAGTATAAGGATCCAAAGGAAAGCAAATACCGCAAAAATGCTAAACTGCAAATTGAGGAGGAGGTTCTTCAGATTATGAAGAATACTCAGTCAGGCAAGCAGATTCTTGGAATTGCTTCAGAGAACACCTCGGAGGGTGCGCCCGCGAATGAGAGCGCAGAGCTTAAAAATGCTGATTCTGCGTCAAAGCAGCCCAAGGCAGCAACTGCGAAAAAGGATTTTGCAGCAGGGAAGACCTTTCAAAAGAACGGCAATCAGTTTGCAAACAAGGGAGAGTTTCGAAGACGCTATGAGCGTGGTTCTGAGCCTAGTGATAATCCGGATGTGCTTTATGGTCGCGACTTTGAGGACGAATTCCTTCCAATCGTGCAAATCGATGCGCCAATTGGGGAAGTTGCAGTCAATGGCAAGGTGTTAGGCGTCGAGACCAGAGATATCAGAAACGAGAGAACGATTGTTTCTGCTACAATCACAGACTTTACCGACACCATGAAATTTAAGATGTTCATCAAGACCGAAGAGGTAAAGGAATTTGTTCCAAAGATTGATAAGGGAACCTTTATTAAAGTAAAAGGCGTTGTCAGCTTAGATAAGTTTGATAATGACCTTACGATTTCGAACATCATTGGTATAAAAAAGTCCTCAGATTTTACTGTGTCCCGAATGGATACTGCGGTAGAAAAGCGAGTGGAGCTGCACTGCCATACAAAGATGAGTGACATGGACGGCGTCAGCGATGTTAAGGATATCATTAAGCAGGCAAAGAAATGGGGGCATAAGGCCATTGCAATCACAGACCACGGCGATGTGCAGGGCTTCCCAGATGCGAATCATGCAGTTAGCCCGGATGACGATTTTAAAGTCATTTATGGAGTGGAGGCTTATCTGGTTGACGATTTAAAGAAAATCGTTACTGGAGTGGAGAATAAGGAAGATGACCATTCTTTAGAGGATACTTTTGTCGTCTTTGATATTGAAACTACTGGTTTTATTCCATGGAAGAATAAAATTATAGAAATAGGAGCGGTTAAGGTTGAAAATGGAAAAATTGTTGACCACTTTTCAAAATTTGTGAATCCACAGGTCCCTATTCCGTTTCGAATTGAGACGCTTACAAGCATTCGTGATGATATGGTTATGAATGAGCCAACCATCGATGTGATTCTTCCTGAGTTTATGGAATTTTGCAAGGGCGCCATTATGGTTGCGCACAATGCAGATTTTGACATGAGTTTTATCTACAAAAATTGCGAGAGTCTCGGCATTGATTATCGCATTCCATATGTAGATACAGTATCTCTGGCGCGCCTTTTGCTGCCGCAGATTACTAACTACAAGTTAGACGCAGTGGCAAAGGCTGTAAATGTTAAGCTTGAGCATCATCACAGAGCTGTAGATGATGCAGAGTGTACAGCCCTGATTTTTGTTGAGTTCATCAAAATGCTTGAGGCAAGGGGCATTCATACGCTCCTTGAGATCAATGATGAGATGGCAAGTTCGATAGACAATATTCTAAAAATGCCGTCACATCATGCGATTATACTTGCGACCTGCGATCAGGGGCGAACCAATCTGTATCGTCTGGTCAGTGAATCACATATCAAATATTACAAGCGCAGACCTCGTATTCCAAAGAGTCTGTTCTTGGAAAACAGAGACGGTCTGTTGATAGGCTCTGCCTGTGAAGCGGGAGAATTATATCAGGCAATTTTAAATGGACGACCTGAGGAGGAAATCACTCGACTCGTAGAATTTTATGATTACCTTGAAATTCAGCCGTTGGGAAACAATGAATTTATGCTTCGTCCGAAAAAGGATGGGGAGGAGGCTTTACTTTCTTCCAAAGAGGAATTGATCGACATCAACAAGCGAATCGTTAAGCTTGGAGAGGAGTTCCATAAACCGGTAGTGGCGACCTGTGATGTTCATTTTCTTAATCCTGAGGATGAAATTTATCGACGCATTATTATGGCGGGACAGGGATTTCCTGATGCAGATTTGCAGGCTCCTCTTTACCTTCATACTACAGAAGAAATGCTTCAGGAGTTTTCTTATCTTGGAAGCGCAAAGGCAGAAGAGGTGGTTATCACAAATCCAAATAAAATTGCGGATATGTGCGAGCGTATCGAGCCAGTTCGTCCGGATAAATGCCCTCCATTTATCGAAAATTCAGACCAGATGCTTCGCGATATCTGCTATCGTAAAGCGCACAGCATGTATGGGGAAGAACTTCCAAAGATTGTTGAGGAGCGTCTCGAAAGAGAATTGAATTCCATTATCGGAAACGGCTATGCGGTGATGTATATCATTGCGCAGAAGCTTGTTTGGAAGTCAAACGAGGACGGTTATCTGGTTGGTTCGCGTGGTTCTGTCGGTAGCTCCTTTGCTGCGACAATGGCGGGTATTACAGAGGTAAATCCATTAAAACCTCATTATCTGTGTCCAAATCCAGAGTGCAAATACTCTGATTTTGATTCGGAACTTGTCATGTCCTACGCGGGACATTCTGGCTGTGACATGGTGGACTGTAACTGTCCAAAATGCGGCACGAAGATGAAAAAAGAGGGCTTTGATATTCCTTTTGAAACCTTCCTTGGATTTAAGGGAAATAAAGAGCCAGATATTGACCTGAACTTTTCAAACGAATATCAGTCGAAGGCACACAAGTATACCGAAGTTATCTTTGGCGAGGGACAGACCTTTAAGGCGGGAACCGTAGGTACACTGGCGGATAAGACAGCCTTTGGATTTGTGAAGAAGTACTATGAGGAGCGAGGTCAGCAGAAGCGAACCTGTGAGATTGAGCGTATTGTAGAGGGCTGTGTGGGCGTGCATAGAACCACTGGCCAGCACCCGGGTGGAATCATCGTTCTTCCGATGGGAGAGGAGATTAATACCTTTACTCCAATCCAGCATCCGGCGAATGACACCGAGACGGATATTATCACAACGCATTTTGATTATCATTCTATTGACCATAACCTGCTAAAGCTTGATATTCTTGGACATTTGGATCCTACCATGATTCGAATGCTACAGGATTTAACTGGAGTAGATCCTGTAGAAATTCCGCTTGATGATCCTTCGGTTATGTCGCTGTTTCAGAATACAGAGGCGCTGGGAATTACTCCGGAAGATATTGGTGGCACAAAGTTAGGCTGCCTTGGAATTCCTGAGTTTGGTACCGATTTTGCGATGGGAATGTTAATTGATACTCATCCAACAGAATTTTCGGATCTGATTCGAATTGCTGGTCTTTCGCATGGAACAGACGTATGGCTTGGAAATGCGCAAAAGCTGATTAGCGAGGGCACCTGTACCATTTCTACTGCGATTTGTACCAGAGATGATATCATGACCTATCTGATTAGTATGGGCCTTGATTCGGAGCAGTCCTTCAAAATTATGGAGGCCGTTCGTAAGGGAACTGTTGCAAAAGGGAAATGTGGAAATTGGGAAGAGTGGAAGGCTGATATGTCTGCGCATGGAGTACCAGACTGGTATATCTGGTCCTGCGAGCAGATTCAGTATATGTTCCCGAAAGCGCATGCGGCAGCTTATGTTATGATGGCATGGCGCGTTGCCTACTGTAAGGTGTTTTATCCTTTGGCCTATTATGCTGCCTTTTATTCGATTCGTGCGAAAGGATTTTCGTATGAGATTATGTGCTTTGGAAAAGAAAAATTAGAGCGCTATATCGAGGATTACAAGAGACGAAAGGATGAGCTTTCGGGAAAAGAGCAGGAAACCTTTTCCGATATGCGTCTGGTGCAGGAGATGTATGCAAGAGGCTATGAATTTATGCCGATTGATATCTATCGTTCGCATCCAAATCGCTTCCAGATTGTCGACGGAAAGCTGCTTCCATCGTTAAGCTCCATTGACGGACTTGGTGATGCGGCGGCAGTTGCAATCTCTGAAGCTGCGAAAGATGGGCCATTTCTTTCCAAGGATGACTTTAAAGATCGAACCAAGGTTTCAAAGACGCTGGCCGATTTGCTTGGGGATTTGGGATTGCTTGGAGATATTCCAGAGTCTAATCAGATTTCGCTGTTTGATTTTAACTTTTAAAAAAAAGCTATGAATCCTTTGGATTCATAGCTTTTTTGTTATGGCGACGAGGAAAATCGACTGCATGCTTGCATGCGAGGAGATTTGACGACCGCTAATCAGAGCGAAACTCGCGAAGCGTGTTTCGTCTCTGTTTCGCTTACTTTTAGGATTCCTTGCCGGGTTTGAAGGGAACCAAAGAACCTGGATTTCCAGTAGGGGTGTAATAAATCTTTCCAGAATCAAATTCCCTGAAATAAATAAAATAGCTGGTTACACTGATTGCATTAAAGTTGCCATGGGCAATAATTGTTTTTTCAGTACCATCGTTTTTAATCATGCAAAGGCGATTATCGTAATTGTCAGTAACCTGATAATAGATATTGCTTCCATAGACATTAAAGGAATCAATGCTCTCATTTGAGATGATGATTGGATTGTCAAAACTTGCATTGGTATGAATTAACGCATTGTTTTTCTTGATGTCTAAATAAAAAATATTGTCGTCCCCAGTCACAATCGGATTGTAGGCATCGCAAGTGTAATACTGTGTTTTGATATTGTTTGCACAGTCATACTGATAAATGTTGCCATCCTCAGAGCCGGCAAAAAACAGAAACTGATTCAAGGCACAGCATGGAAAAACATAACTGTTTTCCAACTGCGTTCTTTCTTTTCCATCGATGCGAATACGATAGAAGGTGGATGCTGTTTTGGAGTCTGAATGTATATAATAAATATAGTTTCCAACTAGCGTTGCGTGTGAGCAAATATCCTTGTCAAGAATGGTCACTTTGCCACCTTTTCTGGGAACGCGGCAGAGTGCATTATTGTTGTAAGCAAAGAATGAATAATCACTGGAAGAATTATCATTGTTTCTTACATAGTAAACATAGTGACTGTCAGCATTGATGCTCATCGCAGTATCATCACAGAGCTTTTTTACATTGCTGCCATCTAAGCTCATGGAGTAGAGGGCACCGTTGTCGTCCGGATTAGAAAAGAACACCTGGCCATTGCTTTCACAGAAGATTCCGTCGTTATACAGATTGCCTGCGATATTTCCATTGACATAACCGTCGTTGAAGCGGACTCGATTGACATATTTATAGATAAACACTCCCGCTGCAATTAGAAGAATAGCTACAACAAATAGGATGATTTTAGTTCTTTTTTTCATATCATTTCCTCCCAAAATAATTATATATTTCGCATGATTTTCTTGCAAGGCAGACTTGAGTTTGCACAGCGCTTGGGCTATAATTTTTTTAACAATTTAAAGGGGTAAAGTAATGAGAGATTTATTGGAATTGCGAAACGAAATTGACGCGATTGATAACGAAATCGTTGCGCTTTATGAAAAGCGTATGGGTATATCAGAACAGGTTGCAAACTATAAAATTGCAACTGGGAAAAAGGTTTTTGACAAGGAGCGCGAAAACCAAAAATTGGAGTCTCTTGGCGCGAAAGCTTCCAGCGATTTTACCAGACATGGAATCATGGAGTTGTTTGAGCAGATTATGTCCATGAGCAGAAAAAAGCAGTATCAGCTTTTGACGGCGCACGGCATTGTAGATGATTTGGGCTTTGAAAAGAAAAAGACCTTGTTTGAGGGTACGACAAAGGTTGTATTTCAGGGTGTCGAAGGCGCTTACAGTGAGCAGGCGATGAAGCAGTATTTCAAGGAAAATTTTGAAAGCTTTCTCGTAGATACCTGGAGAGACGCGATGGAGGCGATCAAAAATGGGCAGGCAGAGTTTGCTGTACTTCCAATAGAGAACTCCTCTGCAGGGATTGTCTCAGAAAATTATGATTTGCTGGCAGAATATGACCAGTATATTGTGGGCGAGCAGATTATATCCATCGACCATGCCTTACTTGGCGTCCCAGGGGCATCTCTTTTCGATATTGATACCGTATATTCACATCCGCAGGCACTGATGCAGTGCGCAGCTTATTTGGAGGAGCATCGTGACTGGGAAAAAATCAGTTTAAAGAATACCGCGATGTCTGCACAAAAAATTAAAGAGGATGGCATAAAAAATCAGGCGGCCATTGCAAGCCCTGTCACAGCAGAATTATATGGCCTTACGATTTTAGATGAGGCTATTCAGGAAAATAAGTCAAATTCAACACGTTTTGTGATTGTCTGTGGGAAGCCTGTCTATAAGGAGAGTGCAAGCAGGATTTCGCTTTGCCTTGAACTTCCGCATGAGTGTGGTTCCCTATATCATCTGATTTCGCACTTTATTTATAATAGTATCAATATGACGAATATTCAGTCGCGTCCGCTGAAGGGACGAAACTGGGAATATCGCTTCTTTATTGATATCGAGGGCACACTGGAGGATGATTCCGTGAAAAACGCAATCCGAGGCTTGATGGAGGAAACACCTTTCCTCAAGATACTTGGAACCTATTAATCAATGTTTCTTTTGACTGAGGTGACATATGGCATCAAAAGTATTTGCAGCGATTTACATTGGCTCGTATGAGCTCTCGCTGAAAATCTATGAATTTAACAGCAAAAAGAAGATGCGTGAGATTGATCATGTGCGAAGTAGAATCGATCTCGGCAGAGATATTTATAATACAGGCGCAGTTGGATATGAGTCTGTGGAGCAGCTTTGTAATCTGCTTTCTGAATATCAGCGAATCATAAAGGGGTATCGTGCAGATAACTATGAGGTATATGCGTCGGTGGTATTTCATGAGGCAACGAATGAACTGTTTGTGCTCAATCAGATTCAGATTCGAACCGGAATCAAGGCAAAAGTATTAAGCAATTCTGAACACCGATTTATCACCTATGAGACGATTGCTGAAAGTCCTTGGTTTGAGGATGAGATAAAGCGCAATGCTGCAATTGTGGATATCGGTGGTTCTGGAATCCAGATTACCCTGTTTGAAAAGGGTGAGATAGTTACAACGCAGCATATGGATTTGGGTACCATTCGTCTTAGGAATATGCTTCGTGATAATGGAGAGTCGATGGAGCATTATCAGAATCAGCTTGAAGAGTTCATCTTAAAAAAGTTAGAGGTATATCGATCGATGTACTTAAAGCAGGATATTGAGTATCTGATTTTGGTCAATGACAATGCACAGCGCATCAAGCAGATGATGGAAAAACATATAGAGCGTGATAATACTGTGGGGAAGGAACGCTTTTTAAAGACGATAACCAAGCTTTTTCATAAGAATTCTTTTGAACAGGAAGACCCTTTCTTAGTTCCGGCATTGATTTTGTTTAAATGTCTTGTAAAAGCTTTGGGCTCTGAAAATATTACGATTCCTGAGTCTGATATTTGTGATGGTATTGCCTATGACTATGCCTGCAAAAAGAATTTAATCCATGTGACCCATGATTTTGAGGAGGATGTGCTTTCTGCCTGCCACAATCTTGCAGAGCATTATAACAGCTATACTCCGCATATCGAAGCACTTGGACAGCTTTCTGTCCAGATTTTTGATGCAATGAAAAAGGTACATGGTCTGAATAAGCGACATTTACTGCTATTACGCGCGGCGACGATTTTGCATGATGTCGGTAAATTTATCAGCATTTCGAATGCTTCCATCAGTGCTTACCACATTATTATGGAATCTGAAATTATTGGATTGACGCATTTAGAACGAAATATTGTAGCCTATACGGTTTTGTTTAATTCCAATCCGCTTCTTTCGATTGAAGAACTTCCAGATGCAATTGATCAGGAAAGTTATATTGCAGTTGCGAAACTTTCTGCAATTCTAAGAGTTGCAAATGCTTTGGACCAGAGTCATAAGCAAAAATTTGGCAATGTAAAGATTACATTAAAAGACCGTGAGCTTGTGATTACCTTAGAGGCAGAAAAGGACATTGGCCTTGAGAAGGCGCTGTTTTCAAATAAAACCAATTATTTTGAAAATGTTTTCTCAATCAAACCGGTGTTAAAGGAGAAAAGAGTTTATCAGTTAAATTTGGATGATTAATTTCCAAAAGGAGACTTATGGATTATAAAATCGACTTTAAAAACCCAATTTATTACGAAAACAGAGAGTTAAGCTGGATTAAATTTGACCAGCGAGTACTATCAGAGGCGAAGGATAAGAATATTCCATTGTTGGAGCGTCTTAAGTTCGTCAGTATTACCTCATCCAATTTAGATGAGTTTTTTATGGTACGTGTCGCATCATTAAAGGATATGGTTCACGCGGGCTATAAAAAAACAGATATCGCTGGTATGACTGCAACAGAGCAGCTTGAAAAGATTAATCAGGCAACCAGAGAACTGGTAAATACACAGTATTCCACTTTTAATCGCTCATTAATTCCTTTGCTGGAAAAGGAAAATATCATTTTAATTGATGCCTATGAAAAATTGTCCAATGAACAGGCAGATTTTGTTGAACAGTATTTTATGGACAATATTTATCCGGTTCTTACGCCAATGGCAGTAGATGCATCGCGACCATTTCCTTTGATTCGCAATAAAACACTAAATATTGGTGCCATGTTAGAAGGAAATAAGGACAAGCATAAGGATTCCAAAAAGGAATCTGAAAAGGAGCTGGCAGATATCGTATTTGCAACGGTTCAGGTGCCTGGTGCTTTGCCTAGACTGATTCCAGTTCCATCAAAAGCTGGAGTTCATGCATTCATCCTTCTTGAGCAGGTAATCGAACAAAATTTAAGCAAATTATTCTCAAACTATAAGGTTTTATGTGCTTTCCCATATCGTATTATGAGAAATGCAGATTTAACCATCGATGAGGAAGAAGCTTCTGATTTATTAAAGGAAATTGAAAACAAGTTAAAGATGAGGCAGTGGGGCGAGGTGATTCGTCTCGAGGTCGAAGATAAGGTGGATAATCGCCTTCTTAAATTCTTAAAGCATGAGCTTAAAGTGGCAGATGAAGATATTTTTTATATCAATGGACCAATTGACTTGACCTTTGCGATGAAGCTTACAGGTCTTGAGGGATATGACCATCTAAGATATAAGCAGCCAACCCCACAGCCAGTTCCTGAGATTGCTCCTGCTGCAGATATCTTCAGCTGTATTCGCAGTGGCGATATTTTTCTGCATCATCCATATCAGACCTTTGATCCGGTTGTGGATTTTATTCGCCAGGCGGCAAATGATCCTGATGTGCTTGCCATCAAACAGACCCTCTATCGTGTCAGCGGAAATTCGCCAATTATTGCAAGTCTTGCAAAGGCTGCAGAAAACGGCAAGCAGGTTACAGTATTGGTTGAGTTAAAGGCGAGATTTGATGAAGAAAATAATATTGTTTGGGCAAAAATGCTTGAAAAGGCAGGATGTCATGTGATTTACGGACTTGTCGGCTTAAAAACGCATAGCAAAATTGCGCTTGTTGTACGAAAGGAAGACGATGGAATTCGTCGTTACGTGCATCTTGCTACAGGAAATTATAATGATTCCACTGCAAAGCTTTATACCGACTGTGGTATCTTTACCTGTAAGGATTCCTATGGAGAAGACGCAACGGCTGTCTTTAATATGCTTTCAGGATACAGTGAACCAAAGCACTGGAATGAGTTGATATTAGCCCCTTATTGGATGAAGGATCGTTTCCTGAGTCTTATTGAACGCGAAGCGCTCCATGCAATTGCAGGCGAAGAGGCCAGCATAAAAGCAAAGATGAACTCGCTATGTGATCCAGAGATTATCGAAGCTTTGTATAAGGCTTCTGCGGCAGGCGTAAAAATTGATTTGATTGTGCGTGGAATCTGTTGTCTAAAGACAGGAATTGAAGGGGTAAGTGACAATATAACAGTCAGATCAATCGTTGGCAATTTCCTTGAACATAGTAGAATTTTTTATTTCCAGAATGCGGGAGAAGAAGAATTATATATGGGAAGTGCGGACTGGATGCCTCGAAATTTAGACCGTCGAGTTGAAATTGTCTTTCCATTAAAGGAGGAACAGCTCAAGAAAAAAGCACTTCATATATTAGAAGTTGAACTTATGGATACAGAAAAAGCTCATATGCTTCAGGCAGATGGAAGCTATGAAAAGGTTGACAGAAGAGGTAAGGCTCATGTAAACTCTCAGTTGGTATTTGTAGACGAAGCAAAGGCTATTCTTCCAAAGGAAGATGCGAAAAATAAGCGTGTCTTTGTACCAGCAGAACCAGTATAATGGTTGATGATCTTTTTCTTATATCATAGGAAATTATTATTAGAAAAAGTGTTGACTTACCCATAGGGGTATGTTATATTATCAAAGTTGTTAGAAAACAAGTAGAGTATCCACTCTCACCTAAGCCCAATTCGTCGACTTAGTGTTT
Source organism: Agathobacter sp. (assembly GCA_045641385.1). Lineage (GTDB taxonomy): Bacteria > Bacillota > Clostridia > Lachnospirales > Lachnospiraceae > Roseburia. The sequence goes on along the minus strand of JAZUGV010000048.1, from coordinate 15,761 downwards.
ATATTTCTTAACATATAATTTTGATGTTAGAAATGTTAGTGGATAGTCTGCCTATCCACTATTTTTTTGTTTTGGAGGTATACAGCCATTAGCGATTTAATGATTAATGAGCAGATCCGTGATAAGGAAGTTCGACTCATTGGGGAAAACGGCGAACAGTTAGGTATCTTTTCTTCTAAGGAAGCTCAGAAGATGGCAGATGATGCTGGTCTTGACTTAGTTAAGATTGCACCAACCGCAAAGCCACCAGTATGCAAGATTGTTGATTACAACAAATTCAAGTATGAGCAGGCTCGTAAAGAGAAGGAAGCAAAGAAAAAGCAGAAGACAGTTGAATTAAAAGAAATTCGACTTTCTCCTAACATTGACACTAATGATTTAAATACCAAAATGAATGCAGCAAAGAAGTTCTTATCAAAGGGCAATCGCGTTAAGGTTACTTTGCGTTTCCGTGGACGTGAGATGGCTCATATGAACCAGAGCAAGCACATCTTAGACGATTTCGCTGAGCAGCTTGCAGATATCGCTGTAGTGGAGAAAGCGCCAAAGGTCGAGGGAAGATCCATTGGCATGGTATTGGCAGAGAAAAAATAACATTTTAAGGAGGAACACAAAATGCCAAAGCAGAAGACAAGCAGAGCAGCTGCAAAGAGATTCAAAGTAACAGGATCTGGAAAGTTAAAGAGAAATAAGGCTTACAAGCGTCATATCTTAACCAAGAAGTCTACCAAGCTTAAGAGAAATCTTAGAAAGGCAGCTATGACTGATTCTACAAACGTTAAGAACATGAAGAAGATTTTACCATACGTGTAAAAGAGATTGGTTAAGGAGGAAATAAAATGGCTAGAATTAAAGGCGGTTTAAACGCTAAGAAAAGACATAACAGAACTTTAAAGTTAGCAAAGGGATACAGAGGAGCTCGCTCTAAGCAGTATCGTGTTGCTAAGCAGTCAGTAATGAGAGCATTAACAAGCTCATATGCAGGACGTAAGGAGAAGAAGCGTCAGTTCAGACGTCTCTGGATCGCTCGTATCAACGCAGCATCAAGATTAAATGGAATCTCTTACAGCCAGTTTATGCATGGCTTAAAGCTTGCTAACGTAGATCTCAACAGAAAGGTATTAGCTGATATGGCTGTTACCGATCCAGCTGGATTTGCAAAGCTTGCTGAGCTTGCAAAGAGCAAGGTTGCTTAATAGAACGAATTTAAACCACCGGATTTTTCCGGTGGTTTTTTGTTATGGCGACGAGGAAAATCGACTGCATGCTTGCATGCGAGGAGATTTGACGACCGCTAATCAGAGCGAAACTCGCGAAGCGTGTTTCGTCTCTGTTGCAAAGTCTATTCTTTTTTCTGTCGCAATTAATAGCATACAAAATGTTGTTTATGACAATAAAAAAACACTGCGAAAAGCAGTGTTTTTTCGGGTTGGGCTGTTTATAAAAAATAAACGAGCAGTCCGTACGGGAATCGAACCCGTGTTTCCGCCGTGAGAGGGCGGCGTCTTAACCGCTTGACCAACGAACCGTGCTTGAATAATATACCAAACACGAAAAGATAATGCAAGAACTATTTTTCTCTTTTTAAATCTTTTCGATAGTCACTTGGCGATACCTCTTTTGCTTTATGAAAGGCCTTTGAAAAATATAGACCATTGTCAAATCCAACGGAGTTTGCAATTGCAGTAACAGACAGATCAGAATGCTCAAGCAGATAACAGGCCTGCTTGATACGAAAGTCTGTCAGGTATTCTTTTGGAGATTTGTCCAAAACATTCTGGAAGGAGCGAAACAGCTGACTTCGGGATATGTTGACATATTCTGCGATATTTTCCACTGTGATTGGGTAGGAGTAGTTTGCAGTAATGTATTCTATTGCTTTTTGAACATAGAAATTTGCGGTATTTATGGACTCCTTTTGTGTTGCACCGCGCAAAAATAATGACAGTGCAGTGTAGAGGCGTCCAGTCATTTCAACAGCGTTTTCAAAGCGATTTCCGATGGCATCATATATGTGCAGAATCTGTCGTTTGACATCTTCTCCATAGGGAATATTTTTGATTACAGGTATTTCCTTTGTGAAGTCTGTTGCCTGAAGAATCATTGCTGCATCACTTCCTGTGAATCCAACCCAGACATATTCCCAGGGATTGGTCTCATCAGCCCGATAAATGACCTCGGTGTTAGGATATACCAAAAAGGCATCTCCTGCGGAAAGGGTATGTGTTTGCCCATTTACCTGATAAATGCCTTCTCCGGAGACGATGTAATGAATCAGATAATGGTCTCTAACGCCTGGCCCCCATTGGAAACTGTTTTCGCATTTCTCTGATCCAACATTATAAACGGATAAGGAAACGAGTTCTTTTTCAGTTGCTTTGTAAGAATTTTTATATTGGTTCATAGGGCTAGTATAATATAGAGAAAAGATATTATGCAACATTTTTACATGTCTTTGGGACCATAAAGATATATACTTTTGGAAACCAAAGTATTATCATAGGTTCATCGACAATGTTATAATGTTTTATAATCCAATTTTTAGGGGGATAAAGAAATGGCAATTTTAGTAACAGGTGGAGCAGGCTACATCGGAAGTCACACATGCGTTGAGTTGTTGGATGCTGGCTATGAGGTTGTAGTTTTAGATAATCTTTCAAATTCATCAGAAAAATCTCTTGAAAGAGTAAAGGCACTCACAGGAAAAGAGGTTAAATTTTATAAGGGTGATATTCTTGACCGTGATATTTTAAACAAGATTATGCAGGAGGAAAAAATTGACTGCTGTATTCATTTTGCAGGACTGAAAGCGGTTGGAGAGTCTGTTTCAAAACCTTGGGAATATTATGAGAACAACATCGCTGGAACCCTTACACTGGTCGATGTGCTTCGTCAGAACAATTGCAAGAATATTATTTTCTCTTCTTCAGCAACTGTATATGGAGATCCAGCACAGATTCCTATTACAGAGGATTGTCCAAAGGGACAGTGCACAAATCCATATGGATGGACCAAATCTATGCTTGAGCAGATTCTTATGGATATGCAGAAGGCAGATAACGAGTGGAATGTCATTTTACTTCGTTACTTTAATCCAATTGGAGCACATAAGAGTGGTACCATGGGAGAAAATCCAAATGGTATTCCAAACAATCTTATGCCATACGTTACACAGGTTGCCGTTGGCAAGTTAAAGGAACTTGGTGTCTTTGGAAATGACTATGATACTCCAGATGGAACGGGTGTGCGTGACTACATCCATGTTGTGGATTTAGCGCTTGGCCATGTTAAGGCAGTTAAGAAGATTGAAGAAAATGCAGGCCTTAAGATTTACAATCTTGGAACAGGACATGGATATTCTGTTCTTGATATCGTAAAGAACTTTGAAGCTGCAAACAATATTAAGATTCCATATCAGATTAAGGACAGAAGACCAGGAGATATCGCTACCTGCTATTGTGATCCTACTAAGGCAAAGGAAGAGCTCGGCTGGGAAGCTCAGTATGGAATTGAAGACATGTGTCGCGATTCTTGGAACTGGCAGAAGAACAATCCAAATGGATATGAGGATTAAAACTTAAGAAATTGTTATAAAATACCCCTTCAAGGTTGGCATGTACTAAAGCTTAGGCATATGTCAATTTGGAGGGGTGTCTCTGTTTTTGCAGATATTTGTGTTGCGAAGAGGTAAATTTTCACTCGTATAGGCGGGAATACCTCTTGCGTTAGCATTATACATTTGGCGAAGAGGTAATTTCTTGCGCAGTTTGTGGGAGTTACCTCTTTGCTTTGCTATTAACATAAGCAAAGAGGTATTTTTCGGGATGTTTTTTAATGTTTACCTCTTTATGCAAAAAAAGGAATTCGTTGAGAGGTACTTGCTGTTACAAATTACCTCTTCAAATTCTATAAAAAATTAGGCAGAGGTAATTGGAAAAATACAAGAGAAAAATTACCTCTATCATAAGCAGTATAATACTAAAAAAGAAGTAATTAGAAAATAGCAGGTCAAAAATTATCTCTTTGGATAATTGATTAAATAATAAAAGAGGTAAATCCAAAGGAAATGTAAAAGTTGAAATAAAAAAAGGAAGAAATCAATTGATTTCTTCCTTTTAGCAGTCCGTACGGGAATCGAACCCGTGTTTCCGCCGTGAGAGGGCGGCGTCTTAACCGCTTGACCAACGAACCATGCTTGAATAATATACCAAACACCAAATGATAATGCAAGTACTTTTTTTATAAATTTATATATTTTTTGTCACAGTGATTTTAAGACTATGTTTTACATTTAATAAGAAAAGACTTGATATTAAAATCTATAAATGATATATTGGTTTAGGTGAATATAGTAAACAGTTGATTGAGAGAAGGCGAGAGTCTTCTCTCAAACTTTTGTTACGGATAATTTTTCAAATAAAGAGAGGTGTATGCATGTCAAAAGCAGCAGATTATGCAGCAAAGGCAGAAAAACTCGTACTACCAATTTTAGAGCGAATGAATTTCGAACTCGTGGATGCGGAGTATGTGAAAGAAGCCGGCAATTATTATTTGCGACTTTACATCGACAAAGAGGGTGGAATTACATCGAATGACTGTGAAGCAGTATCTCGTGAAATGGACCCACTTTTAGATGAAGCAGATTTTATTCCAGATGCGTATATTTTTGAGGTGAGCTCCCCAGGTCTGGGACGTCCTCTGAAAAAGGAAAAAGATTATGTGCGCAATATGGGAAAAGACGTAGAGATTAAAACCTATCGTGCAATTGATCACGAAAAGGATTTCTGCGGAACCTTAAAGGCCTATGATGAGAATTCAGTTACCATCACAATTGGTAATGAAGATAAAGTATTTTTAAAGAGCGACATTGCGCTGATTCGTCAGGCAATTGACTTTTAATTCTAAGCATAAACAATCTAGGAGGATAAAAAAATGGCAAAGGCTATGAATAAAGAATTATTAGAAGCTTTAACTATTTTAGAGCAGGAGAAGAATATCAGTAAGGAGACATTGCTTACCGCAATCGAGAACTCACTCCTCACTGCTTGCAAGAATCATTATGGAACCTCAGACAACTGTCGTGTTGTGATTGACCCAGATACCTGCGAGTATCACTGCTACATTGATAAGACTGTCGTTGAGGAAGTAGAGATTCCTTCAGAGCAGATTTCTCTTGTAAAGGCACAGGAAATTAATGGCAAGTACGAAGTAGGCGATGTAGTTACCTTCGAGGTACAGTCAAAGGAATTTGGTCGTATCGCCACACAGAATGCGAAAAACGTTATCTTACAGAAGATTCGTGAAGAAGAAAGAAGCATCATCTATAACGAGTACATCAGCAAGGAAAAGGATGTTGTGACTGGTGTGGTTCAGCGTTATGTTGGAAAGAATGTTAGCATTAACCTTGGTAAGGCAGATGCCCTTCTCACAGAAAACGAAATGATTAAGGGTGAAAGCTATCAGCCTACCGAGAGAATCAAGGTTTATATCGTTGAAGTTAAGTCAACCACAAAGGGGCCTAAGATTTTAGTTTCAAGAACTCATCCAGAGCTTGTAAAGAGACTGTTTGAGTCTGAAGTTACTGAAGTGAAGGACGGCATTGTTGAGATTAAGGCAATTGCTCGTGAGGCTGGAAGCCGTACCAAGATTTCTGTTTGGTCAAATGATCCAGATGTAGATCCAGTTGGAGCATGTGTAGGTATGAATGGTGCTCGTGTAAATGCAATTGTTCATGAGCTTCGCGGCGAAAAGATTGATATCATTACCTGGGATGAAAATCCAGCAATCTTAATTCAGAATGCTCTTTCTCCTGCAAAGGTAATCTCTGTTATTGCAGATGCAGATGAGAAGTCAGCAAAGGTAGTTGTTCCAGATTATCAGCTTTCTCTTGCTATTGGTAAGGAAGGACAGAATGCAAGACTTGCAGCAAGACTTACCGGATACAAGATTGATATCAAGAGTGAGACTCAGGCGCGTGAGGCCGGTGATTTCATCGACTACGAAAATGATTACTATGATGAAGATGAATATTACGATGAGGATGGTGAGTACTACGAGGAAGGAGAATATTCTGAGGAAGATACCACTGTTGAAGAGTAATTGATCGTTTATAGAGGATAAGACATGGCGGACAAAAAAGTGCCAGCACGATTGTGTGTTGGATGTAGAGAAATGAAACAGAAAAAGGATATGGTCAGAGTGTTAAAAACAACGGAAGGTGAAATCTGTATTGATGAAACCGGACGTAAAAATGGACGCGGGGCATACATCTGCAAAAGTAATGCCTGCTTACAGTCGGCACTCAAGTCAAAGGGACTCGAGAAATCCTTAAAGGTTTCTATTCCAGCTGAAATTGTTGAGACATTGACAAAGGAGATGAGCGAAATTGCAGAATAAAGTTTTATCGATGTTAGGTCTTGCAGAAAAGTCTGGAAATGTCGCCAGCGGTGAATTTTCTACAGAACAGTCTGTAAAAAAAGGAAAATCTTATCTTGTGATTGTTGCAGAAGATGCTTCTGACAATACCAAGAAACAATTTACAGATATGACAAATTTTTATGAGGTTCCAATGATCATCTACGGAACAAAGGATGATTTGGGAAATGCAATCGGAAAACAGTTTCGAGCATCCATCTCAATCAATGATGAAAATTTTGCCAGAGCAATAGAAAAGAAACTGCAGTCTGACAAAACTGAATAATGGAGGAAGAACAATATATGGCAAAAATGAGAGTTCATGAACTTGCAAAAGAATTAAGTATAGAATCAAAAGATATTATTGCAGCGCTCACTGGAACAGAGTTTGAAGTAAAGAGTGCTCAAAGCGGTATAGAAGATGCTGCTCAGGATATCATCAGAAAGAAATATACCAAGGCTGCACCAAAGGCAGAGACGCCAAAGAAGGAAGCGCCAAAGGCAGAAGCTCCAAAAGCAGAAGCGCCAAAGGCTGAGGCACCAAAGGCAGAAGCTCCAAAGAAGGAAGCTGCACCAAAGGCTGAAACTGCATCAGAAGCACCAAAACCAGAGGGAGAAAAGCCACATCAGGTATTCCGTACCCCAGCGCCAGGAGCAGATAATCGTCCTAAGAAGAAATCAAGCATTACAGCTGTTTTTAATGCACAGTATAGTAAGGACAGAAAGCCAGGACAGGGTGGCCCTAAGCGCGATGGAAGAGACGGAAGAGATGGTGGACATCGTCCAAACCAGCCACGTCGTGATGGAAATGGAGCTCCACAGCAGCGCCCAGAAAACCGCATTATTAAGCCAAGACCAGTTGGTGAAAGAGCAATGCGTCCAATCAGTGAGAGAACTGCTTCAAATGAGGATGTTTTTGAGACTGTTGAGACAAAGGAACAGGTAGCACAGAGCAGACCAGAATCTGCTAAGCCAGCACGTGAGAATCATGGTGACAGAAGACCTGAGAACCGTGAGAACAGAAGCTTTGATCGCAATAATGATCGCAATAACGATCGTAATAGTGATCGCGGTAACGATCGCAATGGTGATAGAAATAACGATCGCAGACCAAATCGCTCAGACAGACCAGAGAACAGAAACTTTGACCGCAATAATGAGCGCAATAACGATCGAAATAATGATCGCAGAAATGGCAGACCAGTCGATCGCAATGATGCACCAGCGGTAGCTCCAGATTCAAATAACAACAAGAATCGCAATAACCGCAACAACGGAAAGAACAACAAGGGTGGACAGGATCGCGATCGCCTGGGCGGAAAGCGTCAGGAGAATTACATCAATCTTGAAAAGCACGGTGGTAAGAAGAAGCCACAGCAGCCACAGCCACAGCCAAAGGAAGATCCAAACGAGATTAGAGAAATTTCGATTCCAGAAAGAATCGTTATCCGTGATTTTGCTGATAAGTTAAAGCAGCAGCCATCAATAATCGTTAAGAAACTTTTTATGAAGGGTCAGATGGTTACAGTGAACCATGAAATCGATTTTGAAACTGCAGAAGAGCTTGCATTGGAATTTAACTATATCTGTGTACCAGAGGAAAAGGTAGATGTAATCGCAGAACTTCTCAAGGAAGAGGATGAAAATGCAGATGAGTTAACTGCTCGTCCACCAGTAGTCTGCGTTATGGGACATGTAGACCATGGTAAAACATCTCTTTTGGATGCAATTCGTGATTCTCGTGTAACAGCACGTGAGGCTGGTGGTATTACCCAGCATATCGGCGCTTCTGTTGTATCAATCAATGATCAGAATATCACCTTCCTTGATACTCCTGGTCATGAGGCATTTACAGCAATGCGTATGCGTGGTGCGAACTCGACAGATATCGCAGTTTTAGTAGTAGCTGCAGATAATGGCGTAATGCCACAGACCGTAGAGGCAATCAACCATGCTCGTGCCGCTGGTGTTGAAATTATTGTTGCCATCAACAAGATTGATAAGCCAGCTGCAAATATTGATCGTGTTAAGCAGGAACTTTCAGAGTATGAATTAATCCCTGAAGACTGGGGCGGATCAACTATTTTCTGTCCAGTATCAGCTCATACCAAGGAAGGTATTGATAACCTTCTTGAGATGATTCTTTTGACAGCTGATATTATGGAACTTAAGGCAAATCCTAATCGTAATGCGCGTGGTCTTGTAATCGAGGCACAGCTTGATAAGGGTCGTGGAGCGGTTGCAACACTTCTTGTACAGAAGGGAACACTTCATGTAGGTGATTCCATCGCCTGCGGTAGCAGCTATGGTAAGGTTCGTGCAATGATTGACGACAAGGGCAATCGTGTGAAGGAAGCAATTCCATCTACTCCTGTTGAGATTCTTGGATTAAATTCTGTTCCAAGCGCAGGTGAGACCTTCGTTGTCTGCGACTCTGACAAGGATGCAAAGGCATTTGCAGATACCTATATTTCAGAGGAGAAGAACAAGCTTATCGAAGAGACCAAGGCAAAGATGTCGCTTGATGACTTATTCAGCCAGATTCAGTCTGGAAATATGAAGGAACTTGATATCATTGTTAAGGCTGATGTACAGGGTTCTGTAGAGGCTGTGAAGCAGTCCCTTGTCAAGCTTTCAAACGAAGAGGTTGCTGTTAAGGTAATCCATGGTGGTGTTGGTGCAATCAATGAGAGTGATGTTATCTTAGCATCTGCATCAAATGCAATTATCATCGGATTTAATGTTCGTCTTGATCCAATTGCTAAGGCAACTGCAGATCATGAAGGCGTTGATGTTCGTCTCTACAAGGTAATTTACAATGCCATTGAGGATGTTGAGGCAGCTATGAAGGGAATGCTTGATCCTGTATTTGAGGAGAAGGTAATTGGTCATGCTGAAGTTCGTCAGACCTTCAAGGCTTCTGGTGTTGGAACTATCGCTGGTTCTTATGTGACCGATGGTATCATTAAGCGTGGCTGTAAGGTTCGTATCACTCGTGAAGGCGAGTTGATCTTCGAGGGTGATCTTGCTTCACTTAAGCGCTTTAAGGATGACGTTAAGGAAGTTAAGTCAAACTACGAGTGTGGTCTTGTATTTGATGGCTTTAACGATTTACAGGAATTCGACCAGGTAGAAGCATATGAAATGGTAGAGGTACCTAGATAATGAGAAAAAATAGCAATAAGAATTTGCGAATTAATGAAGAAGTTATGCATGAACTTGCGAATATTATTCGTGGCGGAATCAAGGATCCAAGAATCCACCCACTTACAAGTGTGGTTTCGGTTGAGGTTGCTCCGGATTTAAAGACCGCCAAGGCCTATATCAGCGTTTTGGGCGATGAAAAGGCACAGGCAGACACTCTTGCCGGTTTAAAATCGGCAGAGGGCTATATTCGTCGTGAGTTGGCACATTCGATTAATCTTCGCAATACTCCTCAGATTACCTTCATTATCGATCAGTCAATTGAATACGGTATTCGTATGTCAAAGATGATTGATGATGTTATGGGAAATCAGTCAAAGGAAGAAGAGTAAATGTTTTTTTATTCACTAGGCGCTAGTTTTACTAGCGCTTAGTGAAGGTATTGAGAGGTTTCTATGAATAAGTTGGATGATATCTTACAAAATGTAAAAACTGTCGGCATTTCTGGACATGTTCGCCCAGATGGAGACTGCGCAGGCTCTACACTGGCTGTATATAATTATATTGACACCTACTATCCAGAGATAGAAGTTTCACTGTATCTGGATCCGATTCCGAATATCTTTAAGTTTTTAAAGAATTCAGACAAGATTGTAAGTGACAGAAGTGCAGAGAAACAGTTTGATTTATACATTGCATTGGACTGTGGAGATACAAACAGATTAGGGGAATCTGCAAAGTATTTTGAAAACGCAAAAAAGACTGCCTGTATAGATCACCATGTAAGTAATCAGAATTTTGCAGATGAAAATTATATTATTCCAGATGCCAGCAGCACCTGTGAACTTGTGTGTGATTTGATAGATGAGGAAAAGATCACAAAAGAAATCGCAGAATGCCTTTATACTGGAATTGTTCATGATACAGGTGTGTTTCAATATACCTCCTGCAACCGCAAAACAATGGGCGTTGGCGGCATGCTGATGGAAAAGGGGATTGATTACACAAAAATTGTAGATGAAACTTTTTATCAGAAGACCTTTCAGCAAAATCGAGTTTTAGGACAGGCTCTGGTAAAGTCAAAGCTTTATCTAAATGGCAAAGTAAATCTTACCTGGATTTCACTTGCTGAGATGAATGAATTTGATGTAGAGCCAAAGCACTTAGAGGGCATTGTTCAGCAACTTCGTGTGACTAAGGACGTTTCTGTTGCAGTATTTTTATATGAAAATGCGGATGGAACCTACAAGGGAAGCACGAGAGCAAACGATGATACAGACCTTGCATCACTTGCTATGACCTTTGGAGGCGGTGGTCATAAAAAAGCTGCGGGCTTTACCATTGAGGGGCCACTCGATACGGCAATAGAGCGTATATTGGCTGAACTTGAAAGGTGTATTAAATAAGATAAAAGGTTTTGATACAGCTTTGATAAGGAATCGTTATGAATGGAATCATAAATGTATATAAAGAAAAAGGATTCACTTCCTTTGATGTGGTGGCAAAGCTTCGTGGCATATTTCATCAAAGAAAGATTGGCCATACAGGAACCTTAGACCCAAATGCAACAGGGGTATTACCGGTCTGCGTGGGGAATGCCACCAAGGTTTGTGATCTTTTGCAGGATAAAAATAAAGAATATCGTGCAGTGATGCTACTTGGGGTTGAAACTGATACACAGGATATGACAGGAACCGTTTTAAAAGAAGCAAAGGTCACAGTGAGTGAGGAACAGGTGAAGGAAGTAATCCATTCCTTTGTAGGAAAGCAGCTTCAAATTCCACCGATGTATTCTGCTTTAAAGGTGAATGGCAAAAAACTTTATGACCTTGCACGTGAGGGAATCACTGTTGAGCGCAAGCCGCGCGAAATTGAAGTGTACTCCATTTCCATCGAAAAACTGGAGCTTCCAAGAGTTCAGATGTTAATTTCCTGTTCAAAGGGGACCTACATTCGAACCATATGTAATGATATTGGTGAAAAGCTTGGCTGTGGTGGGGCAATGGAGGAGTTGACCAGAACACGCGTAAGCAGCTTTACGATTGAGGAAGCACACACAATATCAGAAATTGAAGAGTTTATGAGGGCAGGATGCATTGATGACTATTTGCTGTCGACCGATGCTGTCTTTGAAAACTATGAGGCTTACACCGTTTTGGATGCTTTTGAAAAGGCGGTGAACAATGGAAATAAATTATCGAGAGAGATGATGAAGGATGTTGTTAATCCAAAGGCGAATCAAAACTATCGTCTCTATCGGGAAAATCATAAATTTATAGGAATCTATACGTTTTTAGAGGAGGAGTCTTCTTTTAAGCCGGTGAAGCTCTTCTTTGAAGAATAGATTTAAAATTGGGGATTAGGAATAAAAAGTAACATGAAATATTTTAATCAGATAAAAGATTTAAAAATAGATCAGCCCACCGTCGTAACTTTGGGGAAGTTTGACGGCCTTCATGAGGGACATCGCAACCTGTTGGAAACCATGTTTGATCTGAAGGTGAAAAAGGGCTATCAGGCGATGATTTTTACCTTTGATATGCAACCACTTAGCTTGATTAAGGGGAAAGAAATTTTACAAATTACTACCAACGAAGAAAAGAAAGCTCTTTTTGAGGAGCTTGGCATTGATTATTTTATCGAATGTCCATTTACCGATCACATTATGAAAATGTCTCCAAGAGATTTTGTGATTCATCTGGTGGAGAATCTTTCTGTGAAGGCTTTTGTTGTTGGAAAAGATTTCCATTTTGGCTATCAGAGAATGGGAGACTGCAATACCTTAATTGAAATGTCAAAGGAATTTGGCTTTGAGGTATTAGTAAAAGAAAAAATTACCTACGGGGACAGAGATATTTCCAGCACGTTTGTGCGCGAAGAACTTGCAAAAGGAAATATGGAAACAGCAAAGGCTTTGCTGGGATATCCATATTTTATAGAAAATGTGATTGTGGAAGGCAACCATATTGGGCGAAAGATGGGAATTCCAACCGTGAACATGGAAATTGACCCTGGGAAAGTAATTCCGCCAAAGGGTGTTTATGCATCCTCTGTCGTAGTCGATGGAAAAGAATATTATGCAGTTTCAAACATTGGGAATAAGCCTACCATTGGAGATAACTATCCAACAGGCGTAGAGACGTTTATACTTGATTTTTCAGGGGATTTATATAATAAGAAATTAAGAGTGTACCTATTAAAATATATTCGTCCTGAGAAAAGGTTTGAAAACATTGATGCGTTAAAGGCACAGATAGAGTCGGATATACAGACGTCAAAACAATATTACGAAAATATTACGAAAAGTTGACAACGCGCAGGGTTGTTGATATACTTTTAAACGTTGTGATGCAAATATTATTTGAATTCTGGAGGTAGGAGATGCATTTTGACGCCAAAAGAAAACGTAATATTGCAATCATTTTAGGGTTTACGCTGGCATTGTCAGTTGTATGTAATTTTGTTTCAGAGAGAGCTTCTGAAAAGGGGGCCGAATATATTGCAAACCATCTTGGTGTTGGGAGCACGCTTGATGGATTAACGGTTGGAGCAATTTCAGAAATTAATGATTGTGATATAGCATTTATGGAGGAAGAGTTTTCTTCTGTAACAGCAGGTAGTCACCTGATTATACAGACAGAATACGAGGAAGGAACCATTTACGGTTATCATAACCTCGGATTTGCGAATATTGAAAGTGGTAACTTAAATGTTCGTAAAAAGCCAACAAAAAATTCTTCTGTAGCAGGTAAGCTTACCCGCTACAATGCGGTGGATATTATCAGTACCAGCGAAGATGGCGAATGGTACGAAATTAAGTCTGGTAATCTTGAAGGATATGTTAGTGCTGAGTATATTTTAACTGGCGAGGCTGCACTTGCACTTGTTGATCAGGAAATTAAAACCTATGCAACGGTTAAGACGCAGACATTGCGTGTGCGCAAGGAGCCTAATACGGATTCCAAGATTATCTCAAAAGTAAATGACAGTGAAGATTTAATTGTATTAGATATTCTTGATGGATGGATTAAGGTCGAACTGGATGATGACGCAGTTGGTTATGTGTCCGCAGACTATGTTGAGGTTGGTAACAAGTTCTCAACTGGAAAAACCATTAAGGAACTCAATTTTGGTAATGCTTATTCTGATCTTCGTGTATCTTTGGTTCAGTACGCATTACAGTTTGTTGGAAACAGATATGTCTATGGCGGAACCAGTCTTACACGTGGTATTGACTGTTCAGGATTTACCATGAAGGTATATCAGCACTTTGGTGTGAAATTACCTCATTCATCAGCTGCGCAGCCAAGATACGGAAGAAAGATTAAAGCTTCTGAAGCAAGACCAGGAGACTTGTTCTTCTACAGCAGTAGAGGACTTCGCATTGGCCATGTTGGAATTTATATTGGAGGAGGCAAGATAGTTCATGCAGCTGGTGCAAGCTACGGAATTAAGATTTCAAGTGCCTTCTACAAGGATCCAGTTTGTGTAGTTAGCTATTTACCATAAATACTTATAAATAAGTGTTTACAAGTAGATATGCATATGCTATAGTATCAAAGTATGATTTTTGCCCATACTCGGTCTTAGGACACTCCGACCTTTCGCTGAGTATTTGTTTCATCGGGCTAAATATAATATTGAAAGGAGAAACAACAATGATTACAAAAGAGAAGAAGCAGGCAATTATTGCAGAGTACGCTAGAACTGAGGGAGACACTGGTTCTCCAGAAGTACAGATCGCTATTCTTTCAGCTCGTATCGCTGAGCTTACTGAGCATTTCAAGGCTAATCCAAAGGATCATCATTCACGCCGTGGTATGTTAAAGCTCATCGGACAGAGAAAAGGTTTACTTGCATACCTTAAGGAAACCGACATCGAAAGATATCGTACACTTATCGAGCGTTTAGGCTTAAGAAAGTAATTCATTTAAGCGGAGTCACAATTGACTCCGCTTATTTTCGTATTAAATGAGCTGCTTTAAAAGAGTAGCGTTGCAAAGTATATTTTGCTTTATTTACGAATGTGGATTACAATAATAAAGATATTATAGTTTTTATAATATATTCACAGGCATCCACCGAGACCACTGAAGTGTAGAAAGGTTTAAGAAGCAATCTTTCTGTAGTTCAGTAGTTTCGGTAATCTGTGAAAGCAGTAGTAGACAATGTACGAAAAGGAGAAAAATATGTACAAGACTTATTCAATGGAACTTGGGGGAAGAACCCTCACAGTTGATATCGGACGTGTTGCAGCTCAGACAAACGGTGCTGCATTCATCAAGTATGGTGACACAACTGTATTATCAACAGCAACAGCAGCAGACAAGCCAAGAGATGGAGTTGATTTCTTCCCTCTTTCAGTAGAGTTTGAGGAGAAGATGTATGCTGTAGGAAAGATCCCAGGAGGATTCAACAAGCGTGAAGGAAAGGCTTCTGAGAATGCAATCCTTACTGATCGTGTAATTGACCGTCCAATGAGACCTTTATTCCCTAAGGATTTCCGTAACGATGTAACCTTAAATAACTTAGTAATGTCAGTAGACCCTGAGTGCCGTCCTGAAATCGTTGCAATGATTGGAACCGCACTTGCAGTTCATATTTCTGACATTCCTTTTGATGGACCATGCGCAATGACTCAGATGGGTCTTGTAAATGGAGAACTTATTGTAAACCCTTCACAGAAGGATTGGAATGATGGAGATCTTCAGCTTACTGTTGCTTCAACCAAGGAAAAGGTTATCATGATCGAAGCTGGTGCAAACATCGTGCCAGAGGAGAAGATGCTTGAAGCAATCTACAAGTGCCATGATATCAACCAGACCATCATTGCATTTATGGAGCAGATCCGCGCTGAAGTTGGTAAAGAGAAGTTCGCTTATGACAGCTGTGCAATTCCAGAGGAATTATTTGCAGCAATCAAGGAAATCGTTCCACCAGCAGAGATGGAAGAGGCTGTATTTACCGATGAGAAGCAGGTAAGAGAAGCAAACATCAAGGCAATCACTGAGCGTCTTGAGGAAGCTTTTGCTGACAATGAGGACTATCTTGCTGTATTAGGAGAGGCAATCTATCAGTATCAGAAGAAGACCGTTCGTAAGATGATCTTAAAGGACCACAAGCGTCCAGACGGCCGTAAGCTTGATCAGATTCGTCCACTTGCAGCTGAGGTTGATATGATTCCTCGCGTACATGGTTCTGCA
>JAZUGV010000047.1:0-3371 GCA_045641385.1 Agathobacter sp. | reverse complement strand
TCTTCGTTCATTCTGTTAATTCAGAATTTACTGTTAAAAGGTTTCGTTCTCAAACGAAATTTGAATTGATAGGTAAGAACTTTCGTTCTCATCATGTTTAAATCTTTTCAAGGTTGTTCACTGTTCAGTTATCAATGTTCTTTGCTGTTTTTCACCGCTGTTCTCGCGGTCAGCTTTTGTATAATATCATCTGGTATAACCAATGTCAACAATTATTTTTAAAAATTTTTTATTTTTTTAAAAAGCGAATGGCATTCCCTATTAAAAGAATGCCATTAACATTGTCAATATAAAATTATTCTCATAAATCCATTGTAAAATTGGCGCTTCATAAATATATGGAAGCATAAACTGCCCAGCCCTTGTTGTCGTCTGCGTTGCGAGAACTGCAAATATAATCCAAATAAGAAGCAACCCTTTTACCGCCCCCGCCACCAAACCAAGCCCATGGTTGATTTGCTTAATCCCTGGCAGTTTATCCAGCAGGTCAAATATCATCACAATAAAATGACAAGCAAGAAATACTATTAATAACAGAAGCACAGCCGAGATTCCTGTGATTGCCAAATCAGTAAACTCTTCTGCTATGTCTGCAGCGGCACCGCTTTCCTTCAACTCACCGGCAATCCACTTCGATGCATTGGGCATCTTTTTCATAACAGAATCAGGCAGTCTCATGGCCACTCTCTCTACTTCTTTATTCTTGCTATGTTCATCCTGTTCTATCGGTTTGTCTTCCAGCTGTTCTAAAACAGCAGCCTCCATTTTCTCCTCTATTCGCGCTTCTATTTTCTGCTCTATCGTTTCTCGAAGCTTTGTCTCATTTAAAAAAGAAGACACAAATGGATTCACCCAAAAAAGCATAAGCAGGATTAAAATCCATTTTCCCAACGAGTACACCACCCGCAAGAATCCTTGCTGATATCCCGCGAAAATGCACAATGCCAGAAAAATCAGCGCTGCTATTACAACCCAATTCATCGTAGCCTAACCTCCTGCATAGAGTCAGTGAATATAAATACATACTCTGATCCTTTCCCCTGTGATAACGCATATTGAAAGGCATCATCGAATGTTGTATGAAATTTACGAATTCCATGTACTGTATAAATTTCTATATCAGCGCCGTTTGATAAGCACAGTTCTCCATTTTCTAAAAAGTATACTCGGTCATAGTCAATCTCGGAATCAGCATCCATCACAACTCTGCCTGATGGTCTATACAATGTCACGTGATAACTTAACTCATCACCCTCATTCATCTTCACCATGCAGACATATTTTTCATTATATATAACACTTTTCACATTATCTTCTATTTTAATTTCTTTTGACAATGAAGGCTTTTCTGTTCCATCAAAAATCATCACCTTATCATTGGATAAGGCAATCATTTTATTCTTTGCAATGTATTCAATCTCTGGAATCAGAGTGTTTTCATATTCAAAAATCCCAACATTATTGTTGATCTCATTTTTTCCAACGGAACCGAAATTATAAAAAGAAATAACACTCTTCAATGAGCCCGCGCTCACGTCAACCATAACAACAGACATAATTTTTGCATCAAAGGAAAGAGCAACATCTACAGGAAATCCTGCGTTTTCCTGATAAAACGCTCCACCTGCAAGTTCTGTTCCGTTTTTATCATAAACAGAGACCTTTGCCATTGCATCATCTTTCATAAGCACAGCTATCGTTCCCTGCGACGCAATCGAAACAGATACTATATTCGTAGGCATCTGCAAATGCTTCACCGGATTTTTCTTTGTTATAATATAGACATCTATTCCACTCTTATCATAAATCGCCAGATAATCCTCGCATTTTGCAATCTCTGGAGATGTCATTTCATATGACTGGTTCCAAATCTGATTGTTATCAGAATCCACACAGACTGCACCATCATTACTATATTTTACAATGTTGTTTCCAAATGCAGTAAAAGAAACTGCCGCGCTATCCTGTCTCTCAATCGTATTGCTCACGGAGTAATCAGAAAAGCTGCGTAATTCTAAATAGAGTTCTGCTCCGACAAATATCACGAGCAAAACTCCTACAACAGAAATAATCCGTCGCGCAATTGTTTTGCGATGCAGACGGATTTCCTCATCAATTTCTTTTAATTCTTCACTTTTAACTGTTTTTAGTCCTTTATTTTTTCGCATAAACAGTTACCTTTGTTGCTATAGTTCAGTTCGCCCCTCAAGAGCGCGAAGTAGTGTCACTTCGTCGATATATTCTAGGTCGCCACCAACCGGCACTCCACTAGCAATTCTGGTCACCTTTATCCCAGTTGGTTTAATCAGTTTGCTAATATACATCGCCGTCGTCTCGCCCTCTAAGCTTGAATTTGTGGCAATGATCACCTCATCGACATCCTTCTGTAGGCGATGCATTAACTCTGTCAGTTTAATATCCTTTGGTCCAATCCCCAACATCGGAGAAATTGCGCCATGCAATACATGATAAATCCCATGGAATTTATTGGTCTTTTCATATGCGGCCATATCCCTGGAATTCTCAACTACCATAATCGTTTTGTGATCTCTCGTTGCGTCTTTGCAAATTGGACAAAACTCGTCATCCGTAATTGTAAAACACTCCTTACAATAGCAAACCTTTCGCTTAGCATTAATCACCGCATCAGAAAGAGCCTGCACATTTTCCTCTGGCATACTAATAATATGAAAGGCCAGCCTCTGTGCAGTCTTCTCCCCCACTCCAGGCAATGAGGATAATTCTTCAATTAGCTTCGAAATTTCCTTACTATAATACTCCATTTAGAATAAGCCACCTAATCCGCCTGTAATTGCTGACATTGACTGTGATGAAGCTTCCTCTACCTTGCGAAGCGCTTCATTTGTTGCAGCCATAATTAAATCCTCAAGCATTTCAACATCATCTGGGTCCACAGCTTCAGGACCAATTTTTATTTTTGTAACTTCCCTTTTTCCAGAAACCGTCACTTCTACCACTCCGCCGCCAGCTGCCGCTGTCATTTCAAGCTCCTCTAAATTCTTCTGAGCTTCCTCCATTTGACGCTGCATCTTCTGCGCCTGCTTCATAAGATTATTCATATTACCTGGCATGCCCATTCCGCCTGGGAATCCACCTCTTTTTGCCATAATTATTCTTCCTCCTCATCGTCATATTCGATTTCAATATCAAAATTTATTTTGGATATATCTGCAAAAGCTTCCGCAGTTGGCCGACCTGTCTCATTTAGCCGAACTACTACCTCCACTTCTTTTGCAATATAATCCCTAATATTTTTCTTTAAAATATCAATACAGTCCGCTCGATTGGTCGACAGATACATATGAGCATTCTGATCGTCTGTCACGAGCATAAGTTCCCCATTTGGGCCG
>JAZUGV010000046.1:0-60785 GCA_045641385.1 Agathobacter sp. | reverse complement strand
ATTTTCCTTCAAGCACTTAGTTTTTCATTATATGCTTGGTCTAAAACTAATATTTCATCTATCGTTTTTCCAAATATCACTGATAGCACAACAAGATTATCTACAGTTGGAAGCGCTGCGCCTTGTTGCCATTTATATATTGCTTGTGGTGTACCAAATCCAAATATTTCCTGAAGTTCTTTTACCGACATGCCTGCCGCTTTCCTCATATTAATGATATTTTCTCCTGTTTTTATTAAATCTACTGTTGGTATATTGAACATTGTAATCTCCTCCATACTAAAAAAGTCACCTGCCTATTTCCTCAAATAAGACAGATGACTTCATCTACAAAATCGATTAAAAATGCCACGGCAAATGTTTACTGCATAGCACTATATCTGTTTTCATCTTATTTGAGCGCACCATATTAAAGCCTCTATGTCGTCTGACTGGGGCCATCTCTCGTGTAGTATGAGGACGTCTTGTGCATAATACTGTAAACATCGAAAACTTACTTCCTTTCTGGCATTTATATCTGCCAAGTGTTCTAAACTCGGGGCCCATACAATTGAGCAAGCTCAATTGTCATGAATCACGCACGCTTCCAACTGCGCTACATCCCGATGAATTGCGGGAGAGGGATTCGAACCCTCAACCTCCAGGTTATGAGCCTGGCCAGCTGCCAATTGCTAACACCCCGCGCGTTGCAGAGACAGGATTTGAACCTGCGTTACAAGCCTTATGAGGGCTGGCTGGATCCGCTCCAGTCCACTCTGCAATTAAATATAAAAAGACCGCTTTGGAAATACATCCTTAGCGGCCTTGGTTACTCAATCTGATTATTCTACAAATATCATATCAAAGTTTTATCCATAAACCGCTTTTTTGACATACGCATAGAAGGATGCACTAAAATAGACATAGCATATCTGCTAGCCATCATTGGTCGCATATTCATTTCTGAATTTCTTCTTGTGCGTAACATTTTCTTTTACCTTGTACCCAGAGCACCGTGCTCTGTTTTCCTTTCGTTATGTATAATAACACGGTTTGAGGGATGTGTCATTCTACTTGTAATATAATTATTCTACAGTAGGAACAATCCATTCAACATCTGACTGCCTTACAAAACATAAATCCTTTTTTGCTCTCAGTCTATCTAATCCTTCTTTACCAAACATTTCAACAAGATTTTTTATCTGCGACTTTACTGAAATATCACTATGATACAAAACTGTTATTCTAGTTGCTGAGTCAAACACCAGCTTTATTATATCTTTATCGGTGACATCCAATGAATGGCCAATCACATATAAATCTATTCCTTCAAGTGTTCTAATATTTTGAGTATCATATTCTTTTTTCAAAAAAGAGTTATCTGTTGAATAGAACGTTCTTTGAAAATATTTCTTAAATTGAAGAAAAGAAGTGTCAATACTATATATTTCATCTTTTTCATCTGGATTGACACCTAAAACAATACTTGATTCAGTATTTCCGTGGATATGGTCCACATTACTTAAACTGTACAATATTTCATAAGTATTTGTGTAATTAAAAGAATATACTTGCGTTGAGGATGGTAATGAAGCAAATTTAGCTTTTATACCCATATCCATATATTTTTTGAGTGTCTTTCCATTATTGATTGTCCTAGACTAACTAAAACTTCATATATTATTTCTTCATCGCTTCTTAGCATATGATTTCTCCTTCATAATAAAATAAGTATCATCCTCCACAAATTTCATTCGCAAAATCTTCATGAAAGATACTGTAATAATTGTACCAACATCTCGCGGGACGATAATACGCCCACCCATGGCTTTTCAGTTCATCTCTTGCATCTTCCGATGGTATACCATCGAAGAAAATATCAATCCTATTTCTCATATGATTTACTCTGTAGTACCCCATTTTCAATCACCTTCCATACTCACTCTTATAAAAATTTACAATTAATTACCAGTTCCCTAACTTCGCTGCTCCTGCAATAATTAAAGCTCCCACTGGCGGACAAGCTATCATCATGCAGAAACCAAATATTCCAATTATAATAGACACGAAACCAGCAACACTATTTTCTGGCCTAATACCACCTACACCACTGTGTTTGTTGTAATCATGATATCCATCAAATCCACCACACTCAGGACATGTATACCCATGATCATGTCCTCCATCAAATCCACAATCGCCCATATTATGACATCCTTTCCTATAAGCTGACTGGATTTACAGCCAGCTTACATATCTTCTTTTATCAATAAAAATCATAATCATCAGGATCTAGCCCTGCGTCTAATAATGCTTCTCTACGCTCAGCTTCATCCATGAGCTCGAGATCTATTCGGTCCAAACCATACAACTCTAAGTCGTCTTCTTCCTCGACCTCGTCACTTGAATCTCCATTGATTAGCCTGTCAAGATAATCCATTTCCATAGCTTCCTCTCCGGCATCAATTAATCCATCATTATTTAAGTCAAACATATCGTCTAGGCCATTATCCTCGACTTCTCTATCCCAGAATCCCATTAATCTTTCCTCCATAATTTCTATCTGGCTGGCGATTGTTACCAATCGCCGCCATCACAACTATCACCCATTGCATCATCGACTCCAGAAGCATAATCCATATCTGAATCATACCTATCCCAGTCATAATCTTCATTTTCCAGTACATCATCAAATCCTTTATCGTAGGAACTGAAACTTGGAATACTAAACATAAATTTTTCCTCCTTTACCAATCTTCATCCAATTCATCCATTGCGTCATCAACACCGGAAGCATAATCTGAATCCGAATTATATCTATCCCAGTCATAATCCTCATCATCATAAATGGAATCATATCCTGCATCATAAGAACTATAACTGCTCCTTGATCCACCGCTCGAGTACTTATAACTACTATGTGAACTACTTGAACCACTGCCACTCGAACTTCCGGAACTGCTAGAATGATTGTAAGAACCGCCACTATATGAACCCGAACTGCTCTTATGTAAATAGCAGTAACTACTTCCCGTAGCTCGACTATTACTGCATCCAGACTTTATACACGTCCCCGAGCTACTATGTCTACTTGAACTTGAGCCTCCACCCAAATTTCCAACAATTCCTATAACACATATAATTAAAATAACTACCACCCATGCTGGGTATCTCTGACCATTATTCATACTTTTACCTCCTACCAGTCTTCTCCGCCACAATCATCAAACGCATCCTCTACACCATCTGCATATTCTGAGTCATGTTCATAGCGAGAATCGTCATAATCACCATCTTCAAACACATCTTCATAACCATCTTCATAAGAGTATCTTCTCTTGCGTGGATCACTAAACATAATTTTTTCCTCCTTTTCTCCATGCACTTTTAAGAACTTATTAAACCTACAAGATAAATTGCAATTCCAACAACCAACATCACTGCACCTGTTGTTTTAGTTGCTTCGTCTTTCCCTGTCGCAAGCTTATATGCGCCCACGAAAGGCATTGCCATTAAGTATCCAACAACAATCAGAATCAAAGCAATTAATCCATCACCTGGTTTACCATGATAGCAACGATGACCATAATGTCTCATTAATAATCCCCTCCTTACTTCCATTCAAATAATTCTTTTTCTTCGTCCGAAATGTTGTAAACTACATGAACCTCACCTTCATATTCTTTCGCTTCAATCACCTTGCCAGAAGCCTTTCCAGCATACTTCACAATATAATCCTTAACATTTCTTCCAATTAATATATTTAAAGCCTCTAACTCAGTAACTCCACACAAGTCAATTAACTGCTTTTTTAATATGCTCATCTCCTCCTTATCTTGAGGGTAATCTGGAGTTTTCAGAGCCAGGGCATGAAATTCATCTGCTGTTTTCTCGTCAAGTAATAAAAAATTCTTTTCTTTCATTCTCTACGATGGAGCAATTTCTAAGCAGTTCTCCAAACTACTCAAACTCACTTTATATTTTCCATGTGATAACATTCCAATTGCTGCTACCAACACAATCCCAATCATTCCTGCGTAAACCGGACCATTTTCGCCCTTAAATATTTCAATAATTGGATTAACAACTTGTTCAGTAGTATCACTAACAACAACTTCATTTACATCTGAATTCATTTATTTTCCTCCTTAATATGCTGCAACCATTTGATACCTACGCTTTTCATCTTTGTTATAGTATGTCTTCTTCTTTCCAAAACACTTTGGAAGACCAAACATTGTGATACAATTCATTGTTGCTCGGTCAAGTACATAGCAAAATCCATTAAATGCAACTGCTACAACCTCATCACTAGATTTGCTCTCAAGAAAAGCTCTATCTGATGACCATCTACATTCTTCACTTGTAATTCCTCTAGTTCTTGCAAGATTCATCATCTTAATTGCTCGCTTCTTGTTGAGTCCAGCCCTTTCTTTTGCCCTTCTTACACTGTGCTTTGAATCTTCTTCTAACCAACCTGAATAAATAACTCCGTCCATATTTCTTACCTCCTGTGAAATCTTTTGTTCCTTCGTTGTACTCATATACTACAAAAAATATTATTTCTAGAAATTAAAAAAACAGTGCGACCTGAATTTACAAGTTCGCACCGTTTTTTACATTTTACACTATCTAATTGTTATACTTATTTGACCCACCCTATTTCATCAAAATAGCTTTGATACTTTTCAACAATGGCACTCCTAACAAAAATACGTCCACACTCAGAACACTGGCGTCCTTTTAGTGCCCCACCTTTTTTTTCAGGAATATAGTACTTCACTAGCTCAGTCTCTACTTTACAGAAATCACAAAACTCAACAGGATTATCTCTATGCGAATTAACTATTTGAAGATTATATTCGCCATAAAAGTATTCTAAAATAGATTCTTTTTCCATTTCACTCATTTTTTATCCTCCTATTTCTGAAGTAAAAATTTTAGAAATCGTCCAATAATCCCAATAAATTCTGTTCTTCAATAACACTCAGTTGCTGACCTTCCATCAAACGAATTGCAAGATTAACGGCTTTATCATAACGACCGCTTTCTTTCTTACTCATAATCTCAGCCTTAATAGAAATAACTAGTCCATTTCCAAGAATGGCTTTTGCTTGACTACTTCCAAGTATGTAACCTAACGTAGTAATTGCAGCAAAAATAAGCGACATATTATCTTGAACTAACAAAGACTCTGCTGTTTTAACAATATCATGAATATCAACACTCGCAGGGATATTTTTTGCTTTATATATTGCCATTCCAATTGCTCTGATGGCCATATTCCGTTGCTTCTTAGATTTTCGCATAATATCATAAATCCAATCAAGCCGATAACCATTCATAGCTAAAGCATTTATATATGACAAATTCATAGAGTTAATACTCATCCACTTTAATCTACATAAAGATTCTAATTCGTCACTTGAACCATGCATTCCAATAATAGTAACAGCCTCTCCTAACGCGCTATACCACAATTTTTGAGCCTTTTCATCACGTAAGTTTTGAATATTTCCATTTAACAAGTCAAAACATACATTCTTTAATCTTTTTTTGTTGTTATCGTTCCAATAAATAGATAGTCGGCGAGCTATAACAATTAAACTTAAGTAGTAATATATATTATTCGTTCTTACATACAAATTATTAATAAGGATCTCCGCAAAGTCTTCTGGATTTGAAGCCTGATATATCTTAGATTTAATCCCTCTTACCTGCGTTGCAGGCTTTTTCAACATGCATGCATTTTTTAAATTTGCCATCATCAGCTGAACATCTGCCTTTGGGCCGTCTGGTTTTGTAATTTGAGCCATATTATTATCCGCTTGCGCCTGAACATTATTTGCACTAACTTCTTTTGAATCTTCGCCAAATGAAAAGCTTACTTTTCCCTTTTCCATCACCATCTGGCCTTCGTTGTCCCGACTAGTCCATGCTTCAATTGTAATAATTTGATCTTCATTAATATCAAACCTAATGGATACTGGCATTTCAGTATCATATTTTTCTTTAAAGAGAATATTTCCGGAAGCCATAGTAATATAACTACTTCCAAAACCTTTTCTTTGAATAGGCACACAGATTTTTGTCTGTCCTGCATCTATCTTTAATCCAGAAATTTTGTTCGATGAAAAAGGTAAATCTTGACCTTCATCAGCTAAAAGCATTACCTCTCCGCCTTTTAATCCTAAATACACCGGATCCGCTAAAACCTTTTTTCCTATTTTTAAGAAACTATTTTCTGGTTCAATAGGCTCAACAATATCTCCCAGTTTTTCATGAAGTTTTTTCATTATTTCTGAGTTCTGATGCTGATGATAGTGGTAAACAACAGCTCCTTGCGCAACTGCAGTGTCCGGATCAGGAACGCTTATAATGTGAGTTCCAAAGAACTCCTCTAACCTATTTTTCACTAAATAAAGGCGTGACATTCCACCACTAATTAGTACCGCATCTAGTTTTACATTTGCCCCGCCTTCCTTTTTCATGGCTTTTCTCAACACGTCTAGAATTGGCCAGATTATATCATTTGTCTGCTCTTTTCCTTCAAAATCTTTATAATCATTTAAACGATAACTATTGCCTAAGAGTGGCTCGACACATGATTCATACTCCTCTTTCGTAAAAAAATCATCATATGGATATTCGTTAGGCATTCTTCCGCCACAATCAAATTCAGCTGTATCCGCTAAGGTTCTATGTCTATAAACGGCATCATCATAACGCACATTTATCTTTAATTTTAAATCCTCTGCATGAGCCTCCAAAGCAGCCAACATCTTATCCTTATCTTTTTCAATTTGAGGAACAATAGATGGCATAACTTGTTGGTAATAACTCAAATATCTCTCATACATTTCTTGCGCCACAAGCTTGTCGAAAGTATCTCCTGCAACGGGAGTAAATCGATTAGTAGCAATCAAATCGATATTTAGAATATCAGGGTTTTCCTCATTTTGACTCACACTATGCAATGTAATATCTAACGTTCCTCCCCCAATATCAAAAATCAATATGTTTTTCTTTTCAGAAAAATCTAATCTGATATCACACTCGCCTTTTTTTATTTGATTAAGTAAATAGTACATAACAGCTTCAGGTTCAGAAAGTAGTATTCCTTGATCATAATTACCATCATCTGTTTTTACATCTACACCTGCAAGCTCTGCTGCACGTAAAGTAGCCAATCTTTGAGCTGAGTCAAAACTTGCGGGAACAGTTATTACAACATCCGTAATTTCCTCATCGTCCCCATAATAGTTTTCCATATCTGAAATCAGATGCTTAATTATACGTGCTGAAACTTCCTCTGGCTTTGAATCTACAATATTCGAGTCTAAACCAACTAATCGCTCTTGTCCCATCTGACTTTTAACAGATTTAGAAACTCTAAACGGCATTGCAGCATGCATACTTTTTGCAAAGTCTCCAACTATAGGCTCCTGTGAATTTCCATTCTCATCAACTTGATAGTAAACACAAGAAGGCAATAAAGAATCATTTCTTTTTGTTCCTCTTGTATCAACAATTCTTGAAACCATTTTTACTGGTGTATTAATTTTACCATTTTCAGTTCTGCAGGATGCAATTAAGGAATTTGTTGTTCCTAAATCAATTCCTATACATAATGAATTATAACTACTCATCTTTTGCCTCCATCTTTTGTTTTTTTATCGGTTTACTATCTCTTTTAGCATTTATATTTTTATTATATCTATCTAGAAAACGTTTCCATTCTTCTAGTGAGGCTACCCACCTAATATTCTCTTCTTCCATCTCAAGCATTTTACCATTTTGAAGAATTTTTAATTTACTCTTAATATCCCTTGATGAAATTGCATTAAAACTTGCTTCAACAACCGCGATTTCACACATTCCGCCCTTTTCACATTTAGCAATTACAAAGTCACCTATTCTTTCGAGCATGCTTCTGCGGTTTCTGACGACAGATACCTTCGATGATTCCTTTTTCTCACATTTTGGTTTTTTCCCATTCTCCAAGGACTGAACAACTTTATCCGGCTCATTGTTTGAACTTTCATTAGTTTTTTCAGACATCTCAATCGCGCTTGGTTCAATTTCTTTGACCGTAGGCTGTGAAATAATAATATTTTTATCTTTTATTTCCCATCCCGTCGAAGTAACAACAACCATTTTTCTTTGACTCGCATCGGAAAATGGAGAGCCACTATATTGATAATATTCAGTTTCTATACCAGATATCTCAAATTCATCCCCTAATTCCATCATAGGAGTAATTCCACAATCTTCTGCAAACTGAATCACTTCACGAACAAGTGATGACACTGAATTAATTTGAAGAGGAACAATAATGTGTTCTCTTCTCAACTGCTTTAAACCATTTTGTAATGCAACTGCTTTATCAAGTATGAAATCATATCTTGAAGAGTTTAGTTCCTGAAGTAATTTTTCTTGCTCCTCTCTCCTACCTTCTTCAAGTCGATCATCAAACTCATCCTGCAATTTTGCAATTAAATTATTTGCCCTATTCTTTTCCGTTTCTAGTCTTAAAATTTCTTTCTCATATTCTGATATATCGGATGATAACTCTACCTTCACATATTGGATAAGACCTTCAAAAAACTCCATTGCAAAAGAATTATTCATGTAAAGTAATATCTCTCTAACTTTATGGTTTTTCCATTCTGGAATTAAATCCACAAAAAAGTAAAGAGATACTGATATTTCAATAAATTGTTTCTTTTCTTTTTTCTGATTATATATTTTTTCAAGTTTCTCTATATTCTCAGTCTCAAAAACGCATTTGTATATTAACTCCGAAATATCAATCGCACTCTTATTCACCGAACTTCTATTTTTTGTGTTAGAAAAAATACCTCGTTTCAGTTCTCCATTATAAGTAAAAACATTTATAGCCTCCGAGAATTCATTTTCATATTCCTTACTATGAATACGCTCAGAACCATTAGGAAATTTGGTTATAATATACTTAATCTTATTTTTTTGAAATTCACCTTTGTTTTTTCGAATCTTTTGACTAAAATCTTGGGCTAGTTTCTCGATATCTCCAACAATTTCTACACGTTCCTTCATTTTATTCCCTCTGTTATTCGCTTATAATTTCTTTAACAGTCGGTTGCGAAATAATCAATTCTTTCTCTTTAATTTCCCATCCTGTAGACACAACACGCACCATCTTTTTTTCATCAACACTATGAAAAGGATTTCCCTCATATACATAGTATTCTGTCTCTTTTCCAGAAATTTCAAATTCTTCTCCCAATTCAAGCATTGGTGTGATTCCGCAATCTTCAATAAACTGCATCATTTCTCGAACTAATGAAGGAACAGAATTTATCTGTAACGGAACTGCAATTCTTTCTCGTCTTAGCTGGCGCAATCCATTTTGCACAGTTGTCAATTTGTCTAAAATATAATCATATTTTGACGAATTTAATTCCTTTATTAAATTCTCTTGAACTTCTTTTTTATTATCAGAAACTCGAACATCAAATTCAGCTTGAAGTTTACTTAACAAATTATTTGCTCTATCTCTTTCACGTTCCAACTGTAGTAATTCCTGAACAAACTCGTCCTCATTTTTCTCAGAAACTTTTTTGGCATCGTCTTCATTCCCTAGTTGACCAGAAGCAAACATTTCGAGTATTTCTAAAACTGAAGCGTAGTTTATTCCCAGTATCAAACCTTTCATATCGCTTGTTGAAATTTTCGGAATCATATTACACAAATAATAGAAAGCCATATAAACTGTTTTCTCGTCAGTTCTATTACCAGCCAAGCTCTTTCGAGCGCTTTCACAATCTTCATTTTCAAAAACTGACACAACTAATGTTTCTGCTAACTTTTGCGCTTCATGTACAATGTCAATACCATTATCCTTGAATATATTTTTTTTAATGCCATACTTCAGAAGAATTTCTTTATATGCTTTCTTACTCAAAGACTCTCCGAACTCGTTGTTGAATAATCTTGAGTATATTTCGAACTTGCCGTGTGGATTCTTTGTTAGGACATAAAGAAATTTTCTTTCCAGGGATTCCTGCAAAACTACTGTTTTATCTTTTTCACAGTTACTAATTAACTCAACTAACTTTTTTTCAATAAAATCTCTCGTACTCATAAATCTTTACATCTCCTATCCCTTATAGAATTTTCTCAAATACATTAAACTGCTCATATAGTCATCCCCATATGATTCCATCTTATTTGCGATAGATGGATGCTCCTCATTCATTAAAACTAAGAACTTATCATATGCCACCCTGAAGTTTGCAGCACTTTTCATTTTTTCATTACTCATGCCTTCTCTATCTAGACATCGCACTAATCTACCCGCTTGACGAACCACTTCTTGCTCTTTGTCCACGTCAAATCTTACATCATCAGCCTTTGACTCGTCTTCTTTCTCATTAATTTCATTAGCATCACTTTCCTCTTCTGAAATATCAGACTGATAAGTTTCATAGCGACTATTACGCTGATTTATTCGGGTATCTTCTTCACTAAATCCTGTCAATCTTATAGCGTTTCCATCTGTTAATATTTCAATTAGTGGATATATTACCGTGCTAACTTTATTAAGCATATCCGGTACATTTTCCATTTCCAACCTACTAATGAATGGATATAATAATTTCCCATCTTGATCGGCAGAATAAAGTTTTTTGTCTAGTTCCTTTAAGCATGCCACAAATTCTTTTATTGCCATTGAATTACAATCTAATTTTTTTGCCACAAAAGAATTCACTTCCTTAAGTCGAGTTATACCTAAAAGAGCCTCCAAATAATCTCGAACTCGTCTAGGATTGTAATCAATTGCTATCTGTGTAATCTCCGAATATACCGCTTTGAATATTGCGTCTATCACACGATTTAATATTTGCGCGCTACATTTTCCAAATTCATATATCCAGTTGCTTTCTCTCCAACATACAGTTGAAATAGTTCTAACAGCGTTTATAATACGCTCGTCATTATCGTTTTCCAGATAATAGTCAACCTCATCCCATACCTTATATGGATCATCATCTCGAGTAAAATAGGTAGCAAGAGGAATTATGTATTGAAGATTTTTGCTATCTATTATGGCATACACAAGATTACTTTCTAAATCGTATGGCAAAAGTTCATTTACATACAATCCACTCATTAAAGATATGATATCCAAAATATTAACACGAATTCGCCACATACTCTTTGCGTCCAAATCGCATGGATGTTCCTTGTCACAAGAATCTAATTTCCCTGTAATACAATCATCATATACATATAGTAATTCTTGTAATAATTTCTTTGTTTGTTCTATCTCATCTTCGCTAAGTAAGTCACTTCTGTCCGGTCCAAAAAATCTCGGCAAAGACAATCGTAGATATTTTAAGTCTCTAATAGCATTCCAATTGCCATTCTTGTCAAAAGGCGGTGTATAATTCCAACCACCTGTCATTGAATAGTTTTTCCAATAATATAAACCTTTTACTGCTTTTTCCATTGCTTCGAAAATAGTTTCTCGAGTAGCATTTACACGGATAACTGGTGAATTATATTCAGGCACCTTGTTATTGCTCATATATTGATCTGTATCATCACACCATTGACTTACAATTACTAAATCATCATTACTAATTTTTGCTATAAGTTTGTATGAATCTGGGTCTCCATAATGATATTTTAAGCTTAATTCTGCAATCATTGGAGAAGAGCTATTTGACAAGTTCTTGTCACTAAACATAGCCATTTTATCCCGTTGCATTGAACCAAATTCTTCCCTTGTCAATGGACAAAACACCTTGTCTTTTCCGTTTGGAAGAATAAACATACCATTATTTATAGGAATAAGAATATCTTCCTCCATAGATGACACAGAAATATCTTGGAACATATTTTTGTCAATCAATTTTAATGAGTCAAACGTTCCGTCACGAATTACTTCAAGACTAAGTTCCGGTAGATATTCTCTCCAAATTATTTGAGAATTACTTTTCCTTTCATCTATTAATGCACATCCTATTCCTAATGCACTCAAGTTATAAATACAATCATTATCTGTCTTTACCTCTGCCAGTAATATGACATAATCAACAGAATCAGTGTCTGAACTTATGCTCTCATATAATTCAGAAACAATTTCAGAGACAATATTATCATCATACTTAATTAAACATGTCTGCCCACAATCAATATATGAAATGCTCATCTCATTAGTAATTATGGTCTCTATATCCTTAGAATTAATAAGGCGATCCTTTATTGATTTAGGGATTTTTATACCAACTTTTTTTTCGTATCTCTTTATATATTCCTGCGCTATTTTTACATAATTCCAACTATTATCATCATTTATTAGCTTGCGGGCCATACGTGTATATTCATATGAATCACTTTCAGGAATATACTGAATACGAACCTCTGTTTTTATAAGTTTATATCCCTCAAAATCAAAACAATATAAACTGATGTCCCTAGTTTCTTTATGCTCATTCGCAAAAGTATATGCTGCAACAATACTTCTAGGAATTTGAACCATATTGGGACCAACAGATTTAATCTGATTCTTTATATTATCCTTAAAATCACCTAAACTATCTGGCACCAAACACAAAACTCGGCTTATATCAATAACAGATTCATACTGTCTTCCTAATTCGGATATTGACCGACGAATAACATCTAAGCTAGGATTGTCTTCCCTATATGCAGATAAGACAGATTCCAAATTACACTCTTTATCTGAATAATAAAAAGCTTTATCACTTCGCGGAAACCATTTTGTCTCTGAACCATACTGATATCCAACATAGCTTGGCAAACTCTCTACATGTCCGCTTGATGGATCAATCCATTTACCAGAAACAATATCAATTACCATCTTTGATGGAATATATTTCTCTGAGTCATTTACTATATTTGCGGATAAGTTAGCGTACTCATTACATTTTTGATATATCCCATCTAATAAATCACTTTCGTGGCGTCGTACTTCGACTGCAACTTTATTCTTTGCAGTTTTATCCATTTCTATTTCTTGTAGTAAATCTTCTATATCTGGATATTCCAGTTCTTCAGCATTCACATGAACATTCGACAATACGCTATCTTGATTTTCAGATTCCTCATTCAAAGTTTCATCTTGCATGGACATAAGAAAACTACAATAATAATCAAGTCTATTATCATCAATCGCTTGTATCTTTGAAATGTCAGAATTATCATAGATTTTATATTTCAGGTTACATTCATCAGTTTTCCACTTAATGTCAATCTGTTCCTGAATCGTTAAGTTTTGTTTATTTATCCATTCAATAAATTGTTTACGATAATTCATGAACTCCTCCAACAGGCGCTACTATCTTTAATCCGTAGTTTTTTCTTGTTTATACATCTGTTTACACTGCTCAAAAAGATATTTTTCAATGCGTACAAAATACTGATTTACATCCAAATCATACAATACGTTACTTCCGTCTCTTAAAATAACGTGGCCATCACGATTTTCCAAAAGCATTATTTTTTCAATCTTGTTATCATCATCCATGATATAAACATTGGATGCGCACTCTTTTGTTACCTCGTCATGTACTCCGAACCACACATTTCCACCATTATCAAATAAAGCTCCAACATAGTCATCAATTCGAACATTCGGGTATGTATTCATTTTGCCTAAATTCACCCAATAAATAAGCATTGACAACCTTTCCGCCAGATTAGAATTATAGTCCGCGTCGATTTTATCTTCGACGTGAGAGAGCATACCAACCGCATCCCAAACAATTTTATAATTCTTGTCACACATTAGTTTGTTATTTTGGTATGACTGCTTCACCGGTTTAAC
This sequence comes from Agathobacter sp., assembly GCA_045641385.1. Classification (GTDB taxonomy): domain Bacteria; phylum Bacillota; class Clostridia; order Lachnospirales; family Lachnospiraceae; genus Roseburia. The sequence continues at coordinate 46,969 of JAZUGV010000046.1, read as the reverse complement.
TTCACCCAACTCACCATTTTTTATCTTATTGTTTAGTGCCATCATTTTTTTGATTCGTAGGACCCAGTTATAATAATCGCATCCCTCTTTGACTTTACAGTCAAAGCACTTTGTATTCTTAATGCGTTCGGCAATTGCATCATAGAGAACCTTATACAGATATCTCATTTCTCTATTTTCTTTAGTATCTGTAGTAAATATTGATTTTCGGGTAAGAATTTTATTTTGAGGGGATATTTTCTCTTCAATAGTTCTACCTGGCCTTTGAGACAACCATCTCATCGATCTATTTCCCAAACCATTATTTCGCCCAGCCATAACCTTAGTATCAACCTTCAATAGTTGTGTACTCGGTCTAGATACAATTTCTCGAATAGCATCAAAACTAAAATCTGCAATTCTAATAAAATCATCGAAAATCAAAACATCCTTGCATATTGCTTCTCGATTAATAGTGCCCTCAAATGCTGAAACCACTTTTTGAAGAAACACAGTATACTGCATTGAAAGACACTCTCCCGAAGCTCGTTCGCGATCTTTTGAAGTAATAGCACAATTTAAAAAATGGTTAATCCTTAACAAAATATCAAAACGATACATTTGTTCTAATGACATAGTCTCTATTCTGTTGTGAAATAAAGCATCTTTTGATAAAAAATAGTTATTCATTTTCCTCACTCATAAAATCTGCGCTACACCACTGGAATAATTCTGTGGATAAAGATGTTGCATTAGAATAATCATTTACCAAGTCACTTGGCAATAATTTTTTAATTTCATTTAAATATTTCTCATTTTCTCCTCGAGTTTCAACACCACGAAGTTTTGGCATTACCTTAAAGGCGATTGAATCAATATAAGCTTTTTCCAAAGCTTCTTTTAAGGCTTCATCATTTCTTGCATAAACAACTTCTGGATAATGGGTAATATACTGAGCTATACCTTGCCATACTCTATGTCCTAAGTTTCTTCCCATATATGCCATCTGCTGATTAATATCCTGAAGACTTAATCTATACTGCTCTAATGTATCAACAACAATGCTTGATGGATTTGCTTCATTAATCCAACTGCTCCACTTCTTCTTAGACAACATGATTGATGGTTTGATCTCTGTAATCTCTTTGCGATCGTACAGAATACGTGGTCTCGGAAATGTAATTAGTGTACTACGATCTATAACTTTGTCAGATAGCCCTTTTGTTGTTTCATCTTCATTCATCGTTCCTGTCCAAAGAATATTGTTACCAATCTTTAAAGCTTCCGGTTTCTCGCCTCCACCCAATAAAATATCGTATTCAGCACACTCGGACATTCCACGACAAGTCTCTAATTTACTCAACAAATCAGCAAAATATTGTTCTGGATGAGCTAAATTCATCTCATCTAAAAGCACCATCATCATTTGCTGTTTATGCAAATCATTTTCACTCATTTGGTATAATGCTCTAACAAGATCTGTCGCTTCAAAACGCTTTTCAATTGAATTATAATAACCAAATAACGAAGCTGGGCTATCCCAATCTGGTTTTACCGGGATAGATAAGAAGTTCATACCTCCATGAATTGCATAATTCTTTGGTAATTCCGACTTTCCAGTTCCACTAATACCAGCTAAAACAACCATCGGTGACATTTCTTTAATTTTCTGAGCAGTGTGGTATGCAAATAATTGTCTATCACTAAAACGAAGACCTGATGTTTCACAAGATGATTTGATATGCTGAAGCCACTCTAACTCCGACATGTCACTTCCAACTTCATCCAGCTCACCAGAAAGCATAATAGAAGGAGCTTGTTTAATCGGAAGAAGCATTTCTTCTCTTGTTACTGTCTTAGCCTTATTCAACTCATCTGTCAGACTCTTAACAGTATCCATCAAATACTTATTCTTATCTTTTTCGACTGCAAGTTCACCATCGCTAGAAGTAGCAGATAATACGTTGGTCTCTAGAGAACTCTTTTCCTCTTCCAATCGTGCAATTTGTTTATTTAATCTCTCGACTCGTTTTACCGCATCAGTAAACGTCTTTGCATTTTCGACTGTAATTCCTTGAGCCTTTAACTCATCTAAATCTGCTCTCAGTCTCTCTAACTCCGCCATATCCAACAATTTAGCTTGTAAATCAAGTTCCGCCTCTTTCAATTTATTTAAATGCTGATTCTCTCTATTTAAATTATTTGCAAAATTTTGCAGCATCGCCACATGATTTTCTGTTTCCGAGCATTCAGCTTTAACTCTTTCAGCAACTTCATCGTCTAGAGCTTCCTCACGACGATCTAATGCCATTGAAGTCCTATTATTTTCTGCTATTTTAGCCTGAACCGTAGCCTTATCTTTTGCCAATTGTTCTAATCCATTTTCTAATTTTTGTCTGTCACTCTGACTCTTGTCATAAGCTTTATCCTGGATTTGTTGTGCTTTTTCTTTCGCATTAATAATAATTTCTTCGGCATCTTCTCGAGCTTTACTTTTAATTTCTTCTGCCTTTGCAATTATCTCATCCGCTTTTATTCTTGCAGACCCAATCATACTCTCAACAGTTTCATCTGCTGCCTTTTTTATTTGTGAAGCATAAGTTTCTGCGGCAGTTTTTGCAGAATTTACTATATCCAAAGCATCGCCATTTGCTCTTCCAATTATTAAATCTCTGTCTATATTTGCTTGCGAAATAATAGCCCCTTTTTGGCTTTCTCCTTCTGCAATTTTTCCATCATAGTAATGCTTAACTGTCTTTTGTGCCTCATCAATGATTGTTTTAGCAGAGTCTTTCGCGTCACTTAAAATTTTATTTTTTTCTTCAATTGCTGACTCTTTTATTGTTTGGGCAACCGTTTTTTCTGCTTCAGCAGTCTGTTTTGCTTCATCAATTAGCGCCTTGGCGTCGACCTTTTTTTTCTCAAAATATTCATCAGCGTCGTCTTTTACAGTATTAGCTGTTTCTTTCGCTTGGGCAATAATATCTTCTGCGGTCTCGTAGGCACCTATTTTTTCTTCTAATGAAGCCAGTAGCGCCTTTTTTGCTTCGATGTCGCCAGATAAACCACTAATTTCATCCTCTATCTTTTGTTTTTCTTTTTTAGCATTTTGAATGACCTCATCTTTTTCTTCTAAAATTTGCCTTGCATCTTCCACTGTGCCTACAATAGTTTTTATCTCTTCAAGTCTTTCTGTTGCAGCTTTTTTATCTTCAAACCACGATGAAAACTCATCCAAAAATTCCTTTTTCTCGGCTATTTTTCCGTCTAACTCTTTTAACTTCTGTTCCTTGAGTAATTCGTCCCTACTCCTATTTGCTCTGTTGTTGCCCATTATTCTCTATCCTCTTCGAACTCATCAATATAAGAAACAATTTTATCTGTTAATTTCAAAACATTCTTATGCACAGATGAAATTGCATCATCAGAAAAATCTGTAATATCTGAATGTCCTCTCTTTTCTTCTATATGTTCCATCAAGCCTAACCAGGTTCCATTTTCATTTAAAAATCGTCTTAAAAAATTAGGTACCCTATGGTCTGCAATTATTATGAAGTAATATATTCTATTTCCATATGAAAGCTTTGAAGAATACGTTGCATTGACAAAATTAGGTGCGTTTCTTCTCTTCTTAAATTTGTAATTACAGTCATATGTCTCTAGAATGGATTCCGTTTTTTTTGCTATATCTTCCTTATCATAGTTACGATAACCAATTACTTTATTCACGTAAGTTCTATCAATTTCATTCTCATTTCCGGAAACACAATAAATTAATTGTTTCATAACTTCATCCAACAAATTATAAGCTTTGGAATAATAATCTCTGCCCTTTGACACATATTCTCTCTCAAGTGCCAATGCTGCATTATATGCATCAATGTTTAAACATAAATGCTCAAATTTACGCAAAGTATCGGCCGCCGCATTATCAATTTGTTGATATTCTTCCTCAATCCCTTCATGATTTACAAAGTGATTACTGTCTACAAACTTGTTATCTTTAGGCTCAAGAATGAATATATTAAACATAAATATCGCTAATTGCTGATAATCGTAATTATTCCATCTAAGCTCATCTCTTGATCCATGCTTTGATGGATCTCTCAATTTTTCTAATTCACGTATATATCCGAAAAAATCTGGATATTCTGCTGCCAAAGTAAACATTGGATGACTTTCGTCAAATTCTGCTTCCATTAAACATGCAAAAATCATTAAATACCAATCTAAACTGTCTTTTTGATTTCTAACCGCGTATGATATTTGCCTCTTGTTAATTCTAACTTTTTTATCAAGCTGATTTTTATCAAAACCTACGTTTGTTGCAAGTCTCCAATACTCTCCAATAGAGTAATTACTAGTATCCATATTTTCAATTAGAGACGAGTATTGCTTATGATTACACTCTTTATAGTTCTTTAAAAATGCATGCGCTAATATAAATTCATATAGATCTGCTACTGCGATGTAATAACTTCTTTTTGCATCAGCTATTCTATCTTCTAGTTCTGCAATTTCAGAATTTTGACAAAAATGAACCATTTTAGAATATTCCGACAAAGTCGCAACCAATCTTTCTTTTAACTCACCAGTTGCATTCAATTCTTTTTTTCCATATATATCCTCGAAATATTCCATACACATATTATATAAGGAATCATGCCGTTCACTTGACTTAAATGAATCAACATCCACACTATCTTCCATCTTACTAAGACTATCAGTTAGTTTTTTCGAATTTTTAAAATCACCCTGGGAATATATCTCTGCATCCGATACAATCCATCCTGCACGTCCTGGTCCAAAAGGATTTTCTCCACAATATGTAACTGCATTATTTTTGTCATAATATATTGAACTAATCAGATAAAACTCCTCTGATATTCCAGTATATTTTATGCTAAGTGTTGCATTATCTAGTTTTCTATATTTCAAGGCTCGCTGTCTAAGAAGAGCAGACACATCTTCTTGAGCCGGTTCTTTCCATGCTTTCTTTCTCATAGAATCCGGCACAGATAGTTTATGTATAAAATATCGAGATGAATCACCAATTGAAGGTCTGTATTTAGAAAAGTCTTCACACTCATCTTTCATACTTTCGAATGTATCAAGTGAGATAACCCTTTCAATAAAAGTTTCTCTTATCTCATCATATAAAATGATGAAATTATTAGTATATTGACTACGACTTTTACCATTATCTTCTTCGAGAACCGATTGCATTAATGCCTTTTCTTTTAACATCGCTTTTACTAGCGATATACTCAGTCCTAAATCTTTGGAAATCGCTCCTGCAAAATCAAAGTCCTTACCCTTTTCATTTTTTATGTAGTAATCAGCCAAATTAAATACAGCTTCATGCAGGAAATCTTCATGATAGTTATTTGTTTTGACCTCATATCTATATGCAACTACTGGAATAGCAACATTAACCACCCTTGATCCTCTATATTTATTCTTTTTAGTTCTAATAAAAACATCTGGATCCACAAGAATAGTTTCTGTCCATGGGCTATTCTGCTCGATACTCACATACGCCATCTCTATTTTCCTTACAACATTTTAAAACATCAATTAGTGCTGGGATTTTTTTCTCTGCTCCCGCATAGTTACAAATATTACTATTTCCAACAACAATTAAACATTTAATAGCTCTGCTTAAGGCAACACACATTCTGTTTTTACTGTCCAAATGTCCAATTGTGTCTGTATCATTAGTTCTAACCAATGATAGAAAAACAACTCCAAATTCTTTTCCTTGGAATGAATCTACGGTTCCTACTTCTATTCGACTAACATTTTCTTCTCCAACACCATTCTCACCTAGCAGCTTCTCTTGGATTATATCTCGTTGTTTTGAATAGAAAGTTATAACACCAATTCGATCCCTTTTTTCCGCATCACTTATATTCCAATTAGGACTTTTAACTATTTGTTTAATATATTCAACAATTGTATCAGCCTCACATTGCCTATATATCGATTTTGATGTCGAACGTTTTTCCATATTGCCAGATTTTGATTTATCAACCCATATCAAATTCTTCCCTTCAATTCCACGATAATTTTGTAAAAAGTGTTCTTGCGGCAATCCAGAATTCTTAACCGTATCACTATAGAAATGATGGGATACTATGGAACCTAAAATGTCTGCCATTCTATATTGCTGATTCAGCTGAATAACTCTTGAATGTTTTGCATCAATCCTACATAAATTTTCAGCCTTCTTAGTCAAATATGTAAACATCGACAGTTCATACTTTTCTTTAATTGCTTTTTCATCTAACCCATCAAAAAGCTTATTATCATCAACAGCACGATTAATTATCTTTAACACATCATCTTCAATATACTGTGGCAGCTGTTTATCATCGCCCACTAAAATAATTCTATTTTGAGCTTCAGATAAAGGAATCATCAAATCTGCAGGACAACTTCTTGCTGCCTCATCAATTAATACATCTTTATAGCCAGATTCTGTTATATTTTCTGATGCCAACTGATGAGTAGCGGCTATTATCTGCTGATATTTTGCGATTGTCTCCTCAAGCTCCTTGCCTGGATAAAGGGAATATAAATACTCCGAAATAATCTCCTGTTTCTCGTTAAATCGAAAAGCTTTCATTCCTTTCAATAACGCATTTAAAATTTCAGAAATTTTAAGTCTTTCGTCTTCATATATATATGACCACCCATTTACTTGAAGAATCAATTTTGCTTTTATTTCCGATAATTTGGCATAATTCTTTTCAATTGAAGCTTTTTCCAATTCAACTAAATTTGATTTTATTGAAATCTCCGATGTAAGTACTCCAACCTTTTGAATGATTGTTTGTATAAGTTCTTCTCCTTTATCAGACATTTCTGGAGCAGATGTAGGAATTACACTTACGTAAAATACCAACTCCGGTATCTTCTCTACCTTCATTCTTCTTTTAAGCCGCAATATCATACTCTCAACATCTTTAGACGCTTTTAATACACTATCGAAAGTGCTTTTATTATTTGCTTTTTCAACAAATAAATCTTCCCCAATAAAATTTCTCGCTCTTTCAATTGCTTGCTGAAGCATATTAATTGTTTGCTCCACAGAACATTTTTCCAATAAAATATTTCTAATCTCATTTACAAAAATTATGTCTCGTTTCTTTTCAGAAAAGTACTCTATCTCTGGATTCGCTTCCCTAACCTTTTGTGCTCGCTCATCACACCATTTATCTAAAATAAAATCATGACCATCCCTTTTATTCCTTCCTCCGTAATATGTAATGATAGGAAGGTCAAATTCTGCGTCAAATCCCTCTGCCATATTTTTTGTCGCATCTCGCTGATATGCTGTCAGTAAATATTTATCCTTTGTAACGTCAGCATTTTTTTGCTTTTCCTGTAGATGCGCGTGTATTGTTTGAATTACTTTTGTTTTTCCAGTCCCTGGAGGTCCTTGTATAATCGCCAAATCCGGTGTATGCAAGGCTATTTCTATCGCTTTTCTCTGACTTGGATTTGGTGGATATTTCGGAAAATATCTTGAGATTATTTTTTCATCCACTTTTATATCATCATTTAATTCCTTTTCTGCATACGAATTCACGGTTCTTCCATCTAAAAGATATAATAATGCCTTATTTGCGGATCCTACATTCTGTATTTTGTCAAAAGCAGCTATTCTTCGTTCATATACCGCTCTACAACCTTTTAAATCTAATTCAATAGTTCCGGCAATATCATTTCTAAAATAGTCTTCTCTATCAGTGTCTTCAAATGCACATTCAACGTATCCCAAACTAGGAGAAAGATCACACATTTTGGCATAATTTTCAGCTATAACCCCCTCTTTAATTGTCTGAGTTATTACTACTTGAATATCACCATTCGTTTTTCGTGCATTTTTTAAAAATGTAGAAATTGTCATAGGATTTTTAATATAGAATCTATGATATCCTGGTCGCTTTACTTCTGAACTATCAAAACGCAATATCCCTGCTGCATCATGTATTTCTTGCTCTAACTGCATCTGCTTTTCTGCATAATGACGCCAAATATTAACATACTCACTTCCACCCTGTTTTATATAAGCTTTAGTAAGTTCTGACAGCCTTTGAGCTTTTGAACAATCAACAAACTCAATTTCACCATCATATAAAAAATATGTATATTGATCTGAATGAATCACAGGTCTTTCGAGTTTTTCTAACACATAAGTTTCTGAAGAAACATCTGACATATTACCATTGATTTCAGCAATCCTTTTAGAATCAATTGCATATGCCTTCCCATTTGCAGCATCCACTATTAAAAAATTATTTTTATCTTGGGCATACTGATTTTTTGCTAATAAATAGAAATTCCCTTTGTCTATACAAACTTTATAATTACTGCGGATGTTACTATTAATATTCTCAATAGAGGAATACTGCAGTGCATTATCAAGTACGGCAATTTTCATTCCAGAGGAATCCAAAGCATTTTCATACGAAACCATCAAATCGTATATCATATGAACAGATATTACATTTTTCCTAATCATAGTAATTTGGCAAAAATATTTTCCAAGAGCACTACTTTCATACATATTTTGATACTTTAATGTCACAAACTTCCCTTGCAGAAATAATTCGTTAGGATCAACTGTTCTTTTAACATAAACAATATCTTCACTTATAACTTCAACAAAATCACCCACTGCAAGTGAACCTATATCATCTAATACGATTTCGAATTCTATACTTTGATTTTTTAAATATACTGATAAATCAGAAAATTGCATGGTTTACTCTCCACCTATTCATTCTCATTATTAATCCATTTAAGCGTTAGCAACTTACTAGCAACTTTATTTTTATATATTACAACTGTTATTTCAGTATCTTCTTTATAATTCCATTTTATTCTTGATGGATAAATTTCTGTTTTATCCATGGTAATTTCCATTTCTGAAGATTTAACTTTAATAATTGGCTCAAATTCAGATCCTCTTACTAAAAAATCCTTTGGAAGTTTTACAGAAGTAACCCCATCCTTTCGATGTGATACTGTAAATAACTGTTTTTCATACAAATATAATTGACTGTCTGCAGGTTCATTCTCCCAATCATTCTGCATCCCATATACAAAATCAGTTGAAATAAGTTCAAAATACCTATTTTGATCTCTAAGCTGCCTTTCTGGGTTCAGGCTATTAGCTCTTTTACACCACTTACATTCAATCCCCAAATGTGTATGATAATTACTGCAAATCATAATCTCATATGCAGCATTTCGAAACGCCTCTTTCCATTCTTCCGCTAAAGGTCGCGATTCAGGATTATCTCTTCCAACTTTGCCAAATGTTCGAAAAAACAAATTACTTATTTCTTCAGTGAATACAAACTGAGGTGGTATTCCACTTCCAGCAATAGGAAAATTGTCCTTTCCTTCATATACATAATCAACTTCTCCAAATTCTGCTTTGACCTCAAAATCCTCATTATTATCCCAAGCACTATCTTCTGCATCCCATGCATCTTCTATTGATACCTCCGCTAAAGAACCATAAAATGGAGTTGATAACGTTAAATATTCATATGCTAATAATGCATAAGAATAAATATCACTATAGAAAGTATTGCCAAGTTGTAGACTTTTTGCAATTTCCGGAGCCCTATATCTCGGCGTTCCAATAGAGGATGTAGATTTTCCCGCAAAATGCAAATTATCTGTATCAATTAACCATACTTCATGACTATCTTTACTTTTCGAGATAAACACATTTGCAGGGGAAAAATCGCAATATACAAGCCCTTTCGAATTGAGTTCACTAATGATTTCAGCTAACTTGTATAACACCATATATTTTTTGTGTAGCGAAGTATTTTTTCCCACGAAAGACACAATATTGTCTTCTGTTCGTCTCATTTGGAAACTAATGTTTTCCATATCATTCATAAATCGCATTACATAGCCACAAAATGGTTTCCTCAGCATTGCAATTGGTGTAGCCAAATTACTAACATTAGTAATTGCGTCAATTGCCATAATGTGATGAACTTTCTTTGATAATTTTTCATAATACTCATCATTTGATAAGATTACATCATCATTATTTTCTCCATTTACATTTTCAATATCAGTTCTTGCAAATGTTTTAATAGCTATTTTCTTATCACCTGGAACGCGATATACCGCACCCTGGCCGCCTTCGCCCAGCTTTCGGTGTGCATCTAATATGTACTTTCGACCATTTTCGTCGTACACTGTTGTTGCCATAAGCATCTATCCCCTTGAATAAATAATTACAGTCTTGTCGTCTCCGGCACCTTTAGGATCCCATCCTTTTAATACTCTACGGAGTTTATAATTATTGATAGTTACTATCCTTCCCATTTTATTGGCAAAATACTCCAAACCATCATTTTCTTTTCCTGGTATAATATCCGTTGATATTCCATCTGTTGCCAACATAATTTTAAGTTTATCTTTTTCCCCAATATTAAAATGACGCGTATACCATTTTGCAGATTCTTTTGTTGCATTGAGTGGTGTTACTAAGTTTGAAAAATCATCATCCTTCTTTTTTAAATTCAGGAAATGATCATTTATAGTTGCACAACACATCCCATCACCTATCTGCCCAAGATATAACCCCGATATATTTGAAATGTATGCAAATATACAAGTGGTTGAAGCCTCAGCTCGTTTATCCACATCAATCATTTCCACATATAATTTAAAAATTGTTTTTGTAATCTCAGTATTTGCAATACTACCTTTTTCAAAACTGTCAAAAGCTCTTCTAACAGCTTTTACTGCAGCCTTACTTCCCAATGCAGAATATTTATGCGAACCAACACCATCTGCCACTACTAAAACAATTCCAAACCTAGATTTTACTACCAAAACAGCATCTTGATTTTCAATCCCCTGCCGAGAATACATACCGCCTTTAACAGAAGAAAATCCCCAATATTCTCTAAAGTATTTTTTTCTAAAACTTAAGCTCATCTTCATCTTCAAATTCAGCAATTGTTTTATCTACAATAATATTTGGATTATCTGTCGCTGTTCTAGCAATGGTTGACATCGTAACATATTTAAAAAATTTCTTAATCGTAGAAGATGCTTCTGCAGCAAAAACTCTTTCAACATCGCCTGTAAACTTTGTCAACATTTCATATGTAGGTGTCCCTTTGTCTGATCCAATAGCCAGTGCCATTCGGTAACATTTTGAGGAACGACCTTCTGAACAAAAGCTTTCCAATTCAGCCTCCCAAACATCATTAGGCATACCATCTGATACCAGAATTACTGTAGGTCTATAACTTCTAGAATCTATCTGTTCCTTATCCTCAATAAGTTCTGTTTTTGCAAGCTTCAAAACACCACCTAATGGCGTACCACCATTTGCTTCCATATTTTTATACTGCTCAACAGCATCTATAGCTTTCATAAGAGGTAAAAACTGTTTTGGATCCGGTCCAAACGTGTAAATTGCAGTCTTAATGATTACATTATTGTCATTCTGTGATGCAAAATCAGAAAGCATATCTCTTACAGCCGTGTTCAAAACATCGATATTACCATGTGCGTCCATTGAACCACTGGTATCTAATAATAAAATAACTGGAATACTTCTTGGTTCCTGAAATTTAAAATTCATTTCTTCGTTCATTTCTATATCTCCTTTGTGAAAATGTTGATTATAACTCGTGAAATTATATTAATCGATACAACCATTTAAATAGATAAAAAAACTGTGCGAATTAATCTTCTTTATATCTTGCAACACTATTTTTTATTCTCCTTACAATTTCTCTTTGCAGCATTTTGGGTTCTATAACTGTCACACTACTACCAAGTGATAAAATATCTCGTATCACTTCATTCTGGTCAAACTTATAATACTGGATTTCCAAAGAATATTTATCATTGTCCTTATCATAAACCGCTCTACGATCATAGAAAGAAAAAATCCTAAAGCATCTTTCTATCACATGGTCTACTGGTTCAACATCTAATGTCAGCTTTTTTAAATTAGCATTAAGATATTCCTTATAATCCGACTCTAAGTCTTCTATAACATCATCTGAATATCTTATATTTTTCATTGTATATAAATTCATTTTGATAAAACGATTTTCTTTCGGCTCATAAGCAACCAATCTAAATCGGTCATTAACAAGTGAATACTCAATTTTTAATGGATACACTAGAGAGTCAATATATTCGTAAACACCCGGTTTAATATTGTCATAGATAATACCTCTATGCTCCTCTATTGCTTGTTTGATAATTTGTATAGAATTATAAAATGTAGGCACCTCTTCAACTACAAACTGGTTATTAATTTTTATATCGTTGGTGTCCCAATCAACATCCACGTTTTCTGTAAGTTTACTTATTTTCGCTAATGTATTTGCTGAAACAAAATGTCTTGCATAGGTATCATTTATAATCTGCGCAAATGTTTGCTTCTCAATATTAGTTGCCCTAATAGGACATGGCGAATCAATTACCGGTATAAATTTACCATCATCAAACATAAATAGAGCCTCTTCGCCCTCCTTCTTTGAGAATAGCGCATCGACAACATATCCATCGGCTTCACCAACCACATGCGTTTCAATATAATCATTTATTTCTGACGTGGTATACTCTCTGTCATCAGCAAGCATATAAGAAAGAAGTTCAAAATATTTATTTTCCGATTCATGAAAGAGCTTCATAATTTTCTACCGCCTTTCTCCAATCTTCTGCTATTTTCTCCTCTATCTTAAACTCTCCGCTAGATACCACTTTTGCTCTCTCCCCAAAACTTCTCAACCAAGGAATCATTTCTGTCGGATCATTAATCATATTTGAATAAAGATATCTTCCATCGCTAATTTTTTCTATACTTCCACCGTGCCCTTCCTGCTTAACACGTTGTAAAATATATCCTTCCTTATTCTCATCGAATAAAAATTCAACTTTTACTTCTGTGGCTCCCATATTTACTCCAGAAGTACTCCAACAGTTAGCCGCTCGTTCCATACATAAACTAATAGCGTCTAGCTCTTCTTTGCTAAGATTTTTTCCACACTCAGCTTTAATTAAACGGTCAATTCTTAATATGCTAGACTGGTTGAAATCAGGATTCCAGACCATCAAATACTGCCTTCCATATGTAGAATCATGAATTAGCTGGACTGGCACCGTAACAAATTCAATTTCATTATTTCTAGATCTTAATTTGACTTTTATCCTCTTTTTCTGCTTGATTGCAGTAAGAATCTCAAGCAAAATGTCATTATCTAAAGCAGTAAATATATGATCATGCTTATACTGAAAAACTTTATCTGGTAAAAGCTCCATTTTCCGTTTTGTAATCATATATAAACGAAGCTTATTCTGCAAAAAGTAATATGGAATTTCCAAAGGGGACGTATTCTTTTTAAAATCCAAATAGTTGTATATTTCGTTCAGCTCATCATTAGAAAATTCTTCCCATATGTCAACTGCAATCGAATACAGAACCGCCTTTCCTTTTTTCACAGAATCAATTAACCCAGCCTCTACCAATTCCTCTAACTTGACACGCAAATTATCTTTAGTGAAGATATATTCTTCATTGAAACAAGGGAGCTCTTCTAAAATTTCTGGCAAAGTCATACTCTCATCTTGGCCTAAAATCTGTAGCACAAAGAAATAAGACATCAAATCTAGCATCGTAAACGATTTATTTCTATAGGTCTCCGCAAGAAAATTGTGTCCACTGTCATCCATATTATAAGTGCAATACAAAAGAGTCTTTTTCCCAACCCTTCGCGATTTGATAAATTTATCAGGTAAATACGCCTTGATACGCATCTGCTCCTTGTCGTATTTACGCGAACTAATTCCATTCTTTACAAAATCTTCTTTTGTAAAACAACCATATATATACACATCTCTTAATATATCTCTTATATTGTCATAATCCCTGATTAATAAAGCTGAATCACTTAAGGCCATAATTAGCCCTCCTTAACTGCATACTTAGCAATAGAAGTTTTAATATATTTTCCACTTTTAACCCGGTTATCATCTGGCTTAACTGCATCATCTGGAATCGCCCATGCATTACCGAATCTCTTAGCTCCTTCAATTCTGCCATCATTGCATAACTTATTAATTCTGCGAACACTGATATCCCATTTCTCTGCCACTTGTTGAATTGTTAAATATTCGGTCATCTTTTCCTCCAAAAAACAAAAAAGGTCTTGCAGACCACGCGGTTTGCAAGACCAAAAACAACAATTCTATATGCATTATCCCGAAGCTGTATTCTCAGCATCATGCTCCAAACATATTATATACCTAATTTGGAACAATATCAAGCATTTTTTGGTACTATAGAACTATATGACACGCTGTTCAATAATCTTTTATAAACATTTTCCACTCAACTCTTTCCACTTCTTCATAAAAAACTTTACCCCACAATTTCCTTTCACATCCCCTATATTCAGAGATGTTCCAAGCTTCTCCAAAATAGATTTAGCCTTTGCCTTGTTATAGGTAACAATCCTCTTATTAACAAATCTCACTTTCTTAATCTCAATTCTATTCTTCGTTTTCCGTTGTTCTCTCAATTTCAAGATATTTTCTAAAAAATCTGTTTGTACCTTTGTTGTCATAAATTTCAGAGGATTCTGTAATCTGAATCTGTGGCACGATCCGAAGAACATCCTCAAGCCATGCCATATCCTCTTTGGTTCCTTGCAATCTCACTTTAATCATCTCTTCACCTCCCGGGTTGTCCGGGTATATGACCACATGAGTTGCACTTAACGCTGTGTTTCATCTGCTCATCTTCTCCCTCCTAGCCTTTAATCAATAACCATATCGCAGTAACAAAAAAGGACTCTTCCTCAGAATAATTTCTGAAGAAAAGTCCTCATTTTTAATGATTATCTATCTGTAGTTGTTCAAAGCAATCCGTCAGTTGAACCTATATTTCTTCATATCAACTTAGGAATTTGTTGTAGTAAGCGTTGTAGTAAGCACCTACTTCACACCCCGAAACCCTTGATTTTACTAGCTTTTATTTGTCTAATGACTTCATCGTTGGAAACAACAGCACATCCCTAATCGCAGGGCTGTTAGTCAACAGCATTGCAAGTCTATCAAGTCCGTATCCAATACCACCAGTTGGAGCCATACCAAGCTCGAGTGCGTAAAGGAAGTCTTCATCTGTATGCTCAGCCTCATCATCTCCGGCTGCTGCGTTAGCATCCTGAGCTGCGAAACGCTCGCGCTGATCGATTGGATCGTTAAGCTCTGAGTATGCATTACACATTTCCCAGGTATTGATGGAGAGCTCGAAACGCTCTACCTTGCTTGGATCACTTGGCTTCTTCTTGGTAAGTGGGCTGATTTCGATTGGATGATCCATAATAAAGGTTGGCTGAATCAGCTCCTTCTCGCAGTACTCCTCGAAGAAGAGATTTAAGATGTCACCCTTCTTGTGGAAGTCTTCGTACTCGATGTGGCGCTCGTCAGCAAGTTTCTTTGCTTCAGCATCATCCTTAACAGTGTCAAAGTCTACGCCTGAGTACTTCTTTACAGCTTCTGTCATGGTCATTCTTGCGAATGGCTTTCCAAGGTCAATTTCCTTGCCCTGGTATGTAATCAGAGTGGTTCCACAAACCTTCTCTGCCAAATAGCGGAACATGGTCTCGGTGAGCTCCATCATTCCTTCGTAGTCAGTGTATGCCTGATATAACTCCATAAGAGTAAACTCAGGGTTATGACGGGTATCAACACCTTCGTTACGGAATACGCGGCCAATCTCAAATACTCGCTCAAGACCACCAACAATCAGTCTCTTAAGGTAAAGCTCAAGAGAAATACGAAGCTTAACATCCTCGTTTAATGCGTTGTAATGGGTTTCGAACGGACGAGCTGCTGCTCCACCTGCGTTTGCAACAAGCATTGGAGTTTCAACCTCCATAAATCCTCTTCCTGCAAGGAAGTTACGGATTTCTCTGATCATGAGAGAACGCTTTACGAAAGTGTTTCTGCTCTCTTCGTTCATAATTAAGTCGATATATCTCTGACGATAAATTGCATCAGTATCAGTCAATCCATGGAACTTCTCTGGAAGCACCTGAAGTGACTTTGAAAGGAGAACCATCTCCTCAGCGTGAACAGAAATTTCACCGGTCTTGGTTCTGAAAGCGTATCCCTTAACGCCATAGATATCACCGATATCGCTCTTCTTGAAGGCTGCGTATGCATCCTCTCCAAGTGCATCCTTAGATACATAAACCTGAATCTTTCCCTTTAAATCCTGAATGTTGCAGAAGGAAGCCTTTCCCATGACACGCTTGAAAAGCATACGTCCAGCGATGCTTACATTAATTGGTGAAGCATCCATGATTGCACGGCGTGCATTGTATTCTTCTGTGATTGCCTGACGTGCGTCAGCCTCTTCCATTCCCTCGGTATTTGGGATATTTGCCTGCCAGTCGCCAATAAGCTCTTCCTCATGTGCGATGTAAAGAGTTCTTACCTCATCGGTATGATGAGTCTGGTCATACTTGGTAATTACAAATGGATCCTGTCCTGCTTCCTGTAAGGTAGCAAGCTTCTCGCGGCGAACCTTGATTAACTGGTTCATGTCCTGCTGTGGTGCATTATTCTGCTCTGCCATGGCTTTTCGCCCTCCTGATTTATTCTCGTTTAGTCTCAAAAAGTGCCGAAAACATTTCGCTTTCGGCACTCTTACTTTTCTTTTGAAAAACTCTTATGAATCTGATCTTGAAATCTCAAGAATCTTGTAAGAGAAACTGTTCTCTCCTACAGTAACGGTGACCTCATCGCCAACCTTCTTGCCCATCATAGCAGCGCCTACTGGAGACTCATTTGAAATCTTGCCCTTTAAGCTGTTTGCTTCGGTGGAACCAACAATCTTGTATTCTAATTCTTCATCAAATTCTTTATCTAAGATCTTAACCTTGCAGCCGATAGATACCTTTCCAGTATCAGCCTCTTCTTCAACAACAACCTCTGCGTTCTTTAAGATCTTCTCGAGTTCCTCGATACGTGCCTCGATATCTCTCTGCTCGTCCTTTGCTGCATCGTACTCAGCATTCTCTGATAAGTCGCCCTGCTCGCGAGCTTCCTTAATCTTCTGAGAGATTTCTTTACGTTTGACTACCTTTAAGTCTTCGAGTTCTGCCTCTAATTTCTGTAAACCTTCATAGGTTAAAATGTTCTTTTTTGCTTCCATTTTTATATTTCTTCTCCTGTCCCTCTGGCTATACTTAGCCCCATTAACGAAGGGATTATACCCAATCTTTCGCAAAATGTCAAGAAATCTGCATGTTTATGCATAAAATGCGGGGAAGTCTTCTTCCCCGCGTCATTTTTATCCCTCTGGAAATACATGCTTGTAATAGTCGTTGTCTAACACGTTCTTACAGTATGTGATTTTGTTCTTCACAACCGCCTTAATATAGGCAATATATTCATCTTCGGTGACACCACTTGTCACAAGATTTCCATCGCGCAGACCATATGGATAGGTCTGTCCCTCTTCGGTTGGTGTGAACTGTCCCTTTGACTTAATGTAGGTTCCGTAGTTTGTCTTCCAGTCATAGCTCATGTTAAAGGTGAGCGCATCCTGGTTTGGCGCAAACACATCGCGTCCCACACAGAGACGGGAATCATACTCTATTCCAAACAGATTCATCAGGGTTGGAAGAATATCCAAACTTGATGTTGGGCTGGAAATCTCCACAGCCTGCTCTGGATCTGCTTCTAACGCTCCACTCCAGATAATCAGACGGTTCTGATCCTGTACCCAGTTGTTACTGATGGAATCCACACCGTAAAGCTCCTTAAGATAAGGCTTATTGACAGAATCATCTCCATCGTCAAGTCCATATGGATAATGGTCTGCCGCGATAACTATGACGGTATCCTCAAGCTTTCCTGCCTGCTCAAGTCCCTTTACAATCGCCTCAAGTCCACGGTCTAGGTCGATATTGCAGGCCTTGTAGGCTCTGACCATCTCGGAACCTTCTATATCTGCAACCAGATCCTTATAACGTTTTGACATGGCATTATTGTTGAATCCATATGCACAGTGTCCTGATACAGACATGTAATACACATTGAAGTGGTCCTGATTAATATACTCCTGAAGAGTTCCCTCCATCATCTCAAGGTCTGACTCTGGCCAGGTCTTCTTTTCGATATAGTTTTCCATACCGTTGCCCCAGCCCATAAATCCCTCAGAATATCCAAGATTTACATGTGTCTCATTTCTGCTGTAGAAGGTGTAGCTGTTATTGTGATATGCCTTACCCCAGTAGCCAAGCTTATTCAGCTGATAGCCCATCGTCATGTAATTGTGATGTGTCGCAGTATTCTTAAACGACTTTCCACCAGACGTTGGAAGCATACCAAACACGTTACTGTACTCTCCACCGGTGGTTCCTGCACTTGATGGCTGGTAGTAATCGGTAAACTGGAAGCCCTTGGTTGCAAGACGATATAAGGTTGGTGTCAAATCTGGATCAATCGCCTGCGCAGTAAACGCCTCCGCAGTGATGAAGATTAAATTCTTTCCCTCAAAGAGGCCTGTATATTTATTCTGCTTTGATGGAGTCTGCGCTGCCACATACTCATCAATTGACGACAATGCCGAGTTGCTCGTTGCATCTGCAAGTGCCTTGAAATCGATATCTAACTCGTTATATCCGTACTCGATTTCCACCTCAGTGTCATCTAACTCTGTATTTACAATATCAGGTGCTCCCTCGATAAGGCCTGAAAAACCTTCCTTTTTCGGGAATATCACGTTTTTAATTTCAAGTCTGAGTCCTGTGTAAAAGCCAAAGCGGTCTACCGCGTTGGTGATACTGTAACTCTCAGCGTAAGTATCCCATGAAAGTGGCACAAATCTAACTGCAACAAAGGCAACCAGATACAGCACAACTGCCACTCCAATTCCAATTCCTCTCTCCAGCCAGCTCTGAAGTGGCATTTCATTTTCCAGCTTGCGAATCAGCACAAGGTAAATAATAAATGGTGCAAAGAACAAGAAGAGATGAAAGATTCCATTCCAGCCAAACACCAGCGTAATGATATCTTTTCCAAACTCTCCAAACACACCGCCTGCTCCAGCGGTTGCAGTGTTCCAGTCATAATATGGAGCACCAAACTTACAGAAGATGAAATACCAGATGACTACAAGAATGGTGATCACCGCAATTACGATTGCCTTTACAATCACGTAGGCTTTTTTGTTTTTAATGAGCGATACCAAAAATTCAAAGAAACAGCCATATGCAATTGAGAATATAATTCCATATCCCACGAAAGGCCAGCTCAACTCTCCAACTGTCGATAATCTAAAAATCAGTTGGAGCCACATAAACAGGAGCGGCAGTCCAACCCAGCGCCATACCGGCGATGCATTATCGTTTCTCTCCTTAACTGCGATATCTGGAATACTGACTTTTCTTACTCTTCTTTTCTTACTTTTTGTATTGTAATTTTTCATACGATTCCTTCTATATTCACATAAAATCTAAAACAGATTCGTTTATTATCCTTTTAAACCAACATGGATAATACCACTATTTTTTCAACTCTGCAAATCAGTTTTTCGCCTGATAAATCAATCGTTAGCCTCGAATTGCCCACTCGCCAATCAGCGCATTTAACTGTTCATAGGTTTCCACATGGTTGATGGTATCGCGCAGTCGGGAGGAATTTGGGTATCCCTGCGTATACCAGGCTGCATGCTTGCGTAGCTCTCGCATTCCAATATACTCGCCCTTATACTTCATCAAAAGCTCACCGTGTCGCAAAATGGTCGCTGCCACCTGCTGTCGTGTTGGCTTCGTAACCAGATCATCTGCTTTTCTCGGATTCATATGGACATCATATCCCGCATTTGCCAATATCTGCGAAAAAATCCACGGATTTCCCTGTGCTCCGCGCGCAATCATAAATCCATCACAGCCCGTCTGCTCATACATTGCATTGACATCCTCCAATGTATGAAGATCTCCATTTCCAATGACTGGAATTTTCACAGCTTCCTTCACCTGACGAATGATATCCCAGTCTGCCTTTCCCGAATAGTACTGCTCTCTGGTTCTACCATGTACCGCAATCATTGCTACGCCATTTGCCTCTGCAATCTTGGCCATCTCTACGGCATTGATATGTTCCTCATCAAAGCCTCTTCGGATTTTGACCGTCAGCGGCTTTTTGATGGCTTTTGCCATTTTTCCAATGATTTCTCCCGCAAGCTTTGGCTGAAGCATCAGAGCACTTCCCTCACCATTTTTTACTACCTTTGGAACTGGGCAACCCATATTGATATCCAAAAGGTCAAATGGTCGCTCCTCAATCTGTGATGCAATCTCAGCCATAATATCAGGGTCACTTCCAAACAGCTGAAGCGAAACCGGATTCTCCTCTGGATGAATCTCCATGAGCTCCTCGGTGTTTTTATTTTTATATAAAATCGCCTTGGCGCTCACCATCTCCATACACAAAAGGCCCGCCCCCTGCTCCTTGCAGAGAATGCGAAATGGCAGGTCTGTTACGCCTGCCATTGGTGCCAATATCAAATTGTTCGGTAACTCAACGCCTCCCACCCGAAGTGGATGAATGACGGATTCCTTTGCCTGAACCATGTACTGCTCCCTTTGATACCCTGTTTTGATTCCTTTTATCCGATTTAACCCTTCTATCTGTTTTGATTCTTCTATCACAAACAATCGTCGGTAAATCCCTGTATCGCAACTATGTCTCTGGCGATAGTCCCATAAATTTCACCTGATAATATAACTCAAGCGCCTCAAACAGCTCTCTCTTTTCATTTCGGTACTGCTTAATTTTAAGCACACTTCCGATTTCATCGTAGAAAAAGTCGTTTTCCTCATAGGTAGTCTCAAACTCTAAATTTCCATCTGGATCAAAGTATAAGCTGAGAACTCCGCCGATATCCTCTGTGTACATGACACAGAGAATCTGAAGCTCCTCTTTGATGGCCTGTGGCAGCTCTGCAAAAATGTCATTTAAATAATACTTTTTCTGATATGCGTTTGACACGCAAAGGATTACCTTTTCTTCAGACATATCCATAGATTCCTCTCACTGAAACTTCTCCACTGGAGACCGTTTTTATTTCTTTGGTTGTTTCCTCTTTTACAAGAAGCTCACCGCGCTCATTGATTCCCTGCGCAATTCCGCTGTACTCACCCTTTGGGTCGAGCACCCTGACAACCTGATTTTTGTTTACAAGATGAGCATTATATTCCTCGCGCAAAGCGCGAAAATCCTCAGTCGCCAAAAACGTCTGGTGGCTTTCCTCAAAGGCTACCAAAAAGTGGGCGATCAAATCGGCACGCTTCACCCTCACACCTGCTTCGGTCAGAATAGATCCTGCAGTCGCCCTGATTTCCTCAGAAAATTCAGTGCCACTCACATTGATGCCAATTCCAATCACCAGGTGATTGATATAATCCATCTGCATACTCATCTCTGTTAATATTCCGCAGATTTTTCGTCCGTTCATCACGATGTCATTTGGCCATTTGATGGCAAACTGACCTTTCTCATCGCCTCCGCGTGATTGTTCATCTCGCTTTTCTGCACCTTGCTGCTCTATACACTGTTGCTCTGCACCTTGCTGCTCTGTGCACTGCTGCATTGTACCTTGCTGGCCTATGCACTGCTGCATTGCCTTCACCAGCGCCAAAGCAGTTACCAGCGTCAGCATAGATGCATTGTTTGGCGCAATCTCTGGCTTTAACATCAAAGTCATCGCAATGTTTTCGCCTGCAGGGGAATTCCAGCTGCGACCCCTTCTGCCTTTTCCCGCTGTCTGCTGATTGCACACCACAAGAGTTCCAGAAGGATATCCTTCCTCTGCCAGCGCAACAGCGCGAGTATTCGTGCTGTCACAGCTTTCGTAATATACAATCTTTGAAAGTCTCTCCACAAGTGCGGCGCCATTTCCACCTGCAAGCTTTTCAAGCGCTGCCTGGATTTCCTCCGCCGTCACCTTGTCCGGAGCCTCAACAAGTCGGTAGCCCTTACGGGTTACCGACTCGATTTCATATCCATCTTCTTTTATTTGGTTGATTACCTTCCAGACTGCGGTGCGCGATACTCCAAATCGATCGCAGAGCTCCTGCCCCGACACATATCCCTCTGTCTCGTGCAACAGTCTGATAATCTGTTCCTTCATGCTTTACCCTCTATTTCAGAGTTGCGTACATTATTGCCTTGATGCTGTGCATTCTGTTTTCTGCCTCATCGAATACTACAGAACGGTTGCTCTCGAATACCTCATCGGTCACCTCAAGCTCAGCAAGCCCGAATTTCTCATATACCTGCTTGCCAACGGTTGTATTCAGATCGTGGTATGCTGGAAGACAGTGCATAAAAATTGCCTCTGGCTTTGCATTTGCAAACGCACTCTCATTTACCTGATATGGCTTAAGATCACCAATTCTCTCTGCCCATACCTCTTCAGGCTCTCCCATAGATACCCAAACATCAGTATAGATAACATCTGCGTCCTTTGTTCCCTCAGCAACATCCTCTGTCAAAGTAATGGTTGCACCCGTTGTCTTTGCAACCTCATTGCAGTAATCCACAAGCTGCTGCTCTGGGAAATACTTTTTGTTGGTGCAGGCAACAAAGTCCATTCCGAGCTTTGCGCAGGTTACCATGAGCGAATTGCCCATGTTATATCTCGCATCTCCCATATATACAAACTTCACACCCTTGTAGGTTCCAAGCTTTTCCTTGATCGTAAGCATATCCGCAATCATCTGAGTTGGATGGAATTCGTTGGTAAGTCCATTCCACACTGGAACTCCTGCATATTTCGCAAGGTCCTCCACGATTTCCTGTCCGTATCCTCTGTATTCAATTCCGTCATACATTCTTCCGAGTACACGAGCGGTATCGGCAATACTCTCTTTTTTTCCAATCTGTGATCCTGAAGGATCAAGATACGTCACATGCATTCCGAGGTCATGAGCTGCAACTTCAAAGGAACAGCGGGTTCTGGTGCTTGTCTTCTCAAAAATTAAAGCAATATTCTTTCCACGGAGCTCATCATGAGCAATTCCGTTTTTCTTTTTTGCCTTTAACTCTGCAGCCAAATCAACCAGGTACATAATCTCTTCTGGAGTGTAATCCATCAGTTTTAAAAAGTTTCTTCCTTTTAAGTTCATAGCATCTCCTCTTTTCTGCAAATTTCTATTGCATTATTCTACCTTTTTTTGTATGAAAATACAATAAAGTCCTTGATAAATCAGCATTTCTGATTATCTAAAAAGGCCTCCTGCTTTTGCAGAAGGCCTTCATCCTTTATCCTTATTCTTTTTAGAAGAATACTACTGATCCAATAACCACACCTGCATGTCCGGTACGTGCGAGCTTAAATCCGATTGCTCCCTGCGTATTATCAACTCCGTTTAATGCATCCTGTGCAGCCTTTAAACAACTGCTTGATACTCTGCCACTGGCGAGTCGTCTTGCCAAACTTCCTGAAGAAGCTGGTCCAAACTGACCTCTCTGGTAGATAACATCATAGACACTGTTTGGATATCTGCTGCTCTTGATACGGTTAACAACGACTGCTGCCGCTGCAAGCTGCATATCATATCCGCCACTTCCCATCTCACAGTAAATCAGCGCTGCAAGTAAGAATAAATCCTGCTCAGAATAAACAACTCCTGCACCTGTTACAGTGTTTGATGAGCTGTACTTCTTCTGATTCTTCTTTGCTTCCTCAAGGGCTTTCTTGCGCTCTTCCTCCAGCTTTTTCTGCTTAATCTCCTCCATCGTCATCGCTTCTGTCAGATCATAAGACACATCAACATATTCCTCCTTGATGTAGCCAGTGCTGTCGCCAATCATAACGGCAACCCATCCCTCTTCTGTCACTTCAACATCTTCTGCGAGTTCAAGTCCGTCGCCCTTTTTCAGCTTCTTTAAAATCTTTGCATCTGTGTTTGGCTCCTTGCGGACACGAAGTCCATCAATCGAAGACTTTGCCACGATGTCAAAGTTTTCCTGTGCATTTCTAAATGCCTCAAGTCCGGTGTAGGTATACTCATTCAATACGTATCCCTCAACATTACCAGACTTAATAAAAGTCCATTCCTCGCCAGCTTCAACGATAACCGCTAAATCGCTTGCCTCCATCTTTCCGACGATAGCAGAATCTGTAGTAGCTTCTGCTCTAACATTTAAGGCCTTTCCGTTGATATTGATCATCAACTTATCCAGCCATTCTTTTTGTTCTTCAGTCAGTACTCCGGTCGCTGTAACAGCAGCCATTTCTTCCTGCTCAACTGTAACGCTCTCGATCAAACCATCCTCATTATCGGAATCCGAGGTTGATGTTAACCTTGACTGAATGGATTTGGCACCTGTGGAATAAGTACTAACCAGACTTCCAATGGTAAGCACCAATGCTAAAACACCAACAGCTGCTGTCTCCAAGTATCTCTTGTTTAACATTGCTCTTGTTTTACCTTTATGATTTTTAAAACTTTGTTTCAATTGTTACAATTTTGTTACATTGGGATTATATCAAAGTTCTTTTTACTTTGTCAAATTTAGTAACACAGCCTCGTTGTTGTTACTTTTTTACTATCTATCATCACCATTTTGCTCAATATTTGGCTCATTTTGCTATTTTATGCTATAATCGATTTGCTGATTTATATGAAAATAGTATCATTTTCAGCACATTTACTAATAGAAAAGAGGGAAACCTATGAAAAAAATCATCATGACCGGCGGCGGAACTGCTGGACATGTAACTCCAAACATTGCCTTAATGCCTGCTTTAAAGGATGCTGGCTACGAGGTGAAATACATTGGTTCCTACAAAGGAATGGAAAAAGATCTTATTGAAGCTGAGGGAATTCCTTATTTTGGAATCTCATCAGGAAAGCTTCGCCGCTACTTTGATATCAAAAACTTTTCTGATCCATTCCGTGTATTAAAGGGCTATTTCCAGGCCAAAAAAATATTGCGCAAAGAAAAGCCGGATGTCGTCTTTTCCAAGGGTGGCTTTGTTTCTGTTCCTGTTGTTCTTGCCGCAAAAAAGCGCAAAATTCCAGCTATTATTCACGAATCTGATATCACTCCAGGTCTTGCAAATCGCTTAGCAATGCGCGGCGCCAGTAAAATCTGCTGCAATTTCCCTGAAACGCTCAAGTACCTTCCAGAGGGAAAAGCTGTGCTGACTGGTTCTCCAATTCGTCAGCAGCTTTTTTCGGGTGATGCGAATCGCGCATTATCCTTCTGCGGCTTTGCTGACCACAACAAGCCTGTCCTTTTAATTATCGGTGGAAGCTCAGGTTCAAAGGTAATCAATGACGCAGTACGTGAAGTACTTTCTTCTTTATTAGAAAACTTTTATGTCGCTCACCTTTGCGGAAAGGGTAATCTTGATGAATCCCTCGCCAACCAGACAGGCTACGCTCAGTTCGAATATATTTCGGAAGAACTGCCGGATTTATTCGCACTTGCAGATTTAGCAGTATCTCGCGCAGGCGCAAACGCAATCTGTGAGCTTTTGGCTCTTCACAAGCCAAATATATTAATTCCACTTTCTGCCGCAGCCAGCCGAGGCGACCAGATTTTAAATGCCAAGTCCTTCAAAAAGCAGGGCTTCTCCTTCGTGCTTGAAGAGGAAGAACTCACCGCTACTACACTTTTATCAGCGGTATCCGAAGTTTACAATAACCGTGCGAACTATATACATGCGATGGAGTCAAGTGGACAGATGGATTCCATTGGAACCATTCTTGGTTTGATTAAGGATTTGACCAAATAGATTACCGATTAGATTACAAAAGCCTTCTGATATACTCAGAAGGCTTTCTTATCGTTTTACATTTTCATCTTATCGCACAGAGCTTTCTGCTCATCTGCATCCGGTTCTCCCGGATTCCAAGCAATTACTCCAGCATTTTCTGCATCCTTATAACGAGGAATCAGGTGTAAATGGAAATGGAAGACCGTCTGTCCTGCAACCTCTCCATTATTCTGAACCAGATTATATCCATCTGCTCCAAGAACCTCTGTCTCTTTTGTAACGACTCTTTTCGCAAGCTTTGCAGCCTTTGCCAACACATCCTCATCAATCTCATAAAGATTTGCGTAATGCTGCTTTGGTAAAATAAGAGCATGTCCCTTCATTGCCGGGCCCGCATCAAGAATTACATTAAAATCTTCGTCTTCATAAATGGAATTGGTTGGAATATCTCCATTTGCCAATTTACAAAAAATACAATTGTCGTCTCTCATGGTATTTCTCCTGTTTCTTTTCTACTATGCTGCAAAACCAAACATCTGATCAAGCATTCTGAGGACCTTAAAGTCGCCCTTTGCAACAATTTCACCCGTCATAAACGCTCTCTGCACAGACATTCTTCCCTGTAGCAGGTCATCCATAACCTTTGATGAAAGCTTCACCTCGACATCGACAAAGTCTCTCTTTGGCAACACACTCATATTTAATATGCCATCATCAACTGTAATCATAATGCCGTCGTTCTTACCTTCAATTTCAAGGTAGTAGCTCGCTCTGAAATCTGGCTGCGGCACATAACGTGCTCGCAAATCATCCATATAGACTTCTTCGTCCGACTTATTCGAAAGCATTCCCTTGAACATGCTGGCAAGCTCCTCGATATCTTCCTTCTGCTTGCGCACATAGGAATCATTAGAAACATACTGAGAAAGCTGCTCGCTCTCCTGCGGAGTCAGGTTTAACTCCTGCGTACGAAGAACACTCTGACGAACCGCCTGGCTACTGCAAGGCAGGCTCTTCATCTTTTGTGAAATGGTTCTATAAAGATTTTCCGCCTTCTTTTCAATGATTTCTGTATACTCAGGATTCATCTCAAATGAAACAAGATCCTCCACATATCCACATAATCCTTCGCATGGCAATCCGCCAAGGATTTCCCAGGCCTTGCGAATTTCAAGTTCGCCTTCGCGCTCTCCATAGGTGGTAGACATTACGATTGGCTGCATATAAATCGAGCGAATCTTCTCCTTGTCTCCATAGAGCCAGCAGGCGTCTAAAAAATGCTGCATATATCCACCAATTCCAAGCCATTCAATGGTGGTCGCAAGAATAATTCCATCCGCATCCTTGATGGTATGAGGCAGAGTTGAAATCTCGTTTTTGTGCTCATAAATATTATAGCGGGTAACATTTACTCGCAGCTCACGGAGTACATCCTCCATTTTATTTAATACATATAATGTAGGATCATCTAACAATCCTCTTCCACCATAATATACATTAATGTTCATAGTAACCCTCTTTTCTAGGTCTGCATTTATAACATTAAGTATATAAATTTTATTGGGCAAAAGCAATGAAAATGGACGATAATTACCTCATTTATGTCATTCGATAAACAACGTCCGCGAACTGTACTTTATCGTTTATATTTAGTGGCAGTTTGGTGTGAAATGCAAGAAGCTCATCGTTCACAAAGGTTCCATTTGTTGAGTTCAAATCTTCTATATAATAGGTGTCGGCGCTTTTACAAATCTGAGCGTGCATTCGGCTGACAGTTTCACTTCGAATTCGAATATCAGCGCTAACATCCTTGCCCACGCAAACGGCCTTCCCTTCTTCCACCAGCTGAGACAAATCTATATTTGGATATCCATCTCTTCCCTCGTATTTAAGTATTCCTTTCGCATAGTCTCCCGTAATTCGAATACATACGGTAGGTGTAGTCTCAGGTTTCTCATTCTCTTCTTCGACAAAATCGTCCTCAGGTGTCACGAGATAGTCTTCCATCGAAAAGGTCTCCTTCCTTCGACGCTTCTCTCTCTTTGGCTGCACCTTTTTATCTTTCTTATAATCTACTCCTGTGTCATCCCCATGCTTCAAGTGTTTCAGATATGACTGAACCCACTTTTCCCCCCATTCAAGAATCTGCTTTTTGGCCTTTTGAAAGAAATCCTCCTTCTCTTCGATCTCCATTTCCCCAAGTTCTTCAATTCCAAAATAACTTTCTTTTGACACGTTCCGCTCATCCGACATTCGGTCAATGGTTCCATCAGCAGATTTCTCTGCCAAATCCATCTTAATGCTGGCAACATTTTCCCTCTTTTGCTCCGCCTCTATCTCTAATTTCAACTTTTGATTACGTGCTTTAATAAGCACCTCCCGAATATCATGGATTGTGCTGGTTTCATTTATCACAATCTCATATAGCTGATAAATCCTCTGTATATCCTCTGGCTTAGTATGATCTATTCTGATAAGCAGATAATCCATGAGTTCTCTGAGGCCTTTCATTTCCAGCAAATCATATCCCGGGTACATCATGAAACAAATTTCCGAAGTTGTGCTCGACAGAAAAATGAATTCAGGATCGAGCAGCATACTATGTGGAGATATCATATTCCACTCAAGCTTTTCGAACTGCTCACAAATTCTAAGCAAAAGTCTCTCCACAAAACTATAATCAATCTTTTTCCTCTGACAACGCATCTCCAGAGACTGATAGCCTGTGATATTATACCAGTACTGTAGCTTATCATTATAGAAACAGCTCTCCACGGAAAGCATTCCCTCAATCTTCTTTTTTAGCATTATTTTTTCTTCGAACTCTGCTGTTTTTGCCTTTGGCGCAACCAAAAAGCTTCCTGTCAAATTTCGTTCGTATGTAATTTCATCTATGATCATTG
Organism: Agathobacter sp.; assembly: GCA_045641385.1. Taxonomy (GTDB): domain Bacteria; phylum Bacillota; class Clostridia; order Lachnospirales; family Lachnospiraceae; genus Roseburia. Next base: position 18,268 of record JAZUGV010000046.1, on the reverse strand, counting down.
AATAATATACTTTTCCTCCTCGTTTCTCCCCGGAATCAGATTATAATTATAAAATTCCTGAACCTCCCACAAATCCTCTATCATGGCCGGCTCATACTCCTTCTTTACCTCCTGATACAGGCTCACTGCGAATTGAACGACTAATAGAATAAGAAGAAAGAACATTGGATAGATAACAGCGCCTTCAACCGTAAAAGAACCTCTTCCTAATGCCTCCCAATTTCGTGACTGCTGCAATTTTCTAATCAAATACAAGCCTCCCCAATAAACACTATCATTGTCGACAGACATAGGAATGGAACAAATGGCATTTGCTCATTCTTTTTCCTTCGAAACACAACTAACAAAATCACCGCCACAATAGAGGACAAAAAGAAGGCAAGGCATGTTGCCCCAATAAATTCTCGTGGCGTCAGGTAAAAGGATAACGCGAGCAAAACTAGTCCATCTCCATATCCAATGGCTTCTTTGCTGAGTTTAGCAATCAACAAAATTGCAATCGCCACCAGAACTCCACTCCACCTGAGAAAAGACAGATTTTTTGTAATTATTTGATCGATTAGCAGCATAAGTGCTCCACACAGTCCCCACAATACGGTCAAAATCACATAAATTTGCCTTTTTCGAAAATCACGAACACTGTTAATAACCAAAAAAGGTATGGTCTCAAGACAAGTTACATATGTCATCCTCTCCCTCCGCCACACTTGCTACAGCAGCTACGACCTTCAACCTCTGACAAATGCATCATATAAATATGTCGCTTGATTGCATTGCATTCCATACTCGCATGGTATCTTGTTCCATAATCTGCAATATATGCAACCGACAGGTCGCCAATATTTTCCGCGCACTCTTCGCACGGGTAGTATTTTTCTCCATCTTTGTTTCTCATATCACTTATTTCCTTAATTCCCTTTCTTTGCATCGACAGCTTTAAATAGCTACATTCCTTGTTGAGATGATAAGCAGTTCCATTTTTTGTCACATATACATAAGGATCATTCTGGTCCATGGTCCAGCCTTCATCCCCTGTCCATTTTTTACTTTTTTGTGCCTGAGTTACTTTGATTCCAAGCGACGGAAAAAATGAAAATGGAACCGTCATTGAATAGTTCGCCACCAGCTCCACATATTCTCCACTTGCTTTTGATTCTGCAAAACGAACCCCCGCAAGTCCTCCATCTATATATTCACTTACCCTTTCTTTATTACTTAACCCCTTTCGCCAATACCCTTTCGCCAGTAGTAACAGCACTTCTTCAGAATCAGTTTTTGTTGCGGCCGTAGCCGCTCTTCTTGTCGCATAGCCAAGTGCCACCTGCATATCTGTCTGCACCTGCATAATCCGAAAGAAAAACAAAATGCTTATGAAAAATGCCGTTACAAAAGAAAATACGATTGCCGCTTCTACTGTAAGCGAAGCCCTTAATTTGCAGGCACATAAAGGTATCTCCTTGCAATTTCGCAGAATGAATAAATTGGTATGATTGGCGTGTGTCGAGAGAGTTATGTTTGAAGAGAATTCTTTTTCATTGCAAAGAGACACCTTTATACACCTGCCTTTCGATATGAATAGGAGGCGCCTTTTTTAATATAAAAATTTCTTCCCATTGATTCTGTGATTGCCTCCATCCCAAAGAATGCTGTATGATAACGGACCGCCAACTCTATGGAAGCCTCCAATATCATGTTATCGATTCGAAAATCGCTTCTCATCTCCTCGCGTCGAACCGTCAGCTCCATTGCGTCTAACGCACGTAAGGATCTGACTTTTGTTCCTGCAAGTGCCAGGAAGCTGAGCAGATACATTTCATAGCTAAATCCACTTTCAGAACTAATTGCCTCTTCATATCCGTTGAGCAAATTTGGAATATTTGACAAATCACTCGTCCACAGAGCGGAATTCTTTATCAACGGAACCTTTTTCTGATTCAAAAGAGCTCTCATATCCAGTATACTTTCAGCGTATGCCCAGGCCGCCAGAAGCGAATACTTGACAGGCTCCACCAGCTCTGGCTGTGCGACAAAGGCACATATGGCAATCGCAAGCGTTTCAGCCTCCGCAACCTTTGCTGCGTCTGTGAGCAAATATCCCATATTCGCAGCCTCCCGCAACATCAAAATTCGGTCGACAATCGCTCTTAAATTTTCCTCATCGGTCCCCTTTCCGCAAAGAATATACTCAAGTTCATAGTCCAACCCATGATCCTCCTTTACCTCCCCATATCTGGAAAAGTAGGTCTGAAAATATGACAACACAGCTGGTGTATCAAAAATCCCCAGTCCGGACAAACGCCCATCACCCACATTGATTTCTCGATTTAATACAGAATTCTCTATATTTATGCTCTTCCCAGAAACAGTACTCCCACGCGGCAAAACCATGGCTAAAATGCCCCTTGCCTCAACAGCAGTTACTGCTTTTAAAGCATCTGCATCATCTCCATTAACATTGTCATAGGCAATCTTTGATTCTTTTACCTCCTGCGACAAATCTTCTTTTTTACCATCAAATAGCGCAACTTTCTCCATTTGACTCATTAAATAATCGTAGAGTCCAAAGGTATAACTGTTCCCCATATATGCAGTCACAGCAGCTTCAAAAGCTTTACCAGCATCATCTGTAATATAAACAATGTTGTTTAATTGAATCTCATTTACCTTATACTGCAGAAGGCTGTCACTTTTGCGAAACATGTCATCCTCCAGCAATTCTTTGATATACGCTTCACGGTCTGCGTTTGAAGTCTGATGAGACGCTCCTCCCTCTAACAGTAAAAGATGATATGTCTCCCACAATGTCGGTTCATAATTCGCAAATAGAGATTCTATTCCAGCCTCCGCTGAAGCTCGCGCCGTTTTATCCATTTCCCAATAACGCCCTGCCTCTATAAGAGAAAATAACAGGCTAGATATCAACATTATGGATAAGCTGGCTAAAATGGTAATGCTTCCACTCGCTTCTTTAATCATACTTCCCCTGCTTTGCTCTTAATGGTATTGAAAATGGAGTTCACAATCGATGTCATCTGCTTCTTAAATATCAAAACAAGACCGATTAAAACCACCAAAATCAACACTAATTCCACTACTCCAACTGCATCTTCACTCTTCATAAAATTATTAAATCCTAACATAACTTCTCCTTTCTATCCCATAAAATCAATCGCCGCCGGTGCAATCACAATCACCATTACAACTGCCAGCATGACTATTAACGGAAAAATCATCTTTGTGGTTGCCTCTTCTCCCAATTTCACCGCAACACGCTTTCTTTCCGAAAATGCATCTTCACTTTCGTGCTCCAATAGCGCTCCTAACTTTTTGTTTCCCTTTTCCAAATTCTGCGTTAACAGTCTTGAGAGCCTGCGATATTCTTCAAGCTGACCTAATTCCGCTATTTTTTGATACACGCTTCTCTCGCTGGCCCCATTTTTCATCTCATACTCACACAAAACAACCATCTCCTGTCCCGGATGTGATTTCAACCTATTGCCGGAATATCGAGCGGAAATTTTATTCCATGCTTGTCGAACTGTCATTCCTGCGCCTGTAAGAACTGCCAGATTACTCACAATTCCTGGGTAATCCATTTTCATATTCAGCACCTGCTTCTGATGCGCTTTTTTTCGTTGCTCCTTCTCTAGCAAAACTAAAAGGATTAGTACAACTGTTTCAAAAACGAATATCTTAAGCGTCATATGATTCTTCTTTTGCTTCCACGAGAGACTTACCCCTTGAATCTGGCTGGGAAGCTTAAAATAATCAGAATTTGGATTTCCAGAAGCCAACTCTCTTTCAAGCTCTTCTAGCAAAAGATCCTCTTTGCTTAGCTCCATATCACCCAGGCCCAAATCAAACCCCGAATTTTTCTTTGCGTTTTTCGGCTGAATTTCAACTTCATATGGATATTTTTCAAATACATCCCCCGCAGTCAGCTCAAAATCGATAATTTTTGTCGCTTCTCCCTCGTTGGGCCTCGCTATCCTTGTAGTATCCTGTTCTATTTCTGTGACATCACTGTAAATTCCAAAGGCAAGAAAAACAATAAAAGCTACAAGGATCAATGGAGTATGCTTTTTGTTGTTATTATTCTTCTTATTGCTTTGCTTCGTACTCTTCTTTCCCTCTTTTTTCATTGACTGATATAACCCCTTTTAAACTTGAATCTCTAGAATCTTTTTTGAAAGACAGACAGAAAACAGATATACTATCATACAGCCAATCATTATGGCGACTCCTGGCGGGTTATGATACAGCTTTCCTAGATAATCTGCGGAAGTAAACCTCAAATACAAAAGCATCACAGCCGGAAAAAGATTCATAACCCTTTGTTCCATCTTTTTCCCTGCCACTAATACCTCGATTTCATTTTCAATTTCCCTTTTATCCTGAAGCATTCTCACTGTGTGCTCCATAATATGCACCAGATTTCCCCCACTTCGTTTGGCATAGGAAAACACCTCTGCAAAATTACTGATATCCTCCTGCTTGACCCGCTGCGCGAACGCAAGAAAAATTTCCTCAAGCGCCACATTCATTCCCATAAGACGATAGGATTCTACCAAAAATCTCTCCATCTCCCCTTTTTCCTGTTTTTCCAGACGCTTTTCATCATAGGAATTTCTCAGGGGATTGAGGGCATTTCTCCAGGCGTTCTCCACAGATGCCCCCGCGATCAAATCCGTGGAAACGGTTGTCAAAACCACTTCAAAATCCTTTTTAAGATCCTTCTCCCATGCTTTTCTTTCCTGTTTCTTCTCGTATTTATTCACCAGATAATAGATGAGAGGAAACACAAACAAACACCAAATCCAGTCAAACACTGCGTAGCTGATAAATACTGTAATCGCAGCTGCTATAGCAATTACCTTTATATTGGCAACTGCTCTGTTTTTTATTCTTTGACTCGTACCAGCTCACCGTCCCTTCGCAGAAATATTGGTTTTAAAACCATGTTGCCTTCCAAAATCCCTTCTAGGCTTGCAATTTCGACCACCTTTCTGCTGTGATCTGCCATACGATTTAACTGCACAACCAACTGAATGCCTGACGCAATCTGTGCACGAATGGCATCTAACGGCAAATCCATCCCCATTCGAACCATCATTTCAAGGCGAAGTAGTGAATCCTTACATGAGTTTGCATGTACGGTAGACATTGAACCATCATGCCCCGTATTCATCGCCTGTAGCATGTCAAACGCCTCTTCGCCACGACACTCTCCGACAATGATTCTGTCCGGTCTCATTCGCAATGCAGTACGAATCAAATCACGTATAGAAATTTGAATCGTTTCCTCCATGCTGGTATTTCTCGTTTCGAGCCTGACAAGATTTTTGATTCCCTTTAATTGCAATTCCGCTGAATCTTCGATTGTGATGACCCTTTCATCTTTGGGAATTGCTGCGGATAGTGCATTCAAAAAGGTTGTTTTTCCAGATCCGGTCCCTCCCGAAATTAAAATACTTTTCCCATGAGCCACTGCATTCTGCAAAAAGTCTGTTGCTTCTTTTGTGATTGCCCCAACAAGCATTAGCTGCTCCATCGTAAGTGGAGATTTTGGGAATTTGCGAATGGTCATCGTAGACCCGTCAATAGAAATGGGTGAGAGCACTACATTTACACGTGAGCCATCTTCCAAACGGCTGTCAACTATGGGACTCGACAGATTTACAGAGCGATTGTGAGCAGATACAATTCTTTGAATGGTATCTGCAAGCTTGTCCTCCGACACAAATCTTTTATCCCACTCAAAGATTTCGCCGCGCTTTTCATAAAAGATGGCCTGACACCCATTTACCATAATCTCTGTCACATCTTCGTCATCCACTAATTCCTGGATGGCATCTAATCTTCGCAAAGAGTTAAATACTTCTTTTTGCAATGACTCTCTTTCTCTCAGGCCCATAGTCTGTCTTGCAGAGTGTTCTCGAACGATTTGTTTAATTAGTTCTAAAATTTCCTCATCGTTCAATTCGTGCGTAAAGTCTAACCTGCTTAGCACCTCATCGTGTACTTGCATAAATAAGCTATCCAATTTCCGCCTCCCTAAAGGAAAGTTTTCTCAGGTTATCTCCAAACTCATCCCATCTCCACTGTTCTGCAATTTCCCTGCAGGTCAAAAAATTTTGTGTAATCAATGGAACCTCTATTTTTACCAGCTTATCCACAAGGCGGTTGTAGCCTCTTTTACAGATTTCCTCTATAAATTCATACTCGCGCCACTTCCCCAAACCGCCTCTGTTTTGAAGCATATATATTTGAGAACACTGATTCAGTAGTTCAAAAAACCCCTGAAATCTGCTACCCAGATTTATAATAATCACCTTATAGTCGAAGGATTCTTTTAACAAATCAACTAGCAAAAGCATTTCACGGCGTTCCAATTCACTGAGCACCTCAGTATTTACAACAGGATAAACATATTCCATACGATTATGCTTTCCTATTGCGCGTTGCATATGTTCCCTCTTGCAGTTACCGCTTTTAACCATCAAAAATAAATCTTCTAGACATAAGCAGTCCTTTGGTCTTTCATACACATCAAGTCCGCTGTTTTCCTGCAAATCTAACACTAACACCCTTTCGCTCTCCCCTAAGATATCTGCCAGTGTAAGCACGAGCGGAAGCTGAAATTCACTCTCGCTCAAGCCATACACTCCGATCAGACTTGTTTTAGGAGTATAGGTACCCCCTTCAAATATTTCTGTAATTTCACCGCCAATCTGTTGTATGATTTCGCTCATAATGCTGCTAACTTCCATGTATTTATCCACACAAATTACCCCTTCAATCTCACTGTTTATCCCCTTCTCCGTCAAACAGATGATTGGTATTTTTAATCGCCTTTGCATCATAATCGCGGTCTCATAGTCATCTATCACCAGCGAGCTTAGTTGATTTTCTGCAATCTCCTCCATCGAGGAATAAATATACAGATTCACCTTTGAGCGGTAATAGTTCATTATGATCGCGCAGAATCTTTTTTCATATTCCTTCTCAAACAGACAGATTCCTAATGCTATTTTTTCCATGCATATACCCCTATGCCAGTTTCAGGCATTCCATTAATCTAATAATTCCAAACGCCACCCCTATGCATACTGCAAAAGGTATTTCGATTTGCAGTCGACCAGGTGCGGCAACATCATAGGGTTTGATTTCTCCTCTCATAAGATCAAACGCGTAAAAAAGCGCCACCTCCATATTTCTCCAAAAAGCTTTTTGTCGAATTAAGAGTATAAGAGACCAGACAGCACCAACAACAAACGCTACAAGTGCTACCTTAAAGAAAAACCCTATTCCCATAAATCCGCTAATCAAGGATAATAATTTGACATCCCCTGCACCAATTACACGAATCAGATACAAAAGATATAGAATAATAACCGGTATAGACAGGTTTATAATAACCTGAAGTAATTTGACAGACTGCCCGCCCCCCACTGCTTGCAGCAAGCATATTATTGCCCCAACTAAGATTAGCCGGTTACTAATCCTATGGGTTTTTATGTCTGAATACATTGCCGCGAGTAATATCACCAGCAGTATCAGCTCTGATGCAATCCGCATTGCATCGTCCGTATTCATCACCCCCTTGTGTGTGAATCGAATCATACAGCGCAACCGTTTGCTTGTCTATCCCTTTTTGAAAAATCGAAAAATCTTTGTATTTTCTCAACAAAAAATTTTAAAAATTTTCGTACATAACCGATAAACTTCGTAATCAGCCTGCTCCAAATAGCAAAAAAAGGATTCTTCTACACGAAGAATCCTCTATTTTCAGTCTGTATATAATTTTCGTTCAACTCACCTTTCCCGTAGGTAAATCCTGCATACACGGTCTGCGCATTTTGCATAAGTGGCTTGGAGTCATCCTGCTTTGCAACCTCTGTAAATGCCTTCATCATCGCTGTCATAAGCTTATCTGACTCTTCTATATACTCTGCTCTTTCTACGGATTTTGCTTTATAAATCTGTCTTCTGCAGTAATCATAAATACTTCGAAGCTTCCATGAAAGCTCATAGCTCATATCAAGCGCTTCCATCAAACTGCCGAGTGCCTCTGCTGCCTTTTGCACTGCTGTGCGGTACGCTGCGCGGTCAAACAGAAGTCTGTCCTTTGAAAGTTCGTCAAGCGCCTGCGCTGTATATGCAAAATAGATTTCGTAGATGAGCACAATCAGTTCCGTGCGATTACTCTGACTCACACGTCTGGTAAAACTATGCTTTAATTCGATATCCATATAGTCCCTCTTTTATTCCTACTGAAGCAGTGACAAAACCTGCTGAGGAATCTGATTTGCCTGTGACAAAACAGAGATTGCTGCCTGTTCAAGCACATTCTGCTGTGTATATTCTGTCATTTCTTCTGCCATATCAGTGTCAAGTAAAGTTGAATATGCACTGGTCATATTCTCTCCTGTTGCTGCAAGTGAATTCTCGCAATATTCCAGTCGATTCTGATATGCACCAATTCTTGCACGAACACTGGATACATATGCAATTGCATCATCCAGGGTTTCCATTGCGTCCTCTGCACCCTTATAAACTGTGACATCTACAGTATCTAAGTACAGGCTTTCCTTTGACACCTCAGGAATTCTAACCGCGATTGTCTGGAATTCGTTTCCACCTGTCTGAATAATCATTCTTCCGACATCAGATACTTCTAATTCAAGATTTCCAATGGTTGCATTCTCGTCTAACAGAAACTCCATTGAAAAACCACCCTGATCCTGGATGTAAATTCTATTTCCATCAGCCTTATAACTTGCAGTATTGTTAAATCCACCTGCCAGATTAATCTCCGCATCTGTTCCAACAATTACTTTTTCATAAGCCTTTGTATCCTCGTTCAGCTCCCAGTCAGAAAAAGAAATATTATCTAATGCGCCTGCCGCAAATAACGCATCTGACATACTCTGTGAGAAGGTAATTTTTACCTCCGCATCACTTCCATAGAAGCGCGAAAGAACGTTGATTGACTTATTCGCATCGTTGTATTCAATTTCACAGCCAGCTTCCTCTGCTCCTCTTTGTAATGCACTCAAATACTCGTTATCTGTCATATTTGCGCTAATTGGAATTGCAACATCGTTCATATAAATGTAATTGTCATCTCCTGCAGCAGCGGTTCTCGCCGCAGTCAGCGCAGTAAACGAGAATACAGCCGTTGCCTGTGTTGCATTAGCCTGTACGTCAATATCATAAAATCCCATTGGGACATCATCAGAGATGTTAATTCTAGATGCCTCTTTTGGATCTGCATAAACTCTTGTATCAGAGGATCCGTCCAAAAGAACCTTTGTATTGTATTCCGTGTCAGACGAAATACGGTCAATTTCTTCTCTAAGCTGATCGATTTCAGCCTGAATACTCTTTTTATCAGCAACAGAATTTGTTCCATTTGCTGCCTGAACAGAAAGTTCTCTCATTCTCTGCAAAATGCTGGTCGCCTCATTGAGCGCTCCGTCAGCAATCTGCATAACAGAAATTCCATCTGTTGTGTTTGATTTTGCCTGATCAAGCGCCTTAATCTGTGCTCTCATCTTGTTAGAAATAGCCATACCAGATGGATTTTCTCCAGGCGAATTTATTTTAAGACCGCTTGATAATCTCTGCATAGAAGCAGTCATTTTCTTTTCTGTTCTAAGAAGCTGCTTATTTGTGATTACGGCCGACATATTACGGTTGATTTTCATTGCTCATACCACCTTTCATGTTTAATATATCGTCGCATCCGCAATAATTCTTAACCTCTTTTTCCTTTTCGATTCCGCTCAAATTCGTTGCAATTGCTGAAAAATCGTATTATAATAGATTTTGCGCAATTGATAAGAATAGGAGGACAAACTCATGGCAACTGTTTCAAAGAATACAATGATCGGCGAGCTTCTTCAGATCGATGCTAACATTGCTCCAATGCTTTTAGGAATTGGAATGCATTGTCTTGGATGCCCATCTTCACAGATGGAGACCATCGAGGAGGCTGCTATGGTTCACGGAATTCAGCCTGATGAATTAGTAAACAGCATCAACGAATTCCTTGCAAAAGATCTTGCAGAATAATATAAATAAAAAGCTCTAAGCATTATGCTTAGAGCTTTTATTTTGCATTTTATTATGATTATATCGATTATGACAAAGAGCTAAGGGTCTCAACTGCTGCCTCTTCAATCAACACATATCCATGCTCTACAAAGAAAGCTTCCTGAGAACGCGAATATGTCTTCTGTTTTGCATACTCTGAGGCAATATTACAAACCTTGTTAAACTCTTCTGGAGAATGCTCTCCCTTGTGTAAAGATAGATAATATCTGTCATTTGCAGGATTCTTGAAAAAGGCACTCTCCCCGTGATAGAACTGATCTAACACTTTGGCAAGACGCTCTGCCTGCGCAAAATTCGTAAGTTCAAACAAACGGGCAAAATCCTTTAATTCTGCTGGGATTTCCTGAGCTGACTCCTCTTTCTTTTCCTCTGTATTAATTTTTTCTTTTGCAGATTCATCTGCCTTTGCAGCCTGCTCGTATGCTTTTTTAAATAAGTCTACGATATCCGCAGCCCCTTGTGGCTGCTTGTTTTGTGGCTGTGCATTCATCTCTCCCAACAAAGCTGGATCTGGCTCTGAGAACTTTGAAAATCTGGTGTCTAACTCCTCCGGATATTCACATTTTGTAATTACAAGAATAATGGAATCCGCAGAAACCGGAATCGCTTCCACCATAAGTGGAATGTCATCAACATTGAATCCAAATTCATAATTTGCCTGCGAAATCATATCTTTAAAAAGCTCTCTGGCTTTCTCTGATCCATATGCCAACTCGCTCAGACGAATCTGTCTGCTTGCGAGATCTTCTTTTGTCAGGGTGCATCGAATCTGATTGTCGTTTACCTTTTCAATCTTCATGCAATCACTCCTTTTTGGTTAATTTATTATAGCCAAAGACAAAAGAGATGTAAAGCGACTGGAGTATTAAATATTTCTAAAATCTTCTGTAATCGCTTTGACAATTAGTAATTTATTCCTATTTTTCAAAAAAGTACTTGCTACCAGTTTTTTGTTGTGATATATCTGACATCACAAGAGTTCGTTTCAGAAAGGACCGAACTTGCAAAACAATTTTTCATCATTGTCAGACAAATTCGAGTTGATTAAGCCCCTTGGCCAGGGTTGCGAATCAACTGTGTATTTGGCCCGACATCTCAATTTGGACGCGGAGTTTGCAATTAAGATTTCCCCCAAAAATCTGGCTACCGATGTTCCAATTTTACCCGAAGCAAAGTTATTAAAGCAATTGAATCACCCAGGTATTCCAAAGGTTTATGATTTTTTCGAGGATGATGAATATTATTATCTTGTCGAGGAATATGTTGTTGGTGAATCATTCTTAGAACTTTTTCTTCATCAAAGTGAAATATCCCCACAAAGTTTTTTTAAATTTATGTTACAGCTTTGCGAGATCTTTTGCTATCTACACAGTTTTCCATCTGGCCCTGTTTACTATCAGGATTTGAAGCCAGAACACGTGATTCTGTGTGCTGACAGTCTTAAGTTAATCGACTTTAGTGTGTGCTGTAACCAGGGAGATTCCACGATTCTGACAAACGGAAATGTTGATTTTAGCGCCCCAGAAGTGCTGGAAAATCAACAGCTGAATCAGCAGTCAGATGTCTATACGCTTGGCAAATTCGCCTTATATCTTGCAAAGCATACAGACTCTGAATTTTCCAGTCAAATTTACCCAATACTTCAAACTGCGGCACATGCAAAAGCCTCTCTTCGATATGAAACGGTGGAAGAATTTCGCTTCGCATTGTCGCAACAACAGAAACAATTGTCGAAGCGTAACTCTTGTAAAACCATCACCATGCTAGGCAGCTCGCATGGCTGTGGCACAACACATCTGGGAATCGCTCTTTGTTGTTGCATTAACTATCAGGGAAAATCCTGCACTTACCTGGAGCAAAACGACTCTGATGCTTTACGCAACATGGTCCAAAGCGATTTCTCAATGCATATTCGGGATGGCAAGTTTTTTTATCGCAATTTTGTCGGCATTCCAATGTACGGACCTGGCATTCTTGTGGAACCTATGGGCTCCGACGTACTAATAATAGATCTGGGCGTTGCAACCAATCAAAATTTACTAAACTCCTCTGACCAGATTATATTAGTCGCAAACACCTCCATCTGGAAGCGCAAGGATACACAAGCTATGTTCGAATCACTTCGTCGATACAAAGATAAACTTATCATCATCTGTACCGATGGGTCTCGTTCTACGGTGCGGCTACTTGCCAAAAATCTTGGACATCCTGTCTATTCATTTCGAGATACCTCAGATGCGTTTCGTGTCACAAAAGAAAAATTGACCTTTTTTCAAAAGCTGCTTTTCTAAGAAAAGGAGGATTATATCATTCGAAAGAATACTATTAAAAATCCTGCAACTCCGCTGATTATTGGGTTGTGTGGTGCTATACACAAAGCTGGAGTAACCACTGCTGCACTTGCTTTTGCGAATTATATGAGTAGTGGCTTTCATATGTGGACTGCCTGCGTTGAGCTGAATAATGCGAATGCTTTTGCAAAAATAATTGAAGAATCTGAACAACTTTCTTTTCGCAAATCTGGCATTGATTTCTATCCAAATTCAAACCTCAGAGAGTATTCGCTCCTACTAAAGCAGCACTATGATGTTCTGGTTATTGATTTTGGGGTGCTTAATCAGAATACTATCCAGGAGTTTTTTCATTGTGACGTGTGCCTCACTCTCGGATATATCAGCCCGTGGAATTGCGAATCCTACTGGAATTGGTTCTCTCACCTGCGTACTTTATATCAAGGTAAGGATAAGGAAATTATTTGTATGGGGAATCTAGCTACAGCCTTGAATGTGAGAGAATTTAAACACCAGCACGGAGTCGTTCCCGTTGCTATTCCTTTTTTGGAAAATCCGTTTCAACTTACCTCCGATCAGTGGAAATTTATAGAAAGGGCTCTAGAGAAGGGAAGATATACCACACATTCACTCTTCTTTAACAGGTAAAGACCATGAACAATTTGAAATCATTTGTATTTGAAATAGAATTTCATCCTCTTGAATTCAAAAGTGCAGTTATCTCTTTCTTTTTAGATTCAAACACGGAGAAAGAGGGCGAAAAGGAGGTGATTGTTCTTTAATTTTTTGATAAAACTCTTTTATTGTTTTAACGTAACCATTTAACTATTTTTTATGCATGGGAGGGAGGTTCAATGCTCCCCTCACAAACTTAAGAAGATTAGAAAAAGCCTCGGAAGCCGCCTTTGGCGGCTTCCCTCTATAAACTCCCTATTTCCGTTACTTCTTATTATGAAATGTGTTATAATAGATTGGATATTTAGGAAAGGGGTAATTCCATTTTATGAAGAAAAAAATTATGCCGATTCTTATCGTCATTGTTCTGATTCTTTTGACTGTAGGTGTAATTGGTCTCGCGGCCGTTGCAAAGAAATACAGTCCATCCAAGGAACATGCCGATTTAAATAAGCATTATGATATCGCTGCAGAGGATCAAGTTGCTATCATTCTCAATTATCAGGACCTTGAAACCAAAGCAGTATATATTGATGGCAAGCTTCATTTAGACTATAAGTTTGTTCATGATAATATTAACTCCCGCTTTTATTGGGATAACAACGAAAACGTCTTGCTTTACACAACCGCCAACGCTGTTATCTCTGCAAACCCTGGTGAGACCAATTATCGTGAAAACAAAAATGTTGTCGACTTTGATGCAACCATCGTAACTCCAACAGAAGATTCCTGCTGGATTAATATTGAATTCGTGAAGCTTTTCTCTGATATGCTTTACGAAATCTATGAAAACCCTAATCGTGTTGTAATTACAAATCAGTTTGGTTCTGTAAATACAGCTCTTGCCAAAGGCAAGACCAGTGTTAGAGTCCTTGGCGGTATTAAAAGTCCAATTTTAAAGGACGTTGCCAAAAAAGACACTCTTTTTATTATTGCTGAAGATCAAAAATGGACTCGCGTAATGACAGAAGATGGAATCATTGGATATATCAAATCCAACAAGCTGTCGAAAAAAAGTGAGACTGACATCAAATCAGATTTTGTTGCAGAAGAAATTTCTCATATAACACGTGACTTTGAGATTTGTCTCGGTTGGAATGCCATCTACAGCAAAGCTGCAAATAACAATATTGTTGAAGTTTTGACAAGATCAAGCGCAATTAACGTGATTGCTCCAACCTGGTTTTATATGAATGGAAACGACGGCAATCTTGTTAGTAAAGGCGATCTTGACTATGTAAGTTATTGTCATAATCAAGGAATTGAAGTTTGGCCAACTGTCAACAATATTGATGGTTCAACCGACACCACCTATGTACTCACTCATACTTCTACCAGACAGAATTTGGTTAACAACATTGTTTCCTATGCTATCAGCCTTAACCTTGATGGCATAAACTTAGACCTTGAGTCTGTAAAGCCTGAGGTAGGGGATGCATACATCCAGCTTGTTCGCGAGCTTTCTGTAAAACTTAGAGCCAACGGAATCGTTCTCTCTGTTGACAACTATGCCCCATCAGAGTACACCGCTTTCTATAATCGTAGAGAACAGGCGGTTTTCGCTGACTATGTAATTCTTATGGGATATGACCAGCATTGGGCTGGTTGTGATGAAGCAGGCTCTGTAGCTGCTTTGGACTGGGTTGTTGAATCTGTTGACAATACTCTTTTGGAAGTTCCTGCAAACCAGCTTATTCTTGCAATGCCATTCTATACTCGTCTGTGGTGCGAAGCTCCACAGGGTAATTCTGATGGAGGCGAGGGTACTACCTATAGCATTTCCTCAAAAGCACTTGGTATGAATGCTGCAAATGAGCAGGTTGCGAAAAAAGGAGCTAAAAAAACCTGGAATCCATCGGCTGGACAGTTCTATGCAACCTACACAGAAAATGGCAACACCTATGAAATCTGGTTAGAAGATCCGAGTTCAGCAGAAGAACGCTTAAAGGTTATGCAGGACAAAGAACTTGCAGGCTGCGCATTCTGGCGACTTGGTTTTGAAACCTCCGATGTTTGGAGTACCATTGCAAAATATATCTATTAAAAAAGCAAGTGAGATTAAATCTCACTTGCAAATTCAATAAAGCTTTTTGCGATTCTATACAACCGTCCGGTTTGTACGTCGTATTCATCATTGGATACCTCGTCTCTGGACGGTTTTTGTTGTTTCAGAATAAGCTCCTTCTCATAGAGCACTTGCAAATCAACAGCCTCTCCATCTTCCCCAGCAAGCTCCTGTGCTAACATTTGCATCTTCTGAGACATAACTTCTTTTACTTCCGGGTCATCACATAAAATGGTTCCGCTGACTCCGTCCGCCCTTGCCTCGATGCTCGCCCTTACTTTACCAAGAGACATGCTTTCAAATAAGATATCTACAAGGCCCTTTTTTCCACTGCCCCTAACAATCTTCAGTGATACGCCAGTCACCTCACCATCCGCTGTCTCCATAGGGATTAAAAAGCTTTCCTCCTGCGCTTCTCTTACTGCTAAAGAAATCTGCTTATTTGCTAGCTGCAGCTCCTTAATATCCATTGCAGAAACATTCTCTCCCTCTTCCACCATGGAATCCATACAATGCGCAGCTACCTCTTCTAATGTTTGAAGGGCATCCGCCAGTTCTGTAGGAGACTTTACTGCTTCACTAAAACGCTCCAGCAAAATCTCTTTTGCCTCTGAAAGCTTGTCTTTCGCCTTCCATAATGAAGAAATAGCATTTCCGGGATGCGCGAGCAATCTTTCCGCTGCCAATACATTGCTTACCGTATTCGGCATATCCAAATGCTCTAAATATTCATATACTTCTTCTGCGCTCATGGCTGCATTTTGAAGTTCTTTTAGGGACTCGGCATAAAATGCATCATCCTCTTTCGCAACCATTTGTTCGTAGCTTTCAAGCGCAGACTGCCACTGCTGCATCGAATCATTATTCGCATTAGCATGGGAAAACGCTTTGCTAATCTGCTGGTCAATTTTTGCCCCAGTCATAGTTGCGTTTAGTCCATCTATTTGATCATCAATTTCATAATCCATATTTTTCTTTGCGTTGTTTCGAAGCTGTGTCAGAAGCGAACGCATAGTTATTTCGGATCCCTGCTCATACGCAGCGCCAAGAGCTGCACCGTCACTCTTTTCCACCTGAGCAATTAGTCGGTAAATACCAATATAACTATCTCTTTCGTCTAAAGAAATATCCTTATTCTGCTCTAATTTATACAGAAATTTCTCAAATCGCTCGGCGCCCTCATCACCAATTTCTGTTTTGATACTTTCAGCAATTTTGTTTAGCTGTTCCACAGGAATATCTAGCGGATTAATGTCTCTGCGAATCATCTCAAGAGTTGTTCTTGGTGTCAAGTCCGTAAACAGTCTCTGCATTTGTGCGTCCTTTTCTCGAATTACAGCAATATTCTCTGCTGTAATTTCTGTGCTGTTATATGCTAAAATTCGAACCGCTCTCTGATTAGCTGCAGTTTTTTCCAGATTCAGATCCTCTAAAATATCATCGACATTACGAAACGCTTTTTGTATACTGTCTCCCATATCTTTTCTTGGAGCTGTCCAAAGCTTTTCATACTCTTCATTTGCTTTCTGATAGTCAGCGGTCTGTACCTTTGCCTTCTCAGACAAGTGATTAAGAGTTTCCTCAACCTCTTCTACACTTAATATCGTTGCTGGCGCGCTCTTTAACCCTGCAAGTACATCGATTGTTTTCGCAAATGAATTCACCTTTTCTTCCGTTGGCTCAATTCCTTCACCAGCAAGCAGATTCTCATAGAAATTTCTTTCTATATTCTTCAAGTCTTCGACCAACGCCTCTAGCGCTTTTGTATCGATTGTAATTCCTTTTTTCAGCAATGATAGATTGGCTTCGCTTGTCATGGAAAGACGTGTCTCCTCAAGCACTCTCTTTGCAGTAATAAACTTCAAATCCTGTGCGTACTTCGAAGGCTCAACCTGCCCACGATGAGCTTTTGCCAGCTTAAAGTTGTTAATAGATAGTTCCAAATTATTTTCTACGCAGTATGCCAGATCATCATCAGTAACATCTGCAAGAATATCTTTTCCTTCTCTTGCCTGGTCGGACAAAGAATATCCCTTCAGCAGCATGGCCGCTTTTATATCGCTTCCTTCCGCAAGTGCATCACACACCGCTTCTCCAAGCTGCGCGCCCCCTACTCCTGCTTTCGTCCAGCCATTTAGTTCATGAAAATATTCTATGGTTTCTTCATTTAATGGAATTTGGTTTTCTATGAGAGTCTGTGCTTCCCTCAAAGTTTCCTCGTTTACAGGAAGTCCCGCACTTTTGATTGCCTCCTCAACCTGTCCTCTAAACTCTTCAATATTTATCTCATTTCTCGATACTGGAAGCCCAGATGAATGTTCTGCCTTATATACATTCTCAACTGTTGGCGCATAAGAATTCTTTACAAGATATAATTCTTCCTGCACAGTCATGTCACGGATACTGTCATACATATGAGCAAGCTCCGTAATCTCTTCCACATTTTGTTCATTTAATGGCAAATCGTTCTTTTGCATAGTCTGCGCAATCTGCACTGCAACGTAAGAGTTACCCACGATTTCCTCAAGCGCTTCTTTCGATATTTCGCCGCTTACTTCACCACCTGTTTTTGCAATATTTGCCTTAATCTGCTCTGATACAGTGACAATGGTGCGACTGGAAGTATTATCTAAGGTATAACCATCTTCCTCCATCTTCTTTAAATCTTCTGGTGTTGTTGTGTTAGCAAGCACTGCCATTTGATTTTTTCTTGCTTCCGCAGAATCCAGGCTGCTCTCACTTATTTCATCCACCAAGGTTCTTTCTTTTTCATTAGGATTTCCATAAATCGGACTATTCCCAGGAAGCTCTACAGAACCAAAAACGTATCCTGTCTCTGTGGCAGACACCACCTGCTCTTTTTCTCTGCTTTCTGCTATATAATTGGAAATTCCCTTTGAGGACTCCATGTTTTTAACGCTATGTTCACGAATGTTGTCAATTATTGTATTCATATACTACCCTGTGTATTCTTCCGATGTGCTACTTTTTATATCGGACAACTTCATAGTTTTATAAAGTCCGCGATTTTCCTTGTCGCCATAACAGAGGTGAAACACGCTTCGCATGTTTCACTCTGATTAGCGGTCGTCAAATCTCCTTGCATGCAAGCATGCAG
>JAZUGV010000045.1:0-36289 GCA_045641385.1 Agathobacter sp. | reverse complement strand
GACCCTCCAAATTTGGAGGGTCATTTTTTGTGAAGCCTTGACAGATTCTTCTGAAGATGCTACATTACCTTTGAGTGGAGATGTTTCGGATTTACCCGAATGCTCCACTTTTTCTTTTGGAATATCATCATATAGATATTTTACCCCTTCTTCTGAAGTGGCAACTACCAATTCTATTTTTTGAATCATACCATATCTGTTTTCTGCATAAGTGTAAAATCTCATCCACTTATTGTTGACAGTTGAACGACCCTCCAAATTTGGAGGGTCATTTTTGTTCTCACTGACATTATTCAGGGCGTATCCATCGGCATGCTGTTTGTCGGACTTGTGATGTCAAGTCGCTACAGTGCAAAGGTAAGAGCCTTTAAGAAGAGAATTTTGAATATGTAGGAACTATATAAAAGACGCGTTATATGCAAAAAACACCACTCCAATGATTCACAGGAATCATCGGGGTGGTGTTTTTATTTACGAACTTCAAATTCTGCCATTTCTTCACCAAAATAAAAAGGAATATTTTTCTTACAAAAAAGATGCATTTTCTATAGTCATTAGCATTCCTCTTTATTCATAGCAATTAATTATCTGATTTGATGATGGAAGCAGTCTAAAATCCACGTGACATTCAATTATGTCTTCTTTTTTTTTCAGTATTATAGCCATTGTCTTTTATCAGTTTTATTGAGTAAAAAGAATTTACCTAATTAACTAAAACAGAAAAGGTACGCCACAACTAAAACACAATTTACGAGACTCATCCTGCGTTTTCCCACAACATGGGCACAAAACTTTTCCATCACCTTCGATAATAGGGCCTTTTCTTATAAGTGGACGCTTCTTTTCACAGTCTTCATAACACTTTAAAAGATCATCTTTTTTATTTGTTCCAAATCTTTTCTCTTTATTTACATATGCATAAAGTCTATTTAATATATATGCATTTATTGGTTCATTAGGATCATCAAATGAGTCGAAAATTTCCTTATATACTTCTTCCGCAGTAAGACCATATGTAACTGAAGCACTTGTCGTCTCTTCATCGTTTAATCCAGGATTTTCTATTATGTGCTCCGTGCATTCATAGCATACTCCATTTTGAATATATTTATGCACAAAAACTTCCATAGTCTTTGGCTTCTCTCGAACAGTTGCATCAAAAGAAAATTCGTAAACCGAATCAGACCCCTCAAGTGGGAGAGCTTCAACTTCACTTATTGTGTGATGCTCTCCCCATATATCTTCGTAAGTGAGAGAGAATTTAAGGGCATTAATATTAGAATTCTGAATAACAATATTACCTACACCTGATTTATCAAGTTTCACAGAGTATATTACATACTTATCCACAAAATTTGACTTCGTAACACGAGTAATATATGGGGCAAACATTTTTTTATCCGCAATAATTTCAGTTTTAGTCTCATGTGATTTACAAGGTTTTGTGTTTTCTTCGATTTGACGAGTAAGATCAATTAACTCTCCAAAACCATATAAGCAACAGTATGTTAAAAATGCTATTCCTGAGGCAACCACGACTATAACGATAAATATAACAAACCCAACTCCCGAACCACCATATTTACTTAAACTCCCCCACCAAAAAAGTCCGGCTATAATAGCTATAGCTATTTCTAAATATGCAAAAAACTTTGCTACCCCTTTAATCTTTTTTCCAATTGACTCAAACATTATTTTCCCTTTCTTTCTCTCAATAAATACGGAATTTATAATCCTAATTGCGATTGCTTTTATGCATATAATAAAACAATATGTTTTATTATTCAATATAACAATATGTTTTACTTATACTGACATTAGGTGAACGAAATGTCAGAAAAAATACTACCATATCCAGTTGATCGACCTCCCAAATTTGGAGGGTTATTTTTGATAAACCATCAAGCTAACTATCGATATCAATCGAGTCTTTCTTGGATTTTCTTTCTGAGGCATTGACTTTTCCACCACCAGATGCTACTTTATTATCGAGTGGAGACGTGGAAGAATTTACTTCCTGCTCCACTTTTTGTGTGTTTACAGTAATATCGTACAAAACATTTCTATTATCATCTGTTAATGAAACGTGAAGAGTCACTTCCCAAATATCGTGATTTGAGTCTACTACATATGTTATATATTTAGACCAATCATTGTTAGCATTATCGTCTAACCATCCGTGTGGGTATTTAGACTTTTCATTTCGTTGAACGACCCTCCAAATTTGGAGGGTCATTTTTGCTTAGAGAAATAGAAGCAATATAAGAATAAGTGCCATTGAAATCTTCGGTTTCAGCAGATGAGTAGAGTTTTATTAATTTTGAAATTGAATCATTTTCTAATCTGATAACAGAAGAATTTCCATAAACATATCCACCATTTTCTCTTCCTGTGGAAGATTCTCCATTATATACAGAATCATTCTGTACAACTGACTTTCTGTTTTTAATTTGCCCAAACATAGATTTATATAATCTTGAGAAAATCCCAAATCGATCATCATATTGTTTAGAACCTTTAATGTTTTCTTGTCCATTTACAGATTCTCCTTTCTTTGAATACATTGTATCATCATTAGATGAATTATTCTTTGACTTGTACTAATAATTTTAGCGAGCTCTTGAAATAAAAATCTGTATTTGTAATTTGGGTTTTCACAACCTCATTTATAAAAAATTACCCAAACTACGCTGGCTTTTGGGTCTTCTCGACCTCATTTATCTAAAAATACCCAAACTTCGCCGGTTATTGGGTTTCCACAACTCCACTCGCCAAAAATCACCCACTCAGTTCATTTTTGTTGTCTTCTTATCATAGGCAAGATAGTTCTTCGCATATCCAGCTTCCATTATCGTTCGTCAAATCATCTCGCATGTAAGCATACAGACGATTCTCCTCGCCGCTATAATAAAAATAGAGTTTCGCTTGCGAAACTCTCGCGCCGCTTTTGCGTCGCCGATGCGACATTTTTCATCTGCAAAAGCGTGCGCATCCTCGCGGAGCCTTTTTTGCGGTATAGGAAATTGGAGCAATTTCCTATACCGTAAAAAACGAGCCAAACAACAGCATTATGCTTCATTTGACTCGTTCAAATTCTTATATCTTATATCTTATATATTTATCAATACAAGGATATTATTTCAATTTTCAAACCACACATCACCAGAATAGTGAGTCGTAGTAATTTCTCTAGAACAATGAATCATACAAGCTTCCAGTACTTGGCGCCTGGTATGTGCCCTGATCCGTATAAGTGCTCTGGCGCTTTGACTCATAATCTGCATCATTCGCAAGCATGGATGCCTTTGCAGCCATCTGATATGCATAGGAACCGGTGCCAGAGAATAAGGTTTTGATATTGTTCATATCAGCCTTTTTGAAGGCTTCTTTATCGATGGATAACTGATATGTCTTCTCATCGAGCGAAATGCCAATCTTGTTGAGTAGCTTGATATTGCTGGTGTTGGTGTTCACCATGGAAGCCGCAGACTTTGCAACACTGCTCTCCTCTGAATCCGCTGCCGACTTAATGGTTGCGTTATAATCACTCACAAATTTATTTACTGCATCATAAATCTTATCGGTGTCATAGTTGCCCTCAGAGTCCTTGCTCCAAAGCTTTGATCTCTGATATAAAGCCTTTGCTGACTCAGCAACTGATTTCGCATTGGTCTCAATCTTTGCCAGACGCTTTTCATTCGTTGTCTTTTCGTCGGTTTTATCTTTTTTCGAATTTGTCTTGTCAGAGCTTGAACCCTTAGTTACCTTGTCATCCTTTGCAATATAGCTTTTTACAAGTTTTCCATAAGATCCACTCTTTACACTGGCAAGCTCCGAAAGATTTCCATAAATGCCCGACATATCAACGCTATTGTTCTTCCCTGAACCTGAAGCACTGTTTAATAACTGATTGATTGAATTTGTATCAAACGAATTAATCTTCATATTTACTCCTTCCTGTTCCTTCCCTGGAAACATAGGTCTTTATAGATATATCGTCCTAGTTACTATAAAAATACACCCTTTTTACTATTTTCGCAAGTTTCAGAATCGCTCTATTAGCCACACAATTCTTCCAGGTGATGTATCCACAAGCATAACCTCTTGTAATCATCCAAATAATCCTCTAAATTTATAATCCTCTAAATCAATATTCCTTTAAATCGTGTAAACAATTAGAACAATATCTATAATTATAACATTTCCACTTTGCCATTGTGTACTATGCACAATTTCCGTATCTTGTTTTTATATAAAATTTGCAAAATTACTAATTTCCATTGCTTTTCGATCCGCTTGATGATATATTATTAATACAAAGTAAGTATTTTACTTGTTAGTTTTTTCATAATTTGCCCTGTTGCTCAGACGGGTAGCAGGGCTCTCCTCTTGTCTTTTTTAGATAAAGGTAAATTATGTATGGGGTGTATGAAAATAAGAAGAGTTGCTCTGGGGGGAGCGACTTTTTTTATGCCCAAATTTACCTAGATGTTTTCAATCTGCCAATCGATTGGTGTCTGTCCATGCTCCTTTAAAAACGCATTTGCCTGGCTAAAGTGCTTGCAGCCAAAGAAGCCTCTGTACGATGAAAGAGGACTTGGATGTGGAGCCTTTAAAACAAGATGATTTGGGTTGTTGATGAACGCGGCTTTTCTCTGTGCTGGACTTCCCCACAGAAGATATACCACTGGCTCCTTCTTTTTGTTTACCTCAGCAAGAATAGCATCTGTAAACTCTTCCCAGCCCCTACCTTTATGAGAATTCGCTTCGTGTGCGCGCACAGTCAACACTGTGTTAAGCAAAAGCACGCCCTGCTTCGCCCACTTTTCTAAGTACCCATTGTTTGGAATATAGCACCCTAAATCATCCTGAAGCTCTTTATAAACATTTTGAAGGGATGGTGGAATTTTCGGCTGACTTGGCAGAACCGAAAAAGATAACCCATGTGCCTGATTCACATCATGGTAAGGGTCCTGTCCTAAAATCACAACCTTCACATCCTTCAGCGGAGTCAGATGAAGTGCATTAAAGATATCGTCTGCAGGTGGAAAGACAACTGTTTTACTATATTCCTCTTTCACAAACTGATATAACGTGCGATAATAAGGCTTTTTAAATTCACCATCAAGAGCCGTAGCCCAATCATTTTGAAGCATTGCCATCGTAATATTTCTCCCATCATCTCGTCGCATGCAAGCATGCAGTCGATTTATTCGTCTCCATAACATAATTAAAACCGCCCCACTCGAGAGCGGGCGGTTTTTACTACATGCGCACAGATACGCCTTTTTCGCGAAGGTGTCGCTTTAAATCCATAATTTCAAGTTCCTTAAAGTGGAAAAGACTGGCAGCTAATGCCGCATCTGCCTTGCCCTCTGTGAAGGCATCATAGAAGTGATCCATCGTTCCAGCACCACCAGACGCAATCACAGGAATTGACACAGCTTCTGCAATTTGGCGAGTCAGTTCAAGGTCATAGCCCGCCTTTGTGCCATCGCAGTCCATACTGGTGAGAAGGATTTCTCCCGCCCCCAGCTGATTTGCCCTGATTGCCCATTCAATGGCATCCAATCCAGTATCTATGCGGCCTCCATTTTTATATACATTCCATCCACTGCCATCTGCGCGACGACGGGCGTCGATTGCAACCACCACGCACTGGCTGCCAAACTTATCAGCGGCATTCCCAATGAGTTCTGGTGTGTTAATTGCAGAGGAATTGATTGAAATCTTGTCTGCGCCCTCGCGAAGAAGCACCTTAAAATCATCTACGGTTCGAATTCCACCGCCGACGGTAAATGGGATAAACACACGCTCTGCAACCTTACGCACCATATCTACTACCGTGCCACGATTGTCTGAAGAAGCTGTGATATCCAAAAATACCACTTCATCGGCGCCAGCCTTATCATAGGCAGCAGCAATCTCAACGGGATCTCCCGCATCTCTTAAATTTACAAAGTTCACGCCTTTTACAACACGGCCATTATTGACATCCAAACATGGAATAATTCTTTTTGTAAACATTCTATTTCGTCCTTATTGCTATTTTATGTGTTCAAATTCTCGTGAAGTTTTCAAGAATCTGAAGTCCTACTTCACCGCTCTTTTCCGGGTGAAACTGGCACGCAAACACATTATCCTTTTCTACTGAGGCATGAATCAGTGTGCTGTAGTCTGTGGTTGCCTTTACGATTGATTCTTCCTTTGCCTTTAAGTAATAGGAATGAACAAAATATACATAGCTTTCAGGAGCAAGTCCTGCAAAAAGTCGCCCATCATTAATCAGTTCAAGTGAGTTCCAGCCGATGTGAGGAATTTTTAATCCCTCCTTATCTGGAATGCGAAGAACATCTCCTCGCAAAATTCCAAGTCCCTCTACGCCCTGCGACTCTTCACTGCCATCAAACAAAAGCTGAAGTCCTAAGCAAATTCCCAGAAATGGTTTCCCCATTTCTGTAACTTCTTTGATGACCTTGTCAAGCTCATGCTCCTTCAAATGCTTCATCGCATCTCCAAAAGCTCCAACGCCTGGCAAAATCACGCGATCCGCCTGAATAATCTCCTTATAATCTCTCGTGATGACACATTCATGCTTCATCGACACAAGTGCTTTTTCGACACTCTTTAAATTACCCGCACCATAATCAATGATTGCTATCATTTATCTTAATCCTAACTCTCTTACTAATCTGTTTAATTCGATGGTGTATGCCTTTCTCGTTGGAATGTCATACAACTCCGCTGCCTTTTCCCGTGAAATACCATACTTTGCAAGGTTTTCATAGATTTCATTGCCGAGCTTATCAAAGGCAACAACACAGTCTGCTTCCTCTGCACTGGTATGGTTGGTCTCGTAGCGGCCAGCCGCACTGATCAGAGAATCAAGGGCATAAAGCATATCGCCCCTGCTCAGGAAAATTTCGTAATCTTCCATCTTGCAATGTACACGCGCCATTATGCTAACCTGGTTCGCAAACTTCTCATCCTTCTCTTTGATTTCCAAGCCAAAAAGGTCGCGTGCCGCCTTGATATAATTTCCCTCGCTATAAGCCGCTTTTGCCTCCTTCATTGGAAGCGCGTAGCCTGTAACTTTGCTGAAAATGTATATCAAAAGGAAAATGGAAATGCCCATCAGAACAATTACCATCACAGGCTTCTTTGGAAGTGGTGGTGAAGTATCCTTCTCCTTTGGCTTCTTTTCCTTTTTCGGTTTCTTTTCCTTTGGAGCCTTTTCCTTCTTAGGCTTCTTCTCCTTTGGTTTCTTTTCCTTCTTGCCCTTTTTCTTATCCTTTTCAGGCTCATCCTTCTTTTCAGGAATTGCATCTACACCTTCAAGTTCTCGAAGAAGAGCTAAGTTCTCATCTGATAATTCCTCAACCCCTGGTCCGTCAATCGGAGAAATATCCACGGTCTCTGGTATATCATCCGGGCTCTCAAAAAGCTTATTCATAAGCTTCTTAAAGAATCCAGGCTCCTTATCTGCATCTGCATCTGCCTTTTCTTTCGTAGTCTTAGCTTTTTTAGCCTTCTTTCCCTTCTTTCCCTTTTTCGGTTTCTCCTCGATGTCTTCCATCATTTCTTCGCTGGCATTCATCTCCTGCTCCGCAAAGGCACCTATGGAATCACCCTCCTCGACACTGGCTCCGCTTTCGTCTGCCGCAAACAAATCACCCAAATCGCCCAAGCCATCCGAAAGAAGATCGTCAAGAGAGACATCTCCATTGCCTGTCAAATCTGCCTCTCCAGCTTCATTTTGAGGAAGTTCCTCTGGAATCAGAGAATCTAAAGAAACCTCTTCCATCTCGGTTGCTTCGCCGGCAAACAGACCACCCTCCAGCGCTGCCTCATCTATTGGCATTTTTTCGTTCGTTGCTGCAGTTTCAGCAGATGGCATATCTACCTGATCCAGCTCACTTGCAGCCTCGCTAACCTGTGCTAAATCAAGGTCTGACAAAAGAGAATCTTCATCAAATGCAAAATCCTGATTTGAATGTTCCATCTCAAAGTCATTCTTTTCTGCTACGATATCATCAATAGATCTTGCCTCGTTTAAGGAAGCATTTAATTCTTCCATCAAAGAAATATCATCAAAGGCAGCAGAAGGCTTTGACGCCTCAAAGTCATCCTCCAAAGACATTTCAAACTCAGCGAGGAATTTTTCCTCGTTGAACCCCATCTCGTTTTCAAACTCTTCAATCAATGCATCTTCAAAATCACGACTTTCCTCAACAGCAAAAGCAGGCTCTGCAGGTGTTTGCTCCACCTCAGCGCCTCCTACAGAATTTAACAAGTTGTCTAAATAATCTTCAGATGTATTCATTCCCATTCATATACTCCAAAAGAGGATGTGATTTTCACCACATCCTCTTTGTCTGCGTTTCTTTATTATTTCTGCGACTTTTCGATTAACTCGTCAATTGCACCAACTAACTGTCCAATCTCAGGTTTTGTTAACTGCGCATCTGCACCAAGCTGCTCACCCTTACGACGCATCTCTTCGTTTACCAAAGAAGAGAAAATGATAAGAGGAATCTTCTTTAAATCGTCATCACCCTTAACAAGCTTGGTAAGACGATGTCCATCCATACGTGGCATTTCGATATCGGTAATGATACAATGAACATCTTTGTAATTTCCTTTGGCCTTCATCTCGTTTAACATATCCCAAGCTTCCTGGCCATCGTTGTTGATCAAGAGCTTCTGATATCCAGCCTTTCTTAAGCAGTCAGTAATCAGCTTGCTAAGAAGTGGAGAATCTTCTGCGATAAGAATGGTAGAATCACTTCTCTCACGCTCAACCATATTTTCAACGTCCGAAGTACGTAATCCGGTTTCAGGACTAATAGAAGAAACAATTGACTCGAAGTCAAGGATAACAACGAGCTTATCATTCATCTTGATTACACCAGTTGATACGCTTCCGTCCTGTCCGTTTAAGGTTGAATCAGGCTTAATGATTTCTTCCCATGAAACTCTGTGAATTCCAATAACCTCATCTACATGGAAAGCGTTATCTAACTTGTTGAAGTTTGTGATAATAAACAGACCAGCATTGTCGGCATCTGGAAGTCCTAAGCAGCTACGTAAATTTACAACGGTAATCATTGTATCACGTGGCATAAAAATTCCTTCTACACTTGGATGTGTATTTGGAACTGGAGTTACTGGCTGATACTGTAAAATTTCACGGATTTTTGCTACGTTAATTCCGTAATGATTTTCAGCTAATGTAAACTCCAAAATTTCAAGTTCATTTGTTCCGGATTCCAAAAGAATATTTGTATCCATAGTCGCCCTCCACAATTTCCTATAAATTAGTCCTATTATACCATATATTAATACGTAGTGTTAATACTTTATTACTATTTTTTGCTATTTTATTGTGTAATTTGCTCCATTTACACTTAATGTCAGAGAATAATCGGTAATTGCCTCCGCTTTAGCTGTCGACAT
Organism: Agathobacter sp.; assembly: GCA_045641385.1. Taxonomy (GTDB): domain Bacteria; phylum Bacillota; class Clostridia; order Lachnospirales; family Lachnospiraceae; genus Roseburia. The sequence goes on along the minus strand of JAZUGV010000045.1, from coordinate 26,833 downwards.
TTCAAACAAAAGAATTAATGTCTTTGTATCTTCTGCATTTACTTCTCCCACAAAAGTGGCCAAATCGCTAGGCAAAACCGTGATTTTCTGAGAATAACTCTCTCCATTTGCCATCAGCTTAAACTTCGGATCCAAGCTCATAATATCAATGTTCTCATCTGCCGTTGAAGTTAATTCAAAATTTAAAATCACGAATTTATTTCCTGCATTTGCTGTTGCAGAGGAAACCTTACCATCCTTGAAATGCGAATCCACCTTCATCTCACTCTTTGTAATGGTGATGGAAGCTGGAAGACCTAATGCCTGACTCACCAGAACCGCATTTTCATTCACTGGTGTATCCGGCACAGTTGAAGGATTCTCTCCATCGGCATTTCCAGGATTTATGATATCATTTTCTGTATTTGGTTCGTCTGGCACAATTACAACTGGCGCATCTGGCTTCAAGAGATTTTTATCGACGAAAGTGACTCCATCATTCTGATAAATATTATGCTTTGAAACCATTTTGACCGTATATGCGACAAATAAATCCTCTTCCTCCAGTGTCATCTCGTTCAGAGGGGTCCCACATCCAGTCAAAAAAGCTGCAATTGCAAGCGTGGCGACGAAAAAACTGGTCTTTTTTCGTTTCATTTTTAAGCCCATTTCTGTTACTTTATTCCTATACAAAAATAATGTTATCATTTTTCAAAATTTAATGCAACACCTTATTTTTAAGGGGTTGCATCAAATTCTGCCCAAAATTCCACTCCATCTTCATGATTAATCACTCCACACTCTTTTCCATGTGAATTCATAATCGCTTTTACTATTGAGAGACCAATTCCGGTTCCACCATATTCTCTTGTGTGTGCCTTGTCCACCTTATAGAATTTTTCCCAGAGGCGGTCCATAGATTCCTCTGGAATTGTTGCTCCTGTATTAAAGACTGAAAGACGAACAACATTTTCATCTACCGTATAGAAAATACGAATCTGCTTTTCTCCACCCACATAATGAATCGCATTAGAGAGATAATTCGTGATTACCTGCTCAAGCTTGTATTCATCTGCCCAAATATAGGTCTCCTCTTCCTCAAAGCTGACTGTTGCGCCTGCCTGCTCGATTAATATTTCATTTGCAGCTACAACGCTTTTTACCACAGCAGTCAGATCCAGGCGACTGATTTCAAGCTGCTCCTTGCCAAACTCTAACTCGTTTAAGTCAAGCAACTGCTTTACAAGGTGTGTCATTTTCACGGTCTCATCCATGATGACGTGGCAATAATAATCTCTGTCCTCAGGGTTTTCGGCCATCCCTTCGTTTAGGCCTTCTGCGTATCCAAAAATCAGCGCCAAAGGGGTTTTTAACTCATGCGAAACATTGGCCAAAAACTCCTTGCGCATCTCATCGACCTCTTCCTTTTGCTGGATATCCTGCTGCAATTTTTTGTTTGCAGACATTAAATCCCCCAGAGTCTTTTCGAGACGGTCAGAAAGCTCATTCATATTCTGTCCAAGTTCGCTTAATTCCTTGCTGTCCATCGTTCTTGCTTCATACTTCGCCTCAAAGTTAAACTGAGCCATATCCGAAGAAATCTTGCTCAGCTTTCCCAGTGGTCGTGAAACTCTTTTTGACGTGATTAATATCACAATAAAGCTTAGGATAAGCGTTATGATAACTACATTGTAGAAGAAGCGCATGTTTAACTTTACGACTTCGTTAATTCCAGAAAGCGAGGACCGACTAAAGACAATTCGTCCGTCGCAAAGCTGACCTAAAAGAAGAATATATTTTTCTTTGGTATTTATATTTTCGCTCTCGCGAACCACATAATTACTGTTCTCTTCCAATATTCTTGAATCCGTACTTGGATTACGGTCAACAATGTCAAAATAATGCCCTTCGAGCATGTTTGCGTTTCCAATTACCATCAGCGGCTTACTTGTCTGATCCATCACCAGAAGAGAAACATTTCCTGTCTCACACAGTTTATCAATTTTCACCGCTGTACTGCTATCTTCCAATTCATCAGAACTCGATGCATCGTCGAGTGTACGATAGACCTCTGTCAACGCTTCTTTTTTTTCATTAATCAGATAACGGCTGAGCATCGTCTGGTTTAAGAGCCAGCACAAAAAAATGATGCCTGCTACAAGAAAACTCATCGTTATCGCCAATTTCATGGCAAGTGGTTGCTTTATCATTTATTCTCCCGCGTTATATTTATAGCCAATTCCCCACACGGTCTTGATGTAATCTGCCTTAGAGCCCATCTTGCTTCGCAATTTCTTCACGTGCGTATCGATGGTTCTTGCGTCGCCAAAGTAATCAAAATCCCAAACACTGTCAAGAATACGTTCTCTCGAAAGAGCAATTCCTTCATTCTCGAGAAAATATTCCAACAGTTCAAACTCCTTATAGCTAAGCTCAATTTCGTTTCCATCGATGGTCACAATATGAGCCATCTTGTCTAGCACTATCCCCCCAGACACAAGCTTCATATTCTCGCCCTCGTATGCGCTTGTGCCTTTGAGGAGACGCTTTGCTCTCGCGACCAAAATCTTTGGCAAAAATGGTTTCGTTATATATTCATCCGCGCCAATCTCGAAGCCGTTCAATTCATCCTCTTCCCCACTTTTTGCTGTGAGAATCACAATTGGCACCTTTGAAATCTTACGGATTTCCTTGCAGGCCTCCCACCCATTCATCTTTGGCATCATCACATCCAAAATCACCAGGGAAATATCCTTATTCTCGTAGAAAATATCTACTGCCTGTTCGCCATTTTCAGCCTCAATGACTTCAAAATTTTCTTTTTCAAAAAAGTCGTGAACCAACTTGCGCATACGCGGTTCATCGTCTGCATATAAAATACGTACTGACACCCTACACCCCACTCATCAATTTCTGATTCAGTTGCTCTTCTTTCTGATTTAACAGCTCTTCCTTTTCTTCAAGCAGTTCCTCTCGTTCCCGAATCTGGTCTTCTTTTTCTTTTAGTTTTCCTTCCCAGTCCTCATATTTGTCTATGATTTCATTTTCGTAGTTGATCATCTTGTTTGTATCCGTCTTTGCAACAATAACAAACATCGCCGCGATAGAGATTCCAAAGACAATTGCAAAAAACAGAGCAACTCCGAAGCCTGCTTTATATTTCCCAGAGGCTATTCCTTTGCCTGTATCCTTTTTTGCGCGCTTCGCTTCTGCCTTTGCCTTTTTGAGTTCTGCTTCAAGCTCCGGTGCGCTCTTATTCATCTTCACCGGAATCGGCTTAATGTCAGAATTTTTGATGTAGGGAATCGTCTTAAGATAATCCTGAAGTTCCATCAAAAATCGCATTCCAACCTCTGTCTTAAACAGATTTTTCGTGATGATGGAATGATACAGTTTCAAAATGGTATCTGGATCATCCATTTTTGTCTGCTCCTTCAGATAGCGGATTGCCTCCGCCTCATTTCTGGCGAGAGCAGCATCCTCTTCTGTTTCAAAAACAAAGCCTTCTGCTTCGAACATATATCACCTCTAGTATCTTTATTTTTCTGTTTCTGGAAGTGCGCCTTCCTCGTAGGCGCTGATTAATTCCTTTAAATCTCTGATGCGGTTCTTCATGCGCTGACCAGCATCCGTATCTCCAACTAAGATTCTCTTTTCTACCAGTTCAACCGCCTCGCGTCTGGACACGATATCCATCTCCTTGGTGATTGCCTCCTCCGCTGATTCAAACGGTTCGTGCGCAGTCAGTGTCAGTCCATAGGAATTAAAAATCAAAGTGTAACCAGCAATACCAGTTCTCTTTCTGTAGGTTCTAGAAAAGCCACCGTCAATAATGATTACCTTGCCATCACATTTTACTGGGCTCTCTCCGCGCACACGGTGCACAGGAACATGTCCATTGATAATGTGGACACCCTCGCCCTGCAATCCAAATTCGGCAAGAATACGGTCCGCCACCTCAGGCTGATTGATCAAATCATAATAGCAATTCTTTGGTTCAACCCAGGTTAACTCGTCGGTCAGGAAATATCTTTCAAAGGTTGCCATCTTCTTTCTTCCGTAAAGTGGAGAATATGGTGCGGTCCAGATATACCACATCAAATCAGCCCCCTTTTCCTGCTCCTTCATGTCCTTTGAAAAGAAAGCTTTACGCACATAGGTCTCCATCACATCGAAAAGCTCCTTGCCCGCATATTCCTGTCCATAGATATTTACCTTGCGGAAGGTACCATCCTCGTTTAATGGAACGCTTCCGTGATACAAAAGATTTCCATTGTATACGCGATACATACTGCCCTTCTTTAGCATCAGGCTGATATGCTTCTGTAGCTTGTCACAGTGAAGGAAAGAAGAACGCAGGCGCATCATAACCTCTAACTCCTCTTCTGTGAGTTTGTATGGATCCTTTGGGTCAACGGTAGGGAAGTTTTTATCTCTGAGCTCATGCTCCTTTCCCTCTAAGAAGATGGTTCCCTTTTCAAAATCAATTTTCTCAAAAAGGAGACGGTCTGACATTCCATATTCCGGCCATTTTTTGATCAACTGACCTTCCAATTTAAATCGAATCATCGCAATTGCCTTGTGCATTTTGCGAATCATGGTATTCTCGTTTGTATTTTTTTCTTCGGCAAGTCCCTTAAACACGAAGCAGTCACATGGATCGTCCGCGTAGGTTTCCATGGAAAATCTTGCTAATGGAAGCATATTGATTCCGTAGCCTTCCTCGAGAAGGTCGATATTTCCGTAGCGAATACTGTTTCGAATGGCGGTCGCAATACATGCCAGCTGACCAGCGGCTGCGCCCATCCAGATAATATCATGATTGCCCCACTGAATATCCACTGAATGATACTCCGACAAGCGGTCCATAATCAGATGTGAGCCTGGTCCTCTGTCGTAGATATCTCCTAATACATGCAGATGATCCACCGAAAGATTCTGAATCAAATCAGAGAGTACAATGATAAAATCCTCTGTTCTGTCAAGCTCTACTATGGTATCGACAATCGACTCGTAGTAGGTCTCCTTGTTTAAAATCTCCGGCTTTTCTGTAATCAGTTCCTCGATGATATATGCATAATCCTTTGGAAGCATCTTACGTACCTTTGAGCGGGTATACTTGGAAGAAACAGTTTTACATACCTCAATCAGACGGTGAAGGGTTGCACGATACCAGCCATCCATATCAGCTTCCTGCTTTTTCACCAGTTCAATTTTTTCACGTGGATAATAGATCAAAGTCGCCAACGTCGCCTTCTCTTCCAGCGACAAATCGTCTCCGAAAACATCGTCGATTTTCTTTCGCACTGCCCCAGAACCGTTTTTTAACACATGTGAGAACGCTTCATATTCTCCATGAATATCTGAAAGGAAATGCTCCGTTCCCTTTGGCAGATTTAAAATTGCCTGTAAGTTCACAATTTCTGCAGCCGCAGAGCGTATTGTTGGATATGTCTCTGAAAGCTGTTCTAAATAATGTAAATGCCCCTTTTCTACCACAAAAAACCTCCAGTAAAAAATATTCTCCTTATAAGTCAAGATCCCAGACTTCTTTTACAAGTCCTTTACAATTCTCCAATGTAAACAAAGCGCTGGTTCTTTTTGCCAGATTCGTAGACGCCAGCTCCTCTGTATAGTCTTCCAAAAAATAAACTGTGTAGTCGCTTCCCCTTGCCACCTGTGTCACAAGTGGAATCACACCGTATTCCTTAATGTACGGCTTGCCATTTTCATCCAGCGCTATGGTGACATCTGCCATACCGCCGACGTATCTTTTCCATGCATCTGACAGCAGACTGGCTGTCCCATTTATAAAATTCCCAAGAGAATAATAGACAAGCATTTCATGTCCATCTTCTCTTTCGTACATCTCAATCGGCTGAATCACATGAGGATGTGTGCCAATCACCAAATCGACACCATACTCCAAAAACACCTCGCAAAAATGCTTTTGATATTTGCTAGGGGTCAGCTGATATTCCGTTCCCCAGTGCGGACATACTACAACAAAATCCGCCAGCTGACGCGCTTTTTCCAAATCTGCACGCACGCGATCTTCATCGAGATAGTTGACCAGATATTTTTGTCCAGCTGGAGCTACCAGGCCATTGGTTCCGTAGGTGTAATTTAAAATTGCAATTTTGACACCCTTGACTTCGGTGATAAATATTGTATTCTGTGCTTCCTCACTCTCGTTGACACCGATGACAGAAAGCTCTGGGCAGTGCGTTTTGTAGTAATCCATATCCGCCCGCAGTCCATCTGCCCCCTTGTCCAAGGCATGATTGGTGGCCTGTAAAATCACGTCAAATCCGGCCTTCGCCTCTGCATCTGCAAGTTCCTGTGGCGAGTTAAATCGAGGATAACCGATAATACCGAGCTGGTTGCCCGCCAAAACCGTTTCCTGATTGACCAAAGCAAGATCCGCAGCCGTAACCCTTTCTTTTACAATTTTATATACGCTGTCAAAATTATAACTGCCGTCCGCCTGGTGACAGGCCTCATAAACCCTTTTATGAATCAGCATATCGCCCACCATAATCAGATTGATTTCGAGCGGTTCCTCTTCTATTTGCGTATCAGTATCAAGCACCACCTGCTCTGATGCATTTTGCCTGCTCTCGTTCTTCCACGAATCCCCCGAGGAAAGGACAATCCCAAGCGTCACAGCCAGTGTGCACAAGGATACTACCAACGATATAATTGCCTTTTTCATGACTCCCCCACCTGAAAATTGCAAAAGTATATAATCCCTCTATTAACATTTTAGCATATTAGGGAAAATAAAAAATCTTTTTTTCTACATCCTCGCGCAGCCTTTTTTACTGTATAGGAAATTGGAACAATTTCCTATACAGCAAAAAAGGGCCCCGCAATTTGCGGGGTCCTTTATCTTAGCATATTTGCTTAATATTTGATTACTTGTAAAGTTCTACTAACTTCTCTAAGTGCTCAAATCTTTCCTTAGCTGCAGCCTCAGACTCAGCAAAGAGTCTCTCAGCACGCTCTGGGAATGGCTTAACAAGACGAGTGTAACGAGCTTCGTTGTTAAGGAAATCCTGATAAGATCCATCTCCTGCCTTAGAGGTAAGAGTGAATGGATTCTTTCCTTCAGCCTTAAGAGCTGGGTTGAAGCTGAAGAGGTTCCAGTAACCTGCAGCTACTGCAAACTTCATCTCATCCTGGCAGTGGTTCATTCCACCCTTAGCGATTCCGTGGAGCTCGCAAGGTGCATAACCGATGATTAATGAAGCTCCGGTGTAAGCTTGTGCCTCAGCGATAACCTTAACTGCCTGTGCCATGTTTGCACCAAGTGCAATCTGAGCAACATATACATAACCATACTGCATAGCGATTTCAGAAAGTGACTTCTTCTTCATTTCCTTACCAGCTGCAGCGAACTGACATACTTCACCGATGTTAGAAGCCTTTGAAGCCTGTCCACCAGTGTTAGAGTACATCTCGGTATCGAATACCATAACGTTTACATTCTCGCCAGAAGCAAGTACGTGGTCTAATCCGCCGTAACCGATGTCATATGCCCATCCGTCACCACCGAAGATCCATACAGACTTCTTTCCAAGGTAATCCTTCTTAGCGATTGCAGCCTGAGCATCTGGACATCCAGCTGCAGCAGCCTTCTCTAACTCTGCGATTAATGCCTTGGTAGGCTCAACGTTAGCCTTGGTCTGATCCTTGGTTGCCATGAACTCTTCGTAAGCAGCCTTTAACTCTTCAGATGCCTTGTCGCTGGTAGCGCAAGCAGTTGCAGACTCGATAGCACGCTCACGTAAGTACTTCTGTCCAACCTGCATTCCAAGTCCGTGCTCAGCATTGTCCTCGAATAATGAGTTAGACCATGCTGGACCCTTCTTAGAATCAATGTTTACAGTGTATGGTGAGGTTGCTGCTGGGTTACCCCAAATTGAAGAACATCCTGTTGCGTTAGAGATGAACATCTGCTCACCGAATAACTGGGTTACTAATCTAGCATAAGAGGTTTCTGCACAACCTGCACAAGATCCAGAGAACTCAAGGAGTGGCTGGTTGAACTGTGATCCCTTAGGAGTAAGGTCGTTCATTCCTGCGTCGGTCTTCTTAGAAACATTTTCAACTAAGTAGTTGAATACTGGCTGCTCATCCCACTGTGATTCCTGTGGAACCATCTCGATTGCTGCAACAGGACAAACGGTGATACACTCACCACATCCCATACAGTCAAGTGGAGATACGCTCATGGTGTACTTGTAAGCGCCAGCCTTTGGCTTCATATCTGCAACCTTGATGTTTGAAGGAGCTGCTGCTACTTCTGCATCTGATAATAAGAATGGACGGATGGTTGCATGTGAACATACGAATGCACAGTTGTTACACTGGATACACTTCTCTGCGTTCCAGGTTGGAACAGAAACAGCGGTACCTCTCTTCTCGTATGCAGATGCACCAGTTACAAACTGTCCATCAGCAAGGTTGGTAAATGCAGATACTGGAAGTGAATCTCCATCCATCTTAGAGATTGGATCAAGAAGCTCGTTTACAAGCTTAACAACCTCTGGACGACCAGTGCGCTCTGCCTTAGGAGCATCTGCCTCTGGATTCTTCCATGAATCTGGAATTTCTACCTTATGAATAGCATCAACGCCAGCGTCGATTGCCTTGTAGTTCATTTCTACGACAGCGTCACCCTTCTTTGAGTAAGACTTCTTAGCTGCCTGCTTCATGAAATCAATTGCCTCATCGATTGGCATTACATCTGCAAGCTTGAAGAATGCAGACTGAAGAATGGTGTTGGTTCTCTTGCCCATTCCGATTTCGATAGCCTTGTCGATCGCGTTGATGGTGTAAAGCTGAATGTTGTTGTCAGCGATATACTTCTTAGCTTCAGCGTTTAACTTCTCAGCTAATTCTTCATCTGACCACTGGCAGTTGATCATGAATACTCCGCCTGGCTTAACATCCTGAACCATCTTCATTCCCTGGATAACATATGCAGGGTTGTGGCAAGCTACGAAGTCTGCCTGGTTGATGTAGTATGGGCTTCTGATTGGAGAATCACCAAAACGTAAGTGAGAAATGGTGATACCACCAGTCTTCTTTGAGTCATACTGGAAGTATGCCTGGATGAACTTGTCAGTGTGGTCACCGATGATCTTTGTAGAGTTCTTGTTAGCACCTACAGTACCGTCTCCACCAAGACCCCAGAACTTGCACTCCTTGGTTCCCTTTGCAGAGGTGATTGGAGCTGGCTTAACTTCTGGAAGTGAAAGGTTGGTAACGTCGTCTACGATACCAAGAGTGAAACGGTTCTTTGGAGCATCCTTCTCTAACTCAGTATATACAGCGAATACTGATGAAGGAGGAGTATCCTTAGATCCAAGACCATAACGTCCACCTACTAATACGATGTCGTTTAATCCAGCCTCACGAAGAGTGGTAGCAACGTCTAAGTATAATGGCTCACCAAGTGCTCCTGGCTCTTTGGTTCTGTCTAATACAGCAACCTTCTTTACAGTCTTTGGAAGAACCTTAAGGAGTGCTTCTGAAGACCATGGACGATATAAACGAACCTTAACAAGTCCGACCTTCTCGCCCTTAGCGGTTAAGTAATCAATAACTTCTTCTGCTACGTCGTTGATAGATCCCATAGCGATGATTACACGCTCAGCATCTGCTGCTCCGTAGTAGTTGAATAACTTGTAGTCAGTACCAAGCTTTGCATTAACCTTATCCATGTACTTCTCAACAACTGCTGGAAGATTGTCATAGAATGAGTTGCAAGCCTCTCTGTGCTGGAAGAAGATATCTCCATTCTCGTGTGATCCACGAGCTGCTGGATGGTTAGGGTTAAGTGCATGTGCACGGAACTCTTCTACAGCGTCCATTGGGCACATTTCCTTAAGATCTTCATAATCCCACTTCTCAATCTTCTGAATTTCATGAGAGGTACGGAATCCATCGAAGAAGTTGATGAAAGGAACCTTTCCTTCAAGAGCTGCTAAATGAGCTACTGGAGAAAGATCCATAACTTCCTGTGGGTTAGTCTCGCAAAGCATAGCGAAACCGGTCTGACGACATGCATATACGTCACTGTGATCACCGAAAATGTTTAATGCGTGTGAAGATACAGTACGTGCAGATACGTCGAATACGCAAGGTAAGTTCTCACCTGCGATCTTATACATGTTAGGGATCATAAGTAAAAGTCCCTGAGATGCGGTAAATGTAGTAGTTAAAGCACCAGTTGCAAGAGAACCGTGTACGGTACCAGCTGCGCCGGCCTCAGATTCCATTTCAACTACTTTTACAGTGCTTCCAAAAATGTTCTTCTGTCCTGCTGCTGACCACTGATCTACAGAGTCTGCCATTGGAGAAGAAGGGGTGATTGGGTAAATACCAGCAACTTCTGTGTAAGCATATGCTACATGAGCCGCAGCGGTATTTCCGTCCATAGACTGTTTTGCTCTAGGCATGTTTCTTCCTCCTTTTAATAAGCGGGCCACTTGATTAAAATCCTAAAATAAATCTTTCTTATAAATAATGCCCATATATGTCAATAATTTAACACAGTATTTTTTGTTTGTAAATGCAGGGAACTGTACTAATTCAAGTACATGGTATGCTTTCAAACATTATTTGCCTATGCATTGAGTTTTTTTGCAGAAATCTCTACAATATATATGTATTATAAATGACTAATTTATCGACAATCTCAGACAATCAGGAGGTTTACTATGTCAACTCCACATAATTCTGCCGAAAAAGGCGATTTTGCAAAAACTGTATTAATGCCAGGAGATCCTCTCCGTGCCAAATTCATCGCGGAAACCTTTTTATCAGACATCAAGCTGGTCACCAGTGTGCGCAATGTCTATGGCTACACTGGCACCTACAAAGGAATCCCAGTCTCTGTCATGGCTTCCGGAATGGGCATGCCATCCATTGGAATCTACTCTTATGAGCTCTACTCCCAGTACGGAGTGGAAAACATTATCCGCATCGGTTCTGCCGGCGCCTACACAGACGACCTTCACGTGTATGATGTCGTTTTGGCAGACAGTGCATTCAGTGATTCCACCTTTGCGCAGGTGCAAAGTGGCTGCACGGATTCTGTTATGTTTCCATCTCCTGTTATCAACCAGGCGATTATCGACAAAGCTTCCAAGCTGTCGATTCCACTCAAAGTCACCCGCATTCACTCTTCTGACGTTTTTTATGAGGAAGAATGCACAGGAAGCTTTACCAGATATGTGACCGAGCACGGTGCCAAAGCGGTCGAAATGGAGAGCTTCGCACTCTTCCACAACGCAAATGTGCTCGGCAAAAAGGCCGCCTGTCTGCTCACCATCTCCGATTCCTTTGTGCTCGATGAGCAGACCACTGCGGAAGAACGCCAAAATAGCTTTACCACCATGATGAAGCTCGCCCTTGAGACCGCCATCGCGCTGTAGCAGGGTGGACCTGAGGGACGGGGTTCGTGGTTCATTTTTAATTTGTGAATAAGTAAATTAGAAAAAGCCGAGGCAAAAATGCCTCGGCTTTTTTATACAATAAAATGAACCACAAACCCCGTCCCCTAGGTCCACTTGGTTTACAGTTCGTGTTTGCCCTTCTTGCGCGATACTTCTTCCATGTAGGCGGCGGTGATGATACCACTTGGCAGCGCAATGACTGCAACGCCCACCAACGCTGAGATAATGGTGATGACTCGACCCCAGTCTGAGATTGGAGAGATATCTCCATATCCGATGGTGGTGATGGATACTACTGCCCAATAGATGGCATCAAAGAAGGTTCCAAACACCTCTGGTGGCTCAACCTGGTACATAATGATTGCAATTGCAACGATGTACACGATGGTCAACACGAGTACGGCTCCAAGCTGACGTCGTACCTTTTTTATGACATTGAAGATGACATGCATGGTCTTGGAATAGCGTGCAAGCTTCAGCAAACGCAATACTCTGAACACTCGAAGCAGGCTGACTGCTGTAGAATTTGGAAGCACAAATACCAAAATCGGAGTAATGGAAAGCAAGTCTACTAACGCCATAGGCGAAAAAGCATAGAACAAATATGATTTATAGCTCTTTACACCCATCTTGTAATCAGCGGTATAGACACGAACGATATAATCAAAGATAAAAAGACAAAGGGTAACAATGTCAATAATCTTCATGTAGATGTTCGTGTTTCGTGTTGTAAGCGGAATCATACTTACAATAACCGCAATCAACATCATAATATCGTAGGTTTTGCTGGCAGGATCATTCACACCTGCGGCCTCGATTACTTCATAGATTCTTTTTTTCAAATGTTCTCTTTTACCAGTATCCATAAGCCCTCCTAACTGATGATGGCAAGAATTGCCAACACAATTAAGCCAATTGAAATAATTGTGCTTACGAGAATGGTATACACACTGAAGTGGTCTACTCTATGAACCATACCACCATCAGTGAAAATATCAGCTTCAACATTCTTTCTTGAAAATAAACCCATAGTCTTCTCCTGCTTTTGCGCATTCAAGATTGCTGTAATCCATATTTTTGACATGTAATCTTGTATAAAAAATTTTACACAATACACTATCTCTTTGCAACAAAAACTATGAAGAAAGTACTATTTTTCATCTGCGACCAGATTATGAACCCAGATTTCACTTCTTACCATGAAGTAACCCATAATTACCTTTGCAATTTCAAGATAGGTTGCAATTGCAAACATCAGTTTAAAATTCATGCTGGTAAAGTAGGCAAGCACAAAGGTGACTGGAATCTGTAAAATCCACGAAAAGCAGAAATCAAAAAGAAAGGTAATTCCAGTCTTTCCACCACTACGAAGGGTAAAGTAGCAGGCATTCGAGTATGACCACATCGGCATTGCAATCGCTGTAATGATGATGATATAGGTCGCCAAATGACGAATCTCTGTGGTCGTGTTATACAGCATTGGAAAACCAAAGGCAAATGGAACCATGATAATTGCCACAATTGCCGAAACGAAAATACTGAAGGCTCTCAGTTTATTGTCTGCGTCCTTTGCCTCCTCCATTCGTCCAGCTCCAAGCTTATTTCCAACGATAATGGCAATGGACTGGCCAATCTGAATGTAAACCACACCAAACAGGTTTGTGATAACACTGGCAATATTTCTTCCACCGACAACCTCGAGGCCTCTTACCGAATAGCACTGGGATACAATTGAAATTCCAACTACCCAGAGAAACTCGTTGATCAAAAGAGGCAGGCCCTTTTTAATCATGTCCCACAATAATCCGCCAGGAATTTTAAAGCCCTTAAATAATCCAACGATATACTTGTTGCGTTCCTGGTGCGTATGAGCCCAAACAGCAATCACGCCAGTCTCCACAAACTTTGCCACAACGGTAGCCCATGCCGCACCGACAACGCCGAGTTCCGGCATTCCAAGCTTTCCAAAAATCAAGCCATAATCTAATACAAGGTTAATTACGACGGCGCAGATGGATCCAATCATAGGAATTTTGGTTTCACCACACTCGCGGACAACGGATGCATACGCCTGTCCTAATGCAAATGGAAACAGACTGACAATTGCAACATGTAAATATTGTTTTCCATAATCTAATGTAGCGGCCACAAGCTCCGGAGCTTCGCCCTTTGCAATATAAAGAGATAATAGCGGCTCATCGAAGGTTACAAGAACAATCGCGAAGATAATAAACAAAACGATTGCCATAAAGATTCGAAAACGAAGGGTGTGCTTTTGCCCTTCATGGTCACCTTTTCCGAAGAACTGAGCTCCAAAAATACCTGGTCCAGCAATCGCACCAAAGATTGTGATATTGAAAATAAAGACATACTGGTTTGCGATTGATACACCATTCATCGCTTCTGTACCAAGACGTCCCACCATAATGTTGTCCAACATGCTGACAAAGTTTGTGACAACATTCTGAATCACCATTGGAATCAAAATTGCCATAACCGTTGAATAAAAGATTCTGTCTCCGATATATTTTTCTTTAAACTTACGCATAAATACTACCCGATTAGCGGTCGTCAAATCGCCTCACATGCAAGCATGCACACGATTTTCCTCGCCGCCATAATAAAAGGGAACTGTACACAGGCACAGTTCCCATATTTTTTGTGCTGCCAATACAAATTATCATAAATTCCGTCATATTCATAGCACTTTTTTATTTCTTTTCATCAAAGATTCTATTTTATAAAATCAACCAGTTCCTGTACCCAGCCCTCTGCTGAAGTTCCCACTGCAGTAGCGATTCCGTGATCTCCGGTTGGGTAAATCACACACTTTGAATCAACACCGGCTTTCTTAAGAGCCTCGGCCATTCGAGTTGTATTACTATAAGGAACTAACGCATCATCCTGACATGCCCAAAGGAAAGTCTTTGGATAGTCAGCGTTCACATGCTCATCGATCGAAAGCTTTTCACAAAGGGATGCATCTTTTCCTGTCAGATTTTCCATACTCTGCTCATGAATCTCAGACTTCATACTGATAACTGGATAAGAAAGACACACCTTATCTGCCTTCGCAGAGATTCCATCTATCTTCTGATATAATTCAGGAGCTTCTGCCTTAAGTTCTTCCATTAATAGCTGGTCGATTTCTGTCGCATAACAGGTCTCCGACGCAGCCAAATGACCTCCCGCAGAAAAACCGACTACCATCAGATCCTCTGCAAGCTTCTCTTCCTTCATCAGACATCTCATGCGCTTGATTGCCAGAGCCAAATCCTTTTGTGGACTTGGATAGCGATTTGGACTGCAACGATAATTTAAAATTGCAACCGCATAGCCTTTATCCTGCAATGCATTTGCAGTAAGGAAACCTTCGTGTGATACGGCAACAGACTCATAGGCGCCTCCTGGCACAATGAGAGCCACTGGTCTGCCTGGTTGAAGGCTTTTCTTAAATACCAAAAGACCAACTTCATCCTTTGAACCATCCATAGATGGGAAATATCCATCTGGTGTGACATCATCCCACAGCTTTATAAACTGATAGTTCTCTTGATTTGCTAACTCGTGCAGCTGATTTGCAACAGTTACTATTTCATCTGAAAAATATGGAGATCCCCATGGCATGGATACCTTTGACTTCAATTCTCCAATCGGCAAATCGCGCATCTCTTCTGGCGCAATCATAAGGAAAAACATAGGCATCATATAGCCAAAATGCTTTTGTACCAGTTCGTCTGCAAGAATCTCATTCACTGTGCTATTTGCCGTATACATAAAATAAATCCTCTCTTTTTTTAATGAATAAACATATTCTCTGCGATTTATCAAACATAACTATTTTATTCATTTTTTAAATTTATGTCTATGCAAAAAGCAAACACGTTGCATAGCACAAATGCAATTTGCTTATGTGCGCTGCTCCATGTTTGCTTCTTAATTCTGTTCCATATTAATTTTCATCTGCAATCAGCTTAAATACAGCGGTATTCGCATAGGTAAGCGGATCTGTATGCATAAAGAATACTTTTGCATCGACAGGTGCATATAATGTTTCCATAATGGTTCCCTCGTACGGATGAATAATATTTGCAAGAGGGGTTCCTTCTTCCACATCATCGCCGACGGTTACAAGCGGTTCAAAAATACCTGATTTTGCAGTTCTCACGCTAACCATATCTGTATCCGCAATCACTCGAGATTCTTTTGATACACTTCCCGACTGATATTTTACAATTCCAAGCGCTGAGAGAAATTTCATAATACTAAGCACTGACTGACCTGCCGACTTACGATCTATCGTTGTTGTTGAGGTCGTATAAAAGCTAAACGCTTCTGTATCCCAAACCTGCCAGTTATAGTTCAAGGTTGCTGTATCATAAGGACGAACCTTTCGGATCACCACATATGGCATTTCAAATTTAAGCGCTGTTTCAACCTTACTATAGCCTTCTTCCATCATACGTACATGAGGAATAAATTCTCCAGGCATATAAAAAGAAGTAAATTGAATTCCATATTGATAATCCATAATCTCCTTAAATACACCATCCGCAATTCTCTGTGTCGTCTCGCCCAAATCGTAGCCAGGAAACATTCGATTGATATCTGTGTTATCAATCGGCCAAAATCGTTTTTGTATATTTAACGAATATGGATTACAGCTGGGAATAATTAGAATTTTGTGTCCTGGCGCAATTCTCCCCTCTTCCTCAAGCTGCTTAAATTTTTTTACCAGCTGCGAACAGCAATACAACTGCTGCACCTCATTGCCTCGCATTGTACCTACGATGCACACACTTTTTTTGCCTTTACCGAATTCGTATCCAGTAACTCGAAAATTATCGCGATACAGGCCCTTCAGTTCATAGATTACTCTCTTTTTCATTACTTATAAGCCTCCTTTCTGAGAAGTCTTCCAACTAATGACCCCTCGTCAACAATTGGATACTCTCGAATGGTAAATAAAATACCATCGACCGGAGACTTAACATCATCTAATACCTTTCCACTAAGCGGATCTATAATACTTCCAATCACTTCACCTTTCTTCAATTCCTCCCAGTGATGAACCTTTGGAACAAACAATCCGCCTACACTGGCATTCAGATAGCTGACATCATTTGAGTTCTTGGAAACGATCGGTGTTCTTGGGGTCACCGTCTTTCCCGTCCAGATTCCTAATTTTTCCATCAAATGCAGGATTCCATCGGTAAGCTGGTCCCCATATTCCTTGGTAATTCTCATACCAACCCCCATCTCCACGACAAGGCATGGAGTGCCCGTGCTGTTTAGGCTATATGCAAAGGTTGATTCTAACACAGTGCTCGCACCGTGTACCCACACAAAGTCCACATTTGCTTCCTTCGCAAATGGAACAAGAGTTTCTTCATTTAACTCATTGATTCGAATCTGCGGTATTTCTGTCAGATATATATTGCTGGCGTGAATATCAATGACCAAATCAGAGCCTGATACATCCTTTACTATTTCTGCGGCAAGATATTCTGTCATATTTCCATCGACGTTTCCTGGAAACAATCGATTCATGTCCAAATCAAATGCAGGAATTCCTCTAGTAATAGAATCAATTCCAAGCGGATTCATTGCAGGATAAATATCTACAATTCCCTTTAAATTTTCAAAGGATTCCTCTATGCGTCTTGCCAGTTCAAAGCACACATACTGGCCTTCCAATTCATCTCCATGAATTCCGGTCACAATACTGATGCGCTTCATTCCTTTCATCTTTTCCTTTGGCTGAATTCTTCGCTTCTTTATCGCCAGGGTTTCATCAACAGGAAGGCCTACGGATGCCACTGTTTTTATCATGTTCGTCAACCTTTCTACACTTCTTGTACATTGACATTAACACGCTGTGTGTGAAGTCCGCCTCCATGCATAATTCCTCGATTAATCATACAGTCTCCTGCATCTCGGCCGTGGCCAATTTTAATATACTCATCCGTGACCAGTTTATTATTTGTGGGATCAATTCCATACCAGTTGTCGCCATCCAAAAACTCTACCCATGCATGACTGGCGCCTTCCCCAATAATAAATCCTGTTACATATCTGGCGGTAATTCCAGCAAGATGCAACAGTGCAATCAGTATATGAGCATAATCCTGGCATACACCACAGCCCTGAGAAAAGGCTGCCTCCGCTGATGTATCCACCTGCGTTGTACCAGTTTGATATTCAAAATTCTGAAACAGCATTTGCGTTATGCGTATTACTTTGTCAAATGTATCTATGTCTTCTGTATTTTTTATTTTTTCATTATAAAAGCTGATAATAGTATCGCCAGCGATGTTTAGGCCATGTGGGTGCGCAAAAACCATTGCCAAATGATCGTCAATCTGTTCCTCACTCTCTGACAATCCGGTCATAGCATCCCCTTCTATCGAAAAGTGAAACGATGAATGAGGCATCGCATTTTCACCCCAAATCTGAGTGTTGCAAAAGCCATCCTTGCCCCATTGGAAGGCCGTTTCCGGCGATATTATTATTTTTATATTTTCAATTTTCTGTCTTAAAGTGTCTTTCGGAATACACTTAATTGTGAAATGACAATTTGTCACCTCGATCGAATAATCAATCTGCATATCATACATAAAATGAAGCTTCTTCATAAATAATGCCTCCTTCCTCAGTTATGATATCAAAAAATCGATTCCACCTCACTCACTATTTTGTAATAATCAATCACCGTTTCTTCCACAAGTCCGCGCAATCTTAGAAGGTTGTCCTTATGATATTCAAGTCCACAGCGTTCCACGCGAGGAATCATTCTGTTTATCTCCCTCATTAGTTCACGCTTTCCTATTCCTAACCTTGCATACATGTCGATTCGCTCAATGCGCTTTCCTGCCTTTATGATATTGCGAACATTTTCGCTATCAATCTGGTCATCCACAATTCCGTAAAAAGCTAACAGATTATCGTTGACCCGCTGCAGTTCAATCAATGGAGATTTACTGTTCGCCGCTTTGTTCATCTCGTATATCGCAAGCTGTATGTATGCCAGGCATTCCGAGCCAATGCTCTCACGAAGCACAATCGCGTTGTCATAGGCGCGATTTAAATTACTGATAATGGAATCCGATATTTCTACATCAAACGGATATCTTCTTACAAAATCAGCCTTATCCATATATACATTTGGAATATCAATGCTTTTGCAAAAATCCACATAACTGTCTGCTATTCCATCGATTAAGCTGTCAAAGCTCTTTGAAAACATTCTAAGTGTCGTATATACACGCTCTGTGTATCGACCAAGCCAATATAGGCGATCCGCCTGTTCTACTGAGATAATACCCATGTGTCTTTAAAGCCTCCTCCCTGAGATGAATTCACAATAAATGAATCCGGATTTCTTGAGAAACGGGGAAGCCCGCTCTTCCAAACAAGCGGTTCATCCGCCATCAGCACAAATGCTCTAAGGTCAGCCTTTCTAGGAATCGGCTTTTTATCCTCCAAAATATCCAAATCCTGGAAATCAATTACCTCCTGAGCTATAAATCTTCTCGGCTCTGCCTTCAGAAGATTTAAGAAATTCTCTTTCTGTTCCTTTGTCATGGTATTTCCAAACACAACACCATATCCTCCAGCCTCTGCTACATCCTTAAGCACCAGATCATCAAAGTGTTCCAGCACGTATTTCATATCCTCTTCATAAAATGGCAAATAGGTTGGAGCATTCGAAAGAACTGGTTCCTCACCCAGATAATACTGAATCATCTTTGGAACGAAATAATAAATTCCCTTATCGTCTGCCACTCCGTTTCCTGGCGCATTTAAAAGTGCAACATTCCCCTTTTTAAATACGTCATAAATATGAGGTATTCCAATTAACGATTCTGGATTAAAATTCATTGGATCCAGATATTCATCTGAAATTCTGCGATACACTGCACCGACTCTCTCATATTTTCCATCTGCAGTAATAAAATATAATTTATCATCCTTTACTGTAAGCTCCGATCCATTGACCAAATGAGCACCTGTCTGCTCTGCTAAATAACTGTGCTCAAAATAGGCTGCATTATATCGACCAGGAGTAAGAATCACCGTATGTCCTCCAACATTGACATTGTCAAAGGTCCTTCTTAACAGCGCTGCATAATTTCGATTGTCCTCTATCTTTAGATCCTTAAAGGTTTCTGGAGATGAGCGTCTGCATAATTCTCGGGCAATCATAGGGTAGGATGCTCCTGATGGAACACGAAGGTTATCTTCCAGAATGTACCACCTCTCATCTTTTCCCTTTACCAGATCGATTCCTGATATATGCGAATAGATATCCTTTGGCGGAACTGCCCCTTCGCACTCTGCCATGTAGCCACTCGACGCAAAAATAAAGTCCTCTGGTATCACACCATCCTTCACAATCTGCTTCTTGGAATAGATGTCTTTTAAAAACATATTTAAAGCGACAACTCTTTGTTTTAATCCACGCTCCAAATATGCATATTCATCCGCCTCAATGATTCTTGGTATTGCATCAAACGGAAAGAGTTGCTCCTTAAAGGTATTATTTTTGTAAATACCAAACTTTACGCCATATCGAGCTAATAATTCGTTGACTGTATCCGTATGTTCCAATAATTCTAAATGTTGCATAGACACATATCTCCTTCCCTATAGTCAAAAAGCGCTCAGCAAAAATATGCTGAACGCCTTTGTTCAAAAAAAAAAATAAGGAGTCCACATAAATGTGAACTCCTTCGTTCTTTTATCTACTTATACCACAACTAAAATGATTATTCAATCTGAAATTATGCTAAACTCTAAAAGATGAAAAAGGTGTATAATATAAAAACCTATCTATATTTATTCGAATGATACGGAGGGCATATGTATCATATAGCGGTTTGTGATGATGAAAGGGAAGTGCTTCAATATATTGGGCAGCTTCTTGTTGATGAATTTCATAAGCAGGGCATCGAGGTCTCCATAGACAAATATGACAATGGTCAAAAGTTCCTTAATGCGTTTACTAAGCATATCGGCTACGATGTTGTTTTTATGGATATTGATATGCCCGACTGTGATGGCATAGAAATATGCAAGAAAATTCGCAATCTTTCGGGCCATATTCTTTGTGTGTTTATTTCAAATCGAGATGATTTGGTATTTCAAACCTTTGAAATCCATCCTTTCCGTTTTGTGCGAAAATCTGAAATTGAGTTGCAGGTACATCAGCTTATTTTAGATATTTGTAAAGAATGGGGGCGCGTAAGAAGTTTAATGCTTCACATAGAGGATGCGTCTTCCTTGGAGACTTATCAGTTTGAGATTGCGCGAATTATTTACGTGGAGGCACAGTTGGGAAACACAAAAATCGTTACACAGGATGGGGAATTCACCATGAAGATTAAGCTTTCTGATGTAGAGCTTATGCTGGCCTCGCATAATTTTTTGAAACCTCACAGAAGCTATCTAATCAATTATAAATATGTTTATCGTATCAGTAAGACAAAAATAGAGTTGTCAAATGGCTACGCAATTCCAGTTAGCCGAAAGCGCATTGATGAAATAAGACGAGATTATATGCATTTAATTATTGGAGGATAACAGGATGCTGAGAAATATTTGGATTATCTATATTCATGTGATGAATATTCTTATGAACTTTGTCATCGCATATGCAATGATGTCGATCCTACAAACAAAACATAAAATAAAAGGTGAAAAAATCATCTATCTGCTCGGAAGCACACTGCTGTTTAGCTGCTTATACTTTGGAATTCCAGCATTGGGGCTGGTGGTTTTCCCATATCCATTTTTGGTATTATTTCTGGTTCGAGTGGTCGCATTAATTCCGTTTACGATTCATTTAGAGGGAACGATTGCGATAAAATCCTGTTATTTCCTTTTTTATATTTCTTTCATGAAAACATTTGGAATTCTATTTTCACCACTCTATGCCGTAGCTGATTCGATGGATTTACGGCTTTATTTTGCACTTGATATTTTAACATCTATTCTTCAGCTTGTTTTGATTTTCGGTTTCACAACGTTTTTGAAAAAACATAAACTGGTGAGCCTTATCAAAGTTGGCTGGCATTGGCTGTTGGTACTATTCTGCCCAGCAAGCTATATATACATATTAGAAGTCGCAAATCCACAGAGTAATATCCCTTCCACTTTTATGTATTCCTCTATCGCAGTACTTCTTCTGCTGAACATATTGGTCATTTACTATTTGTATTATTATACAACGCGGCAGTATGACGATATGATTTCCATGAATCAGGCCCTTATGGAAAGCAAAGCGCAGGTGGCCAGATTTAGATATACAATTTATATGGAGGAGGAACTTGCCAGGGAACGTCACGAAATCAAAAACAAGTATTTTCTTTTGCAAGCGATGCTAAAGGAGAAAAAAGTAGAGGAGGCAGAGGCAAAGCTTGAGGAGTGGCTGGGAAGTCCTTTGAATTCCACAAAGCGCGTGTCAACCGGAATTGTTATGATGGACTACATGCTCAACCAAAAAATCGAGCTGGCAATCAAGAATAATATTCATGTTGTTGTTGATGTGAGTATTCCATCAGAGTTAGATATCAACGATGAATTGCTTTGTACGGTGTTGTTGAACGCTTTAGACAATGCGATTGAAGCCAGCCTAAAAACTCAAAATCCAGATATCCAAATTCGAATTTGCATGAAAGAACCTTATCTTGTTATCGAAATAAAAAACAAAGTCGACTTTGATGTCTTTGAAAAAAATCCAAATTTGAAAACGACAAAGGGAAATCGACGCGTACATGGAAAAGGAATTCCTCTCATCAAAGAAATTATTAAGAAAAACGAAGGCTCCTATGACATGTATGTTAAGGATGGTTATTTTGTTGCCATGTTCATGCTGATGCAGGGCAGCCTATAAAATACATTTCATTCCATATATTGACACGTCATCGTGAGAAAAACGGAAATCTCTCATCCTTTGCTATAATTTTTTTACCAATAATTATAGAAGGAGAGGAAAAATGAAAAAGAAATTATTGATTGTAATGCTTGCTGCTATGTCGCTTGTTGTAACTGCCTGCGGCAAAACAGCAACAACTGATTCTCAGAGTCAGGAAGAGGTTACTGGCCCAATTGAAGGAACATTTGATATTCATGTTCAGGCTGATGATTGGGGATGTGCTGTTGATAAGGTAATTATTAACGCAAATCGTGAGTTAACTGATATTTCTGGCTATGAATTTACCATCACAGAGACAAAGGAAGCAATGAGCTGGGAGACATTCCAGATGGAAGTTTCCAGCGGAGATCGCACAGTCGTTGCAACCTATCTGAGCGATGAGAAAGGAAATGCAGTTGATGGTGCATCTAATTATGTAACTGTTGAGCTTGCAATCAGTCCATTTGAAGCTAGTCCTTATGTGACTGATATGATGAATTTAGGACTTAACAAGTGGAGTGATGCGTACTCTATCGCTGTAACAGTGGCTGGTGGTGAGGAAAGTTTTACCGTCAACGGCGACTATGCAAATGTAATTACTTCTGCTGATATGTATGAAACAGCTGTATTTACATCTTCTAATGGTCAGGAAATGAATTATGCAACCTACGCTCCTGAAAATGGTGCAGACACATTAGTAGTTTGGCTTCATGGTCTTGGTGAAGGTGGAAATGATATCAAGTCTGTTCTGGTAAACGCTGAAGTAGAAGCCCTTGCAAAGGACAAATTCCAGAGCACCGTTGGTGGTGCATATATTTTAGCTCCTCAGAGCCCAACCTATTGGATGGACAACGAGGGAAATGGCGCTAACTATGTAAATGGCGAAATCAAAGCCGATGGAACCAGTGTATATACAGAGTCTGTTTATGAACTGATCAATCAGTACAAAGCTGAAGTTGGTGCTTCAAAGGTTGTTATCGCTGGATGCTCTAATGGTGGATATATGGCAATGATTCTTGCTATGAACTACGGTTCAGAGTTTGACGCATATGTTCCAATTTGTGAGGCTATGGAAGATTCCTTTATCACAGATGCAAACATCAAGACACTTAAGGATTTAAACATGTTCTTCATTTATGCAAAGAATGATCCACTTGTAATTCCAGAAGTGTATGAAATTCCTACACTGAAGCGTCTTAAGGCTGCAGGTGCAGAAAACATTTGTGTATTCAATCCTGACGATGTACATGATACTACAGGACGCTTTAATGATCAGGATGGTAACCCATTCCAGTCTTATGGACATGCTTCATGGCAGTATTTCTTTAACAATGAAGCCGTATGTGATGAGGATGGAACAAATTGCTGGGATTGGATTTCTAACCAGTAATAATATAAAACTGAGGTAATATAGAACCATATGAAAGGGAGCTGTAAGCAATTACAGCTCCCTTTTTGAGTCTCCAATTTATTAATTTTGCCTTACCCTACATCCTGTCTACAATAATTTCTGAAGTATATCCTTCTAACTTTACTTCTCTCTCAAAGTTTGCTGTAAACTCGCCTTCCATCGCATTGATGCATACAAAGGCCTTCTCGCCTTCCCATTCTCTGGAAAACACACATGCCCCGTTCGTCAACGCTACCGAGCGGAAATTTCCATAGCACAAGGCCTTACTTTCGCGTTTTTTCTTTGCTAAGGCAGCAATGTGATCCGTTAGCTCATTCCACTCTGGTTTTTCATAGCTAAGGCGAAGCGCTGGATCCCCATCACTCTTTTTTCCCTCTGCGCCCCATTCACTTCCATAGTAAATGCAGGGAATACCTGGCATGCCAAACATCAGAGTATATATTAACGGCAGATGTCTTTTATTGTTTAAGATAGATGCCACACGCTCCACATCATGATTATCCACAAAGGATAACAGATGCTTTCCCTTATAAAGGGTCCAATCCTCTGGCCCAAACTGACGCAACAGAGAATGATTGATTTCAAACATATTCATCGAATTAAAGCTGGAATGAAGCCCCTTATAGCATTCATAATTTGTAACAGAGTGAAGCATTCCGTCACTTATGTAAGGATTGTAATCCCCATGCAGAGTCTCACCCACAAGGAAAAAATCCGGTTTTAAACAATCACAAAACTCCCTTAGGCGATGCAGAAAATTCTTATCCAGACAATATGCGACATCGAGTCGAAGTCCATCGATATCAAACTCTTCCACCCAGCCCTTAATCGCAGAAAAAATATGCTGGACTACATCTTCGTTATACAAATTTAGCTTTACAAGATCGTAGTTTCCTTCCCAGCCTTCATACCACAAACCATCATTGTAGTTTGAATTTCCCTCGAAGGAAATCTGGGCAAACCAGTTTACATAGGGCGAATTTTCGCGGTTTTTTAGTACATCCTGAAATGCCCAAAAGCCACGCCCAACATGATTGAACACTCCATCTAACACTACTCTGATTCCATTGTTGTGAAGGGCCCTACACACCTCCGCAAAATCCACATTGCTGCCCAAACGAGTATCTATCTTCGTAAAATCACGAGTATTATATCCATGTGTATCAGACTCGAAGACAGGTGAAAAATAGATGGCATTTGCACCGAGTCTGCTGATATGCGGAATCCATTCCTTAACCTTTAAAATACGAGATTCTGCCACACCATCATTTTCGAAGGGAGCTCCGCAAAATCCCAATGGGTAAATTTGATAAAACACGCTTTCATATGCCCACATAAATCTTTCTCCTG
Source organism: Agathobacter sp. (assembly GCA_045641385.1). Classification (GTDB taxonomy): domain Bacteria; phylum Bacillota; class Clostridia; order Lachnospirales; family Lachnospiraceae; genus Roseburia. The sequence continues at coordinate 1,710 of JAZUGV010000045.1, read as the reverse complement.
TCTTTGTTACTTATATTCTTTGTAAATTTAGCAAATCTTTTCGCAGTTGCTACGTCGCCATGTGCAAGGATGCTGTCTGAGTTGAATGCCTCTCCAAATTTGGAGGGTCATTTTTACAGTCTCATTACTCTCCTCATTGAATTTTGCTTAAATACTTTCCTAGCTCTGCTTCTAGCGCTTTAAACTTTGAGGATCTCCTTGTTAGATTTTTATTTTTATCAGGAGTATTAACAACTAAATCGTACACCTTTTGTGCCCTATTGGTAATAACATCAGCATGATTTCTGCACCAAGAAAGCTGTTTCTGCATCAACACTTTAGAACGTTTCACCTCTATCGAATCATTTTTATGTATAGACAAATCCACCTTACTAATAACAGCTTCAGCAACTGGAATCATATTATTGATATTTAATACACCAATTAACTTAAATTGATTATTTTCAGCTTTCTTACTTTCATCAAATATCTTGATAAAATCTATTTGGCTTTTCTTATTTCTAAATTTATCTTTAGGAGATGTCAATGGAATACAACACTCAGCTCCATTAAGTAAAACAATAACACCAACAAAAGGTCTATTTTCCTTTCCTCTTTGTGGCGATATTGACATTACATTATCATCTGCATTTGATAAATTTCTAATATATTTCAAATCAATATAGTATAAGTCAAGCTTTTCCATCAGCCATGCTCCAATCTTCAGTAATAAAAAAACTGTGCTACGCGCGACACGTAGCACAGCAATTATATCCTTTTCGCTCGGTAGGGCTCCCCACTCATATAGTTCCTATTTGTTTTATATGGTAAGGCTCCCATCTGATAAAGTTCCCATTTGTTTTATATGGTAAGGCTCCCATCTGATAAAGTTCCCATTTTTGCGCGGCAAGGAAACCGCAAAAACACTTAAGTGCTTTTATTCATTTTATATCGAGATTTACAAATTTGTCAATGTAAATCTCATAATGCAGGAAGTCTCCCAGCCTAATTAGGTTGGACCTGGGTCTTGCGACCAGTTCATAGCCATAATAGCACAAAGGTAAAGTGCCTATAACAACCTGCCGATATAGACAATAGCAATGGAAGGCATATTGTTTCAATGGATTGACGAGAAATATTCTTCTACTTCTACAGAATAACTTTCATCGTTATTACTTGTATTTTCTATATCATTTAATATAATATCTGTAGATAGAGGAGAATGTGGGAGCGTTTCGGACGTCTGTGCAGTGGAATCAATAGATTCATCGTGCACCACAGTAACTCTATTTTTTTAATTTCTTCTATTCTGCTTTCAGAAAAATCGTAAAATTTCTCATTATGGTAAACCACTTCTAAAATTGTTTTTCCATCACTAAGCATTTTATTCCATTTATGATCAGTAAATTTTAAAATCTGCTCAGGAACAATGCTTTTATTCTTTTTCCCACCTACCGCAATAACGATTACATAATATCCATTTTTCTTTTAATGCAAGTGTTATGTATCCATAAATCTCTATATCTTCTAAAAAGAAATCTTTACTATTTATCTACTCTTCATTACAGATAAGATAAGTCCTTGATTTTGCACATTCTTCATATGCAACAGCCTGATTGTTCAAGAAACACATAATATCCTCATCCCGATTGCAAGAAAAAGAAGACAAGATTTGCTTCAGCAAAATCTTGTCTTCTCCAACTAACTCAATCAACAAGGAGAGCGCAATTG
>JAZUGV010000044.1:0-20457 GCA_045641385.1 Agathobacter sp. | reverse complement strand
TTTACTGTATAGGAAATTGCTCCAATTTCCTATACAGTAAAAAGGCTCCGCGAGGATGCGCACGCTTTTGCAGATGAAAAATGTCGCATTGGCGACGCAAAAGCGGCGCGAGAGTTTCGCAAGCGAAACTCTATTTTTATGAAAAACAACTTGTCGACAAGTTGAGAAAGTAGTGCTATAGTTCCAAAAATGGAAACAAAAGGAGGTCTTTGTAATGAAAAAAGCATATTGCAACGAGAATTATTTCACTTTTAGTTGTGCTGTTGATTGTTTTTGGAGCGACTAGCATTATTAATTTATTCTCTCTGAAGAAAATCTCAAGTAAAGTTGATGAGATTGAGGATGTATATTTGGGAATCGAGTCTACACGCTATGAGATGATTTATAACATTGATAATATCAAAAACTATACGAATCTGATTGCACTTCTTCCAATTCCTGAGGCTACAGATGGAATGTGCGGCAGACTGGATGATACTATCACTGCATTAGAGGGGAATTTTGCAACAATTGAGGCATTGATGAGTAAGACGGGTGACGAGGAACTACTTGGAATGTTTTCGGCTTATGAAACCGCAGTGCGCCCTCTTGAGGATGTATTTCGACAGGTAGTGGGAATGTATCAGGAGATGGGACAGGCTCAGGAGATGGGACAGGCTCAGGAGGTGATGTTTGTTGCACTTTCGCTGAATGGCTTGATGACTGATATCGAGGCTACTGAGACCTCTTATACTGAGCAGCTTGCACTTGCCCGAGAAAAAAGTCGAAGAGAGTCAGAAATGATTATCAGCCAGTCGAAAATGATTTCGCTGGTTGCAGCAGGTCTGTTTGTCATTGTGTTCGTGCTGATAGTAGTTGCAGTATTGCTTAGTGTTGCAAGACCTGCAAGAATTGCAAGCCGAGACCTTTCTTTGATTATTAATAAAATCGACAACGAAGAGGGTAATCTTACCGAGCGAATTGCGACAACCTCAGAGGATGAGGTTGATAAGTTTAAAAATATTTAATGAGTTTCCACCAAATGCTTGATATTACTTATGGTACTACGGTACTAAAAACGTGGGGTTTCTAATTGATTTGAGGAAACTGAAAGCGTATAATTAGTTTATAAAATCTTTATAAACTATTTTATAGGAGGAGTTTAGAAATGTTATTTCAACTTTACTCAAGTGCTGCCGGAAGCCAGCTGATTGGATGGCTTATGGTATTTGTAGGATTGGTTCTTTTGAATGAAGTGGCACGTCGCACAAAGGCGGGCGGAGTTGTTATTTTCATCGCACTTCCAATCGTACTTGCTGTTTACTTCATCGCTGCTCATCTTGGAGCATTCGGCGGAGCAAATAACTGGACAGTAGCTTATATGGATGGCTGGTTCCATTACTTTAAGCTTTACGCAGCAGTCATTGGTTGCGTAGGATTCATGATGATTAAGTACGAGTGGGGTATTGGCAAGGCACACTGGTTCAAGGCTTTCCCTTGGGCAATTGTAGCAGCTAACATCTTAATCGCAGTTGTTTCTGATCTTGAATCTGCATACCATGCTTTCAAGGTTACCGGAGATCTCTCTGGTGCTTGGTGGCCATCAAACGAAGGTGTATTCCTCTACGGTGGATGGTGGAATGTTTTAAACGCTATCGCAGGTGTAATCAACATCTTCTGTATGACCAGCTGGTGGAATGTTTATTCTTCAAAGGACAGAAAAGATATGTTATGGCCAGATATGACTGTTTGGTTTATCGTAGCTTATGATCTTTGGAACTTCCAGTATACCTATGCAAACCTTCCAACGCATACCTGGTACTGTGGTGTTGCTCTTCTTCTTGCACCTACCTTTGCAAATGCTCTTTGGAACAGAGGTGGTTGGATTCAGAACCGCGCAAACACTCTTGGTATCTGGTGTATGTTCGCACAGGTATTCCCATTATTCCAGCTTAGTGGAAAGTTCGCTGCTGCGCTTCCAACCATTTATGGTGGAGCAACCAAGGCAGGTGTAACTACTATGCAGCTTTATGACAAGGCTATGGCAGTTTACAATAGCGGTGTAAATACTGCAAACCAGGCGATTGAGGAATTAGGAATCGTTGCAAACCCAACTGCACAGGGCGTTGTTTCAATTCTTGCACTTGTAGCAAACGTAATCTGCATCTCTGTTATCATCAAGAGAGCTAAGGAGCAGAGCATCAATCCATTCAAGTCTGATGTTTGGGTTGGAACAAAGAATTACGAAGAAGCTAAGGCTAGAATGTAATTTTTACAGCTTGAATTAAATATGAAAATAGTTGATAAGGCCAGAGGCATATACCTCCGGCCTTATTATTGTTTCTGACAGTAAAAAGCTTTATAATAAAAATACTGATATTTGAAGGGAGCGAGATAATGGATCAGAACAACATTTCAAATGATACGCAGCAGATGCCACAACAGGCGTCACAATATACACAACAGCCGCAGTACACACAACAGGCGCAGCCACAGTATGCACAACAGGCGCAGCCGCAGTATGCACAACAGGCGCAGCCACAGTACACACAGCAGGCGCAGCCACAGTATACCCAGCAGGTGCCACCTTATGCACAGTATGGTCAACCTCTCCAACAGCAGAAGCCGACGGAAGTGGTTTCTTTAGTTCTTGGAATTGTTTCAATTCCGATGTCTATTCTGTTTGCTCTTATCGGTGTTATCTGTGGAGTGATTGGCCTTGTGTTTGCGCTAGTGAAAAAAGAAACACATCGGACGAATGCAGGTTTGATTTGTTCGGTTGTTGGACTTGGAATTGGCGCTGTTAATATGATTTGGGGTTTCTTGCTCGCAATTAGTATTTATTAAAAGAAAAATAAAACCAAATGAAAACCTTTTGTATCTATCGGTTATAAAGTGATGGAACAAAAGGTTTTTTTGTTGTTTTACAATATTGAAAATGGTACAATTTTCCTATATGAGTATATAGGGCTTAAGGAGGCAAAATGGGAGAAAATAGTAAATTCCAGGAGAAAGATGCGGCGCTGTATGATGCTGTCGCAAGATATAATCAGGGGGACGCAAGTGCATGGACAACCATCTATCAGTCATCTGATAAGTATATCTATAAAATTATTCATGATATCGTAAAGGATCATCATACAACAGAAGATTTGATGCAGGAGACTTATCTGCGCATCTATAACAATATTGCGTCTTTGCAGGAGCCTAAGGCCTTTTATGCATGGGCAGGACGTATCGCAACACATTTAACACTTCGTCATTTGCAGAAGTATCGCAAGGAGACTCTGATTACAGCAGATGAAGAAGGGAATACAGATTATATTTTTGATAAGGCAGCAGAGGATGACGAACTGATTATTCCAGAGTCTGTCATCATGGATCAGGAGAAACGCAGATTGATTGCAGAGATTTTGGATAATTTATCTGCAGAGCAGAAGATTGCGGTTCAGTTTTATTATTTTGAGGAGATGTCTGTTGGTGAAATCGCTGAACAGATGGGATGTGCGGAGGGAACAGTAAAAAGTCGCCTAAATTATGCACGTAAATCAATTAAGGCAGCGGTTGAGGACCTCGCTCAGACTCATGGAACCAAGCTTTACTCACTTGCAGCACTTCCAATTATTTCGATTGTGTTCTACGAGGGTGTAGAAACCTTCTTTGCTGGTTTATCTGGATCTGCAATTGCGATGGGTGCAGCAAAAGAAGCTGCTCTTCTTACGGGTGTGGCAAACGCAGCGGCACAGACAGCAGGAGTAGCGCCGGCGGCGCAGGGAGTTGCAGGAGCAGCGGCACAGACAGCGGGAGTAGCGCCAGCAGCACAGGGAGTCGCAGGAGCAGCGGCACAGACAGCGGGTGTTGCGCCGGCCGCGCAGGGAGTTGCAGGAGCAGCGGCACAGACAGCAGGAGTAGCGCCAACAGCGCAGGGAATTGCAGGTGCGGCAACCGCGCAGACTGCAGCTGGCACAACAAGTGCTTCAACAGCTGCAAGTGTGGCTGCGGGTGCAACAGCAAAGTCCGGTGCGGCAGCATTCTTTGCAACGGCAGGAGGAAAGGCTGTTATTGGTATCGCGGCAGCTGCGGTGATTGCGACCGGAACAACGACAACCGTTTTGGTTGTAAAGCATAACAATGAGGCGAATAATCCATATGTGAATCAAAATTCAAATGGTCCGGTCATTGATGATAGTGCTCCTGGTACGGAGAGACCGAGTGCACCGGAGGATGACCCTAATACCATTGTTGCAATGGATAGCAAGGAACTTTACGACCATTTTAAGAAGGTAAACAGCTATTCAAATGTCATGGCTACCTATGGAGAATATTCTTTTGATGTATATTACGATGCGTATAGCAAGAGCCTGACAATGGATTTTGCAGGGGACGCAGTTTTATACGCTGAAAACGGAGACCACATTTATGCAGATGATTCTTTTGCGGGAAGAAAAGAAGGTGATGTCCTGTACAAGATGACTACCTTCAGTGGATATCAGGGAGCGACCTCGTCAGATTTAAAGAATTATCTGATTGATCATTACGCAATGTCTTTGTCAAATTTTGTCAGCGTTGAGGTTACCTCTGCTACCTATGATGAATCAAGCAACACTTACATTCTTGAACTGACAGGTATGGAATCTGGTGGAATTGAAGACAGAATTACTATGACATTGAATGATCAGTTCTTTGTAACAGATTGTTACGGAGATTTATATCAGAATGGTAGCCTGCTATCGTCATTTTCGGCAGTCTTTAACTATGGTTATAGTGATACGGCAAGTTATAGAAGCACTCTGTTATCAGATTATGAATATGCAGATGGTCTCACTCAGAGAGTTGTGACACTGCATTTAATCAAGGGAGGACAGGAAGTATATACAGAAAAGATATCGATTCCTGTTGATGAAGGCTTTGGAATTTCATGGATGGTTCCAGACGGATTTGACGGAACTGCATATTCAGATCTCAACGCAACAGATCCTGTGGGAATATATTTTGAGACGGATGATATCTACTTTTTTGGGAACTAACTAGATGAGGAATGAGTGAGGAAGCGCAAATGGATCAGATGAATTTGACTCAGCCAAAGAAAAAAAGCAAGGCGCCACTAGTTCTTGGAATCTGCTTTGGAGTGCTCGTTGTTTTACTGCTGCTATTTCAGTTTCTGGTAAGAGGAAGAGCGGACAGCCGCATTTATATTGAGGCTGGCTATGGAACAGAATTGTCTGCCACGAATCTTCTTGAAGGGCCAGACTTCTTGAAAAAGTTAAGCTATGTAGAGATAGGAAAGTATGATTCCGCAAAGGTGGGAAATTACGCTGTATCTGTAAGGCATGGAATATTAAAGTATGAATACATGGTGATTGTCCAGGACACAACGGCTCCAGAGATTACGGTTAGTGAAGATCAAATCTATGCGAAAGCAAAGGAAATCGTTGGTGCGCAGGATATTGCATATTCCATTCTTGATGCTGGAAGTACATTTACCACAAAGGTGAGTAGCGATTCGGCAGACATCACTATGAACAGTGACGGCACAATTTACTGTGATCTTTGCGGCAGTTATTCTGTTACGATTACCGCGGAGGATGAATACAAAAACACCGCCTCTGTACAGGTAATGGTGTATTTTGATACGGCACCAGTTTTTGCAAACTGCTATGATTACTATGTGATTCCGGGGACTCAGATTGATTTTACAGAAGGTGTGTATGCGAACGACGATGTAGATGGGGACCTGACCTCTCTGATTAAAGTGGATTACGAGCTCATGGATTTAGATACGGAGGGAACCTACACTGCTACCTATTCTGTATCAGATCAGTATGGGCTGACTACGGTACAACAGATTGAGGTCAATGTCACTTCTTCGGAGGACATTCAGGAGAAGATCAATACACATCAGATTGCACGACAGACCCAGCACATTGTCGGAGCAATTAACCTTTATGATGGCGGATATTTCGCATCAGAGGACATTGATCAGGTGTTGGATTATTATGGCCCAGCCTGCGTGGCAATCACGGAAAAGCGTGATAATGGACGAAGCTCACGCGGTAGTGGGTTTATCGTAAAGATAGACGATGAATATATCTACATTATGACCAATAATCATGTTGTGGCCTATGATGCAAACTATAAGGCAGAATTTTTTGATAAGTCATCTGCGCCGGCTGAGATTGTAAATCGTACGAAGACGAAGAAATTTCACGATGATCTTGGACTGGTAAAGGTAAAGGTGACTGATGTTTCGCCGGAGACCTTTGACAGGCTGATGACAGTACATATTAACAAGGCTTATTACGATGGGCTGAAGGACAATGCAGGGTTGTCGGTTGGACTGCGCATCTGGGGCGATTCGTTGAATTTGCGTAAGGACAATTTGATTAAGGGAGAATTGTGTGAATTAGCAACGACAGATGATATTATGAAGGCGGATGAATCTCTGACAAGAGTAACTGCAAAATTATATGCAGGTGTTTCCGGATCGGCAATTATGGATGGCTACGGAAATTTAATCTGTGTTGCAGTTGGCATTTCATATCATCGAGGAGGCGGAGACTCCTATACTCATTACTGGGGCGTTCGACTGGATGAAGCGCTGCAGTTCTACGAAGATACTATGGGAGAACCGTTATATTATCAGTAAAATTATGTGAATAAATGAAAAAAAGGGAATGACCGGATGTGGTCATTCCCTCTTTTTTTTCGGTGTTGTTAATCCCAGAAAATTTCATTTTGAAGTTTCATAATGGTAAAGGATATGAGAATCATAGCAAGCTGGTCCGAGCTTTCTAAATTCAAATGAGTGAGTTCCTGAATCTTTCCAAGTCGAAAATAGAGGGTATTGCGATGTACGTGTAAGACTTCACAGATTTTTGAAACATTACCTACATACTTCGAGTGTGTATACAAAGTGAAAAGAAGCTCAGCGTTGTGCTTATGATCGTAATCTCTCAGCATTCGAAGCTGTGGGAGTGAGAACATTCGCATATCGGTATGGTGACCTAGGGTTTGTACCATATGCATCAAACGATAGTCATCGTACACAAAAACATGTTCATAGGGATGAAACATAATGCCTGTCTCGATGGCGGCGCGCGCTTCTAGAAAGTGCCCGCGTGCCTCGGAAAGAACAGTGAAAGGGGAACCGATTCCGACATGCACGAAAGGAGTGGAAAGCATCTGGTTCTCACACTGCTCTATGATTGCATCTAAATGCTCCGAAGGAGAGTCGTAGCTTGCGAGATAAATAATTTGATTTTGCTGCGTTGTGTAAATACAATTGCCAAATATTTTTTTGAAGGCCTTGCCAAGCTCACTTGCGACATGTGCTTCTGGGTTGTCCTGCGTGATGTCCACGACGTAAATATACTTGTACTCACGCATACGATAGCCAAAGGTCTGGAAGCGGTCTTCCTCGATTGCGTTTAGCTGTGGGTTTTCGCTTAGCAGAGAAGACAGGAGCGTGGTGTAATAATTGCTTCTGCTTGCAATGGAAACATCGGCGCGCTGCATATAGGCACCCACTAACACGGCAACCTTTGGCAGGTAACTGCGAAGGAGAGGCGACATTTCTGTCTTTGGTGGTAGAAAGACAGAAAAGTAGCCCAGTACAATGTCATTAAAAACAACCGGGGTAAAATAGTTTTGGAACTGTCCGTGAATATGATCGATGACAATGGTTTTGTTTTGCGAGTTATGTCTTCTTCTGGAAGCAATGTTTAGTCGCTTGATGATTTCTGGAGGAATAAAACCGCTCACATTATCGCGCGCGAGGTCTTCGCTGAAGAATTCATAGTTGTTTGAGCTGGCCAATACAGTGAAAGAGTTGTCTACGATATTGATTGGGTGGTCAAACAGATTTGCAATACGGTTTGCCAATGTCTGAAGATTTTCCGTGTTGTAGACGGTGTCAGAAATCTCATCCAAAAGGTGGTCTGTGCGGTAAGCAGAAAGAAAACATTCTTCAAAGCACAGATAACAGCGCTCATAATCTGCCTGGTCTGAAAAGATCAGGCCACCTGTAAAGGTCTCGAGCCAATTTAAATCATTTGCATCTCGATGCATTCTGTCATCGTAAATAACAACTGTCGCATGCGGAAGCTCAGATAAAGCTTCAAATTCTGTCCAGCGTCCAAAATAAAGAGCTTGCGGAAAAAAGCCGCCTCTCGGTGCAGATAACATCTGGATTTGCGCAAAATCTGTCTTTAAATTTGTATTTGGTAAAATTGACATTGTGCAATCGCCTAATTCTAGAATCAGAGTGTCTAAATACATTTATAAACCTCGGGAAAATAAGAATAATTAATGCTCTAATAATAAATATAGAATAAAAAGTGGTGTTTTTCAAGAATATTCAGAAGGAAGATTGTTATGATAAATTGCACAAAGGCAGGTGTGGGAGAGGGTGAGGGTTACCAAATGGTAACTTATATAATTGTGCAAATGCACGATGAAATTGGTTATAAAAGCGAATATAATGCATTTTGTAAGTCATGAACTTATTAAAAGAAATTTATAATATAAAAGGAGAGAACAAAATGGCTGATAATCGTGAAAGAATTATCGTGAAAAAGACCTTCGATGGTCAGGAGTTTGACGTAGTATACGTAAAGGGTACTCCTGGAAAGACCAAAGAAGAGATGGAAGCAATGCGTGCAAGCGGAAACGTAAATGTTGATCCAGCTGCAGCAACCTTCTGCTACTGTGCAGCACTGAATCCACGCACCTACGTTGCAGCTCCTGGCGTTGTATGTCACCAGGATGTTGCTGTAAAGATGCGCGACGGAGTCACACTTTACGCAGATATTTATCTTCCAGAGAATTTAGAGAAGACTGGCGAAAAGGTTCCATGTATCGTATCATGGGGTATTTTCGGAAAGAGACCTGCAGAAGGACAGGACGAGTGGAAGCTCATGGGTGTTCCACCAAAGACAGTTTCTGAAATGGCAAAGTTTGAGTCTGCTGACCCAGGATACTGGTGCCATCAGGGATATGCTGTAGCAAACGTTGACGCAAGAGGTGTTGGTAACTCAGAAGGATATTGTAACCTTTGGGGTTCAGAGGATGCACAGGATGGATATGATTTCATCGAGTGGGCAGCTGAGCAGGATTGGTGTAACGGAAAGTGTGCACTCTTCGGGAACTCAGGCGTTTGTATGGCAAACTGGAAGATCGCTTCAACTCAGCCACCTCATCTTGCAGCTTTAGCAGCATGGGAAGGACAGTCAGACTTATATCGTGAGTCATATTTCTGTGGTGGTATTCCAAACCCATCATATGAGGCAAATATTATTAAGGAAGTTGCCTGCAAGACCTACGTTGAAGACACTGTAACCATGGTTGAAAAGTATCCTGAGTGGAATGCATATTGGGCAGACAAGCAGTTAAACTTCAAGGATGTTAAGGTTCCTTCTTATGTAACTGGTGGATGGGTACATCATCACTTACGTGGTTCAATTGAAGGCTTCCGCAGAATTCGTGCACCAAAGAAGTGGTTAAGAATTCACCGTGACTTCGAGTGGCCAGATGCATACAACCCACAGAACCTTCAGGAATTAAAGTTATTCTTTGATCGATATTGTAAGGATATCAATAACGGTTGGGAGTTTACTCCAAAGGTACGTGTAGACGTTCTTGATGCATATGATTATGACTATGCAGTACGCCGTGTAGAAAAGGAATGGCCAATCAAGAGAACTGAGTACAAGAAGCTTTATCTTGACGCAGCTACCATGACTGGTGGGGAGAATGAGTACGCAGCAGCTGCTGAGGTTTCTTATGATCCTAAGACTGAGACTACTGAGTTCTTGATTCCTGTAAATGAGGATATGGAGCTTACTGGTTACTTTAAGCTTCATCTTGCAATTGAGTGCCGTGGCCATAATAATATGGATCTCTTCCCATGGGTACTCAAGTACAATGCAAACAAGGAATATGTTCCAATCGAAGTTATGGGTGCACCTTATAGAGGAGCATGGGGCTTCTACCGTGCAGCTCATAGAAATATTGATCCAAAGCTTTCTAAGGATTTCCAGCCTGTACAGGCTCATGATGAGTTCCAGCCACTTGAGGCAGGACAGATTTATGATGTTGATATTGAAATGTACCCACACAGCCGTGTATGGCACAAGGGTGAGTACATTGTAGTTCGTCTTGCAGGAAAGTTCATTAAGTCTGAATGGTTCCACGATGCAGCTATGGATCATGATGTAGACAATGGTGATGGAATTCATGTAATTCATACTGGTGGAGAGCATCAGTCATACTTACAGATTCCTGTAGTACCACCTAAGTATGTATCTGGAGATTATGTTTACAGAGGATAATCGCTGGCGATTATGGTAGTAGTATTCCGCCACAGATAATAGGGTCTGTGGCGGATAGATAATAAAAGTTTGAAAAATGGAGGAAACAAAAATGATTCGTGATGAAGTAATTGAAATTTTAGCAAAGAAGGCAGCAGCTCTTTTTGGAGTAGACGCATCCACCTTAGATGAGAATACAAGATTTATTGAGGACTTAAACTGCAAGTCAACCAACTTTGTTCAGTTTTCGGCAGTTCTTGAGGATGAATACGATGTAGAGGTTCCTTACATGGAGTTTAGAAAGCTTGCTACTTTTGGTGAAGCTGGTGACTACATTGGAGAAATGTTTGGAGAATAAATCATGACTTTAATTGAAGAATTAATTGAGAAGGCAAAAGGTTGCCCAAAGCGCGTAGCACTTCCAGAGTGTGATGCAGAGAAGACATTGCTTGCTGCAAAGCGCGTATTAGATGAAAAAATTGGAGTGCCTGTATTGGTGTCTGATCCTGCAGTCATCGCTGAGACTGCAAAAGCTTGTGGCGTATCAACTGACGGAATGGAAATCGTAGACTGTACTGATGAGGTTGCAGCAGAGGCATTAGTTGCACGTTACTGGAAAGAGGATATGCTTCTTTCTGAGAAGGCTTGCAAGCGCAAAATTAAGAATCCTATGTACTATGCGATGATGATGGAAGCAGTTGGAGATGTTGACTGTACTTTCTGTGGACATATCAACACCACTGGTGATGTGCTTATGGCTGCATCTACCATTATTGGTATGCAGGAAGGAGTAGATGTTCCTTCTATTTTTGCGATTTGTGAAATTCCAGGCTTTGAAGGCCCAGAAGGAAATCGTATAGTTCTCGCAGACTGTGGATTGAACCCAGAGCCAACTCCAAGCGAGTTAGCATCGATTGCAATTGCATCTGCAGATAACATTAGGGCTCTTATGGGATGGGATCCAAAGGTTGCATTCCTTTCATTCTCTACCTGCGGATCTGGCGCAGCAGGATCTGTTGATAAGATTAATGAAGCTCTCGAAATTGCAAAGACCCGTCGCCCAGACCTTAAGATTGACGGTGAGTTCCAGCTTGATACTGCCATTGATCCAGGTGTAGCAGCAAAAAAGGTTACTCGTGAATCTGCAGTTGCAGGACAGGCTAATATCTTAATTTTCCCTGAGCTTAATGCAGCAAATATCGGAGTTAAGATGATTCAGAGATTTGCTAAGGGTGCAGCATATGGACACACCTTATCAGGCTTTGCTAAGCCAGTTGCTGATAGCTCACGTGGAGCAACTGTTGAGGAAATCGTAGGCGATATCGCCATGGTTATCCTCGCAGCTAACAAGTAATTAAGGAGAAAAAGAATGGGATATAAAATTTTTACCCTGAGCCCTGGCTCAACTTCAACCAAGCTTGCTGTATTTGACGGCGAGGAGATGATTTTTAAGGCAAATGTTTCTCATGATCCTGAGAAGCTTAAGACCTTTAAGCGCGTTAGCGAGCAGAAGCCATATCGAGTAGAGACTATCATGAATGAGCTTGCTGCTAACAATATTGATATCAAGGATATGGATGCTTTCGCTGCATATTCTGGCGGACTTGAGTCTACTCCAGGCGGAATCTTCCCAGTAAACGACAAGATCCTTGATGACTGTACCTCTGGTCGTTTGATGGAGCACCCAGCAATTCTTGGTGCGCAGATCATTGATGCTTTTGCTAAGGAAGTAAATGTACCAGCTTATCTTGTAAACCCACCAGACGTTGATGAGTTTGAAGATGTAGCTCGTTTGACTGGTATGAAGGGTGTGTATCGTGAGTCTCACGTTCATGTACTTAACCAGAAGGAAGTTGCAATGCGCGCAGCTGCTGAGCTTGGCAAGAAGTATGAGGACTGCAATTTCGTAGTATGCCATGTTGGTGGTGGTCTTTCTATCACAGCTCAGAAGCATGGTCGTATCGTAGACGGAAACGATGTATTAAACGGTGAAGGACCAGCAGCTCCAAACCGCTCAGGATATGTTCCACTTATGAACATCGTAAAGATGTGCTACTCTGGAAACTATACCTTAGATGAGATGAAGGCAAAGATTTCAAAGACCGGTGGATTAATCTCTCTTGTTGGAACCGACGACATGCGCGAAATTAAGAGACGCATCGAAGCCGGTGACAAGTGGGCTGCCCTTGTACATGATTATTTTGCATATCAGCTTGCTAAGTACATCGGATCTTATGCCTGCGTAATGGAAGGCAAGGTTGATGCAATCGTTATGACCGGTGGAGTATCAAATGATGCTGACTTTATCGCAAAGGTTAAGAAACACTGTGAGTGGATTGCTCCATTCATCGTGTATGGCGGAGACTTCGAGATGGAAGCACTTGCAAGCGGCGCAATCCGTGCCCTCACAGGTGCTGAGGAATGCAAGGAGTATACTGGTAAGCCTGTATGGAATGGCTTTGATTTCGAGCCTGCAGAAGTATAGCACTCGCTGCTATACTTCGTAAGAACATGATGCGGGCATCAGCTGTGCGCCGAAGGTGCATCGGAATCAGCTGATGTAATCGCGAGCGAAGCACGCGATGGCTTTGATTTCGAACCTGCAGAAGTATAGCACTCGCTGCTATACTTCGTAAGAACATGATGCAAGAAGTGTAATTATAAAGAGCAGAGGCAACGCCTCTGCTCTTTTGTTGTGAATTTCGACAGAAAGTGGTACAATATTCCTAATAGTCTACATATATTTAGGAGAAGAATTTTATGCTATATGACTACCATTATGATTTAGGGGCAGCACTGATATGTATTGTTCTTTTAATCATATTTCATCTTCGTAAAAGTATATATACAAAATCGTACAGAATCTTTTTGATTTTGATTACCTGTAATCTGATTGCGTCTGTTACGGATGCCATCAGCTGCTTTACGATTTCTTACCCACATAGTTATCCATTGTGGTTAAACTATGTGGTTTCACTGGGTTATCTGTTTTTCTATAACGAGCTTTCTGTTTTGTTTTTCCTTTACATTGATTCGAAAGCGAAAATCAAAAGAATTCGCCATGCAGTTCAGATAGTCAGCACGTTGATGACGGCATTTTTCTTTTTGACGATTGCGTCTTCTCCATGGTCTCATTTGGTAGCTTACTTCGACCAGGATTTGGTGTACAAGCATGGTCCAATGTTTAATATCCTCTATGCACTTCCTTTTGTTATGTTTGTGCTGGAGGCGGGGATTTTTATCGCTGCGAGAAACAAGTTCAACAAGTACCAGCTGTATGCAAGCATCAGTTTGATTGTCGGAATGGCAATATCGGTTGTAGTGACCATTGTTGTCCCAAGAGCATTGATTGGACCTTTGACGATGTCCTGCATTATTTTCTTTGTTTATGTTGCATACGAGAATCCGGCGTTCTTTACTTATCAGGATACACAGCTGCTGAATCATCGCGCCTTTGTGAACACGCTGTATCACTACAAGAATGTGAACAAGCAGGTGGGTGTGATTGGACTGGCTGTGCAGGATTATGACTATATGCGACATAATCTTGGCGAAAGAATCATGGATGTAATTGGTGTTCAAATTGCTGATTTTTTATATCACCACTACAAGATGAATGCGTTCAATATCGCAGATGATCAGTTTGTAATTCTCTACTCGGACCCAAAGGAAGCGCAGCTGATTCAGCAGAGCATACGAGAGTTTTTTGTATTCCCATTCCGTGCGGAGGGACAGTCATTAAAACTGAATGCTGCAGTCATCAATATTCCGTCTTTGGATTTAAAATATAAGGTAGAGGATTTGCAGAGCATGATTATCTATCGCCTTCAAAATCCAAACGAAGTATTTGAGCAGGAAACGATGGTGGAAAATATCATCGTTGCAAAGCAGCATCGTGATCAGGTGCTTCAGGCAATCAAGCGTGCGATTGACCAGGATAATTTTCAGATTTATTATCAGCCAATTTTTGATACCAAGACAAAAACCTTCCGCAGTGCGGAGGCGTTGATTCGACTGATTGATGAGGATCTTGGGTTTATCAATCCGGAGGAATTGATCAGACTTGCGGAGGAGACAGGTTCCATTGACAGAATCGGAGAGATGGTATTCCGCAAAGTTTGCGCATTTATTCGCGACAATAAGCTTCACAATCTGGGCGTTTCCTATATCGAGATTAATCTGTCGCCAAAGCAGTGTGTTCAGCCAGAGCTTGTGCCACTGTTTCAAAGTATTATGCAGATTTACAAGGTGGATCCTTCAAGCATTAATCTTGAGATTACAGAGACAGCTGAGGTTACAGAGAGCAAGCAGTGGCTTGACAGCGTTCAAAAATTGCATGCAATCGGTGTGGAATTTTCGATTGATGATTATGGATCTGGATTTGCATCTGCAGACTATCTGATTAAGGTGCCTGTTTCGATTGTAAAGATTGATAAGATGATTCTCTGGCAGGCGATGGAAGATGAAAAGGCAATGATAGTTCTTAAGAATACCATTCGAATGCTCAAGGAACTTGGCAAGGAAATCGTCGTAGAAGGTGTTGAGGATGAGAAGATGATTCAGATTCTAGTCGAGAATCGAGTAGACTTCCTTCAAGGCTACTATTACTCGCGCCCAATCCCTGCAGCCGATTATTTGGAATTTGTCAAAGAACGCAACAGCGGTGAGTAAATAGTGATTGCAAAATTTGGCGAATAGCAATAAAATAACATTTGTGTAAAGTCAGGTGACAAGACACAAAGACGATGCTCATTATTCTGTGAGTGATATGGAAAAGAAAAGGTAAAAATATGGAACAGATTATTACAAGCCTGTTGGAGACAGATGCATATAAGTTCTCTATGGGACAGGCAATTTATCATCAGTTTAGTGATTACAAGACAACCTGGAGCTTTAAATGTCGTAATAAGGACGTTTTCTTTACGCCTGAGATGGTGGAAGAAATCAAGCGTCAGATCCAGATGTACTGCGAGTTACGCTTTTTGGAGGAGGAACTTGACTATCTTGAATCCATCACATGGATTAAGGGCTCTTACGTAGATTTCCTTCGTCTGTGGCAGCCAAGATATGCAGATTTTGAGATTACCACAGATGCAGAGTGTGGCCTTTCCATCGAAACCAGAGGAACCTGGTTAAATACCTCGATGTATGAAATTGCAACTCTTGCGATTGTCAACGAAGTATATTTCAGAATGGCATATAACTATGATGAGCTTTTAGAAAGCTTTAAGGAGCGCTTGGATACAAAGCTTGCGAAGCTTGAATCAGGTGAGTTTGAAATTGGAGCGTTTAGTGAGTTTGGTATGAGACGTCGCCTTTCAGCTGAGGCACAGGATTTGGCTGTCGCGAAGTTGAAGGCTGGCAAATATCCTTCTTCGGTGTTTGTGGGTACCTCGAATGTGTATCTGGCGAAAAAGCACGGAGTAAAGCCAATTGGAACCATGGCTCATGAGTGGCTTATGTGTGTAGGTCAGGGAACTCATAAGCATAATCCTGCATACTCAAACTGGTTTGCATTAGATGCATGGGTAAAGGAATATGGAGTGTTAAATGGAACTGCGCTTACAGATGCGATTACAACGGATTGCTTCCTTCGCGATTTCCAGTTAACCTTTGCAACCTTATTCAGCGGTGTTCGTCACGACAGTGGAGATCCTTATGAGTGGGGAGAGAAGATGATTAAGCATTATGAGCATCTTGGTATTGATCCACAGACTAAGACCCTGCTCTTCTCTGACAGCCTGGATTTTGAGCGCGCTACCAAAATTAACCAG
This sequence comes from Agathobacter sp., assembly GCA_045641385.1. GTDB lineage: Bacteria > Bacillota > Clostridia > Lachnospirales > Lachnospiraceae > Roseburia. Next base: position 4,397 of record JAZUGV010000044.1, on the reverse strand, counting down.
CATTTTAAGGGACGCGTTAAGGCTGCGTTCGGAATTGGAACCTATCTCGCTAATGACACGAAGGTTCCTGCCCTGAACATTGTTATGAAGACCACCATGTGTAATGGAATGGATGTTGCCAAGATTTCGGATGTTGAAGGCAAGGGAATGTGTAAAAACCCTGAATACGAGCAGTATCTGCTCAGATGTATTGAGTGGAGAATGAAGCACGACAATGGCAATAATTCTCTGCGTATATAGTATCAAATAATATGAATATCGTACGTATAAATGATTTTAATTCTGAAGAATTGAATATATATGCGCGACTTAACGAGACCCAGCTGCTGCATTATTATGAACCAGAGTTGGGCCTTTTTGTTGCAGAAAGCCCTAATGTCATCAAGCGAGCGCTTGAGGCAGGCCATGAGGCCATTTCTGTACTTTGTGAGGAGCGCTATCTGGAAAACGAGACAAGGCTGCTTGTGGAGGCACTAGGTGATGTGCCAGTCTATGTTGCAGATATTTCTGTGCTCACTCAGATTACGGGCTTTGCGCTGACAAGAGGCCTGCTATGCGCAATGAGAAGAAAAGAAATGCCATTGGCGAAGGAATTAATTCGCGATTTTCGAAGAATTGTTATTTTGGAGGATGTTGTTAATCCGACAAACGTGGGAGCAATTTTTCGCTCTGCGGCAGCACTTAATATGGATGCGGTCCTGTTGACATCAGCGTGCGCAGATCCTTTGTATCGTCGAGCCAGTCGCGTGAGTATGGGAACGGTATTTCAGATTCCGTGGACATACATAGACGACTACTCTGTGCTTTCTGACCTTGGCTATAAAACAGTGGCGATGGCGTTGTTAGAGGATTCTGTGAATGTGGACGATGAGGCGTTAAATCAGGAGGAAAAACTCGCTGTTATTATGGGGACAGAGGGTGAGGGATTAAAGGCTGAGACGATAGCATCCTGTGACTATACAGTCTGCATCCCGATGAGTCACGGCGTTGATTCTTTGAATGTCGCTGCAGCGAGCGCGGTTGCGTTTTATGAGTTGGGAAAGAAGAAATAAATCATCCAGATATTGTGTGAAGTAAATAAAAAAGAGACCTGCTGGTCTCTTTTTTATTTACTGTAGAAGGCTTAAAACGCCCTGAGTTGACATATTTGCCTGCGCAAGCATAGATTCACCAGCCTGGCGAAGAATATTGCCTTTGCTGTATTCAACCATCTCCTCTGCCATATCGGTATCGCGGATGCGAGATTCTGCAGCAGTGGTGTTTTCTACAACGTTGTTTAGGTTGTCTATGGTGTGCTCTAAACGATTTTGAATAGCGCCGAGATATCCTCGAATTGCACTGACATATGCGAGTGCATTGCCGAAAATACTGATTGCCTCTGTTGCCTCATTTTCTGAGGTGACACGTGCCTCGCTGGTACCGAGTGCTTTTGCATTAATGCTGTACAGCTTGACGTCAATTTTGTTTGACATATCAGCTTCGGAACCGACATGAAGATTTAGCCAGCCAGTCGTCGTTGGCGCATGCGGTACTTTGCCGAGAGCATAACTACCGTTAATGAGGAAATTGGTCATATCAGTAATCTTGGCGCTATTGCCGAGAATATCAGTTCCTCCAACACTAAAGCTGTCTGTAATGATGGATCCATATCCGCCATTACGGCTGGCAAAAGCGATACGTCTTACAAAATCGACCGCATCCGCAGAAGCTGTGTTGATTTCGCTCTCAATTTGTGCAGGAGTCTTTCCTGTCAGTGCAAGAGCTGCCTGATCGAGGGAAGCGTCATTATTTTTTAAGTAGTTAAATATATTATTTAATCCATTTGCCAGGGCACTTGGAGAATATCCCTGTGTATCAGAAGCGAGATGTGAGAGATAAGAGGCTGCCAAATAACCGTGGCCGTACTCTCTGCCAGCAACCGTGTAGGACTGCAGATAAGAGCTTATGGCAGCATCTCTTGAAGTATCATTTGCATCGCTTAAGCCCGCGACGATAGATGCTAAACCATTATTCCAACCCTGATCGGTATTCATACCGCCACCGACCATCTGAGCAGTACCCTCTACGAACCAATGAGGGAAGGGTGCATCATTTACAGGGGTGCTTGCGTCTGCAATCGTCTGATTGAAAAATCCTGGGAAGGAGTTATACATCAGGCTGTGAGTCATTTCATGAGCGATGGTTGCCTCTAACATGCCACCTCTGGAACCGCCCTGCGCGTCTGCATCGGTAAAGTCCTCCTCGTCAACAGTAAATGAAAAGTTGAAGGCATAAGGGACATTTTGGCCACCCGTGGTTTTGACGCCAAGCTGACAGCTGGCAAAGGCCAGAGTGTTACTTGGGCCGTCAATGGTATTGATAACCAAATCAATCGTGAATCCACCGGAATTTAACGCTGGAACAGCGTCTGTAATCTGCTTGATTGCATTTGGGAAAAATTCATTTGCGATGCGTTCCTCCAAAATAGAGGCGGGACGCTTACTACCACCTGGAGAGGTATAAACGGCGGAGGATTTGTTTACAATGGTCATTTCACCATTTTCTGCGTCGTAATCAATATGAAAGACTGCTGGTACTTCACTAGGAGACTGTGCTCCTGTTCCGATATCTTCTACCTCTTTGTTGGTAGGGAAGAGCATGGTTTCGTTAAATTTGGTAGTGCTGCTGATGCGGTCCATTTCGGAGTTAATCTGGTCAATCTCCGCCTGAATTGCTTTGCGGTCAGATAAACTGTTTGTACCGTTTGCTGCCTGAATTGCAAGAACATTGCAACGCTGAAGCATAGAGTGTACTTCGTTTAGCGCACCCTCGGCAGTTTGTACGATGGATACTCCATCCTCCGCATTTGTGGAAGCGCGGTCTAAACCTTTGATCTGCTTGCGCATCTTTTCGGATACAGCCAATCCAGCTGCATCATCTGCAGCTCGATTAATCTTATATCCGCTCGATAACTTTTCGGTAGATTTTTTGAAATTGTTACCGGTGATGTTATACATTCGACTGGCATTTAATGCTGCCATATTGTGTGAAACTACCATATCTGTCTCCCCTTATACAGTCTCTACACAATATTTCGGCAATTATGATGTGAAAGGTTATAGTAAATTAATAAAAAAGGCCTGCAATTAGCAGGCCTCAATTTCTTTGATATTAAATTCATTTCCCTGAAGAAGATAGGTGTGTTTACTTCCACAGGAAGGACAGATCTTTCCGTGCTCAATCGTGCTGTATTCCTGTTTGCAGTCTTCGCAGAAGGTGATGGCAGGAATCTTTTCAACATAGAGAACGGCTTCTTTCATGTGCTCAGATTTTTTTGCCACTGACCATTTCCAACAGTCATGAAGATACTCTTCAATGACTGTGGAAACTTCGCCGAGCTCAAGTGTAACCGATGAGACCTCGGTCAGCTGGTTTTCTACACATAAATTTTCGACCTGTTTAATTACTTGAAATACAACGCCTAACTCGTGCATAAAACTTTTGACTCTCCCTATTTTTTCTTAGAGAATTTAATTTTAATCGCCTGCTTTAAGCCATTTGGAAGGACATATTTTAACTTGTCCTCACTCTTGCGCATAACGCTTGCACCAGGAAGGTCACGTTTAAGATGAATCGCATCAAATTCGCACTTTGTGGTACAGATACCGCAGCCAACACACTGGTTTTCATCAACGATGGTAGCACCACAACCTAAGCAGCGTGAAGATTCAATTTTAACCTGCTCATCGGTAAGAATGGAAGCAGCAGAACGGAAACTATCAGTTCCGATGCCTTCTTTGTTTGCAGGACGCTGACGCTTGCTGTTGTCATAGCTTTCCACAAGGATATCATCCTTATCAAGTTCAACATAGTAGTTTGGATCACGTCCGATGGTGAGTGATGAATGTGGCTGTACAAAGCGGTGGATAGAAATTGCCCCCTGCTTTCCAGCGGCAATTGCGTCAATTGCAAATTTTGGTCCGGTGTAAACATCTCCACCAACAAAGATATCCTCAACACGGGTCTGATAAGTGATCTGATCTGCAACTGGATAATTTCCATGCCAGAATTCTACATCCTCGCCCTCAAGAAGGTTACCCCATTCGATTGCCTGTCCAACAGAAAGAAGAACATTGCTACACTCAACAGTCATCGTATCATTTTCATCATACTGTGGATTGAAACGACCTTCGGCGTCTTTCACGGAAGTACACTTCTTAAATACAACACCGCAAACCTTTCCATTCTCGGTAAGGATTTCCTTTGGTCCCCATCCGCCTTCAATTAAAATGCCTTCGCGCTCTGCAATTTCAATTTCCTCGACAGAAGCTGGCATGATATCTCTGGTTTCGAGAGAAATCTGATGAACCTTTGGAGAACCACAGCGGATTGCAGAACGAGATACATCGATTGCAACG
>JAZUGV010000043.1:0-3351 GCA_045641385.1 Agathobacter sp. | reverse complement strand
GATAACCAATTTGGACTTTTGTCTGAGTAGTTTTACCATGTGCTCATTTTCGGAATTCCTGATTGCACCGCTAATGAGTGAAACCGTAATCGCTCCATCATCCATTGCTTCGATATCCTTTTCTTTACCGTCAGCGGCAATAGGCCACATAACAATGTCTGCCATAGTTCCGATGTTCAAAACTTTCTCATCACTATCGAGAATGGATACGTCGCATCCACCACAGGCTGCTGCCCAATAAATGGCAATTTTAATCTTACCACCAGGCGGCGCAGGAAGGTCTGGAATAAATCCTGGAATAGGTGAATCTGCAATGTACTTGCCGTCGGACACTGCTGAATTTCCACATTCACGGTCCTCTCCGTCCTTCTTTTTTCCGAAAAGTTTATTTAAAATTCCCATGCTCACTCCTCCTTTTTAACTGGCGTGGGTCCGAGCGCCTTAATTGTGTCAACGAAGTCAACAACAGTTTTCTGAAATTTCTCTCCCTCAGATGCAGATACCCACTCGAGTTTGAGTCTCTTAGGATCGAATCCATATTGTTCAATGATCATTCTTAAAAGCGCAATTCTTCTTCTCGCTCTGTAGTTACCCCCAATATAATGGCAGTCACCTGGATGACATCCAAGAATCATTACTCCGTCTGTGCCTTTGGAAAATGCTCTAAGGACCCATTCTGGGTCAACTCTCGCTGAACACATTGTTCTAATGATGCGGAAGTTCGTAGGCATCTGAAGCCTAGCTACCCCTGCACCGTCTGCTCCCGCATAAGAACACCAGTTGCAACAAAATGCTACAATTTTGGGCTCAAAATCTGCCATTATAATCACTGTCCTCCAACAGAATCTAAACATGCATCAATCTCTGCAATGATTTGGTTGCCTTTAAATCCTTTTTGCTCCATCGCGCCTGATGGACAAGCCGCAACGCAACAACCACATCCTTTGCACAGACCGGCATTAACATTACTCTTTTTCTTACCATTTTCTTCTATAATGGTAATCGCCTTATATTCACAACACCCCTCGCAAACACCACACCCATCGCAATAATCTTCATTGACTGACGCGACGATACCTTCTGAAACAAGATATGGTTTTGATATAATGGTTAATGCTCTTGAGGCAGCTCCAGAAGCTTGAGCAATACACTCATCCATGAATTTAGGCCAATGTGCTAATCCTGCAACGAAGACGCCTTCTGTTGCAAAATCAACTGGTCTGAGTTTCTGGTGGGCCTCGAAATAAAATCCATCTTTACTTAAGGGGACCTTAAGCATTTTAGCAATCTCTTCCTTTTCTTCACGGTCAGGCGTAATGCCATTACTGAGAACAACACAGTCTACAGGAACCTCGACATCTTGCCCGAGGATTACATCAAATGCCTTTACAACACTACCGTCGTATGATGGAAGTGGGTCAGTGTCACGATATCTAAGGAATCTAACACCAACTTCAGATGCTTTTTTATAGAGTTCTTCGCGGAATCCATACGTTCTAATATCCTTATGAAAGATTGTAACATTCGTTGTAGGGTCAGCAAGCTTGATTCTGATCGCGTTCCTGAGTGCACTTGCACAACAAACACGGGAACAATAATTAACAGAACTATTTCTGGATCCTACACACTGGATGAACGCAACATTTTTAGAGGCAAACTTTCCCTCTGCAATTGCTTTTTCTACGTCAAGCATGAGAATAACTTTGGGATCCTTTCCATAGTTGAATTCAGTGGGCTTGTAAGCGGATGCACCAATAGCAAGAATGACCGCCCCTACTGGCTCTTCTGTTCCATCTTTCAACTGAAGTTTGAAGTTCCCGACAAACCCAGGAATATCTTTTACTTCAGAATTAAGATGGATTGTGATCAACTTGTTACTTTTAACTTTCTCTATCAAATCATTAACGAACACAGTCGTATCAGATCCGTCCTCTGAATGTCTGAAATTCAGAGCGTTTCCCCCGAGTATTTTAGATCTCTCGACCAGATGAACTGGGAAACCCTGTGATGCAATATCAAGAGCTGCTGTCATTCCGGTGATTCCCCCACCTATTACGGCTGCTGCATTGGTAACCGGGATTTTTGCTCCTTCTAATGGTTCAAGGTATCTTGCTTTAGCGACTGCCATCCTGACGAGATCCTTGGCTTTAAGTGTCGCTTTTTCGGGCTCATGCATGTGTATCCATGAACATTGGTCACGGATATTTGCCATATTGAAAAGATACTGATTGAGTCCCCCTTCACGGCAGGCATTTCTGAATAATGGCTCGTGAGTTCTAGGTGTACACGATGCTACGACAACACGATTGAGATTTTTCTCCTGAATGGCTTGAGAGATTGCTTGTAGTGTGTCTTGCGCACATGCATACATTGTTTTGGTTGCGTAAACTACATTGGGAAGTGTTCCAGCATACTCAGCAACTTCTGGTACATTCACCGTTGCACCAATGTTAATCCCGCATTCACAAACCCATACTCCAATTCTTGGCTCTTGACCGAGAACATCTTTTTCGGGCGGATAAACCTTGGGTGCACAGGGCTTGAAATTTTCGTCGACGATACAAGCTCCAGCCTTCACGGCAGCTCCTGATGATTCCGCAACTGTGGTTGGAATATCTTTAGGTGCTGCAAACGCACCTGAAACGTAGATACCTTCCCTTGATGTTTCGAGGGGCTTAAAAACAGATGTTTCACAGAAACCATATTGATTAAGATTTATACGCATAACTTTCGAAAACTCTTCTGCACCATCCGGTGGATTGAGTCCCACCGACAAAACAGCTAGGTCGAAGGTTCCCGCAACTGCATCGCCATTGGCGTTTGTGTAGTTAACGGTAAGAGTTTTGTCATCATTCTCTTGGATGTCAGAGACACGGGCAGATCTGTGCATATTAATGCCGTATTCGCTCTCTCCTCTGTGAATATACGCTTCGAACTCTTTTCCGTAGGACCTAATATCCATGAAGAATATGTCTTCCTGGACATCCGCATGCTCCTTTGTAATCATGGCCTGCTTTGTGGCATACATACAACATACAGAGGAACAATATTTCTTCCAGTCTTTTTTCTCAGATCTTGATCCACAACACTGGATGAACGCAATTCTCTTTGGAGATTCACCATTTGATGGACATTTTATGTGCCCATGGTCAGGACCTGACGCACACATCATCCTCTCAAATTCCATGGAGGTTACGACATTGTCGTATCTGCCATAACCGTATTCAGTGGCTATTTTGGCATCCCAAACCTGGAATCCGGTAGCAACAATAATTGAACCAACATCAAGGATCTCTTCGGTCTCGTGGTCTGCGTAATTAATCGCACCCTTAAGACACGTTTTCTCACAGA
>JAZUGV010000042.1:0-17437 GCA_045641385.1 Agathobacter sp. | reverse complement strand
TCATGCAAAACAATAGCTTTTGATTTATTATATACCGTTTTAAGCTCGGTTTTGGCCTCATTTTAAGGTTTAAGATTTTTAATGTCAATATGTACTAGCAGTTACTTTTGCATTTAAAGCAAGACATGGGACCATTAATTGTAAAATTTAACGAGTCCTGGGACATTGGAGCACTTCCTACACAACAAGAAAAGACTCCGTTTCCAGAGTCTTTTCAAATGAGATTTATTTATCTTTTTTCTTTTTCTTTTCAGAAGCCTTCTTATCGGAAGCTTTCTTGTCAGATTTCTTTTTGTCGTTCTTCTTCTTTCCGTCGTCTTTCTTATCAGACTTATCGGACTTCTTTGACTTCTTCTTTGCAGAAAGTTTCTGGGCAGCTTCCTTTTCCAGACGTGCCTCCTTTTCTTCTAAGGTTTCCTCTTTTGCCATTTCCTCTAACGCTTCCGTTTCCTCGTGAATTTTAGAAACAGGAACCATATAGGTTACGAGGTATTCCTCAAGAGCTTCACGATATTTGTCGTTCTTTAACTCACGCATGCCCTTCACATAACTGTGAGAGTCAAACTCATCATGCTGCATTTCAATAATTGCAACCGCCACATTAGAACAATGCGCTGCAATTCGCTCGTAATTTGTGAGCAGGTCATTAAATGGAAGGCCCTGATCCATAGCACACTTGCCATCGCTCAATCTATGAACATGATTGATTTTTAGTTCGTCACAGAGCATACCAATGCACTCACGAAGCGGTTCAATACGCTTTGCTGCTTCACGGTCATCGTCTAAGAACGCTTCGCAGGTCATCTCAACAATGTCCTGAACTGCGGCTTCAAGGACACCAAGTTCCTTTCTTGCTTCCAGAGAAAAATCAATCTTCTTCTCATAAAGTTCATTTGCAACCTTTGAAATATTGACAGCATGGTCTCCCAAACGTTCAAAGTCGCTGATGGTATGTAAAAGCTCAGAGGCCTGTCTCGACTGAATGGTGTCAAGTCCACGCTGAGTAACCTTTACCAGATATCCACCAACCTTGTCCTCATATTTATCGATGATATTTTCCTTTTCCTGAATCACATTAAAGCGCACTGGATCGTAGTTGACTAAAAGTGCCATCGCGCGAAGAAGGTTCTTCTTTGCTTTTCTTGCCATGCCATCCATCGCCTTATGTGACTGTTCAAGCGCAATCGATGGATACATTAACAGACGGTCCTCGAGAAGATCAAAGTCCTCCGTATCCTCGACATCACCAGGGACATCCTTGATGAAGAAGCATACCATAGTCTCAATCTGTTTGATAAATGGTGCAAGCACCAAAACGGTAAGCATACGATAAACCGTATTAAGCAATGCGATCGTAACAGGTGTCATGGTTGCATGCATAAAATCAAAATGAACAAATGCGTTCACGGCATAGAATACGATGCCCCAGATAATCATTCCAAGTAAATCATTTAAAAGATATACAAGCGCGGTTCTCTTTCCGTTTTTGTTCGTTCCAATTGCTGACATCAGTACTGGCATAGCAGCTCCAACGCCGATACCCAGGGTCATAGGGAATGCTGTCGCAAAAGAGATCACACCAGTTGCGGCGAGTGACTGCAAAATACCGATAGATGCAGAAGCGCTCTGCAAAATAGCAGTAAACACAATACCAATCAAAATACCAAGGAATGGATTGTTTAAATTCGAAATAATGCCACGGAAGGTTTCATTCGTACGAAGTACTGACATGGATCCACTCATGGTCTGCATTCCAGTCATAAGAATTGCAAAGCCCATCAGGATACTTCCGAGCTTATTTAACGATTCCTTCTTCACAAAGGTCTTAAAAATAATACCGATAATTGCAACAATAGCTGCGATGCTGGCAGATGATAATAATGCTGCAACACCGCTTCCACCCTCGATATAGTTCAAGCATAAAATCCAACCGGTAATCGATGTACCGATGTTTGCTCCCATGATGGTACCGATTGCCTGTGCAACCTTCATCATTCCAGAGTTAACAAAGCCGACAACCATGACAGTTGTTGCTGAAGAAGACTGAATAACCGAGGTAACAACTGTACCAAGTAAAATGCCCTTCAACGGGGTGCTTGTGAGCTTATACAAAATCATCTCAAGCTTATTTCCTGCTACCTGCTTGAGTCCATCGCCCATGAGCGACATACCAAATAAGAACAGGGCGATTCCACAAAGGAGCGCTAATACGTTAGTGATTCCCATAAAAAATAATCCTCAAAATAGTAAATACAATAGTTGCTATGTGATATCTGCAGTAACTTTGCTCCAATAGACATTAGTCTACAGAAACTTCTCCTGCAAGAACCCTCTTGTAATCCTCATAATTCTTCTCCAAAAGAGTTGGAGTATCAAGCTCATATGGGCATTTACCCTTACACTTGCCACACTTTAGACAGCCTTCAATTTTCTTCATCTCCGCCTGCATCTCCTCAGACAGCCATGACTTTGATGGAGCGCGGCGCAGCATCAGCGACATTCTTGCGCACTGATTAATCATAATTCCTGCTGGGCAAGGCATACAGTATCCGCATCCTCTACAGAAATCACCTGCAAGTTCTTCTTTTTCCTTTTCGATAAACGAAGCAATCTCCTCTGTCATTTCCGGAGTATTGTCCATGTAAGAAAGCCATTCCTCAAGCTCACTCATTTTCTGGATTCCCCAGATAGGAAGAACATTGTCAAACTGCTGCATAAAGGCCATGATTGCCTTTGAATCGTGAATCAGTCCACCTGCGAGTCCCTTCATGGCAATAAATCCCATGTTCGCCTCCTTGCAGGCTCTAACCAGTTCTAATTCTTTCTCGGAAGAAAGATAAGAAAATGGGAATTGCATCGTCTCATATAAACCACTCTTCACGCAGTCCATTGCAACCTGAATCTTATGTGCGGTGACACCGATATGACGAATCTTTCCCTGGGCCTTTGCCTCAAGCATACACTCGTACATCCCTGTCCCATCTCCTGGTGCATAGCACTGATTTACACAGTGGAACTGATAAATATCGATGTAATCTGTCTTTAAATTGGTAAGCGAGGTCTCAAGATGTTTCCAGAATTCTTCTGGTGTCGTTGCCCCGGTTTTTGTAGCAATATAAATCTGATCGCGCGGAATATCAGCAAACGCCTCTCCTAATTTTTCTTCGCTGTCAGAATAAGCACGCGCGGTGTCAAAAAATCTCATTCCACCGTCGTAAGCACGTCTTAAAATTTTCTTGGCGGTCTCCATGTCCACTCTCTGAACAGGAAGCGCTCCAAACGCATTTTTAGGCACAGTAATGCCTGTTTTTCCTAATGTAATATTTTGCATTTTTACTCTCTTCTAGCGGGGTATGGTGTCTGGCCAATTCCAAACTCGCCCTAATCTCCCACACTATCCCTATCATAGCATAGGACCCAATTATATGAATAGTAGCAATTATCACTTTATTTTCGCAATTTTCACACAAAAATTGTAACAAACGTTTCCATTTCACCTGCAATCATCACGCCATATAAATGTGCAGGTTACAAACCTCCTGCGGCTGTAACGGAAGACTGACAGAAAGTTTTCCATTCTTGCTTTTCTCACGAAGCAAGCCAAGACTTGGAATACAGATTTCCTGAAGATACTTTACGTCATTTCGTTCAAGCGAAGTACTGTAGTCAAAATCCTTCCACAGCTCTAAAAAATTACCATGCTCATTATTGACGGATCTCTTCTTGATAATATACTCACAATTTTCGCTCATTCCTTCAAATTCAAGATTAAGCGTAATTGCACCACCATCATCAAATTCTGTATTCAAATCCTCCGGCTTTAGCTGATCCTCAGCCTTCAGAAAGAAATTCGCTCCGTACCAGCCCACATTAAAGCACACGACCTGCAAATCATTGTTCCCGCTTTTTGTTACAATATAATTTGGTCCGGAAGCAACAATTTCATCATAGAGTCGATTCATCAGACGCATAGCAAAAAAGATAGGCTTTCGAATGCGATCCTTGGTAATTAATCCGCCACCGCCATATGCAATACTAGATGCATCAAAGTAGTTGCTAATCCAATCTGAACCCAGCCACATTGCCAACATATCCACTTCCTCTGCAATCTCCTGCATCTTTCGGCAGAAGCAGGCGCCTCGAAAGCAGCTGTCATTTAGCACATTTCTCACCGAGACTGTCATATTCCATTCGCTGATGTAAAGTGCAACATCCTTCAAACCACTTCGATTCATATTTTCGCGCATCATTTTTATCATCTGATACTCAAAGGATTCATCGAAGGTGCGCACAAACTCTTTTGAAGCGTTCTTATCCTCCTGATTTGGATTCACATAAGGGAATAACAAATATGCAATAAAATCTGGAGTTCTGCCACCTTCAGCAAGTGTCGTCATAGTGCGAATCACCTGCTCCTCCCTCACATTTGACGGTCCAGGAGTGTATCCAATTTTTGCCCCAGGCGCAAATTCCCGCAGTGTATCATAGGCAAAATCATACACATCAAAAATCGTTCCACTTTCGTTTTTGTAATTGAAATTATAGTCCTCGTGGAAAAAGTCCTGTCCAATTTCAAAGATCCACTGACTTACCTCTTCCACTCCATAGCGGCGCACAAAGTGGCGAATCATCGCCTCAAAGAGTGAATTCCAAACCTCCTGTGATTCAAATTCAATATTATCATCCTCAAACCAGACGGTTTCTTTTGCAGTTCGAACGTTTGCATTTGGACGGCGAACCAGATCAAGCCATGGATGCACATGAATTGACACGAGATAATCGAGGACCTCATCCATCAGGTCAAAGTTGAATTTTCCCAGACTGCGTCCGTCTGAAAGATGCAACTGTTTTGAGAAAACAGACCAGATACGAACATAAGAAAAGCCAAGTTCCTGCACCAGATACTGCAGGTGATACTGCAGATTCGCCCTGGTCAAATCGAGTATGGACCCCATATTGATTGCCTTATTCCAGCTCTTCTTATATGCTCTGGAATTTCGCACATCGCAAGTGATTGTAGGCATACTGTCCTTTTCTGAAGGAATCAGCTTACGTGGCTCAATTACCCGATCCTTTTTGCTCTCAATGATTCGTGTAACATCCTGTTTTACGGTCTTTTGTATCTTTTCAAGTTTTTCGTCGTGAAGAACATTATCCTCAAGTTTCTCCTTCATTCGTACTCGATACTCTGATGGAGAAAGCTCCGTTTTCTCTTTAAAAATTTTGGTAAACGCAGATGCATTGGAAAAGCCACAGTCCATCGCAATCTTTGTAATTGCCTTTTCCGTATAAATCAGTTCCTCAGCTGCATACTGCACACGCACCTGGTTTACATAGTCTGCAAAATATATTCCTGTCTGCTTCTTAAATAGTCTTGATAAGGTTGAAGTTGATGTATAAAGCTCTTTTGCAAGATCCGAGAGAGCAATACCCTCGCGAAAATTCAAGTGAACATAATGAATGATTGCCTGAAGTTTTCCCTCTGCATCGTATTCCTCCGCATGTGGAGTATTGTCCTCCAGCACAAAATGCTCGATCAGTTCATCCAAAATCTGATAAATCAAACTGTATTTCAAGCTTTCAGTTTTCTTTTTAGAGAACGTTTCCTGGTATACCAACTTCCAGCACAAATCCTTAATTTCAACATAGGATCTGATTTTATCAATGCTGCTATTGCACACAAAAAAGCTGTTTGCCTTTGGTAACACATTGGCAAGCAGCGAATAATCAAATTTTACACAACAAAAAGTAGCATCCGATTCTGAATAAACCGAATGCTGCAAGCTCGAATTTACGAGAATCACATCCTCTCGCGATAATTCGTAGCACTTATCTTTAATTTCAACATTTACCTTGCCATCAAGTACATAAATCAGCTCTGGCTCCGAATGCGTATGGAACTCCTGAACGCTCTGCTTAAGAAGCATAATTGAAAACAAATTGTTGCGCATGATTACCTCTTTCTTATCTTATGCAACAATATCATAATTTTTGTTGCAAAGCAAGAAAACCTGACTCCACTAAGTAGAGTCAGGTTTCGAATTTTTATTTATCAGATTTTCCGAGAAAATTGATTAGCCTTCGCAATAGTGAAGATATTTTTCCTTAAGTTCCTTAAGATTTTCTACCTTCTTCTGAGTCATTGCACCGTGAGCAATTTCATTTCTGTGCTCAAGCTTTCCTGCGTACTTCATACGAGAACGATTCTGCTCTTCCTCTGAGAAGCTGTATACAGGCTTTCCATCAACAAAGTCAACCTGTCCGTTGATACCACAAATGGTACACTCAACAAGATTGCTGTTTGGATGAACACGAACGATGCTCTGATGACATACAGGACATACATATCCGTCATCGCCTCTCCAAGCGGTACGTTCCTCATCAGTATTAGCTGCAAGTGCATCAATAATGTTCTGAGCCATTCTGTCTGCACGTTCCATCTGAGCTGGTACACCAAGTACATGCTCTACTTCCATTGCTCCATAGTAAGTATGAGTATCGATTACATCAACACCAGTTGACATCATAACTTCATACATTACTGGGATAGTGAGAATAGTCCAGTTTTCTGTCATTGCTCCACCAACTGCAAGAAGTGCGCCAACACGTGGCTTAAATGCGTTTGCTGGAGGAATAGGACCAGAACCATTCGCCTCTCTCTCCTTCTTAGCCTCAGTTAAGAATGAAATGTCATGTGAAGGACCCATACGGTCAGCAAGAGTCTTAAAGGTACCAGTAGGTGAGGTCTCATATACAGGTGATCCAATGATGACAGCATCTGCCTCATAGAAAGCTTCCTCGATTAAGTGGAAGTCATCCTTGTGGATACATTCTCCATTGTTTCTTCCTGACATAATACCAACTACACAGGCGGTACATCCAATACATGGTTTGATTTCCATGTCATCTGGACGCATAAATTTTACTTCATGACCTGCTTCCTCACATTTCATGAGCATTTCTTTTAACATAACATCGGTATTGGACATTTTACGTCCGAATGAAAGTGCTAATACTTTTGCCATATCAATTTACTCCTAATCTAATTTATAAAATAATTTTAAAGGTCAGCTGGGGTAAAGCTTGTAACCTTTCCGTTTGAAAGATACTCATCAACAGTATCAGCAAAGATGATGGTGTTTGCTGCTCTTGATACATATCCCTTCTCATATCTGCCATCTACAAGACCGGTTAATACGTCTACGATGTCAACAGCGGTGTCATGAACTGAACCAGTCATAACAGTACCACGAAGTGGGCTCTCGTTGTTGATAGAAGCCTTGATGAGCTCAGCGATTGAGTCATCACCGTTGATGCAGAAGATACCCATATCTGAGTAATCAGTAATAGGTGAACCCATAGAGGTTAAGTAAGCGTTAACACCAGTTGCGATTGGTGAATGAGCTGTAAGAATAACCTTTACATCTGGGTCAGTTACAAATAAGTTTTCAGCCTGAGCCTGTCCTTCATCAGTAGTCTCAGCACCACAGTCAACCTTGATAGCCTTTGCAGCCTTGGTTGAGAATTCATCAATCTTTAAGAGCTCGTTACCCTGCTCAACACCAGTCTCAGCATCTCCTTCGTAGAATACTGCAACCTTAACTGAGTGATCTGGAGCATCAGCAAAAGTCTCATCGATCCACTTAGCTGCTAACTTAGCGCAGTTGTCACCAAGTTCAACATTGTCAGTGATTAATAATCCATCATAAGAATCGGTTGGAGCAACGAATGCGATCCACTTAATTCCTTCAGCTTCACACTTAGCAACTACTTCACCCATAGCCTGTGGTACTACTGACCAGCAAACGATAGCGTCAACGCCCTGTGCGATGTAATCTTCGCAAGCCTTGATCTGCTCATCTGGGTTGAACTGTCCATCCTGATAAGATGCTTCCCAGCCAGCTGCCTCAGCAGTAGCTACGAAATCATCTGCTAACATCTGGAAGAAATCTCCGCCAAGACCGAAGGTTACGAAACCAACTGTCTTTGTTGCGTTTTCTCCGTCCTTAGTCTCGCTGCTTCTAGAGCAACCTGCAAATAACCCTACAACCATTACGGCTGCTGCCAATACGGCAAAAATTCTCTTTTTCATTACATATCCTCCTAATGAAAATAAATTGATAGTTTATATTCACAAGCGAACTCCTTTTTAGAATTCGCTTGAAAATACCAATAGAAATCACTGAAAAATTAAGCCTTTCTAGACTTTCTGTTTCCAAGATATAAAGCGAGAAGCATGATGATACCAGTTGCAATGTACTGTGGATACTGCTCAAGCTTCATGATTGACATACCGTTGCTGAGTACACCTAATACGTATACCGCGACGATTGCCTTCCAAAGAGTACCTTCACCACCCTTAAGAGCTACACCTGAAAGTACGCAGGCATTAATACCAGTAAACTCGATACCAACACCGTAGTCAGATCTTGCAGATGCTGAACGAGCGGTAAGAAGAATTGCAGCAACACCGACAATTGCACCAGCAACAGTGAATGCTAAAATCTTGATTCTTGCTACATTTAAACCTGCAAGACGAGCTGCCTCTGGGTTATCACCAGCTGCATAAACCTTACGTCCAACAGAAGTCTTGCTCATCACAAAGATTGCAATGGCAATAATAACAATCATGATAATGACGTTTACTGGAAGCCATCCAAAAAGTCTTCCCTGTCCAAGATATACATATGCATTTGGGAAGTTATAGAAGGTCTTTGAGTTTGAAATCAGGTAAGAAATACCACGGAAGATTGCCATTGTTGCCAAGGTTACAATCATGGTATTTGAATTCAAAAGTAAAGCCATCGCTCCGTTAAATGCACCGAGTACTGAACAAAGAACAATTGCAAAGATCATTGCCACCCATACTGGAGCTCCTGCATTAAGCATCTTTGCACAAAGTACTGCAGCTACTGATACCTGATAACCGATAGAAAGGTCACATCCACCTGAAATCATAATGATAAATACGGCAACACAGGTTACAGCAACGTGTACGTTCTGAATTAAAATATTAGTGATGTTGTTTACAGTTAAGAACTTATCAGACATTGCAAAGAAGAATATCATCAAAAGCACAAGTAAGATAGGCATTGCCCAGTCTGTAAGAATCTGTCCAACTGATTTTTTCTGTTTCGTCATTTCTAATTTCCTCCTAGTCAACGATGCCTGATGCAGCCTTCAGGATTGTCTCCTGATTGAACTCTTCGCGCTCAAGCTTCGCCATCTGCTTTCCTTCATATAAAACTACGATTCTTTCAGACATTCCAAGTAACTCTTCCATATCTGAAGAAACCATGATAATTCCCTTGCCCTGTTCCGCAAGTTCATTCATAAGCTCATAGATTTCGTGACGAGCTCCAACGTCGATGCCACGGGTTGGCTCATCGAAAATCATAATCTCAGGATTTGCAGCAAGTGCCTTTGCAATTACTACCTTCTGCTGGTTACCACCTGAAAGACTTCCGGTGTTAACATTAAGGCTTGGAGTCTTAATGCGAAGCTTATCCTTGTAAGCTCCGGCAACTTCGTTTTCTTTCTTTGAATCCATTACGGTAGCTTTGCTAAGTTCCTTCATGTTAGAAATCGAAATATTCCAAAGGATGGTCTTATCCAGGAAGCAGCCCTGATACTTACGGTCTTCAGGAATCAAGCCGATTCCGGCAGCCATTCCCTTTGAAGGATGATTAAAGCTAACATTCTGGCCATTTACCTTGATTGTTCCAGCGGTCTTTTTTCTGTGTCCGTAAATTACCTGCATAAGTTCGGTACGGCCGGCACCAACAAGACCTGCAAAACCAAGAATTTCACCTCTGTGAAGCTTGAAGTTAATGTCGTTTACTCCGTTTCCACAAAGACCTTCCACCTCAAGAAGTACCTCATCAGTACAAGGCTTCTTGGTAGGATAAGTAGAGGAAAGCTCACGTCCTACCATGTATTTGATTAATCCGTCTTTATCCACTTCGTTGATGCCAACAGTTGTAACATACTGTCCATCTCGAAGAACTGATACACGGTCACAAATCTCAAATAACTCTTCTAATCGGTGAGAAATATAGATAACGGTTACACCGTCAGCCTTTAATTTCTTAACAACCTTATATAATCTCTCCTGCTCTGCAACCGTGATGGAAGCTGTAGGCTCATCCATGATGATAAGCTTCGCATTCATAACCATTGCCTTTGCAAGTTCGACGATCTGGCGGTTTGCCATAGAAAGATCACGAATCAAAGTTCTTGGATCAAGATCGCTGTCGAACTCTGCTAAGAGTTCTCTTGCTCTCTGGCATCTTTCTTTGTCATTTAAAACACCCTTCTGAGTGGTTACACCCATAAAGATGTTGTCAGCAACCGTCATAGCTTCAAACTGGATCATTTCCTGATATACTACAGCAACGCCCAGGTTAATTGCCTGTGATGGTTCCAGATACGGATATTCTTTTCCTTCCCACACGATGGTTCCAGATGTAGGACGGATTGCTCCTGAAATTGTCTTGATGAAGGTAGACTTACCTGCGCCGTTTTCACCAACAAGTGCATGTACCTCTCCAGCCTCAAATGCGATTGATACGTCATCAAGTGCCTTAACTCCAGGATAATCTTTTGTAATGTTCTTAAGTGCTAAGATTTCCGTAAGATCACCTCATCTCTCGTTTAGTCATAGTTTTCATTTCTATTTTACTGTAGCAATACTATTCATTTTTCAATAACAAATAATTAGCATTTATTATATAAATTTTTGCAAAAAAAAAAGCTGTTGCAACAATCATATACATTTTGTTGCAACAGCTATATAAATGAGATTTCTACTTCCTAATACGGTCATCTCCTTTTTTCGATTTAATTCCAAACCGTATCATAATTTATCTTTTTATAGAATAATTTCTCACAACTGCCTTCCAATTCTGGCGCATTTGCAAGAATCCACATTGCCTTTGCAGCAACCGCTTCTGGTGTCATGTCATAGGACTCAATAAAGTTGCAGGAACTCTTCATTTCCTTGCCAACCTCATACACTGTCATATCACTACCCTCATGGGCAACCTGAGTAGCCATGATAATTAGCTTTTCTGGGTGTTTTTGACAGAGCGCAAAAAATTCATCCCTGATTGTTGCAGGAATTCCACCCACGCCAAAGCTTTCCACAATCACTGCGTCATACTGCTCAAAAATAAAGGAAAGTATATGTGGCTTAATCCCAGGAATCAGTTTCAGCAAAAAGACGTTTTCATTCATGTTCCGGAAAAAGGCAACTGGCTCATCAAATTCAATCATTGGAATATATCTCATAATACGATGGTCCTGAATCACTGCCAGATATGGAAAATCAATGCTTGAAAAGGCATTATAGCTCTTCGAGCGCACCTTTTTTGCGCGTGTTCCAGCAATCACCTTTCCATCAAATACAATCTGCACTCCCTGCGACTGTGCATCGCAGGCATATAAAAAGCTATCGTACAAATTTGTCTTTGCATCTGTAATATCTAAATTTATTGGTCTCTGTGAGCCTGTAATAACAATCGGCTTACTTGAGTTCTGCACCATATAGGAAAGTGCCGCTGCAGTATAGGCCATCGTATCCGTTCCATGCGTGATTACAAAGCCATCAAACGCCTCATAATGCTCCTCTATAATAGAAGTCAAAAGTTTCCAATGCTCCGGAGTCACATTTGAGCTATCTAAATTGAATGGAGCTATCGAGGTCACCTCGCATAGATTTTCAATATCCGGCACATACCCCAAAAGTTCCTTTGGCTTAATCTGCGGGGTAAGACCTTTTTTTGTTTTCTTCGATGCAATCGTTCCACCGGTTGCGATAAATAAAATTTTCATAACTCTATAAAGATTGTCTTGCTTTACTATTACTTTTTCTTGATCATAATCTTTCTTGCAATATTGATTCCAACCTTGTATGGAAGTGGGCGAAGTGCCTTATCCGCCTCCTTAAGCTTTTCGCGAATTGGCAGATGCTGAGGACAATGCTGCTCGCATTTTCCACAGCCAACGCACTGCGAAGCAAAGCCAGGTGAAACTCGAAGTCCCATTGCCTGCGCAAAGCCAAAACGTGCACTTCTCTTATTTTCCATGTACATCATATTATAGTGATAGAAATTGCCAGGAATATCTACACCCTTTGGACAAGGCATACAGTAACGGCAGGCGGTACATCCAACCTTTTCTCTTTCCTTGAAAATCGCCTTAATTTTATCGACCATCGCAAAATCTGCTTCGCCAAAAGAATCCACCCTGGCATCAGAGGCAACGCGAATGTTCTCCTCCACCATTTCCATGGAATTCATGCCTGAAAGAACGCAGGTAACGCCCGGCTGATTCCACAGCCAGCGAAGTCCAAGCTCTGCTGGCGTCCACTTCTTATCGCTCTCGCGCAAAAGCTTCTTTGCATCCTCAGGAAGATTCACAAGTTTTCCTCCACGAAGAGGCTCCATAATCACCACTGGTACACCCTTTTCGTAGGCTGCTTCTAATCCGCGACGACCAGCCTGTGAATGCTCATCTAAGTAGTTGTACTGTATCTGGCAGAAATCCCAGTCGTACGCATTTAAGATTTTCAAAAACATATCCGTGTCACCGTGGTAAGAAAAACCAATATTCTTAATACGTCCGTTGTTCTTCTGCTCTTTAATCCATTCTTCAATGCCAAGCGTCTTTAAATGCTCCCACTCCGCATAATCCGTAAACATATGCATCAGGTAGTAGTCGATATAGTCCGTCTGCAGGCGCGCAAGTTCCTCGGTGAAGGTCTTTTCAATCTGCTCAGAAGACTTCATCATGTACTGAGGCAGCTTTGTTGCCACACTCACCTTATCACGGAGGTTGTTATTTGCAAGAATCTTCCCAAGGCATTCCTCACTTCCCGGATAAATGTAAGCGGTATCAAGGTAGTTCACACCGAGCTCAATGGCGCGAAGCACTTCCTTTTCTGCCTTCTCATAATCAAGTCCTGTTCCCTTGCGGCTAAAACGCATGCAGCCATATCCAAGCTGTGAAATCTGATTACCATTTTTGTCATTTCTATAAAGCATTTTTATACCTCATTACGTACTCTTTTTACACATTTATTTCTTTATAAAAATAGAGTTTCGCTTACGAAACTCTCGCGCCGCTTTTGCGTCGCCAATGCGACATTTTTCATCTGCAAAAGCGTGCGCATCCTCGCGGAGCCTTTTTACTGTATAGGAAATTGGAGCAATTTCCTATACAGTAACATAAGAGTACCCAGCATCGCTAGGTACTCTTGTAGATTTCACAAATATTTCATAATCTTAAATTTACTTCAGATAAAAGGCTTCATCTACCAGATTCTCATACATATGTGTGTCTACATATAACATAACCACCGCATCTGGCTCATTCTGCTCAATATAGCTCTCAATACTTCCTGTGAAGGTCTCATTGTGGATAAACACAACATGCTTAAACACCTGATTGAGCTGCAAAATCATAGGCCAGCTAAAGGAATCTCCAATCACAACCAGCTTTTTATCCTGCACATTCTCAGCATTGTTGACAGCCTCAAAAACCTGATTGTTCGCAATGGTAAGAATATTATGATAAACTGCGCCCTCTAAAACCCAGTTGTCAGAAGGCATGAAAAAGACCTCATGCACCGTTCCCTTATAGTCCCAGGCCTCAGCACAAATCAACTGATAATCCCCAGACTCCAGAGGAATCAGATACTCAAAATCCGCACCTGTATAGGACTTAATCAGTTCCTTCTCTACCGGATAAAGAGTAAACAAATCAAAGAACATATCGTCTCCGACAGCTGCCTCATTTAATCCCATGCCATACTGATCATTGAGATGTGCAACAACTCTTTGGGTTGCAAACAGAGCATCTCTCGCATACCAGTGGTCTGACATATCATAGGTAAGCTCGTGCTTTTCTTTTATAAAGTCTTTTGCAAGCACATAGGTATCTACATCATTATCTGCCAACACCTCAAGAAGAACACTGTTACGATTTACAATCGTTTTATTTTCGATTTCATCTGTCTTTCCCTTATAGTAGTTGATATTATCCTTATTTGGAACAGAGAAATAGGCAAATGGAATCTTCTGAGAATCGCAGAACTCCTTTAGTCCTACCACATTCTCAATATATGGCTGTACAAAAGCTGCTGAGCCATAGTTCATTGCATCGTACTCAATATTATATTTATAAAGCTTGCTCTTGATAAAGGTAGCAATATCATTTACAGTCTCTGCCTCGTACATTCCAGTCGAGCAATACAGCTTCACACGATTGTTGCGCTCCTCCACAGGGTCAACAACCACCTCTTCCTCTTCTTTGTAAGGATACTTTTCAGGCCAGAGGGTTTCATCTTCCTTTTTTACAATCGCCTGCTGATTCATACCTCTGGCAATAAACTTGAAGAAGGCATTTTTCGAGCCGTTTGTCTCAACAGCAACCACCGCCACAAAACGAAGAAATACTATTACAAAAAGTGCATAAATGATAAATAAAAACAATCCAATATGAATATATTCTCGTAGTTTACGCATATCGTCTCCTTAGAAATTGAAATAGATAAATGGGCTATATGAGCCATTGATAGTAAACAGGATTACCAGCAGGAAAAATACCAGTAATATCAAATCTTTTAAAACACCTGTTATCTGAGATCTAAGAATTCGATTCAGGTTCTTCTTTGGCTTGTTTCTCAATCTAGGGCTAAGCCATGCGTAGATGCTCTTCCATGGAAGAGCTGCCAGGAAGCAGATAATAAACAGTCTTGCATTCTCCTGGAGGAAATAGCGTGAGGTCTCATCTGCCCATACCTTTGCGCCACCAAACATAGTCTTGAGGTAGCCAAATGCAAGTGTGACGGTATCCGAACGAAAGATTACCCAGTTACAGATGACAACCAGCATCGCTAAAATCCAGCGAATAAATGCTGGAACTTTAAAGTAAAACTTACCGCAGTACTTTTCGAAAATCTGGAAAATCAGATAGATAATTCCCCAAAGAATAAAGGTCCAGTTCGCACCATGCCAAATACCGGTAAGGAGCCATACAATAGAAAGATTGATGATATGACGAGCTGGTCCAACACGATTACCGCCAAGCGGAATATATACATAATCTCTGAACCAGTTGGTCAAAGAGACATGCCATCTCTTCCAAAACTCAGTGATTGAAGTTGCAACATATGGATATTTAAAGTTTTCCTCGAAATGGAAGCCAAAGCATCTTGCCAGACCGATGGCCATATCCGAATAACCAGAGAAATCAAAGTAGATTTCAAAGGTATAGGCAATCGCGCCCACCCAGGCAGCAAGGCCAGATACACCTACCATATTGAAAGTTGAAAAAATGCGTTCAACGGTAATGCCAAGCAAATCCGCGAGCAAAACCTTCTTTGAAACACCGATGATAAAACGGTTTAAGCCCTCATAAATATCGCGTCTGCTCACACTTCTTGCATCAATTTCCTGAGCAATGGTCTGATAGCGAACGATTGGTCCTGCAATCAGCTGTGGGAACATCGTGATATATAATGCCAGCTTGAATGGATTTTTCTGTGCCTCAACCTTGCCATAATAAACATCAAAAACGTAGCTCATCATCTGGAAGGTAAAGAACGAAATTCCGATTGGAAGCGCAATGTCTGCCACCTTGTTTGAAAATAAAAGGCTCAGCTGCGCTGTTGTAAACGATAAATATTTAAACACAAAAAGAATGCCCAGATGTATCACAACAGCGATAATCATCAAAAGCTTTTTTCTTGCCTGCATATTTTTGTTTTCCATTGCAAGCCCGATGATCCAGTCGATAATAATGGATCCAATCATAATCAGAGTGAATTTAGGCTCTCCCCATGCATAGAAAACAAGACTCGCAATCAGAAGGATTGCATTTCGATACGCAATTTTTTGGATAAGTGGATTAAAATACAAAAGAAATGTTATTGGTAAAAATAACATTAAGAAAATTCCTGATGAAAATACCATTTTAAATTCCTATTGTCCCTTCATTTTTATATACACACTAAAATTTATTATAGCAAAGAAACTCCAGATTTTTCAATATATCTTTCAAGTAACCCACAAAAGCGGTTTTTATGTTATCTTTTCTAATATTTAAGATGATTTATCGCTCTGTAAAAAAGCAAAAAAGACAGTAGCGATTCTGCTTGCCTCAACACTGGCAAAGGAATGGAGCATGGAGATTCCAGTAATTCCATCCGACGTAAATGTAAAAATCCCATAGGACTGTCCTATGGGATTTTATTATTTTATATATTCGCGAAGAATCCCTTCGCAGGCTTCCTCTAACTGCCTATATACACCCGAGAAATCACCTGTGTACCAAGGATCATCCACCTGTTCGCCAGGCCTTCCAGCGAGATCCATACAAAGACAAATCTTTCCATCTGGGTCTCCACCGAAAAATCGATCTCTCATAATGCGCACATGAATATCCTCCATCGCAACAAACAAATCAAAATTATCATAATCAGCCTTTGTGATTTGTCTTGCCGCATGTCCTTTGCAGGATATCCCATGCTTTGATAGTTCCGCACGCGCAGGCGGATAAACTGGATTTCCAATTTCCTCTGTCGAGGTAGCCGCAGAGGCGATATAAAACTGGTCAGACAAGCCTCTCTTTTCTACCATATCCTTTAAAATATATTCTCCCATCGGGCTGCGACAGATGTTGCCCCAGCAGACAAACAGTACGCGTGTGTAACTTGTGGCCGGGGTTGTGTATACATTTTCTCTCATTCTCTTGTTTTTCCTCCCATATTCCTATATCATTAGCATATTTTTATCGCAAGGAGTCTTTGTGCCAAGAACAGTTCGTATCAAAGGTGACACTAGCGTACATCATATCATACTCCACTTAGTTAATCAGCAATTTGCTTTCAAAAAAGACCTGACTATCTAATATTTCTCTACATTTTGTCTATTTGCAAAGATACAACTTAATTCGGCTTTTCAAAAAACATCATTCACACAATCACATTGTTCGTTTTGTGGTATTACAAGACCACCTCATATCAGAATGCTGTGGAAACACTAATAGGGGACGGGTGTTGAAAATGTATACACAACCCCGTCCCCAAGTATCCGTTATTGCTCAATTCGAGCATTCTGCAATCTGCAATACAAATTTCCATCTTCTTCATAGGTCTCAAATGTTCCTATAACACATATTTCTGCTTCCATTTCAGGATAGCTTTCCGGGTATTCCGGATTTCCTTCCAGTACAAATTCAAGTCCCTGTGAACAACATGCAGTCGCATCAGCAATGATTAGCGCCGGATAAAACCGGCTTTCATCCTGATTAGTATATACAACAAACATGCCACTCATCTTCACGTTTTTTCCTATATAGCTTTTAGGATCATACATCATATTGTAAACTTCAGAATACACCATAGTACTGCTAAGCTTTGTCAGGTCTACATCTA
>JAZUGV010000041.1:0-24654 GCA_045641385.1 Agathobacter sp. | reverse complement strand
GAAAGTAACAAAAAAGCGTGTTAAGAAAAATATCGAGCGCGGACAGGTCCACATTCAGGCTTCTTTCAACAACACTATCGTAACTATTACCGATAGCGAAGGAAACGCATTATCTTGGGCAAGTGCCGGCGGACTCGGATTTAGAGGATCAAAGAAGTCTACCCCTTATGCCGCTCAGATGGCATCAGAGACAGCTGCAAAGGCAGCATTAGTTCATGGTTTAAAGACTGTTGACGTTATGGTAAAGGGACCAGGTTCAGGTCGTGAGGCAGCTATTCGTGCACTCGCAGCTTGTGGTCTTGAAGTTACCTCTATTAAGGATGTAACTCCAGTACCTCACAACGGATGCCGTCCACCAAAGCGTAGAAGAGTCTAACTAGGAGGTAGAGTAAGAAATGGCAGTTAATAAAACACCAATTTTAAAGAGATGTAGATCCCTTGGTTTAGAGCCAAGCTATTTAGGATATGATAAGAAGTCTCGTAGAAACTTAAACAGATCAAGCCGTAAGGTTTCTGAGTACGGACTTCAGTTAAGAGAAAAGCAGAAGGCTAAGTTCATCTATGGTGTACTTGAGAAGCCTTTCCACAACTACTTTGAGAAGGCAGACAAGATGAAGGGAATGACTGGTGATAACCTCATGACCATCCTCGAGAGCCGTCTTGACAACGTAGTATTCCGTCTTGGATGGGCTAGAACCCGTAAGGAAGCTCGTCAGATCGTTGATCACAAGTTCGTTACCGTTAACGGAAGCGTAGTTAACATTCCTTCATACCTTGTAAAGGCTGGAGATGTTATCGAGATCAAGGAGTCTAAGAAGACCATCCAGAGAATGAAAGATATCGTTGAAGTTACTGGTTCACGCATCGTACCTGAGTGGTTAGATGGAGATATCGAGAAGCTTCAGGGAACCGTTAAGGAGCTCCCAACTCGTGAGCAGATCGATGTACAAGTAGACGAAATGCTTATCGTCGAGTTATACTCTAAGTAATAGAATTATTTCGTATCTGGTTTCACACGTCTGGAACCAGATGCGATTTTTGTGCTATATGACGATAAACAAAAAGGAGGACAAATCGTCTTCGATTTTGAAAAGCCAGCAATTGAGATCGTAGAGATTTCAGAAGACAAGAAGTATGGTCGTTTTGTAGTTGAGCCTTTAGAGAGAGGCTATGGAACTACACTTGGAAATTCTTTAAGAAGAATTATGCTTTCTTCTTTACCAGGAGCAGCAGTAAGCCAGGTTAAAATCGACGGAGTTCTTCATGAGTTCAGTTCAATCCCAGGCGTTAAGGAAGACGTTACTGAGATTATTATGAACATTAAGAACATTGCTATTCGCAATAACAGTACCACCAACGAGCCAAAGAGCGCTTATATCGAGTTCGAGGGTGAAGGTGTTGTAACCGCTGGAGATATCCAGGTAGATTCAGACATCGAAATCATCAACCCAGATTTAGTAATTGCTCACTTAAATGGCGGAAGCAACTGCAAGCTTTTTGCAGAGCTTACCATTACAAAGGGCCGTGGTTATGTAAGTGCAGACAAGAATAAGACAGAGGATACCCCTATCGGTGTAATCGCTGTTGATTCTATCTATACACCAGTTGAACGTGTAAATGTAACTCTTGAAAACACTCGTGTTGGACAGGTTACTGATTATGATAAGCTTACCCTTGATGTTTACACCAATGGTACCCTTGATCCTGATGAGGCTGTGAGCCTTGCAGCTAAGGTATTAAGCGAGCACTTAAGCCTGTTTATTGACCTTTCAGATGCTGCTATCGGAGTTGAGGTTATGGCTGATCATCCAGACGATGAGACTGGAAAGATTTTAGATCTTAACATTGATGAGTTAGAGCTTTCAGTTCGTTCATACAACTGCTTAAAGAGAGCTGGTATCAACACTGTTGCAGAGCTTATCAACAAGACCCCTGATGACATGATGAAGGTTCGTAACCTTGGTCGTAAGTCTCTTGAAGAAGTATTAGCTAAGCTTAAGGAATTAGGTTTACAGTTAAATCAGGGTGAGGATGCATAATTATTCGTAAGAATATTATGATATACAGTGCAGAAACAGTAAGTCTAAATAGCTTGGATTATGTACTGAAACCTGGTTCGCCAGGCGTAACAAATAATTGGAATTTTGTAAGTAAGACCAAAGAGCATTACAGAATTTCCCCAAATAATGGAGGAAAACAAAAATGGCAAAGTATCGTAAGTTAAGCAGAACCTCTTCTCAGAGAAAAGCTCTTTTAAGAGGACAGGTAACTCAGTTAATCCAGAACGGACGCATCATTACTACTGAAGCTAAGGCTAAGGAAGTAAAGAAGATCGCTGAAGGTCTTATCGCAGCTGCAATCCGCGAGCAGAACAACTTCGATGAAGTTAAGGTTACTGCTAAGGTTGCTCGCAAGGATAAGGACGGAAAGCGCGTTAAGGAAGTTGTAGATGGTAAGAAGGTTACCGTATACGATGAAGTAGAAAAGACCATTAAGAAGGATCAGCCTTCACGTCTTCACGCTCGTCGTCAGATGCTTAAGGTTCTTTACACCGTTCCAGGTGAGGACCTTGCTAAGAAGTTATTCGAAGAGTATGCACCAAAGTATACTGGACGTAACGGTGGTTACACCAGAATCGTAAAGATTGCTCAGCGTAAGGGTGATGGCGCTCTCGAAGTTCTTTTAGAGCTCATCTAATTTACAAAGTCAAAAAAAGACGTTCGCAGATGCGAGCGTCTTTTTTTATGGCGACAATTGTTTCAGTCATATTATTATAAAGTGATATTAATATTTTTTCCTGTACCTGTAAGCTGAGTTAATATAGTATCTCTGGCTGTGTTGTTAAGACGTCCAGAGATTCTTGATACCTTTACAGTCAATTCAGCATCTTTAGAAAAAACTTTCTTTAAACGGTCATTATCGGCGTATTGAAGAAGATTTTCGTTTAGCGAAAGACTTCCATCGCGCTCCATGGTAATTCCCACTGATTTTAGCTCATCAGAATATTTGTTTGCAAGCTCCTTTAACTGACCGGAATAGCGCTTAAATGCACGGTCGGACTTGGATGAGGAAAGAGCATTGTTATAGGTTTTTATATATGCCTTTACCTGATTTTGCAGACTTTCTGTATTGTCATCCTCAGAATATTTTCCTTTGGAAAGAAAGGCAGAGCTACTGCGCAAGGCTCTTGAGTCCTCATAGCTAAGCTCAAGTTTGCTGACCTGCTTGCGGTGACTGTCCTTTGTGATCTGTGGGTTCGCTTTATAAAATTTTCTTAGATAAAAATCACTTGATAACGTCAGCCCTGACGAAATTCGATTCGAATTTTTATGAGCGCTCATAGCATATCTCCTAAAAATATAGCCCATCCATGGAATCTATCATATATATCGGCGGAGAAAAGAAATTTCTTTAATATATCTAAAGTTTGATTTAAAAATAGGCAGTAATTGTAATATAATGATAGCAATAATTGTGTTGATATCTATTCATCAAATTTTAAAATGGAAGATGTCATATATTTTTATTTTGGAGGGGAAAATATGAAAAGCTTTGGAATGGCAAAAAACAAGGAAACACATCTTTATGAACTGACTGGATCAACTGGTCTTACTGCAACTGTGACCGACTATGGCGCAACCTTAGTATCACTTGTTGTAAAGGGCATTGATGTTGTAACCGGATACGACAGCGTAGAAGGATATATGAACAACACCTGCTTTTTTGGTGCAACAGTAGGTCGTAATGCAAACAGAATTGCAAACGCACGTTGCGTGATTGATGGTAAGGAGTACCAGTTAGAGGTAAATGACAACGAAAACAATCTTCACAGTGGAGCAAATCATCTTGGTTCACGCGTTTGGGATGTAAAGGCACAGGGAGATAACTTTATTACTTTTTCTATTTTAGACGAAGACATGTCAGATGATTTCCCTGGAAATCTTCAGATGGAGGTTACCTACACTTTGACCGATGAGAATGCACTTGAGATTAAATATCATGGTGTGTGCGATGCGGATACGGTTTGTAACTTCACGAACCACACCTATTTCAACTTAAACGGACACGACACTGGCCTTGTAACAGGTCATAAGTTCCTCTTAAATGCAAACGAGTTTACTCCTGTTATCGACGGAAAAGCAATTCCAACTGGAGAGCTTCAGTCGGTAGAGGGGACTCCATTTGATTTTAGAGTGGAGAAGACCATCGGACAGGATATTGAAAAGGATGATGATCAGCTTCGTTACGGAACCGGCTATGACCATAACTTTGCAATTGATTTTAGCAAGGATTTTGTTGCCAGATTAACTGGTGATCAGAGTGGCATTGTCATGGAAGTTGTAACTGATCTTCCTGGTATCCAGCTTTATACAGGAAACTTCATAGAAGGACAGATTGGAAAGGGTGGCGTAAAGCACGTTAAGAGAGGTGCGCTTTGCTTAGAGACCCAGTATTTCCCAAATGCTGTCAATGAAAGCAGATTTGAAAGCCCAATTTTAAAGGCAAATGAGGCATATGATACCGTAACTACCTATCGCTTCAAATAAGTCTTTTGCATTGTTCATAGAAAAGGATAAGAAATAATACTATGAAAATAGTTTTTTTGGATCAGAAAACCATAGGAGAGGATATTGATCTCTCAAAATACGAACAGTTAGGAGAAGTCGTGAAATACGGCTTCTCTTCTCCTGAAGAGGCAAGGGAACGCACGCGCGACGCAGATGTCGTTGTGCTCAACAAAATTCAGATTAATGAGGCGTCGATTGGCGAGGCAGAACACTTAAAGTTAGTCTGCGTCACAGCGACTGGAACCAATAATCTGGATAAAGACTATCTGGCTCATAGGGGAATCGAATGGAGAAATGTTGCTGGTTATTCTACGGAGACCGTGGCGCAGCATACCTTCGGTTTATTATTTTATCTGCTGGAGAAGCTTGCATACTATGATGCGTATGTTAAGACAGAGAAGTATGTCAACGATGTAGTATTTACTCATTTTGCAGAGCATTTCCATGAACTTTCCGGAAAAACCTGGGGCATCATCGGGCTTGGCAACATTGGAAGAAGAGTGGCAGATATTGCAAAGTGCTTTGGTTGCAGGGTAATCTACTATTCCACCTCTGGGAAAAATGATCAAAAAGACTATGAGCGTGTAAGCTTTGACGAGTTACTTGCACAGTCTGATATTGTATCTGTACACGCACCATTGACCCCGGAAACAGAAGGGCTTATGAATGCAGAGGCCTTTTCTAAAATGAAACAGAGCGCCATCTTTTTAAATCTTGGAAGAGGGCCAATTGTGGATGAGCAGGCGCTGGCAGATGCATTAAATAATCATACCATCGCTGCGGCTGGATTAGATGTGCTGTCGGTTGAGCCAATGGCAGAAACCAATCCGCTGAAAGCAATTAAGGATAGCAAACGCCTAATCATTACACCACATATTGCATGGGCATCTGTGGAAGCGCGAACCCGTCTGATGGATATCATTTATGGTCAAATTAAGGAATATTTTGAACTGTAATATTTTATGAAACTGAAACTGGAATTTACAAAAAAGAAATGGATATTGTCCGGAGTACTATTGGTAATTGGGCTTGTGCTTATGTTTCTTGGCGAAGCCAGTCCGATTGCCTATGGAATTTATTTGGTGCTTTTACTTCTGCTTATCATGGGAAAGGTGGAGCTCAAGGAAGCCTTAGAGAAGTATAAGGCAATAATATCAATCCTGGGCGGAGCGATATTGACCTTCAAGCTGATGCAGTATGTGATTTTAGATTCAGAAAATTATGCCAGGACATCAGGACATATGGCATTTTTGAATATTGTAGTGATTCTTTGCCTGTACCTGCTTGCACTCATTGCCTGCAATCGTACAGCATTAGCAGGAACAATCGTTCATTCTGTATTGTTGGTGCTTGCTTTTTCAGATTACTTTGTTTACCAGTTTCGACAGAATGAAATTGTATTTTCAGATATAAGAGCATTGAGAACAGGTATGAATGTAGCAGTATCCTATCAGCCGAGGCTGCATGCCAGAGGAGTGATAGCAATCTATATTTCTATCCTGTTTTTTATTTTACTGTGGAAGCTTAACACCCGTTTTTATGACCGCAAGGTCATGTCTATTGTGGCAGGGCTTTTGGCGGTGCTTTGCATCGTAATCGTCACCTTTAGTGTGAAAAATAGATCCACAGAGACCTGGGAGCTAAAGGGAAGCTATAAAAACGGGTTTATATATAACTTTATGCTAAGTATTCGCGATGGATTTGTAAAAGAGCCTGACAAATACAGCTTAGAGCAGATCAATAAACTCGAGAAAATTTATGGGAATGCATCTTCGAAAAAAGTGGTTTCGCTGGAGAAGGATCCGACGATTATCGTTATCATGAATGAATCCTTTGCGGATTTGCA
This sequence comes from Agathobacter sp., assembly GCA_045641385.1. GTDB lineage: Bacteria > Bacillota > Clostridia > Lachnospirales > Lachnospiraceae > Roseburia. Next base: position 18,240 of record JAZUGV010000041.1, on the reverse strand, counting down.
TGTGATTGGAGACATGAATACCAACCAGAGGGTGACTCCCTTTATGGATTCACTTTCAGAGAATACAGTAAAGGGTTATGCGCTGTCTTCTGTGTTTGGAGCAAAGACTCCGAATTCGGAGTGGGAATTTTTGACGGGAAACAGCATGGCCTTTCTGCCAGATGGAGCCGCTGCCTATCAGCAGTTTCTGCCGAAAAATCCGACATCTGTGTTAGATACCTTGAAAAATTACGGGTATACCTGTGTTGCGATGCATCCGTACTATGAGACTGGGTGGAGCCGAAACCGTATCTATCCGCAGTTAGGATTTGATGAAACTCATTTTATTGATGATTTTGACCAAAATAATGTTCTTAGGGAATACATAACCGATGAAGAACTGTATAATAAAATTATTGAACGATTTGAAGAAAAGCCTGCGGGAGAAAAACTGTTTCTGATGAATATAACCATGCAAAATCATGGCGGATATACCAAGGAATATGATAACTTTGAGCAGGAGGTTTACAAGGTAGGCCATTCCTACACAGATGCGAATCAGTATCTGTCACTGGTTCATGAGAGCGATCAGGCACTTGAGGGACTGATTACATATTTTGAAGCAGTGGATGAACCGGTTGAGATTGTTTTCTTTGGAGACCATCAGCCGGGATTGAACAGTCAGTTCTATCGCCTTTTAAATGGAAAGGGGCTTTCTGGGTTAACCCTGGAGGAGCTTCAGGATTTATACACAGTGCCATTTTTCGTGTGGACCAACTATGAATCTCCGGCTAAGGAGGTTGAGTATAGCAGCTTAAACCTGTTAAGCTGTTATATGCTTGAATATGCTGGCATAAAGCTTGATCCTTATCATCAGTTTCTGCTCCGTTTTCAGGAGGTGATTCCGGCAATCAATGCAAGAGGCTACTATTCTGCAAAGGATCATAAATTAAAGGCATTTGGTCAGGCCTACGCGGAAGAAAAAGACTATATAGACCAGTACGAAATGTTACAATATAATGCGATGTTTGATAAAAAGCACCGCAGTGATATATTCTTTTTAAAAGCAAAAGAATAATGAGGGAAAAATGAGATTAAGAGATTTACTGTCGTATGAAAAAATAGTGATTCAGTGTCACGATAATCCAGATGCCGATGCCATTGGAAGTGGTTTTGGATTGTATACCTTTTTTAAGGGAAGAGGCAAGGATGTCTCTTTGATTTACAGTGGAAAAAATAGAATAAAAAAGAGCAATCTTACCAAGATGGTAAATCTTTTGGAAATCCCAATTCAGTATGTGACCACACCCTTTGAGTGTGATCTGCTTTTGATTGTAGACGGTCAGTATGGCGAGGGAAATGTGACTCGTTTTGAGGCACCTGCGGTTGCTGTCATTGATCATCATATGGTCTCAAAGGAACTGCCGGAGCTTTCAGAGGTAAGAAGCTATCTTGGCGCATGTGCAACCTTAGTGTGGTCTATGCTTCATGACGAAGGGTTTGATGCAAACTTAAATACTCCAGTGACTACAGCTTTATATTATGGCTTATACATGGATACAGGCGCGATGGCAGAGCTCTCACACCCTATGGACCGCGATTTGCGAGATCAGGCAAATTTTGACTCACACATTATGACGGTGCTTCGCAATTCAAATCTTTCGATTGAAGAGTTAGAGATTGCGGGAACGGCTCTTTTGCGTACAGATTTGATGGAGGAATATCACTGTGCGATTGTAAAGGCAAATCAGTGTGATCCAAACATTCTGGGTATCATTAGTGATATGGTTTTAGAAGTCGATATGGTAGACGTCTGCGTTGTATTTACGCAGCAGGACAATGGGGTGAAATTCTCTGTCCGAAGCTGTGTAAGGGAGGTCATGGCAGACGAGCTCGCCTTTGAACTTGCAAAGGACATAGGATCTGGTGGCGGCCATGTGACAAAGGCCGGTGGATATATCCGATATGATTTGCTTGTTCCAAGATATGAGGCATATTGTGTAAGCACGCACAGTCAGCCTAGATATGAAGAGCGCGAGGATGGAAGACTCGTTCCAGTTGCATCCGCATGTAAGCTTTTGTTTGAAACCCGAATCAAGAATTATTTTGATAACACCATGGTTGTAGATGCCAGCGACTTTTCCATTGAGGATATGGACTTTCAAAAGTATCGCGCAAGAAAAGTGGCCTATGGCTTTGTGGAGTCAACCGAGTTGTTTCCGCTCGGAACAAGAGTCAGAATCCGTTCCATCGACGAGGAGGATTTGATCCTTACCGTTCAGGAGCAGATGGTATTTTTGATTGGCGCAAAGGGAGATGTCAACGCTGTCAGCAGATCCTACCTGGAGGAGCATTTCCGCACGACCACCTGGACCTTTGAACTGCTGTCAACCGAGTATGTGCCTACCATTCGCGTGGACGTGGAGGGAAGTGTTGCAAATTCCCTTTTGACGCAGGCAAAGGTATGTATTCCAAATGGCGAGGAAATTGTCACCGCATTGCAGCTAGAGCAGAATATTAAGCTGTTTGATTTGTGGGATGACAAAGCATATAAAAAGGGTGAAGCAGGAGATTATCTGATGCTTCGCAATGAGTTTTCAAGAGACCTTATTATTATGAACAGGGAACTCTTTGAGAACCGTTATGAACTTCAGGACATCGAAAAGCCAGAAATAGATGCAGTAGTGTTTGATCTTGATGGAACTTTGCTCAACACACTGGATGATTTGGCAGATGCCGTAAACGCAGGACTACGCGCAGTGGGAGAGGCTGAGCGCTCTGTCAGTGAGGTGCAGCGCTTTGTTGGCAACGGCGTGCGAAATCTTATGATTAGAAGCGTGCAGCAGGGCGAGGATGACCCGCATTTAGAGGAAGCCTTCGCTGCATTTAAGGAGTATTACAGCAAGCACAATCAGGATAAGACAGCTCCTTATACCGGAATCGTTGGACTGTTTAAGGAGTTAAAGGAGCGAGGGATAAAAATCGCAGTTGTATCAAACAAGTATGATGCAGCAGTAAAGGAACTTTGTGATACCTATTTTGGCATTTATGTAATGTCTGCCATTGGAGATCGCGAGGGCATGGCCAGAAAGCCAGCGCCTGACTCCGTGTTTGAAGCGCTAAAGGAACTCGATGTGGCACCTGAGCATGCGATTTACGTGGGCGACTCTGATGTAGATATAGAGACTGCGAACAACGCCGGAATGAAGTGTATCAGTGTCAGCTGGGGCTTTAAGAGCAGAAGCTTTTTGGAGGAGAATGGGGCAACCGAAATCATTGATATTCCAAGTGAACTGCTAAAATATATTTAGTCCTCTGTTTGGAGGATGCAGTAGTAATGGGAGAGAGAATGGAAGCAAGAATTTCAGGACATACAACTTTATTAGGATTGATTGGCTCGCCGGTGGAGCATTCACTTTCGCCAGCTATGCATAATTATGCGAGTGCACTTTTGGGCTTGGACTATGCATATTTGGCATTTGATGTGCCTCCAGAGAAGGTGAAGGATGCTATTTCGGCAATGAAGACATTAAACATTCGCGGGTATAATGTGACTATGCCGGATAAGGTTGAAGTGATGAAATATATGGATGAGCTTTCTCCTGCGGCAGAATTGATGGGTGCTGTGAATACCATTGTAAACGAGGATGGATATCTAACAGGGCATAATACGGATGGCATTGGTTTTGTTTCGAATTTGAAGGACCATGGAGTTGAGGTTTTAGGAAAGAAAATGGTGCTCTGCGGCGCTGGCGGAGCAGCAACTGCGATTATGACACAGTGTGCCTTAGATGGAGTAAAGGAGCTCATTGTCTTTAACCGTAAAGGGGACAATTTTGTAAAGGCACAGGAGCTGGCGAAAAAGCTGATGGAAAAGCTTCCGGAGTTTCATATGGAAATTTGTGATATAGAGGACGAGGCACTCTTGGGAAGCTATATGGCAAAGGCAGATATTCTGGTGAACAGCACATCGCTTGGAATGGCGCCAAAGGAGGATACCACAGTTGTAAAGGATACCTCCTTCTTCCACAAGAATCTTGTGGTGTGTGATGTAGTATATAATCCGTTGGAGACCAGACTGTTGCGTGAGGCAAAGGCAGCAGGCTGTAAAACCGTTGGCGGAAAAGGAATGCTTCTTTGGCAGGGTGTGGCAGCCTTTGAACTGTTCACCGGGGAGAAAATGCCAGTGGAGCAGGTAAAAGAGAAATATTTTAGTGAGGCATAGGATGTCAAAAAATATATTTTTAATTGGGTTTATGGGAACAGGAAAGAGTACCATTGCAAAGGTGCTGGCAAATAGCAGCCATATGTCTCTTGTGGAGATGGATGACCGCCTGGTGGAAGAGGCAGGCATGAGCATCAATGAGATTTTTGAGACTTTCGGAGAAGAGCATTTTCGAGCAATGGAGACGAAGCTGATTCAAACCATTGGAGAAGAGGGGAATTCCGTGGTGTCCTGCGGAGGTGGTGTTCCTATGCGCGAGGAGAATGTTGCAGCGATGCGTGCAAGCGGTAGAGTGGTTTATTTAAAGACTTCTCCTGAAGTCATCTACAGTCGCGTGAAGGACAGCACAAATCGTCCACTTTTGAATGGAAATATGAATGTAGAGTATATTTCAGACCTGATGGAGAGGCGTCGCCCTAAGTATGAGGCGGCTGCAGATATTACCATCGAGACGGATGGAAAAAGCAGGGATGAAATTTGCAAAGAAATTCTGAATCAGCTAAACTAATAGTATGGCAAGACGAAGAAATAAAAAGAAAAAACACCCGGTCTTTCGGGTGTTTGTCAAACTGCAAATTGTATTGATTCTTTTGCTGTGTGCTGGCCTGGGATATTATTTTTTGGGCGGTTATGCGACAAAGGTGAGTACTTTGCGCTCTGAGGCAAGGGAAATCGTCAGTAATTCATCGTTGAACGATTTCATGCCATCTCAGACAGTGTCTGTCTATGATTCCAATAATAATTTGATTTCACAAAAACGCGGAGAGAAGACCGCAAACTATGTTCCGTATGAGGATATTCCAGGAATGTATATCACTGCGATTATCAGCATCGAGGACAAAAAGTTTTATAAGCATAAAGGGGTTGATGTAAAAGGCCTTGCAAGAGCGGTGAAGGCTATGGTGAAAAATGGCGAGGTAACGCAGGGTGGAAGTACCATCACCATGCAGCTTGCCAAGTTGACTTACATGACCGACTCCAGTCGTGACTGGCAGTATAAAATTAAGCAGATGGCAATTGCCAGCGAGCTCGAGCAGGTATATAGCAAGAAGCAGATTATGGAGTTTTATCTCAATAATATTTATTTTGCAAATGGATATTATGGAGTGGCAGCTGCCTGCAAAGGATATTTTGACTGCGAATTAAGAGATCTTGACCTGTCTCAGATTTGTTTTCTTTTAGCGATTCCAAACAGTCCAACCTACTATGACCCTGTTACGAATTATGACAACACTATCTATCGCCGAAACCTGATTTTGCAAAGTCTGATGGATGATGGCAAGATTACAGAGAAAGAGTATAAAAATGCGGTTCGCGAAAAAATAGTGTTAAATCGTGCGGAAAAGTCTTCGGGAATCTGGAACAACTATGTGGATACCTACACCTACCAGTGTGCAACCGAAGCGCTTATGGAGGCAAACGGGTTTGAGTTTCAGTATTATTTTGCAGATGATTTAGAGAAAAAGGAATATGCAAAGAAATATGATGAGGCTTTTTCTGTTTATCAGAAGCAGCTGTTTACACAGGGATACTCGATTTATACCTCGATAGATATGGATAAGCAGAACGCGCTTCAGGAGTCGATTGATACTCAGCTTGAAGGATTTACTGAGACAAATGAGGAGGGCGTTTACCAGCTTCAGTCAGCGGGGGTCTGCATTGACAATGAGTCTGGTCAGGTGGTGGCAATCGTTGGTGGAAGAAGCCAGGATTTTTCGGTATACACCTTAAACAGGGCATATCAGAGCCATCGTCAGCCAGGAAGTGCCATTAAACCACTGATTGTCTATACACCATGCTTTGAACGAGGCTATACAAAGGCGGATAAGGTCAACGATTATAAGTTTGAGGGAGGACCAAAGAACGCGAGCAAAACCTATCATGGAGAGGTTTCCATTGAGTTTGCAGTTTCACGCTCGCTCAATACTGTGGCCTGGCAGTTGTATGAGGCCTTAACTCCTGAGGTTGGACTGCAATATTTGAAAAACATGAACTTTACGCAGATTGTGGACGAGGATTATGTTCTTCCTACCGGTCTGGGAGGCTTTACCAAGGGGGTTTCTCCGCTTGAGATGGCAGCTGCCTATGAAACGCTGGCAAACGATGGAATCTATCGTAAGCCGTCCTGCGTAAAGATGATCATCGACTCTGATAAAAATATCGTGTACAGCTATCAGCCTCTAGAGCAGGTGGTTTATAAAGAGACAGCCGCCCGCATGATGACAGAGGTGCTTCAGACTGTTTTTGATGGAACGGCAAAAGGGATGAGCATAAGCAATGGAATGCCGGCAGCAGTAAAAACAGGAACCACGAATGATTTAAAGGATGGCTGGTTCTGCGGCTATACCCGTTATTACACGACAGCAATCTGGGTCGGCTATGATATGCCGAAAAAGATGGAGGAGCTTAGTAAGGCGAAGTATCCAGGACGCATCTGGCAGAAGTATATGAATACCATACACGAGAATCTTGCTTTGATGGAGTTTCCTACCTATGCGCAGCTTTCAGAGGACTTTGATAAGCCTAAGGTGGAGGAACATGAGGAGGTTGCACCAGATCCGGAGGAGGTTCCGCAGCCAGAAATTGAAGAACCTGACGAGCCAGAGCTGGTGGAACCACCGGTTGACGAGGACCCGGTAGAGCCAGACGCTTATGATAACAATAATTGACAAATAATCACATATTGGACAATATGAAGCCCCTGCTTGGATTTCTATAATGAACCTATAGAAAAACGAGTGGGGGTATTTTTATGCGTTACGGATATTTTGATAATGCAAATAATGAATATGTGATTGACCGTGTAGACCTTCCTACATCCTGGACCAACTATCTGGGTGTTGAGGATATGGCTGCTGTAATCAATCATACAGCAGGTGGATACTGCTTTTACAAGACACCAGAATATCATCGTATTAGCCGTTTTCGTGGCAACAGTGTTCCAATGGATCGCCCAGGCTTTTATGTATATTTGAGAGATAATGAGGACGCAGATTACTGGTCAACCTCTTGGCAACCAGTTGGAAAATCTTTGGATGAGGCTAAGTATGTCACAAGACATGGCCTTTCTTATACTGTATATGAAAGTGATTACAAGGGGATTCATGCTTCTCAGAGAATGACGATTCCTCGCGGGGAGAATGTTTTAATTTGGGATGTGAAAGTGAAAAGCTTTAGCGATCATGTCCGCAATTTAAGCATCTTTTCTTATCTGGAATTTTCCTTCCATCATATTATGATTGATAACCAGAATTATCAGATGAGTCTTTACTGTGCTGGTAGTTCTTATGAGGATGGAATCATTGAGGAGGATTTATTCTACGAGCAGGAGGGATATCAGTACTTCACTTCAAATTTTGAGCCAGACGGCTATGACACGGTTCGTGATACCTTTATTGGAACCTACAATACAGAGACTAATCCACAGAGCGTGATCAATGGAAAGTGCAGCTGCACAAGTGAGCTGGGCAACAATCACTGTGGAACGCTTATGAAAAAGTTTGAGCTTGCACCTGGTGAGGAGAAGCGCTTTGTATTCTTCCTCGGAGAGGGAAGACGCGCAGAGGGAAAACGCATCCGCGAAAAATATAGTGATCTTTCTGCAGTAGATGCAGCTTATCAGGATCTGGCTGATTTCTGGAAGAAGAAGCAGGACTGCCTTCAGATTAACACTCCGGAAGAGGGCATGAACACCTTAATTAATATCTGGAATTTGTATCAGTCTGAAATTAATGTTATGTTCTCGCGCTTTGCATCCTTTATCGAGGTTGGTGGTCGAGTTGGACTTGGATACCGTGACACCGCGCAGGATTCCATGACAATTCCACATTCAAATCCTGACAAATGCCGTCAGAGAATTGTGGAACTATTGAAGGGACTTACCACACATGGTTATGGTCTTCATTTGTTCCAGCCAGAGTGGTTTGAAGTGGATGACAAGGAAAAGCCATTTAAGTCTCCTACTGTAATACCAGAGGCTGACAAAGCTTCCGTGATTCATGGATTAAAGGATGCCTGCTCAGATGATGCTCTTTGGCTGATTCCTGCAATTGTGGAGTACATTAAGGAAACTGGCGATTTGAGCTTTGCACAGGAACAGATTACTTACGCAGACACTTACATGGAAGGAAAAGACTTTACGGAGAGTGTCTACGAGCATATGAAGAGAATTCTAGATTTCTCGACAGAGCAGGTTGGAGCAACTGGAGTTTGTAAGGGGCTTCGCGCAGACTGGAATGACTGCTTAAATCTTGGCGGTGGTGAAAGCGCGTTAGTATCATGTTTGCACTTCTGGGCATTGGATAATTTTGTGGATCTTGCGAGAAGACTTGGAGAAGAGGCTGATGTCGTAAAATATCAGGCAGTTGCGGATCATGTAAAGGACATTGTCAACACGGTGCTTTGGGATGGCGAGTGGTTCCTTCGTGGCTTTACCGCCAGCGGACGCAAGATTGGATGCCAGGAAGATGTAGAGGGACGTGTACATTTAGAGTCAAATGCATGGGCAATTCTTTCCGGTGCAGCAGACGAGGAGAAGGGTGCAAAAGCGCTTGAGGCGATGGATCAGTATCTTTACACACCATATGGTTTGCTTTTGAACACTCCTTCATATACAAAGCCTGATGATGAAATTGGATTTGTTACACGCGTATATCCTGGATTAAAGGAAAATGGAGCAGTGTTCTCTCATCCAAACCCATGGGCTCAGGCAGCTGCCTGCAAGCTGGGACGAGGCGATATTGCAATGAAGTTTTATTCCGCTCTCTGCCCTGCAAATCAGAATGATATGATTGAAATTCGTGAGAGCGAGCCATACTCATACTGCCAGTTTATTACTGGAAAGGATCATGAGCGCTTTGGCCGTGCAAGACATCCATTTATGACAGGCTCAGGCGGATGGAGCTATTTCACCGCAACCAGATATATTCTTGGAATTCGCCCTGGCTTTGACGGATTGACAGTTGACCCTTGTATCCCAGCTGACTGGACCTCCTTTGAGGCAACCAGACAGTGGAGAGATGCCACCTATGAAATTTTGGTTTCAAATCCAAATGGTGTTATGAAGGGTGTCAAGGAAATTCGAGTGGATGGAATTCCTGTTCAGGTGATTCCAGTATATGAGGATCATGGAACACACAGGGTTGAAATTGTTATGGGGTAAGAGTTTTTTGTAAATCAGCAGAAAACATAAAAATATAACGAGGTAGAAAAAATGATTAAATTTGGAACTGGTGGCTGGAGAGCCATCATCGGGGATGAGTTCACAAAAGAAAATATTCAGATTCTTGCCCGTGCAGTCTGTGACAAGATGAAGAAGGAAGGTGTGGCTGAGGAAGGCATTGTTTTAGGCTATGACCGTCGATTTCTTTCAAAGGAGGCTATGCAGTGGGCATCCATGGTATTTGCAAAAGAAGGAATTAAGAGTTATCTGATTAACAAGTCAGCTCCTACTCCTCTGGTTATGTACTATGTAATGAAGTATAAGTTCCATTATGGAATGATGATTACTGCCAGCCACAATCCGGCAATCTATAACGGCATTAAGGTGTTTACCTATGGTGGACAGGACGCAGATGAAATTCAGACTGCGGATATCGAGGACTACATGCAAAATATTACGGACATCCCAGTCGATGAGATGGAGTATGCAGAAGGAAAAGCGCAGGGACTGATTCATGAGATTTATCCACTGAATGAATATATTGACAGTATTCTTGATACAGTGGATTTGGATGCCATCAAAAAGGCAGGTCTTCGCGTTGCGTTTGACCCAATGTATGGCGTAAGTGATACCTCACTTAAGACCATTCTTCTGACAGCGCGATGCGAGGTGGAGGCAATCCATGAGCGTCACGATACCCTTTTCGGCGGAAAGCTTCCTGCTCCAAATGAGAGCACACTGAGCATGCTTCGCAATTATGTTATGGAGAAAAATTGCGATATCGGTATTGCGACAGATGGAGATGCAGACCGAATTGGTGTTATTGATGACAAAGGCAATTTCCTTCATCCAAATGACATTTTAGTACTGCTCTATTGGTATCTTGTAAAATACAAGGGCTGGAGCGGAGACTGTGTCCGCAATATCTGTACCACACATCTTCTTGACCGTGTGGCAGAAAACTTTGGACAGCAGTGCCATGAGGTTCCAGTTGGATTTAAATATGTATCAGCAAAAATGTACGCAACGGATGCCATCATTGGTGGGGAGTCTTCCGGAGGTATGGCAGTCAAGGGGCATATCAAGGGAAAGGATGGTATTTACGCCGCTGCACTTTTGATTGAGATGCTCGCAGTGAGTGGAATGAAGCTCTCTGAAATTATGGAGAAAATCCGCAAGGAGTATGGCGGAATGGCTCTTGTGGAGAGAGATTATCGATTCTCTGCAGCACGCAAGGAGGAAATCAAGAAGCAGCTTCTCATCGACAAGCAGCTTCCTGAAATTACCTACGAGGTTGAGAAGGTATCTTATCTGGATGGTTTAAAAATATATTTAAAGGACGGAGGTTGGATTTCTGTCAGATTCTCTGGAACAGAGCCTTTGCTTCGTATCTTCTGTGAGATGACAGATATGCAGGAGGCAGAGAACTTCTGTAAGATTTTTGAGAGCTATCTTAGCTTATAAAAGAAACTGTAAAAGGAACTAAAATAATCGCACCTTTTTAAAATATAAAGGGTGCGATTGTTTTTTTTCCTTGAAATAATAGAGTGTGGGAAACGATATTAAATTTTATGGGAAAAAGAATGAGGGCACTATGACAAAGCGTAAAAGCAAATTATCGCTGAAACAAAAAATTATTAATCTTTTGATGACAGGCTGGGTTTTGCCGGTTTTAATTATGACAGTTTTGCTGGCTACCTATGTAGATCACAAATCCCGGGCGCAGGTGAAGGAGTCTGTGGGAACCTCCCTCAAAAAGGCTGCTGAAATTTATGAGCTTGAGCTTTATACCTGCGAGGTGGCTTCGAAGAATGCATCATATTATTCGGATATTCGAGATGCATACCTTCAGTATCAGAAAGATGGAGATGAGCGCATTTTAAATAACGAGGTCAACAAATTTATCTCTTCAGAGTATAAGTATAACGAGATTGTAAAATCATCGGTGCTTTTGTTTTTGGGCGAGGATAAAAATTATTTCACCTACAACAACAGTGCAGACGCTAGCTACAAGGACATCGAATTCTTTATGGCAAACGCAAAGGCAGAGGTGGAAGAGGTTGCCAAAAATCTTGGAACACAGACAACGCTTGTCTGTGTAGAGGGAAGATGCTATATGGTGCGCAACCTGGTGCTTCAGAGCTTTCGCCCATATGCCATTTTAGTGATTGAGATGAATGATAAGCTCCTTATGTCTGGATTTGACAGTGTCTGGGGCTTTTCAGATGTTTTGGTTGAAATGGAAGATTCCTATATGATGGGAAGTCCTTCGTCAGTACCTGAGGATACGCAAAAAAAACTGGCATATCAGCTAGAAAAGGAGAAAAGGGATAACGGAGAGAACGCGCTTGCGCTTATTCGTGGTCAGGGAAAATCCTATGCTCTTTATCAGACGAGTGCCTATGGTGAAACCATTCGTTTTTATGTGCAGTTAGACAACGGTATTCTTTATCGCAGTGAGCATATGACCTGGATTTTATTTGGTCTGATGGTTATCTTTATCATTCCTCTTATGATGGTGATTTTCCGATTCTTCCGAAAGAATGTTACTACTCCAATTGATGTTATGATTTCTGCATACGATGAAGTTGGAACGCAGAACTATGGGTATCAGATTGACGGGCTGGCAGCGACCAGAGAATTTTTCTACATGCAAAAATCCTTTAATCAGATGTCGCGTCAGATAAAGGAGCAGTTTGACAAAATCTATGAGGAAGAGATTGCTCTTCGCGATGCCAAGATTATGGCATTGCAGTCGCAGATTAATCCTCACTTTTTGAATAATACCTTTGAGATAATCAACTGGGAGGCACGACTGAATGGAAATATCAAGGTAAGCAAGATGATTGAGGCATTATCGACCATGCTTGAGGCGACTATGAACCGTCGTGGAGAGAGCCTTCATTCGCTGAGTGAGGAGCTGTCCTATGTTGATGCCTATGCATATATCATTTCTGAACGATTGGGAGATAAGTTTACCTATACAAAGGAAGTTGATGAATCACTGCTATCAGTAAAGGTGCCGAAGCTGATTATTCAGCCGATTGTGGAAAACGCCGTGGAGCATGGGATTTCTGAGGTTTCCAAGGGAACGATTCATTTAAGACTCTATCAGAAGGAACACTATGTATTTATTGAGGTTCGAAATGATGGAACCTTAACCGAACAGGATAAGGCCAAAATCCATCAGCTGTTAAACGAGACGATAGATCCTGAAAAGGAAAGAAGTTTAAACCTTGGAATTCGCAATGTAAACAACCGCCTGCGCCTGATTTATGGCGATGACTGTGGCCTCTTTATCGAGGACTTTGAAGGGGAAGAGAAAGAGGGCTATACCATTAGTACTATCCTGTTAAAAGATGTGCCAATACTTGAACAATAAATGACAAAAAATGGCAAGGCGAACAATTTTAAGCAAAATGGCCGTGCTGTAAGATGAGAATGTAATAAAAATCTTACACATGTTATGGGAGGTAACTTTATGAAGAAGAGACTGCTTACAGGACTCTTAGCAGGAGCTATGGTATTATCATTAGCTGCTTGCGGATCAGACAAAAAAGGCAGCGCAAATGAGGACGGCACTGTTGAAATCACAGTATGTACCACATTCGCTGGCGAAGATGGAAATGCTCAGAACTTTAAGACAGAAGTAGCTGCTTGGGAAGCTGAGACAGGAAACACCGTTGCAGATACATCTGCAACATCAGATGAAACATTTAAGACCAGAGTAGTAACCGACTTTGAAACCGGTTCAGAGCCAGATGTTTTATTCTTCTTTAACGGAGCAGATGCAAATAGCTTTATCGAGGCTGGTAAGGTTGTTTCTATCGACGAAATCCGTGCAGAGTATCCAGAATATGCAACAAACATGAATGATGCATTAATCCCTGGATCATTAGTAGACGGTGTAAAATATGCAGTTCCAGTAAATGGATATTGGGAAGGCTTATTTGTAAACAAGGAAGTTCTTGCTGCAGCTGGCGTAGAGGTTCCTGGTGCAGATTACACCATGGAGCAGTTCATGGCTGACTGCGCAAAGATTAAGGAAGCTGGATTTACTCCAATCGCTTGTGCACTTGGAAATATTCCACATTACTGGTGGGAGTTTGCAATCTTCAATAACAACACTCCTGCGAACCACTTAACCATTCCTTCAGTTGACAATGCAACTGCTTGGATCAATGGTATGGAAGACATCAAGAAGTTATATGAAGCTGGATGCTTCCCAGAGAACACCTTATCAGCAACTGATGATGAGACCTTCGCTATGTTCACCGAAGGTAAGGCTGCTTTCCTTCTCGATGGTTCTTGGAAGGTTGGCGGTATCGTAGCAGCTTGCCAGGCAGACCCAGAGGATCCTTCTTCTCTTGACCAGGCTAAGTTAGATAACTTCACCGTTTCTTATGTACCTGGACAGGGCGGACGTAAGGCAACTGACTTAATTGGTGGTCTTTCAATGGGATACTACATCTCAAGAGCAGCTTGGGAAGATGAAGCTAAGAGAGATGCAGTTGTTAGCTTTGTAATGCATATGACCAAGGATGACGTTGTTGCTAAGTTTGCTGCACATAATGCAACTGCTCTTGCAAACGCTCCTCAGGTTGATGAGGCACAGTTCAACTCACTTCAGATTGAAGCTATGAAGATGATGAGTGGTGCTACCTCTATCACCGGCGCTGTACAGGATCTCTTCGCAGGTGAGTGCCGTATCTCTACCTTCGATGGAATGCCAGAAATCGTAACTGGTGCTGTAACTGCAGAAGCAGCTGTAATTGATGGATTACAGGCTTACTGGGATGCTCAGTAATTGAAATTCGGTTTTCATAAAAGATGAAATTAAAGGCCGGGGCATAGGCCCTGGCCTTTTTGTGTAATAGAAAATCAGTAGATTTTCTATTGCATAAAAAGATGCGAGAGCTTCGCAGGCGAAACTTTATTTTAGGATAAAAAAGTTAGGAATGAGGGGTTATGGGAGCTAATATTTACAAAAATAAAAAACCGGTAATTGTATTCCTTTTGCCGGCATTCTTATTTATGATTGTCTACCTTTATTATCCTTTTCTTCAGAATATCATAAACAGCTTTCAGCAGATTAAGGTATTAGGTGGAGAAGGAAAGGGATTCCTTGATCCATGGTATAAAAACTATGTGGATATGTTTAAGGACCCAATCGTGCATACTGCACTGAAAAATACATTGATTATGATTATTGCAACCATCGTTGGACAGGTCGGAATCGCAATTGTTCTTGCCATCATGGTTGACAATGTTAGAAGAGGAAAGAAGTTCTTTCGAACTGTATTCTTCTTCCCAATCGTTGTTTCTGCAACAGCACTTGGACTTTTGTTTAACCTGATCTTCTTATATGACAAGGGTATGTTAAATCAGCTGTTAGAGGTATTTGGCAGAACCGAACTGATTGACTGGAAGGCAAAAGGAATTGCACTTCTTACCATGATGACACCCGTCGTATGGCAGTATGTCGGATTCTATTTTGTCATCTTAATCACAGGCTTAAACAATATTGATGATGAATTATATGAGGCAGCTTATATTGACGGAGCTACCAACTGGCAGAAAATCAGATACATCTCGTTGCCACTGATTCGCAATGTTATCTGCACCTGCTGTGTCCTCGGTGTTACCGGAGCGCTCAAGGTATTCGACTTACCTTGGACCATGTTCCCGAAGGGAATGCCTCTTAAGAGTACCTTCTTAACAGGTACCTATATGTACTATCAGACTATGGAAGCTAAGAATGTAGACTATGGATCAGCACTGGCCGTATTCATCGTACTTCTTGGAATTATTTTATCGAAGATTGTAAATGCAATTTTCAAAGAGAAAGACTATTAGGAGGATCCAATGAAAAGTAAAAAATTTAGTGTTGGCCGCCTTTTGGTTTATATCTTTTTGATTTTTTGGTCAGCAACCACTATCTATCCAATCTTCTGGGTGATTGAAAACTCTTTTAAGACAAAGGATAAAATCCTTGCGCATTCCTTTGCGATGCCATTTGGAGATTTATTTACCCTGGCAAACTATAAAAAAGCTTTTTCCAATTTAAATATCTTTGGAGCATATAAAAACAGTATCTTCATCTCTGGCGTTGTGTGCGCAGTCGTTGTACTGTTGGCAGGAATGGCTGCCTATGCGCTGAGCAGATATCAGTTCAAGGGAAGCAAGCTTTTATACGCATTTGTAGTGGCAAGTATGATGTTCCCAGTGTATGCGACCATCATTCCTGTTTACTCCCTTCAGACCAAGATGCATATTGCGAACACACCAAGCTGGTTTTTATCTATGCTTTCGGTAATTCTTCCACAGATTGCAGGAAATCTTGCTTTCGCGATTATCGTATTAACCGGTTATATCAAGGGCCTTCCGATTGAACTGGAAGAGGCAGCATATATGGAAGGCTGCAACGCATTCCAGATTTTCTTTAAGGTAATTATGCCTTTGACAAAGCCTAGCTTTGCAACCGTTGCAATCTTCTCCTTCTTATGGAGTTACAACGATCTGTTTACGCAGATGTTCTTCCTCCGTCGTCCAGAGATGAGAGCAATCACAAGACTCTTAAATGAGTTGACCTCACGAGAGGGAACCAACTACGGTCTGATGGCGGCAGCAGTAACTTTGGTTGTTGTTCCAGTTATTATTGTATATATCTTCTTACAGAAGTATATTATAAAGGGAATGACTGCTGGCGCTGTAAAGGGCTAGAAGAATCTTATACTACAGCTAAAGGAAGACACATTTTTCTATGTATCGAGTAGTGATTATTGACGATGAACCCATGATTGTAGAAGGCTTAACCAAAGGCCTCGAATGGGAAAAATGGAACTGTACAGTGGCGGGAACAGCAGCAAACGGAGAGGAAGGAATTGCGCTGATTCGAAGCATTCGACCTCACCTTCTGATTACAGATATCAGTATGCCTAAGATGGACGGTCTTGGCATGGTGGCAGCTTTAAAGAGCGAGTTTCCAGAAATGCAGATTACCATTTTGACGGGATTTCGTGAGTTTGATTATGCAAGACGTGCCATTGAATTAGGCGTCACAAGATTTCTGCTTAAGCCTTCCAAGTTCAATGAGCTTGAGGAGGCAATCACAGTGATGTGTGAGAAGCTCCCAAAGCAGGAAGATATGGACGATGAAACAACAGACACAGCTGGTCTGTCAGATGAAAATATGACAGCAAACTCCTTTATCGTGAATAATGCACTTGAGTATATGAAGTCGCATTTTGCAGAAAAACTTCGACTGGTGGATGTGGCCGAAGAGGTGTATGTAAGTCAGTGGCATCTCTCGAAGCTGCTGAATAAAATTACTGGACAGAATTTCTCTGAGATTATGAATTCGATTCGCATTGAAAAGGCGACAGAACTGTTAAAGGATCCACAGCTTCGCATCAGCGATATTGCGGAACAGGTTGGATTTGTGGATTTAGCGCACTTCTCAAGAGTATTCAAAAAGGTTGAGGGTATGAGCGCAAATGAGTATCGAAATCATTTAAAATTGTAAATCGAAAATAAAGCAGGACAATAGCACTTGTTTTTAAAAGACAATTTTTGAGCAGCGATAGGTTAAAAGTTTAATCGACATCGCTGCTTAAATATTGTAAAATAATGGCGTACTTTAAGAAAACATTCAGATTCTTATGCATTTGTTTTTGCGTAATTGATGCTTTTGAAACTGTTTGAAGAATATTATTTTTGAAACAAGGAGATTTCAACATGAAAAAATATGGATTTGGCGTAGATGTAGGCGGTACTACCGTAAAGATTGGTTTCTTTGAGACCACTGGAAAGATGCTTGATAAGTGGGAAATCAAGACGAACACTGCTGACAATGGAAAGGCTATTATTCCTGATATTGCAGCTTCGCTTGAGGACAAGCTTGCAAAGGAAGGCATCAGCAAGGATGATGTTCAGGGAATCGGTATCGGTGTACCAGGACCTGTTAAGAATATGAGCTATGTAAGCCGCTGTGTAAACCTTGGATGGACTGATGTCAATGTTGCTGATGAGTTAGGAAAGCTTATGGGACTTCCTGTAAAGGTTGGTAATGATGCAAACGTTGCTGCACTCGGTGAGATGTGGCAGGGTGGAGCAAAGGGAAGCAGCAATGTCGTTGTTGTTACCCTTGGAACTGGTGTTGGCGGTGGAGTCATCATCAATGGAAAGGTTGTTGAAGGATTTAACGGCGCTGGCGGTGAAATCGGACATATCAATGTTAACAGAAATGAAACGGTTGCCTGCAACTGCGGATGCAAGGGTTGCTTAGAGCAGTATGCATCTGCAACCGGTATTGTTCGCCTTGCAAAGAACAAGCTTGCAGCAAGCGATGTTGCAACCTCACTTCGCAATTTTGCTGAAGTGACTGCAAAGGATATCTTTGACGAGGCAAAAAATGGTGATGCTGTTGCAATCGAGCTCGTTGAGGAACTTGGAGAAATTCTCGGTGGTGCGCTTGCAAACATTTCTGTTCTTGCAGATCCAGAAGTTTTTGTTATCGGTGGTGGAGTTTCAAAGGCTGGAAGCATCTTGATTGATGCGGTTGAAAAGCATTACAAGGATTGTGTATTCTTCGCATGCCGCGATACCCGCTTTGAGCTTGCAACTCTTGGGAATGATGCTGGGATGTACGGAAGCATGCAGCTTATTCTTGAATAAAATCAGATAATTATCTATAAAAATTTAAAAAAAACGAGATATGCAGAGCATATCTCGTTTTTTTACTGTATAGGAAATTGCTCCAATTTCCTATACAGTAAAAAGGCTCCGCGAGGATGCGCACGCTTTTGCAGATGAAAAATGTCGCATAGGCGACGCAAAAGCGGCGCGAGAGTTTCGCAAGCGAAACTCTATTTTT
>JAZUGV010000040.1:0-59693 GCA_045641385.1 Agathobacter sp. | reverse complement strand
TGTAAGATTCTTTTCCTCTGCCATCATAAAACCTTTCTGTCTTTGTTAGTTTTTCTTTTTATCGAAAAGCCCATCAAGCTGAGCCTTAAGATTCTTTAGATTGTCCATAACGTTTTCGTAATCCATTCGTTTAGGACCGATAATTCCGATGGTACCCTTAACACCCTCACCAAGCTCATAGGTAGCTGTAACAACTGAGCAATCCTTCATTGTCTGAATTGGAGCTTCATTTCCAATGTATACCTGAATTCCTGTTTCCTCAGAGCCCTCTGATAAGGAATCTGAAACCAAATGTGCTAACTCTTCCTTTTCTTCGAAAGTGGAAAGAAGTTCTGAAACCTTTGTGTGGTCTGCAAGTTCAGGATACTTCAGGATGTTTGTGGTTCCACTGGTGTAGATTTCCAAATCCTCACCCTCGGATAAAGCCTCTGCAAGGGCATCCAGCACATTTCCTACAATATCCTGATGAAGTCCCGCCTGCTCTTTTAATCTCGAGATGGTGGCTAAGTTAATCTGATCCATTGACAATCCGTTTAATCCAGTGTTAAGCAGGATGTTTAGTTTTAATAATGTCTCTGAATCAAGTTCTCCTTCTACTTCAATCATCTGGTTTTTAACGATGTTGTTATTTAAAACAACAACTGCTAAAATCTGCCCCTCCGCCATCTGCGAAAGCTGAATGAATTTAACTTTATTGTTATAGTAAGAAGGCGCTGTGATCATGGTAGCGTAATTGGTATTGTTTGCCAAAAGCTTTGCCATGTTCTTTAACACCTGGTCCATCTTTTCAGTCTTTTCAATGACAAATTCTTTCATCTCAGAAATTTCTTTGTCCTTTTCCTTCATCAGATGGTCTACATAAAAACGATAGCCTTTATCGGAAGGAATTCGACCAGCGGAAGTATGTGGCTGCATGATGTAGCCCATCTCCTCAAGATCAGACATCTCATTTCGAATCGTTGCAGAGCTTAAATTCAAGTCTGTATACTTCGAAATTGTTCTAGATCCAACTGGCTCGCCAGTTTCGAGATAGTTTCGAATAATCGCATCTAAGATTTTAACTTTTCTCTCGTCTAATTCTGCCTGTGTCAAGGAAAACCTCCTTCGATTTCCGGTGTTGTTAGCACTCATTAAACTGGAGTGCTAATTGCTATGTAAATAAAATAGCACCATAGTATTTTAATGTCAACACTACGGTGCTTATTTAATAATTTGTTTATACTTTTAAGTTTCTGTTCACGCAGAACTTATATTTTTAATGCAGCAAGAAATCAGCCAATGCATAATTAGACAAATCTAATCCCTTATCTGTCAAATAGATGCGGCCTTCCTTTGAAATTAGCAGTTCTTCTCTCTTTAGCTTTTCAATTGCGTCATGGTAGACAGCATCTATATCCATGCCAAAAATTCGATTGAAATCAGAACGATAAATTCCTTCTGGCATACGAAGACCCAAAAACATAAACTCCTCCATCTCCTCCGCCTTTGCGAGCACATTGGATGAGGCATGCAGATTACAGTGAAGTGGTCCTGGCTTTCCATCCTCATATTGTGGTGTTTCTGGATGAATTGAATAGCTTCCTTCTATATATTTATACAAATCAGTTTCATTGGCATATCTGACATGATCTACCAGTGAGGCAGCTCCCAGACCAAGTCCAAGATAATTTTCTCGTCTCCAGTATCCAATATTATGTCTGCAGGCAAATCCAGGCTTTGCATAATTCGAAATCTCATACTGCTGATATCCCGCCTGAATCAGGGTCTGCTGAGTGATTTTATAAATACGGTAAGCTTCATCCTCTGTAGGTAGCGCTTCTGTCTCCATCCCAGCATGCTGCTTTACATCATCAAATTTATAAAGCTCGTAAAATTTTGTGCCTGGCTCAATCATAAGCGCATATACAGAAATATGCTCCGGCTTTAATCGCAATATAGATTGAATCGACTTATAAAACATTTCTCCTGTCTGATAAGGAAGTGCGCTGATTAAATCAACATTAATATTCTCAAAACCAACGCTTCTTGCGAGTTCATAGGTTTTCAAAAACTGCTCAAAGGTATGTACTCGTCCAAGCATTTTTAATTCTTTATTGTCCGCAGACTGACATCCCAGCGATAAGCGGTTGATTCCAGCATCAAAATAAACCTGAAGTTTCTGTCTGGTAACTGTACCAGGATTACACTCCATGGTAATTTCAACATTGTCTGATAAACAAAAATATCTGCGAATCTGAGTGAGAACCTCCGCCAATAGATGCTCGTCTACCCAGCTTGGAGTTCCACCGCCCAAAAAGATGGTACTGATTTCGTATTTTCCCTGAAGCTTTGGATTTTTACCATAATATTCAATTTCGCGCAATAATGCATCCATATACTCCCTTTGCGTCCTTTCGTCCGCCGGGAAGGAAAGGAAATCACAGTAGTCACATTTTTTCATGCAAAAGGGAATGTGGATATATAATTCCAAATTCTGTTTTGGCATACCAAACAACCTTTAATCCATCATTTTGCTGATGTTATTTTTTAATACTTCTTTGGAAAGCTTTCCACTTAAAATATCTGCTTCCTGTTGTCTCAGAAGCACAAGTTTATCCTCAATGATCTGCTTCAAATATTCAGAAAGCTGCTTTTTGTTCATATCCTTATATACCTCATAGGTAATTGGAGGCAGGAAATGAATCTGCGTCTCTTCTCTTCCAAAAATCCGATTGGTATTCATGGATTTATACGCATCATATAAAACAAACGGCAAAATTGGGGCCTTTGTTTTTAAAACTACTGAAAAGCAGCCGCTATTAAATTCCTGAAGTTCATTATGATTATCAGTATAGCCACCTTCAGGAAAGATAATCATGTTGCGTCCGCTCTTAATAATCCGAATCGAATCATGAATTGCATTTACAATATCATGTGGATCCTTTAAATCGATTTTCACAGCATCCAGCAAATCGCAAATCTGTCTGGAGAGGACACGACTGGCCTGTCCACGCTCCCAAAGGACCGAAGTATCTCTCTCGATTGCCTCAAAGACACAAAGGGCATCATATTTACTCTGATGATTGCCCATAATGGCAAACCCGTCCTCTTTTGGAATATTCTCCATCCCATAGACGTAGGTACTGGTCTTAAAGTGCTTTCGCATATACTGCACAATTTCATAAGCCATATCATATTTTTCTTTTTGAGTGGCTTCTTTTTTTGCAATAATTTTATTCGCCTTTGGAATCGCATGACCAAACACATAAAATCCAGAGGTTGCTACAAATTTAATAAAACGTAAATTCTTCAAAGAATCCCCTTTTCTAGTCCTCGTCCAATTTGAGAACACTCATAAATGCTTCCTGTGGAATCTCTACATTTCCAACCTGACGCATTCTCTTTTTACCTTCCTTTTGCTTTTCAAGAAGCTTCTTCTTACGAGAAATGTCACCGCCATAGCATTTTGCAAGTACATCCTTGCGCATAGCCTTAACCGTCTCTCTGGCGATAATCTTTCCACCTACTGCAGCCTGAATAGGAATTTCAAACAGGTGACGAGGAATTTCTTCCTTTAATCGTTCACACATCCTGCGACCGCGCTCATAAGCACTCTCCTTAAATACAATGAAGGAAAGGGCATCTACCATTTCTTTGTTTACAAGAATATCAAGTTTCACAAGCTCGCTTCTCTCATATCCCTTTAATTCATAATCAAAGGAAGCGTAGCCTCTGGAGCGTGACTTTAAGGCATCAAAGAAGTCATAAATAATCTCATTCAATGGAAGGTCGTACTTTAATACCGCACGATTCTCCTCAATATATTCCATAGAGTGATAAACGCCTCTTCGCTCCTGACAAAGAGTCATGATTGCTCCAACATAATCCTTTGTCACCATAATTTCTGCAGCAACAAAAGGTTCCTCCATATAATCGATCTCCGACGGATCAGGAAGATTCGATGGGTTGGTAAGCTCAATCATCTCGCCATCTGTCTTATAAATTTTATAAACTACACCTGGTGCAGTGGTTACCAGATCAAGATCAAACTCTCTTTCCAAACGCTCCTGAATAATTTCAAGATGTAAAAGCCCAAGGAATCCGCAACGGAAGCCAAAGCCAAGTGCAAGGGAAGTTTCTGGTTCAAACTGTAAAGAAGCATCATTAATCTGAAGTTTTTCCAGGGCATCTCTTAAATCTGGATATTTTGCTGAATCCGCAGGATACATTCCGCAGTAAACCATTGGGTTTACTTTCTTGTAACCAGGAAGTGCTTCGTCACAAGGACGATTGGCATTGGTTACGGTATCTCCGACTCTGGTATCACGCACATTTTTGATGCTCGCACAGATATATCCAACCATACCAGCAGAAAGCTCATCACATGGAATAAACTGACCTGCGCCAAAATAACCTACTTCTGTAACGATATCTTCCGCATTTGTTGCGATCATTCTAATTTTATCGCCAACCTTTACGGAGCCTTCTTTGATACGGCAGAATATAATAACACCCTTATAGGAATCATATAATGCGTCAAAGATTAAAGCCTTTAATGGAGCCTTTGCATCTCCTGTTGGTGCTGGAATCTTATGAACAATTGCCTCTAGTACATCTTCAATATTAAGACCTGTCTTTGCAGAAATCTGTGGGGCATCCATCGCCTCAATTCCAATCACATCCTCGATTTCGGTAGCAACCTCTGCAGGTCTCGCAGATGGAAGATCAATTTTATTAATGACCGGAAATACATCCAAGTCATGATCTAAAGCAAGATATACGTTCGCAAGCGTCTGCGCCTCTACTCCTTGCGCAGCATCTACAACAAGAATCGCACCATCACAAGCAGCCAGACTTCTTGATACCTCGTAATTAAAGTCAACATGCCCTGGCGTGTCGATGAGATTAAAGATATATTCCTCTCCATCCTTTGCCTTGTAGATTATGCGGACAGCCTGAGATTTGATGGTAATGCCACGCTCTCTCTCCAAATCCATATTATCAAGTACCTGTGCCTGCATTTCACGCTGGGTCAAGGTACCAGTCTTTTCAATAATTCGGTCTGCCAGGGTTGATTTACCGTGGTCAATATGCGCGATAATACAAAAATTTCTGATTTTACTCTGGTCGATAGCCATAATTTCTAATTCCTATTCTCTATTTATTTCCCCTGATAAAATCCCATCGATTCTATAATTGCTCAAGAATCGACGTTCCAATACAATGACTTGGGTAATTCACACCAAAATTCTCTGCAATACTTGCACCAATCACAGCAAAGGTATCCGCATCTGCAAGCTTATTTTCTGCAGCTGGTCTCTTTTCGTAGGATGGTGAGTAGGAAAGCAAAAAAACCTGCTCTCTCGTATGGTCTGTCCCACGATAGGTAGGATCATTTCCATGATCTGCCGTTAGCAGCAAAAGATCATCCTCATGAAGGTTCTTCAACAGTTCTCCTAATTTTACATCAAAGCGTTCAATCTCCTCGCCATAGCCAATTACATCGCGACGATGACCATATAACGCATCAAAATCCACAAGATTGGTAAAGCATAGCCCACTAAAATCACGCTTTGCAATTTCGATCGTCTGCTCCATTCCATGTACAGACGAATTAGAATGATTTGATTCTGTTAAGCCCTCTCCATCAAAAATATCAAAAATTTTACCAACAGAAATCACATCATATCCAGCATCCTTCATTGAATTTAGCGTAGTCTTCGCAAAAGGCTTTAATGCATAATCATGTCGATTTGAGGTACGCTTAAACTCACCGCGGTGCAATCCTGTATAAGGACGGGCAATCACACGACCAACTTTCCATTCATCCTTCATCGTAAGTTCTCTTGCGATTTCACAGTATTTGTATAGATTGTCTAAGCCCATCGTTTCTTCGTTTCCACAAATCTGCAACACAGAATCCGCAGATGTATATACAATCAGCTTATTCTCGTTGATTTCCTGTTCTGCAAGTTCCTCCAAAATTTCGGTACCGCTTGCAGCCTTGTTTCCAATCACTTTGCGGCCTGTTTTTTGTTCCAATAAACGAATCAGCTCATCCGGAAATCCTGTCTCTGTAAAAGTGATGAAAGGCTTATCTGTATAAAGACCCATCATTTCCCAGTGACCAGTCATGGTGTCCTTTCCGTTGGAAGCCTCATTTAATGTGAGATATCTTCCATTCGTAAATTCAGCTGGTGAATATTGCTTGATTGGCTTTAAATTTGCAAGTCCCAAATCCACTAAATTTGGAATCTCAAGATGAGCAACAGATTCTGAAATATGACCAAGAGTATCTGCACCCAAATCATTAAATTTTGCAGCATCTGATGCATTTCCAATTCCAAGTGAATCCAAAACAATCAAAAATATGCGCTTATATTTCATAATCTCTCCATACTCGGTTTATGACTCGTCAGATAAATTGGATGGGCCAAAACCGAAAGGTAATAGTTCTTCTAACAAAAGGACCTGATCTGCCAAAATAATCTGAAACGTCTTAGGATCACAAAACTCCATCATAACCTGTCTACACACTCCACATGGCGTACATGCAGTGGGCTGAGCGGTTTCCTTTGGGCCACCAACTACTGCAATCGCCACAAAGTCTCTCTCCCCTTCACTGATTGCTTTAAAAAAAGCTGTTCGTTCTGCACAATTTGTCGGTCCAAAGGCTGCATTTTCGATATTACAGCCTGTATAAATATTTCCTGACTTTGATAAAAGTGCTGCTCCAACAGTATACTTTGAATAAGGCGCATAAGCCTGTTCTCTTGCCTCTTCGGCAAGCCCTATCAGATTATTCATTTCAATTTCTGTCATGGCTGTTCCTCTTTGATGAGAGTTCTTAACGCTTCAATTGCACAGCTAATCGCCCCTTCGGTATCATGCACCTGAGCATTGCTAAGTCCTAACTTCGCACGCTCCTGGTTTGCAACCACTAAAAAGCAACTGCCAACGCGAACCCTAAGAAAGCTTCCTGCAATAAATAGTGCTGCCGACTCCATTTCTGAAGCAACAGCTCCCATTCTCTTCCAGGCCTCCCACTTCTGCTCAAGCTCATAGCTCACTGGCATAATTTCCGGCTCATGCTGTCCAAAGAAAGAATCCTTGCACTGTACAACTCCAACATGATATGGACTTTTCAGCGTTTTGGCAGCCTTTACAAGTGCATTGGTCACCTCCAAATCCGCTACTGCTGGAAATTCAATTGGCGCAAATTCTCTGCTGGTGCCTTCCATTCGAATTGCACCACTTGCAATCACAAGGTCTCCGCCCATAATATTTTCCTGCATTCCACCACAGGTACCGACGCGTATAAAGGTATGCGCTCCACATTTTGCAAGTTCGTCAATTGCAATTGCAGCAGATGGGCCACCAATTCCTGTAGATGTCACTGAGACCTTGACTCCATCAAGTTCCCCTGTATAGGTCACATACTCTCTGGAATCAGCCACTAATTTTGGATTTTCAAAATGAGCTGCAATTTTTTCACAGCGCTTTGGGTCACCTGGTAAAATAACGTATTTCCCGATATCCTCAGGCCCAACATTTGTGTGATACTGTTTGCCACTTCCCTCTGTGTAATCAACCATAATGCATAGTCCCCCTAACTTATACTATGATACCATTTATTGCCTAAAAATGCCAATATATGATACTATGTAATACATGAAAACAATTGATGAAGATATCAAAAATGAACAAATTAAAAATGTATATCTACTCTTCGGCGAAGAGCGTTATCTTCTGCTTCAATATCGCGACAGATTGGTTGATGCTATCGTGGACAGAACCGATACTATGAACTTTACCCGATTCGAGGGTGATGGCATAAAAGCCACTGAAATCATAGATTTGGCAGAAACGCTTCCCTTCTTTTCTGACAAGCGATGTATCTTAATGGAAAACACGCCGTTCTTCAGCGATACTCCTGAAGATTTCTTAGATTATATGGGTCAAATACCAGAAAACACATATCTGATTTTCTGCGAAAAAGAATTAAAAAAGACAAGTGCACTTTATAAACGCATTTCCAAATACGGACGAGCGGTTGAATTTACCCGATTAGATGGAACCACATTAATCAAATGGATAAAAAGCAAGTTGCGCACCTATCAGAAGGAAATGACGCCCGAAGCGCTTGAAATCTTTGTTAACTCTGCGGGAGAAGACATGGGTATCATTTCCATGGAGCTTGAAAAGATCGTTTCCTATGTCGGTGAAGCAACTGTAATAACCGCTGACGACATCAGAGCTATCTGCTCTGCACAAATATCAGACAAGGTTTTTGATATGATTGATGCGATTTCCTTCCGAAACCAGAAGAAGGCGCTCGATTTATATTATGATCTGCTCTCTTTAAAGGTTGCGCCAATAAAAACCCTGATGCTGATTGCACGACATTATCGCATTTTATACACAATCAAAACCATGCAAAACAGTTCGCGCGCTGATATTGCTGCAGCTGCTGGCATTCGTGATTTTATGGTCAAAAAATATCAGCCACATATCAACGGATACTCTGCAACGAATCTCAAAGAAATTCTAGAGGAGCTTTGTGATTTAGACTATGCCATCAAAAGCGGCAATCTTTCTGATCAGCTTGCAGTTGAAACCTTTATTCTTAAGCATTCTACGTAATAAAAATAGAGTTTCGCTTGCGAAACTCTCGCAATTTCCAATACAGTAAAAAAACCATCGGCATGACGGGTACCGATGGTTTTTATTATGTATAGATTTTATTCAGCAATTAAGCGATTCCGTTAACAAGCTTGGTTAAACGAGAAACCTTTCTAGCTGCATTGTTCTTGTGGTAAACACCCTTTGAAGAAGCGCTCTCGATTACTGAGATAGCATTCTTAAGAGCTGCCTCTGCTGCTGCCTTATCTCCAGCAACTACAGCTGCCTCAACCTTCTTGGTTACGGTCTTAACCTCAGAACGAATAGATTTATTTCTTGCAGTCTTAATCTCTGTAACTAATACTCTTTTCTTAGCAGATTTAATGTTAGCCAATCTGTTCACCTCCAATTGTGATAGTCTGTTTTTTATTAATTAATTGCCTATGTCGAGCAAGACACGGATAAGCTCCCATAAGCACACTAATGTATAATAGGACATTCTATAGGTATTTGTCAACAATTAATATCGCATTTTTCTCTTTTTTCTTCTGATTAAAAGACAAAATCAATTTCTCCAGATATATCCGTCCGATAAACCGAGGAAGAAATCCTTTCTAACCTTTCGAGTGTGACCGAAGCAGGATGACCAAATCGGTTATTTTTCCCGCAGGATATCGTAGTAAATTCTGGATGAATCAGGTTCAAAAAAACATCAGCAGAAGAATATTTAGAACCATGATGATTACATTTGTACCAATTGATATTGCAGATTAATGAAGGATATTTTTTGCACAGGCCTTCCTCAACTTCTGCCGAGATATCGCCACAAAGCAGCCCTTTCATTTTATCAGATTCAAAGAATAGACAAAGCGAACAATCATTACTATCAGCAAAATCATCTACTGTTGAATCCAATGTAATGAGCTTAAATTCCTCACAGGATAATATATCATCTGGCTTTAGTTTTATCAAATTAATTTTATTATGCCTCATCAAAGAAAACAGTTCATGTCCTCTGTTTTTCTCATATATTTGTTCTGATACAACTACCGTCTTTACCGGGTAACCACATTGAATCAGTTCCAATAAACCACTGATATGATCCTCGTCCAAATGACTGACAAACCAATAATCAACCTGCCTTATGCCCTTCGCTTTCAGATGAGGTAAGATTCGATTGAATCCAACCTCCGAAACATCTAGACTTCCTCCATCAACAAAGCAGTTAATCGTTTTTGACTGTATCGCAATTCCATCTCCCTGACCAACATCTAACACTGCAATCTGATTTTTCTTTTCAGGAAATGCAAGAAAAAATATGATTGCCAAAACCAAAATAGCCTCTGAAAACAATATTTGCCTTCCTTTGCGCAATACATTTTCTATCATTATATTATTTACATGAATAATACGCTTATTTTCTTCTGACGATGCTTTCATCGCACTAAGATGTCTCCACCAAAGTGCCACCCCTAGCAGACTATAGAAAAATATTATTCGAACAATGGATGGCTTTCCTACGATAAGTTCTGCCCCAGGCATGCGTCCAAACAAATAGCAAACAAACTCAATCAGATACAGTAAAATTTTGCAAGGCAAATATACAAGCCACGCAATCCAGCCAGTGATCGAAAACAGAGATAAAAGTGTGCCGAGTGCAATCAAAGTCATTAATATTGGAACCACCGGAATCAGAATTGCATTCACCACATAGGCATAGGGCGAAACCGTAAAAAATGCTGACAAACTAACCGGCATTGTCACCAAAGTCACCCCAAGCACTCCAAATAGTCCAATGCCTAAAATTGCTGATACCGATAGTAATAATGAGTCTGACAAAATCCATAATGGATGTGAAAACAAAAGCACAATCACTGCAAAGCCAAGGGAATTTAGCAGGTCAGAGCTTCTCCCTAGCAATGTTCCAATCGTCGTTAAAAAAAACATCAGCAATGCTCTTTTTGCAGAAATTCCATTCCCTGTCAACACAACGTAATTGATTACCATAAGAGCACTAATGAGTGCGGATACATATTTATTCACTCTTCTCTTTCGAAGCATTTGAAAGAGACCCATTCCAAGCAGCGACAAATGCAGTCCTGAAACCACTAAAAGGTGTGACACTCCAGCCTTCTGAAAGGACTGCTTTTGCTTCCTGGACAGATTTCTTTTATCTCCCAACATCATTGCCTTTAAAATAGCAGAATGATTCTGAGAAAAAGAATCATCAAAGGCATTCTGCAGACGCTCCTTTAATTGTATCAGCGCATTCGTCAGAATTGATTTTTTATAATCCCGATGATCTACGCCCGCCACCTTTACTTTGAAGGGTATTTCAAGCGCAAGGTAATATTTCTTTTCATCAAAATTACCATAATTGTGTGCAGATTCAAATTCATGAAGAACGCCGTAGCCTTCTATCGTTTCTCCAACATAATAGTTCTCCTTACTCTCTAAAAGAAGACGCTTTAATCTCATCCCTTGCGATATATCTTTTGGTGAATCCTTCCATAGTCTGCACCCTGAAATAATGTACCGATTCGAATAATCACTGCTATCTACAGATATGATTTTTCCAACGAAATACACTGCTTCACTTTCTGAAAAGAATTGATTAAGATTCCTTATATATTTTATTTGTTTATAGGAAAGACTAAAAGAAATGCAAAAGATGCAAACCATAAATAATATGGTTAGAAAAAAAGCAAAGATATTCTTATGAATAATAAGAGGAATCAGACTTATAACAAGCATGATTCCTCCCATAATCATAATCACAACATTTTGATATATCCCGGAAATAATTCCTAATACAAAGACACACGCCACAAAAAATAGTGGTCTTTTTATCATTCATTCTCCTCCTGAGTACTCATTTCCTCAGGCTTTGTATAGAATTTTTCATTTCTCTCATAAATATTGGACAAGTCGTATATATAGCGAACTTTACCAGTGGTATCACCATTGATAGAAAGCTGTACCTTTTCAACCTCCTGCAATTCGGTTAACGAATTCACAATTGAATAAAGCACACAGCCTTCAGCAATCTCCTGATTCTGATTTAAGAAGTTTGCATCAAGATTTACATAACACACCCCATCGCTCACGCTGACATTGATAATATTGGTAGAGGATGGAATTGTCTGCCTAAGTCCTGATGTATTTGGACCATCCAGCAAACTCTTTACAATCAGCTTTTCAATGGAGTCATTCGAATTGTATCGGACATTTCGAACCTCCTGCACCAGATAGTCACCATCTGCACTTGAGAAGGACAATGTAATTTTTGCCTCAACCGTTGTGCTGATCGATGCATCTGCGCTATCCACAAAGGAACCTGAAGTCATGGTGCCTACAACAATTCCTTTTGCGTCCTTTAACGGTTCACCAGCCACATTAAAGCTTACATAATCTATCGAATCAAGCTGTGTCACTGTTCGCACAATCGCTGCTCTCATCAACACTTCTGTCACCTGATCCAAATTTTTGTAGGAATCAGAAAAATTAATCATAAGCATAGAATTGATACACTGATAATTCAAAATAGATATACTGTCTGGAATTGTCATCATCATATCAGAATCGTCCGGCTGACTGCAGAGCGCATCCATGCACTGATCCAACAACGGCTTATCATCGGTAGGCGTAAAATAGCTCTTTACCAGTTCCGTACCCTCAATGCTAAGATAATAAACTGTCAGATCACCATCTTTCTTTTTGTTGCCACAACCTATAAGTAGCGAAAATGCCAGACAAATGGTAAGGAGCAATGTAATATATTTTTTCATATCAGACCTCCTATACCATATATGTCAATGGAATGCGAACATCAAAGGTAGTTCCCTCTCCAAGGACAGAATAAACTTTAATCGCGCCACGATGCATAAGAATTGCATTTCGGGTAATCGCAAGACCAAGTCCCGTACCACCGATTTCTCGAGAATGCGACTTATCAACTCGGTAAAATCTTTCATAAATGTGATCAAGAGACTCTTCAGGAATTCCCATACCAGAATCCTCAACCTTTAGATAGAAATACTGATGGTCTGCATTTAATGAAATGTGTACCCATCCCTCTCCATCATTCTTGTTATATTTGATTGCATTTTCTATCAGATTAGAGATTGCAAGTGTAATCTTTACCTCATCAACATCCGCCAAAATCGGGCGAAAACTCTCTAATACCAAAGCGACCTTCTGACGGTCAGCAATCGGCTGAAGACGACGAATGATTGCTTCTACCAGCTCATTGATATTCATATTAGTGATATTCATCTCCTGCTTTGACTTATCCATCTTTACAAGAGAAAGCAAATCATTGATAATTGTCGTCTCTCGATCAATTTCGCTTGTAATATCCCCCATAAACTCCTGATACATTTCAATAGGGGCGTCAGGCATACTATTGATCGAATCTGCCAACACCTTGATGGAGGTTAGCGGAGTTTTTAACTCATGAGAGACATTTGATACAAATTCCTCTCGCGAATCATCCATCACCTTAATTCTGGAAAGCAGATTATTAAACTGCTCACAAATGTTCATGGTTTCCGTAAAGGTATTAACGTTGATTGTTTCCCCACTGTAACCGTTTTGTACATGCTCAATCTCAGTAGATACCTTCTTAAATGGACGGACAATTGCAATAGAAAAAAGTATGCCAAAAAAAGCAAAGACTGTGATTGAGATAGATACAACAATCCAAGCAACCTTTGCAAGATGCACCTGATTTAAATCGATGTTGGCCGTTGACGCTGAAAGCATCATAATTCCAAGAATACGCTGATTTTCATCATTTGGATTTACAATTGGAAGCGTCATTTCGATGTACTTGGTCTTGCTGTCATAGTTTGTAACAGTTTCGCCTCGGAAACTCTGAAGTACCTCTTTGGCAATCATTATCTTTCGATTGTCTCGATTATAGGTATCATAGATTACCTTAAAGGCATCATTTACAACAACAATTCGACCATTGTACAGGGTCGAAACCATAGAAAGCTCAGATTCAAACTCATTGTTACCAATCTTATCATTATCGAGATAACCACTGGTTGCAATCTGATTCGCAAACACCATCGCCTGCGCTGAAATTTCACTTTCACGCACAGTTACAGCATTATTTTCATAGGTTTGTATTAAGATTGTGCTAATGATAATGCCTGGAAGAAATGAAAGCACCAGCACAATAAGAATCAAATGAAATTTCAAACTCTTTATGAACTTAAAAAAACGTGTACCTTTTTTTCTTTTCATAAACGACTACCCTTATTTTTGGTTGTAATAGTATCCTACACCCCATTTGGTATGTACATATTTCGGTTCAGAAGGATTCTTTTCAATCTTTTCGCGAAGGCGACGAACATGAACATCCACCGTACGAACATCTCCAGGATAATCGGCACCCCATACTGTGTTCAAAAGATTTTCTCGACTGTAAACTTTATTCTCATTTCTTACTAAAAGCTCAAGAATCTCAAATTCACGCGCGGTAAGATTATACTCTTCCCCAAGAATAAATAAACGTCTGCTGTCACACTCAAGCTTTAAATCACCCTTTGTGATTACAGAAGGATCTTCTGCCACAACCGGTGTAGATGCAGCTGTTCTTCTAAGAATCGCCTTAATACGGGCTTTTACCTCAAGAATATTAAAAGGCTTGGTAATATAATCATCTGCCCCATACTCTAAGCCAAGGATTTTATCCATATCATCACCCTTCGCTGTCAGCATAATGATCGGCATATTGGAGAATTCTCGAATAGACTGACACACCTCAAAGCCATTCATCTTAGGAAGCATGACATCCAATAAAATCATATCATACTGATTCTGCTGAGCCATATTTAAGGCTTCTTCCCCATCGTAAGCACAATCAACTTCCATTCCATCCTGCTCTAAGCTGAATCGAATTCCCTTTACGATTAATTTTTCATCATCAACGACCAAAACCTTTTTTGCCATACACACACCTTTATATTTTGATATATTCTTTTATCTTTTCAAAGGTTAAGCTCCCAATACCGCTCACCTTTTTGATTTCATCAATACTCTTAAAGTTCCCGTGCTCCTTGCGATAATCAATAATCGCTTTCGCCTTTGCCTCTCCTATTCCAGAAATGGAAACAAGCTTTCTTTCATCGGCAGTATTGATATTTACAAGACCTTCCTCCACATCATATGAAGATTCCTCCAGAATTTCATCAACAGTTGGAATATAAATCTTCTCTCCATCCACAGCTTGTGCAGCCAGATTCACATAGTCCGTTTTTGCATTCTCCAAAAATCCGCCAGCAAGTTCAATCGCCACAGCCACGCGATCCTCTGGCTTAAGTGAATACACACCTGGTGAATGCACAGCTCCACACACATAAACCCAAATCACCTCGCCTGTATCTGTCTGGATTTCAGTGGAATCAGTTAATGAATCTTCCGAACAAGTAACCTGATCTGATTCAGAAAGTTCAAGCCTTTTATGACTTGAAGCACAGCCAGTTATGCTTAATAATAACGAAAAAGCAGCCACAAAAGTGACTGTTATTTTTTGCCTCATAAATTACTCCTTCCCAATTTGGGAAGGAGGTTCAATGCTCATAATAATTTTAATGGGTTTCGTAAAATATTACAAGATATTTTCAGAATTATTTCAAGAATTATAACTAGATTTGAGAAAATGTTAACTCAAGTTTTTCAACCATTTCATCAACATGTTCCTTCTCAATGATAAGAGGTGGAACCATACGAATTACATTGCTTCCAGCCGTAATTACCAAAAGACCATTTTCAATTGCTTTTTTCACAATTTCACCTGGAGCTTTGGTAGATACAAGTCCTTTGATGAGTCCTTTTCCACGAACTTCCGTCAGGAAATCATATTTGCTAACAAGCTCATTTAATTTTTCATCCAGATAAGGAGCGATTTCACATACATGATTTACAAGGTCAAGCTGCTCATATCTGTCTAATACTGCTGAAACGGCAGCACCAACAAGAGGATTTCCACCATATGTGGTTCCGTGATCTCCTGGAACTAAAGATAACTCAGCAACCTTTTCTGTCATCATAAAGGCTCCGACAGGAACTCCACAGCCAAGAGCCTTGGCACTTGTCATAATATCAGGCTTTACACCATATTCCTGCCATGCAAACATTGCACCTGTACGACCCATTCCACATTGAATTTCATCTAAAATCAACAGGATATCGTTTTCGTCACAAAGCGAACGCACTTCCTTTAAGAAATCAGGATCTGCAGCATAAATCCCACCCTCGCCCTGAACCGTTTCCATAATGATGGCGCAGGTGTTCTCCTTAATCAAAGCCTTCACACTGGAAATATCATTGAAATTTGCAAAAGACACACCTCCCATAAGAGGTTCAAAAGGTTCGCGATAGTGCGCAGTTCCAGTCACAGAAAGTGCTCCTATACTTCTTCCATGGAAGGAATGCTCCATTGCAATAATTTCATGATTTGCATGTCCGGTCTTTGAATATGCATATTTTTTTGCAGCCTTAATTGCACCCTCGATGGCTTCTGTACCACTGTTGGTAAAGAATACTCGATCCATGCAAGCAGCCTTTAACAGTTTTTCCGCAGCCTCTGCAATTGGAGTATTATAATAAAGATTCGAAATGTGGCAAAGCTTATCCACCTGTCCCTTAATGGCATTCTTTAAATAATCATCACTGTATCCAAGTGAATTTACTGCGATACCAGCTGCAAAATCTAAATATTTCTTTCCGTCGGTATCATAAAGATATACCCCTTCTCCATGATCTGCTACAAAAGAAAAACGGTTGTAAGTATGAAGCAGATTATTTTCTGCCTGTGAAATATAATCAGTTTTTGTCATAATCTATATCCTTTGTTTTTATTCGTTGAAAAAACGATCTGCCTTATCATCTAAAATTGCTGTTCCAATTCCCTTATTGGTAAAGATTTCCAGTAATAGGCAATGAGCAATACGTCCATCAAGAATATGCACTCTGCTAACACCATTCTCAATTGCATCAATGCAGTTTGCAAGCTTTGGAAGCATTCCTCCGCCAATATAGCCATCTGAAATAAGTTCCTTTGCTTCGGTCACAGTAAGCTCAGAAATCAGAGATTCTTTATTTTCAAAATCCTTATAGACACCTGCAATATCTGTAAGGAACGCAAGCTTCTCCGCATTCATTGCACGCGCAATGGCACAGGCTGCATCATCTGCATTGATATTATAGGTATTAAATTCATCATCCATTCCGATTGGGCAAACGATTGGAAGAAAATCCTTTTCCAACATATCATATAAAATCTTTGGATTAACCTCTGTGATTTCACCAACGAAACCAATATCCTCGCCATTTGAAAGCTTCTTTTCAACCTTTAAAAGACCGCCGTCCTTTCCGCTGATTCCAACCGAAAGAACCCCAAGTTCCTGTACGAGCTTAACAAGCGACTTGTTCACTTTATTTAATACCATTTCAGCAACTTCCATGGTTGCTTCGTCTGTCTTACGAAGACCATTGACAAAGACAGGCTCCATGCCAACTTTCTCTACCCATCTGCTGATTTCCTTGCCACCACCGTGAACAATGATTGGTTTAAATCCTACTAATTTTAAAAGAGCACAGTCCTGAATTACCTGCTTCTTTAACTCTTCATCAACCATCGCAGAACCGCCATATTTTACAACAATGATCTTGCGATTAAATCTTTGAATATATGGAAGTGCCTCAATAAGCACCTGTGCTTTTTGTAATGCTTCCTGTGTATCGTTCATTTTCATCCTCCTCTTTAGGCATTAAACTTCGTAATATTATCCTCATTTAATGTGAAATCATAATAATTTAAGTCCTCTCGCTCCGTCCAGCCTTCGCTATGCCAGAAACGATTCCCCACTTCATTCGACTTAAAGGCAATAATACTTACCTTATTAATCTGTTCTTCCTGTAAGGCTCTCATGCAATAGACAGCCATCGCTTTTCCAATCCCCTGCATGCGATAATCCTCATGAACGCAAACATGATACATACAGCCTCTTCTGCCGTCATGTCCACAGAGAATCGCCCCAACGACCTTATTTTCAACAATTGCAACTACGCTTGTCGTTGGATTTCTTTTTATAAAGCGTAAAACGCCTTCCTTAGAATCATCAATCGAACGAATTCCAAATCCATGTATACTCATCCACAGCTCATGAACCTGTTCATAATCTTCAATTGTCATTGTTTTTAATTCAAAATCAATTTTACCACTCATATAAAAATCCTAATTTCTTTGGCAGGATTTTCCTACCGTTTTTATGGGAAGCAAGGAACCAGTTTTAATCCAGCATCCTCATCAAATCCAAACATTAAATTCATATTCTGTACAGCCTGACCAGCAGCGCCCTTCACCAAATTGTCCAGTGCTCCCATCATAATGATACGATCAGTTCTCTCGTCAATTACAAAGCTGACATCAACATAATTGCTGCCTTCCACCCACTTTGTCTCAGGACAAACGCCCTGATCTAAAACGCGTACAAACTTTTCATTTGCATAGTAGCGATTGTAAGCGGCTCGCACTCTATCCGCATCAACGCCCGGCTTAAGCTTTGCATACTCAGTCACTAAAATACCGCGATTCATAGGAACAAGATGAGGTGTAAAGTTTAATAAAACCTCTTCGTTGGCAGCATATCCAAGCTGTTCCTCAATCTCTGGTGTATGGCGATGACTTGCTACTCCGTATGCCTTAATGCTTTCATTTACCTCACAGAAAAGATTTGGAATTTTGGCACCTCTTCCAGCGCCTGAGGTTCCACTCTTTGCATCAATAATCAAGGTATCCAGCTCAATCAAGCCCTCTTTCACCAAAGGGTAAGCTGTTAAAATGGAACAGGTCGTATAGCACCCAGGATTTGCAATCAATCTTGTTTTTTCATTTACAAGACCTCGATTGATTTCGCACAAACCATATACAGCCTCCTCAATAAACTGAGGACTCTTATGTTCAATTCCATACCACTTTTCGTATACATTTACATCTTTAATACGGAAATCTGCAGATAAATCGATAATCTTTGTATTTTGCAAAATTTCTTCTGTAATAATAGAAGCTAAATATCCCTGAGGAGTCGCTGTAAAGATAACATCTACCTGTTTTGCAAGCTCATCTATGTTGTCATCCATACATTTTGCATCTACAATTTCAAAGAAATTTCTGTATACATCTGCATAATTTTGATCTATATAACTTCTGGAACCATACCAGCAGATTGTAACCTCTGGATGATTCAGTAAAATTCGAACTAATTCTCCGCCAGCATACCCTGTAGCGCCAATAATTCCAACCTTTATCATATTCAGGCCTCCATAAAATTCATATTTAAATGCAATACTATCATAGTATAACACTTTAATTTCGTAAAGTTAAAAATTATACAAAAGAATGTATTTTTATACATTTTTTATGTATATTATTTCGGTTGCACTTTATATTTACTTATTATATATTTAGTATAGTCTGTTGCATAAGAATTTATGCATGATTCAATCGAATATACATTTTTAGAAAGGAACATCAATAAATGAAAGAAAAAGTTGTATTGGCGTATTCAGGCGGTTTAGACACTACTGCTATCATCCCTTGGTTAAAGGAAACCTATGATTATGATGTTATCTGCTGCTGCGTAGACTGCGGTCAGGGAGAAGAATTAGATGGTCTTGAGGAAAGAGCAAAATATTCTGGAGCATCAAAATTATACATTGAAGACATCGTAGATGATTTCTGTGAAAACTACATCGTACCTTGTGTACAGGCAGGCGCTGTTTATGAGCATAAATATTTACTTGGAACCTCTATGGCTCGTCCAGGAATTGCTGCAAAATTAGTAGAAATCGCCAGAAAAGAAGGCGCTGTTGCAATTTGCCACGGTGCTACTGGTAAAGGAAATGATCAGATTCGTTTTGAGCTTGGGATCAAGGCTCTCGCTCCTGACATCAAGGTAATCGCTCCTTGGAGACAGGACAACTGGAATATGGATAGCCGTGAAGCTGAAATCGAATATTGTAAGGCACATGGAATTGATCTTCCATTCTCTACTGATTCAAGCTACAGCCGTGACAGAAACTTATGGCATATCTCTCACGAAGGCCTTGAGCTCGAGGACCCTTCACAGGAGCCAAACTATGATCATCTTCTTGTACTTGGTGTATCTCCAGAAAACGCACCAGATGAAGGCGAATATGTAACCATGACCTTCGAAAAGGGTGTTCCTACCTCTGTAAATGGTAAGAATATGAAGGTTTCTGATATTATCAAGGAATTAAACCGTCTCGGTGGAAAGCATGGAATTGGTATTGTAGATATCGTTGAAAACCGTGTTGTTGGTATGAAGAGCCGTGGTGTTTATGAAACTCCTGGCGGAACCATTCTTATGGAGGCTCATGATCAGCTTGAAGAATTATGCCTTGACCGTGCTACCATGGAAACCAAGAAGGAAATCGGAAACAAGCTTGCACAGGTTGTTTATGAAGGAAAATGGTTTACTCCTCTTCGCGAGGCGCTTCAGGCTTTCGTAGAGTCAACTCAGGAATATGTAACTGGAGAAGTTAAGTTCAAGCTCTATAAAGGAAATATTATTAAAGCCGGAACCACTTCACCATATTCATTATATAGTGATTCTCTTGCAAGTTTTACTACTGGTGATCAGTATGATCATCATGATGCTGATGGCTTCATCACCTTATTTGGTCTTCCACTCAAGGTTCGTGCAATGATGCTTCAGAACAAAAATGATTTAAAGAAATAATATGTCGCTAAGAAATGTTCTTTTTTAGGATGATATGGGGTATGAGAAAAGCCAATCGCGTAAGCGATTGGCTTTTCTATTTAATGATTCACATCAATTCAAAAGTTCTATCAAAATACAATTAAGACTGTGATGCCTTAATCGAAGCAATAATCTCATCCTTCAAATCTCTGGCTTTGTTCTTAATGGAAGTTCCAGCCGTCTTTGACACTAAAATGTTAGAGATCATACGCGATGCTTCCTGCATCTTACCCATTTTGTATGCCATCTGTGCAAGCAAAAATTCCAAAGTATTCTGGTCCATACCACAAATAGGAGTATTTTCAGAAGAAATAGCCTTATTTAATCCCTCATAGGCCTGAGAATAAAACTTATTTTCCTCTTCACGAACAGCGGCAATTGCAGCTTCATCCTTTTCCTCTACAGCTTCAAGTTCCTCTGCCTTACCTCTTAATAACCAGGAAATCTTTAAGCAGGTATATGCCTTTTCACTCGCCTTTGCATTTTTAACAACAGCATTATAAAGAGCCAGCTTATATCGTTCAATCGCTTCGTCATAGGTATAAGTCTCTGGAAGAGGAGGAGCCTCATAAATATACTTGGTAAGCTTATCACATACACCTTCCTTTAAAGCCTTACGCTGAATGGAGGTAAGATTCTCTCCCGCCCAGAAACGATCAATCGAAGTATAACCACAGAATGGACAGGAATTGACATCATACTTCGTAGGGTCAACAGCCTCATAGCGTGGACGGAGGTCTGGATCTGCTCCAAGTCTTCTGGCACGTGCACTTTTTACCTTCTTCTGTAAAAAGGTCTTATCGCACATTGGGCAGCGCATCCCTTTATCTAAAAGAAATTCCTGCTCCTTTGGCGGTGCAACAATGCTCTCGCCACTCTCATTCACTACGACTTCCTTTTTGGTCTCACCAAAAAGATTATCCATTCCCGATACATCGAGACCAAGTTTCTCTAATCCAGATAATAAATTATCGCTCATTGAATACTCCTGACTTTATGACTGTAACAAATTAAAATCTAGTACTATTATACCCTATGCAGTTGGTAATTTAAAAGAGCTTTTTAATGAAACTATACGATTAAATACAGGTTCACCATCCTTAGAATCCTTAAAGTCAGCACAGAAGAATCCATTTCTCACAAACTGATAGCTGTCATAAGCTTTTGCCTCAAGAAGTGCAGGCTCAACAATAGCTTTAACTACAGTAAGAGAGTTTGGATTTACATTTACACTTCCATCTTCTGGATTGTAAACCCCCTTCTCCTCATCCACAAGATTCTCATACAAGCGAGCAGTCACTGGCTTACCATATTCTGCAGAAACCCAGTGAATGGTTCCCTTAACCTTGCGACCGTCTGGGCTGTTTCCACCCTTTGACTCAGGATCATAGGTGCAATGAACCACAGTAATATTTCCATCTGCATCCTTCTCAAAGCTCTCGCATTTTACAAAGTATGCATTCATCAGACGAACCTCGTTTCCAGGGAACATTCTGAAATACTTCTTAGGAGGTTCCTCCATAAAGTCATCCTGCTCGATGAAAAGTTCTCTTGTAAATGGTACCTTTCTCTTTCCAAGCTCTGGATTTTCAAGGTTATTGTCAACCTCTACATACTCAACCTCGCCCTCTGGGAAATTGTCAATGACAACCTTAAGAGGCTTTAATACAGCCATCATGCGAGGACATTTCATTTTTAAATCCTCACGAATACAATACTCAAGCATTGCATAGTCTACAGAGCTGTTTGCCTTAGAAACACCACAAAGTTCAACGAAATTCTGAATTGCAGAAGGTGTATAACCACGACGACGAAGTGCTGCAATGCTGACAAGACGAGGATCATCCCAGCCATCTACAATGCCATCCTCTACAAGCTTCTTAATATATCTCTTACCTGTAACCACATTGGTAAGATAAAGCTTTGCAAACTCAATCTGCTTTGGAGACTCTTCCGGTGTATTCTTAAAGCCACAGTTGATTACAACCCAGTCATAGAGAGGTCTGTGATCTTCAAACTCAAGCGTACAGATAGAGTGGGTAATCCCCTCTACCGCATCCTCGATTGGATGAGCAAAATCATACATTGGATAGATACACCACTTGTCACCAGTGTTATGGTGAGTCATATGGGCAACACGATATAAAATTGGATCGCGCATATTGATGTTAGAGGAATTCATATCGATACGAGCACGAAGCACCTTGCTTCCATCCGCAAACTCACCATTCTTCATTCCTTCAAACAGCTTTAAGTTTTCTTCCACGGAACGAGTTGCATATGGGTCCTCCTTACCTGGTTCTGTAAGAGTTCCACGATATTCACGAATTTCATCCGCTGTCAGGTCAGACACATATGCCTTACCATCCTTAATTAATTTGATGGCACATTCATACATCTTCTCAAAATAATCAGATGCAAAAAACAAGTTATCCTTAAAGTCTGCTCCAAGCCACTTAACATCAGCCTTAATTGACTCAACGAACTCCGTTTTTTCCTTGGTTGGGTTTGTGTCATCAAAACGGAAGTTAAAGGTTCCATTATATTTCTGAGAAAGTCCGTAATTCAAAAGAATTGACTTTGCATGTCCGATATGAAGATATCCGTTTGGTTCTGGAGGGAATCTCGTCTTTACGGTTTCGCAATGTCCCTCTGCTAAATCCTTCTCAATAATAGTCTCGATAAAATTTCTTGAAACTACTTCATTTTCCATAATTGTTCTCCTTAAGTCTTTCTAATTTTATTTAAATATTTTGTCTAATTATCTTTATTTGTGCGTATGTGTAAACAGATGGTCACTACAATACTCTAAGCCACTTGGGCACTTTGAACAGTATCTGAATAAGATTTCAGGATTTGAAACCTCTGTCTTTCCACAAATTGCACATTTATGCTTGGTAATGCCGCTACCTGGTCTTGGCGCTGCCTGGTGATACTGCTGTTTAAATTCGTTTCTTCTCTTCTTTTGCTGTCGACTCAAACGGTTCTTAGATGAGAAGTGGAAAATCAACATATTCAGTAAAGCAAATACGATTTGAATGGTAAAACTTAATCCAAGAATCAAAACCGAAGTGACATTTTTGGTCTCTGCAAATACAGAATAAACAGCACTACCTATATCAAAGAGCATTTCAAACAGAATCAGATAAAACATCCAAATCATTTTCATTGGAATAATAAACCATAATCTAACGATTCCGTTGTGATACTGAAGCGCAATTTCCATCAGCACCGTAAGAATAATATAGTAAGTAGTAAGATATGGCATTGTCACACCGACATTCACCCATGGAATAAAGCTATTTGTAACAAGTGAAATAATTCCAAAATAAATCAGTGCTCCAACATCACTTATTATGATTCCACCTAAAACAAACACTGTCATGCGACATCTTCCAATCATTACCTCAAGACTTCTGCCCCAGGAAATCGCACATAAAAGGAATAACGCCGTAAGAAAAATATTTCCATTCGATGATGGAACAAATACCCATGTAATCAGTCTCCAAATTTGTCCATGAAGAATATGATATCCATCAAAAACAAGAAAATTAAACATTAATGGAGCTGTTCTCGCAATCAAATAACCAATTGCATTGGCTATAACCAGATAAAGCATAATATTTGAAATCCCAAAACGAGGATGCTTTTTTTCAAATTTATCTAACCAATTCATATAGTATCTCCAAGATAATTTATTATCTATTTTCACCTAATCTACTATATAAATATTGGTAAAAAATGTCAATTAGAGAGGGGGAAATGTTTAGAGATTCTTTAGATTTGATTTCTTGTTTTTTTATTTAAAACCAATTATAATAGTAGGGATTGTGCGCAATACATATTTAATAAGAAATAACTCAAATCAAATTCAAAAAATTTGTTTGTATTTATAGATTTTTAAAGGATGGAGGTCATTTTTGATGACAAACAATTCATTGGTACGTTTAGGAATTGATATTGGTTCTACCACAGTAAAGGTAGCTCTTTTAGATGAGAATGATAACCTTCTCTTCTCTGATTATCAGAGACATTATGCAAACATTCAGGAAACATTATCTGGACTTCTTTCAGATGCAATGGAAAAACTTGGAGACCATGAAGTTCACCCAATGATTACCGGCTCGGGCGGTCTGACTCTTGCAAACCATCTCGAGGTTCCATTTGTACAGGAAGTTATCTCTGTTTCTACTGCTTTACAGCACTATGCTCCAAGCACTGATGTCGCAATCGAATTAGGTGGTGAGGATGCAAAAATCATATATTTTGAAGGTGGCAATGTCGAGCAGCGTATGAATGGTATCTGTGCTGGTGGAACAGGCTCTTTCATTGATCAGATGGCCGCTCTTCTTCAGACAGATGCAACTGGATTAAATGAATATGCGAAAAGCTTTAAGGCTATTTATCCTATCGCAGCACGCTGTGGTGTATTTGCAAAAACCGACATCCAGCCTTTAATCAACGAAGGTGCTACCAGAGAAGACCTCTCTGCTTCCATTTTTCAGGCAGTTGTAAATCAGACCATTTCAGGTCTTGCCTGCGGTAAGCCAATACGTGGACATGTAGCCTTCCTGGGCGGACCTCTTCACTTTTTATCAGAACTGAAAGCGAGCTTTATCCGTACCCTGAATTTGGATGATGAACATGCGATTACTCCAGAAAACTCACACCTTTTCGCAGCAATTGGATCTGCTCTAAATTCAAAGGCTGAGTCTTCTACCACCCTTTCGTCTCTTGTTGAACGCCTCTCTAAGGGAATTAAAATGGAGTTTGAGGTTGCTCGTATGGAGCCTCTCTTTGCGGATCAGGCAGACTATGACGCTTTTCTTGAGCGCCACAGCAATAACCACGTAGAAACTGCGGAGCTTTCAAGCTATAAGGGCAACTGTTATCTCGGTATTGACGCCGGATCTACCACTACCAAAATTGCTTTAATTTCAGAAGAAGGAAAGCTTTTATATTCCTTCTATAACAGTAACAACGGCAGTCCCCTCACCACAGCAATTGGTGCTATTAAGGAAATCTATTCCCTTCTGCCAAGCGAAGCACAGATTGTACATTCCTGCTCAACTGGCTATGGGGAAGCTCTGTTAAAGGCAGCCTTAATGCTTGATGAAGGCGAGGTAGAGACGGTAGCGCATTACTATGCGGCAGCTTTTTTTGATCCTTCGGTTGACTGCATTCTTGACATCGGTGGTCAGGATATGAAATGCATCCGTATCAAAAACCAGACCGTAGATTCTGTTCAGTTAAACGAAGCCTGCTCATCAGGCTGTGGATCCTTTATCGAGACCTTTGCAAATTCCTTAAACTATAGTGTTCAGGACTTTTCAAAGGAAGCTTTATTTGCAAAGCATCCAATTGACCTAGGTACCCGCTGTACTGTGTTTATGAATTCCAAGGTAAAGCAGGCACAAAAGGAAGGTGCAAGCGTCGCAGATATTTCTTCTGGTCTTGCTTACTCTGTAATCAAAAATGCTTTATTTAAGGTTATCAAGCTTTCTGATGCAAAGGACCTTGGCGACAATATCGTTGTGCAGGGTGGAACCTTCTACAATGATGCTGTTTTGCGAAGCCTCGAAAAAATAGCTGGAGTACATGTAACTCGTCCTGATATTGCTGGAATCATGGGTGCCTTTGGTGCCGCATTAATTGCAAAAGAACGTTATGCTGACGACAAGCAGACTACCATGCTCTCAATTGAGCAGATTAATGAACTCACTTTTACTACGAAGCTCGCAAGATGTCAGGGATGTACCAATCATTGTCTTTTGACCATCAACCGTTTTTCTGACAATCGTCAGTACATCACTGGCAACCGTTGTGAACGTGGTCTTGGCAAGGAAAAAAATAAAGATAATATTCCTAACTTATTTGAATATAAAAACAATCGTATTTTTGATTACGAGCCATTGCCAATTGAGCTTGCAACCCGTGGCACTGTTGGAATTCCTCGCGTCCTTAATATTTATGAGAACTATCCTTTCTGGGCTGTATTCTTCAAAAAGCTTGGCTTCTCTGTGGTATTATCTCCACAGTCCACCAGAAAGATTTATGAGATGGGTATTGAATCAATTCCATCCGAGTCAGAATGCTATCCAGCAAAGTTGGCTCAT
This sequence comes from Agathobacter sp., assembly GCA_045641385.1. Classification (GTDB taxonomy): domain Bacteria; phylum Bacillota; class Clostridia; order Lachnospirales; family Lachnospiraceae; genus Roseburia. The sequence continues at coordinate 33,178 of JAZUGV010000040.1, read as the reverse complement.
GGTCACATCAGCTGGCTGATTAACCGAGATGTAGATTTCATTTTCTATCCATCGATTCCTTATGAGCGCAATGAGTTCCCTGATGCAGGAAATCATTATAACTGCCCAATTGTAACCTCATATTCTGAGAACATAAAAAATAATGTTGATGAAATTACAAGCAAGCAGATGAGATTCCTCAACCCATTTATGGCCTTCACTAATGAGGAAATTCTCTGCAAGGAGTTAGTTCGTGTATTTGATAAGGAATTTAAGATTCCAAAACACGAGGTGGAAGAAGCCTGTGCTCTTGCCTGGCAGGAATTAGCTGATGCACGTTACGACATTCAAAAGAAGGGTGAGGAAGTTTTAGAATATATGAAGGAAACAGGACGAAGAGGCATTGTTCTTGCCGGACGTCCTTACCATGTTGACCCAGAAATCAATCACGGTATTCCTGATATGATTACTTCCTATGGAATGTGTGTACTCACAGAGGATTCCATCTCACACTTAGGCGACCTGGAGCGCCCATTAATTGTTGTAGACCAGTGGATGTATCATACCCGTCTTTACTCAGCCGCAAACTTTGTAAAAACAAGAAATGATTTGGATTTAATTCAGTTAAATTCCTTTGGTTGTGGCGTCGATGCTGTAACAACAGATCAGGTTCACGATATTTTGACCAACTCGGGCAAGATTTATACCTGTTTAAAGATTGATGAAGTAAATAACCTTGGTGCCGCACGTATTCGTATTCGTTCCTTAATTGCCGCTATTCGTGTAAAGGAAAAGAAAAATGAAAAGCGCAACATCTCTCCTTCTAATTACGAACGAGTGATTTACACCAAAGAGATGAATGATGCTGGCTATACCATTATTACACCACAGCTCTCACCAATTCATTTTGATATTATTGCCCCAGCCTTTCGTGCTGCAGGCTTTAACATGGTTATTCCAGAGGTTCCGACCAAGGAATGTATCGATGTCGGCTTGAAATACGTAAATAATGACGCATGCTACCCTTCTACTATTATGGTAGGACAGCTGATGAGCGCTGTTATGTCTGGAAAATTTGATATGTCAAAATCGGCAATTATGATTTCTCAGACCGGTGGCGGTTGCAGAGCAACAAACTATATCAACTTTATCCGTCGCGCACTGATTAAAGCTGGTTATCCAGATGTTCCTGTCATCTCGTTAAATATGGTCGGACTGGAGAAAAACCCAGGCTTCTCACTTACGCCTAGTCTTGTTCAGCACGGACTCTATGCGTTGATATTTGGAGATTTATTCCTCCGCTGTACTCATCGTATGCGTCCTTATGAGCTTGAAAAAGGCGCAACAGATGCTGTGCATGAAAAATGGAAACAGAAGTGTATTGATTTTGTCAGCAATACAAAGATGCTTTCACATCATAAATTTAAGCAGATGTGCCGCGAAATCATTCGCGATTTTGATATCATTCCAATTGATGAGAATTTAAAGAAGCCTCGCGTTGGTGTTGTTGGTGAAATACTTGTAAAATTCCTTCCTGCAGCAAACAATCATGTTGCTGAGCTTTTAGAGGCTGAAGGTGCAGAGGCTGTTGTTCCAGATTTAACAGACTTTATTATCTATTGCTGTTATAATCAGCGCTTTAAGGAAGAACATCTTGGTGCAACAAAGAAATCTCGTCGTATCAATGACCTGGTGATCAAATTCTTTGAATGGCTAAGAAAGGCTGCCCGTAAGGAACTTGCCAAGAGTAGACACTTCTATCCAACTGCATACATTGAAGAAACTGCAGAGCGCGCAGAAAAAATTGTTTCCATCGGCAACCAGACCGGTGAAGGCTGGTTCTTAACTGGTGAAATGCTTGAACTGATTGCTCAGGGCGCACCGAATATCATTTGTGCACAGCCATTTGGTTGTCTGCCAAATCATATCGTCGGAAAAGGAGTCATCAAGGAAGTTCGTCGTGAGCATCCTGAGGCAAACATTGTCGCGATCGACTATGACCCAGGTGCTTCTGAGGTTAACCAGCTCAATCGAATCAAGCTGATGCTTTCTACCGCAATGAAAAAAATGCAGGAATCACAAAAGTAAACTATAAAAAAGGAGGAGAAATCAAAAGATTTCTCCTCTTTTTTTATTTCTATTCATAATTAACCCATCTGAACTTCTGCTTCATAAAGATTTACCAATTCTTTTTTGCATTCAATAAAGCATTTTCCAAGCTCAGGATCAAAATGAGTTCCAAGCGATTTTCGAATCACCTCAAACGCATCCTCATAGCTCATAGCGCTCTTATAGCAACGCTCACTTACCAACGCATCAAAAACATCCGCCAGCGCCATAATACGTGCTTCCACAGGGATTTCTTCTCCCTTTAGCTTAGAAGGATATCCCGTGCCATCCCATTTCTCGTGATGGTAATGAGCAATATTGACTGCCACATCCACAAAGTCAGGATCCTCGATGTCCGCAAACACCTGCTCAACAATCTTTGCACCCTTTTCAGAATGCAGCTTCATCTCATCATACTCCTCTGGAGTGTATACGCCAGGTTTTTGTAAAATATCATCTCGTATTGCCAGCTTCCCAAGGTCATGCATAGGAGCCGCTTTCCATATGCTTCGTGAGAGCTCATTCGATACCAGAAGCTCTGGCTTAGTTCTATTCAAATATTCCACAAACAATCGAACTGTTAAGCTGGTGCGCTTTACATGGTCTCCAGTACTGAAATCTCTATTTTCAACAATGTTTGCAATACTTACAACCACGTTATCTCTCATATCCTCGATATGCGAAACCTTTTCCTGTACCTCGTGTTCTAACGAAGTATTGTAGTTATTCAGCAGGCTGATATACTTCTGCTGCTGTGTATCATCGGAAAGAATAATCGTATACCCAGTCTGCTTATTGCGAGGACCACTGTGAAGTGGACGAACCTTACATCTTAGCGTCTTTGTGTCATCAAAAATATGACGAACAAAGCTATGTTTTTCTTCCATGTTATCTAATTCATCCATCCAGCAGGACATGTTAAAAACCACAGGATAGTCCTTTGATTCGAACGGCTTATCAATCTGCAGGCTTTTGATTTGAGGAAGCAAACTCTTTGCTGTGTCGTTTGCCCCCAAAAATCTTCGCTTCATGTCAACAAAGATATAACCGTATTCGTTCTGTTTAAGCATATGATGTACAATATTACTCTCAATATCGTACATATCCATATTGTGAACCATTCGGTTCATTAGAAATTCCATAATAATATATGCAATTGGATACAAATCATACTTATAGCCAACTGCTGGCTGAAGGAAAAATGCCAGAGTTCCAACTAACATAATTGCCAATACACGACTGCAGTTATGAACAGAAAAATAGGTTTCCTTGTTTATGGCATTCATCAAAATACCTATAAACAGTAAAAACAGAAAAACAACCTGACCAAGGAATACATAATACAGCACTCCTTTATCCATAACCACATAGGTAAAGCCATTACGTCTGATAATCTCTACATTTTTATAGAACAGACCATTTTCTCCAATGGAAAGCGTAGAAAGCATTGTAAATGTACAAAGCAAGGTTAATGGCAGATATTGCTTAATTTTCAATTTGATTCCACAAAAGCCACAGAGAATTAATAGAGCTGCAAGCTCTAAAAAACATCTTCCAACAAAAGAAAGCTGTATACCAACAATCGCTGCATCAATGGAAGCCGCTTTGCTGATCACCCAATATCCAAATAAACTAATGGAAATTAAAAGACTAAAAAACACGAAATGCATGCTACTATGCTGCTTTATTGAAACAACAACATGCACAAGCATAATGATAGATATGATAAGGGCGCAAAAATAAGACAACGATACAAACATAATACAAAAAACTAAAAAAAGTGCTCCCTTCAAAAAAACTACTCTCATATTTTAATTGACTTGCCATAAATGGTCAAGGCTTTGTTTATAAAGATTTAATATTTTTAAAAATCCTTTATTTATGCGCATTGCAGCCCTTTTGTTAGCACTCTTTGCGCTAGAGTGCTAAATAATGATTGACTTTTATTTTTTCCGGTCTTATCATTTATTTTGTATAAAATAAATCAATCGATTTAAAAGAATATTTATATAAAAGGAGTTAAAGAATTATGGCAGAAAAACACGGAACACTTTCCATTGATAGCGACAATCTGTTTCCTATCATCAAAAAATGGCTTTATAGCGATCACGACATCTTCTATCGCGAATTAATTTCAAATGGATGTGATGCCATTACTAAGTTGAAAAAATTAGATATGATGGGCGAGACCTCTCTTCCTGTTGATTATAAAGGAAAAATTCTGGTGCTCGTAAATCCAGAAGAAAAGACACTTAAGTTTATTGACAATGGTCTTGGAATGACAGCTGAGGAGGTTGAGGAGTACATCAGCAAGATTGCTTTCTCCGGCGCAACTGATTTCATTGAAAAATATAAGGATAAGGGAACCGATGATCAGATTATTGGTCACTTTGGTCTTGGCTTCTATTCAGCATTTATGGTAGCCGAAGAGGTAACTATCGATACATTATCTTATCAGGAAAATGCAACCCCAGTATTCTGGTCCTGTGATGGTGGCACCGAATATTCTATGAAGGATGGCAGCCGCACTGAGGTAGGAACAGAAATCACCTTACATTTAAATGAAGACAGCCTTGAATTTGCAAACGAATATCGCGCAAAGGAAATCATCTCAAAATACTGCTCTTTCATGCCAACAGAAATCTTTGTAGGCAAAGAGAATGCACCAGAGGAATATGAAACCATCGATATTTCAGACAAACGTGATACCGATGTTATCATTGAAGAAATTCATGAGGCTGCAAAATTTGAGGAAAAGGAAAATGAAGATGGAACCAAGGAGCAGGTAGAAGTTTCTCCTGCCAAGGACCAGCTTAAAATCGTTAAGCGTCCTGTAGCAATCAACGACACCACTCCTCTATGGGCAAAGAATCCTGCAGATTGTACTGATGAAGAATACAAGGCCTTCTATCGCAAGGTATTTCTGGATTATAAGGAGCCATTATTCTGGATTCATCTGAATATGGATTATCCATTTAATTTAAAGGGTATCTTGTACTTCCCACAGATTAACACTGAATACGAATCTATTGATGGTGTCATTAAACTATACAACAATCAGGTATTTATCGCAGACAACATTAAAGAAGTTATTCCAGAATTTTTGATGCTCCTTAAGGGAGTCATTGACTGTCCTGATCTTCCACTAAATGTGTCTCGTTCTGCACTTCAGAATGATGGTTTCGTGAAAAAGATTTCAGAATACATCACCAAAAAGGTTGCTGATAAGCTGATTGGTATGTGCAAAACTGAAAAGGAAGCCTATGAAAAGTATTGGGATGACATTGCACCATTCATCAAATTTGGCTGCTTAAGAGATGAGAAATTCTGTGACAAGATGAATGACTATATTCTCTTTAAAGACTTAAATGACAAGTACCAGACTCTTCCTGAGCTTTTAAAGCCAGTAGAAAATGAATCCGCGGATACAACCGAATCTGTTGAAGTGGAAGCTTCTACAGATGCAGAAACTGAGCCAGAACAGGAAACCGTGTACTACGTCACTGATCCAATGCAGCAGAGTCAGTATATTGCAATGTTCAAGGAACAGGGAATGAATGCTGTGATTTTAGACCATGCAATTGATACCTCATTCATTACACAGCTTGAGCAGCGTAATAACCACTATAAATTTGAACGCATTGATTCAGATGTCACTGAAAATTTAAAGGCTGACTCAGATGCTGATTTATCAGAGCAGACCACTACCTTATCTGAATTATTCCAGAAGGTACTTGGAAATGATAAGCTCACCGTCAAGGTTGAGGCATTAAAGAATGAAGACATCGCTTCCATTCTTACGGTTTCTGAGCAGGGACGCAGAATGCAGGATATGATGAAAATGTATGCTATGCAGGGAATGGGTGCAATGGATATGAGTATGTTCGCTCCTGATCAGACCTTAACCTTAAATGCAAACAATGCCCTTGTAAAATATATTTTTGAAAACAAGGATGTTGAAAACGTTCCTATGTTTGTTGAACAGCTCTATGATCTTGCTCTTCTTTCAAACCAGCCATTAAGCGCAGAAGCAATGAGCAAATTTGTAAAGAGAAGCAATGATATCATGATGCTTCTTGCAAAATAATTTGTGGTTTAATTGCTTATATATAAATAGAGTTTCGCTTGCGAAACTTCGCACCGCTTTTGCGTCGCCAATGCGACATTTTTCATCTGCAAAAGCGTGCGCATCCTCGCGGAGCCTTTTTTACTGTATAGGAAATTGGAGCAATTTCCTATACAGTAAAAAGAGGAATTGCAATTTTGCAATTCCTCTTTTATTACATTTCCAGTGTAAACAATATTTTATTAGAACTCAAAATATTTTTTTGCGTTGTAGTAAGACAAACCTTCCACAATCTTTTTTAAGACCTTATCGTCATTTGGATACTCTCCGTTTTCTACCCAGCCACCAATCAGTTCACACATAATTCTGCGGAAATATTCATGTCTGGTATATGAAAGGAAGCTTCTTGAGTCCGTCAGCATTCCAACAAAATTTCCGAGCAATCCAAGATTTGCAAGACTTGTCATCTGCTCCATCATTCCGGTTTTATTGTCATTAAACCACCATGCACTACCGTGCTGAATCTTTCCAACCGCGGTACTGTCCTGGAAACAGCCAATTACAGTTCCAATGGCAGCATTGTCTGCTGGATTTAAGGAATAAATAATTGTCTTTGGCAATAAATCATCAATTGCAAGAGCATTCAAATACTGTCCCATCTCAATGGATGAGCCATAGGTGTTGATGGCATCGATACCTGCGTCAGGTCCTAAAGCATTGAAAATCTTCTTATTGAGGTCTCTTTGAACTCCATAATGAAGCTGCATCACCCAATTTCTCTTTCCATACTCTTTTCCTAAAGCTACCATGTACGCCGTCTTAAACTTACGCTCTTCTGTCTTGTTTAAAGACTCACCTCGTAATCTTTTTGCAAAGATTTCTTCCACCTCAGAAGCTTCGTATGGCTCATACATCACATACTCAAGACCATGATCCGATACTGTGCATCCATTTTCTGCAAAGAATTCCATACGATTCTTTAACGCTTCCATTAAGGTTTCAAAGCTTGTAATGGCAATCCCTGAAGCCTCAGAGAGCTTTGTAAGATACTCCGTATAATCTGCCTTTTCAATGTTCATCGCCTTATCTGGTCTCCAGGCAGGAACCACCTTCACCTGAAAACCGTCTTCTTTGATTTTCTTATGCCACTCCAAGCTGTCAGCTGGATCATCCGTGGTACATAAGGTATCAACATTTGACATGCGAATCAGATTGCGGGCTGACATATCTGGAGATGCCAGCTTTGCGTTGCAAAGATTCCATACTTCTTCAGCGGTATCGCCGCAAAGATGACCTTCATATCCAAAGTATTTCTTTAATTCAAGATGACTCCAGTGGTATAAAGGATTTCCAATTGCCATTTCAAGGGTTTCAGCCCACTTCTGAAATTTTTCACGGTCTGAAGCATCTCCGGTAATATATTTTTCCTCTACACCGTTTGAGCGCATCTGTCTCCACTTATAATGATCTGCGCCCAACCACACCTGTGTAATATTGTCATAGTGAATGTCCTCATAAATTTCCTTTGGACTTAAATGACAATGATAATCAATAATTGGAAGATTTTCTGCAAAATCATGGTACAGATGCTTTGCGGTATCTGTTGTAAAAAGAAAATCTGCGTCCATAAATTTTTTCATTTTGTCACCTCTATTATGACCTTATCTCTGAACTCGAGCTCCTGCGCCACCCATAATTGCCTCTACTTCTTTCTTAGAAGCCATAGTGGTATCTCCTGGCGTTGTCATTGCAAGTGCTCCATGCGCAGCACCATAGTTTACTGCAATTTCAGCATCTCCAGTTGTCATCAGACCATAGATTAAGCCAGATGCAAAGGAATCTCCGCCGCCAACGCGATCCATAATCTCAAGACCATCATACTGCTTTGCCTTATAGATTTCTCCACCTGCCCAGCAAAGAGCTGACCAGTCATTTACAGTTGCAGTCTTTACCGTACGAAGTGTGGTAGCTACTGCCTTAAAGTTTGGATAAACCTTAACAGCCTCGTTGATCATCTTTTTGTAGCCTTCAATGTTGAGTTCCTTTAAGTTCTCATCATTTCCTTCGATTTCAAAGCCAAGACAAGCGGTAAAGTCTTCTTCGTTACCAATCATAACGTCAACATACTTTGCAATTTCCTTGTTAACTTCCTGTGCCTTCTCAAGACCGCCGATAGCGCTCCACATAGAAGGTCTGTAGTTTAAGTCATAAGAAACAATGGTTCCATACTTCTTTGCTGTCTTAATTGCTTCAAGAACTGTTTTGCATGACTGCTCAGAAAGAGCTGCGTAAATTCCTCCAGTATGTAACCAGCGAACGCCAAGGGTTCCAAAGATATAATCAAAATCAAAATCCTCTGGAGTAGCCTTTGAAATAGCAGTATTTGCACGGTCAGAGCATCCAACCGCACCACGGATACCAAATCCACGCTCGGTAAAGTTGATACCGTTACGACAAACACGTCCAATTCCATCGGTCTTCATCCACTTGATGAGCGAAGTATCAACCCCACCCTGAAGAATAAAGTCTTCCATCAGCATACCAATTTCGTTGTCAGCAAAAGCGGTGATTACAGCGGTATTTAAACCGAAGCATCTGCGCAGTCCACGAACTACGTTATACTCTCCGCCACCTTCCCATGCACGGAAATTTCTTGCAGTACGAATACGGCCCTCGCCTGGATCAAGACGAAGCATTACCTCTCCTAAGGATACTGCATCATATTTACACTCTGATGCTGGTCTTAAATTTAATTCCATTTCATTCTCTCCTTTAACGCTTGTGAATGATATATATGATTATCCACGGATTTCCTTTACAATTGCTGCAGCCTCTGCAGTAAGTTCTTTGATCTTCTCAAAGTCACCAGCCTTGATTAAATCACCCTTAACCATCCAGCTTCCACCACATGCAATGATTCTGTTGTATGCAAGATAATCACGCACATTATTTGCGTTAATTCCACCTGTTGGCATAAACTTAACGCCAGTGTATGGTGCTGCAATTGCCTTAATGTAATTTAATCCACCTGCCTGCTCAGCTGGGAAGAACTTTACTACATCAAGCCCAAACTCAAGAGCCGTCTCTACGTTCGTAGGATTGCAGGTTCCAGGAGTAATAGGAATATTCTTCTTTACACAATAGTCAACTACCTTTGGATTGATTCCAGGGCTTACAATAAACTTAGCTCCAGCTGCAACTGCACGATCCACCTGCTCAGTGGTAAGAACGGTTCCTGCTCCAACAAGCATATCTGGGAACTTTTCAGACATAATGCGAATTGCATCTTCTGCTGCTGCGGTACGGAAGGTAACCTCTGCACATGGAAGACCACCTTCCATCAATGCTCTTCCAAGTGGCTCCACATCCTTAACATCATCAATAACAACTACAGGAATAATTCCAATCTTTTCAAACTGTTCTAATACAGAATTCATATTAAAATCCTCACTATTTCTTTATTTTATAAACAGACATCTGTCTCTTTTACGCGTTTACGTACTTCTTTAATGTTGCGCGAATTGCACCCTCGCCTGCAATCAACTCATTAAAGTATTTGCATACAAGCTCTGCCATTCCAACCTCATATAAATCATTTCCAAAAATCTTTACATCTGAAAGAACTGGCTTCAATTCAGTCATTGCATCGAATGGCTTTCCGAGCTCAACCTTTGCAACATATGGACAAACACTCTCAAGCAATGGATCTGGGCTAAGCTCGAATGCTTTTCCATTATCATCCACAGCCATAAGATATCTTAACCATCCTGCAAAAACCAATGGAATTAACTTTAACTCACTGGTATCAAGTCCCTGCTTCTTGTAATTCTTGATGGTCTCTCCAAATCGGATGGCAAGCTTCTGAGAAGTGTCAGTTGCGATACGCTGTGGGGTATCTGGCATAAATGGATTTGGCACGCGAACCTGAAGAACGGTATCAATAAACTCTCTAGGATTTAATACACCTGGATCTACTACAACAGGAAGTCCTTCCTTGTAGCCGATTGTTTCTACAAGCTTTACAAGCTCTGCGTCCTTCATCTCATCAGAGATTTTGCTATATCCTAAAAGGCATCCATAGACAGCAAGTGCAGTGTGAAGTGGATTTAAGCAGGTGCAAACCTTCATGCGTTCAACCTTATCAACAGTTTCCTTATCGGTAAAGATAACACCACCCTTTTCAAGTGCTGGTCTTCCGTTAGGGAAAGCATCTTCGATTACAAGGTACTCTGTCTCCTCTGCATTTACGAAAGGAGCAACATAGGTATTCTTTGAAGTAACAACTGGCTCTAATTCCTCTAATCCATCTTCCTTTAAGATTGCTTCTACAGAAGCATCTGGACGAGGGGTAATCTTATCAATCATAGACCATGGGAAAGAAACCTTATTTGGGTTCTTGATATAATCCATAAAGCCTGCATCTGCAAGACCATTCTCAATCCAAGCTTTAGCAAAACCTTCCATTGCAGCAAAAAGCTTATCTCCATTGTGAGAGCAGTTATCTGTAGAAACCATCGCAATTGGCTTTGCTCCATTCTCATAACGGGTATATAACAATGCTGCTACCTTTCCAATATAGCTCTGTGGCTTTGCAGGACCAGCAGCAAAATCAGCGGTTACAGCAGGAAGTAATTCCCCTGCTCCATTTACTAAGCTGTATCCCTTTTCCGTAATTGTAAAGGTTGCCATCTGAAGAGAATCCTTTACAAAAATCTCCTTTAATCGGCCAAACTCAACCTCATTGTCAGAATCTAAAATACATGACTCTGCGATTGAACCAACAACCGTCTTTTCAATATTTCCATCGGCCTTTAAGGTCACAAGAATCGAATAATTATCGTTTGGACGATACTTCTTTTCGATAATCTCATAATCAAAGCCTTCTACAACCACGATTCCACGATCAAGTGTTCCATCATTCAATAAATTCTGAGCCACGTTTGCCTGAAAAGCTCTGAAAATATTACCAGCACCAAAGTGAACCCAGTTTGGATTTTCCTTGGTTTTTTCAATCATTGCTACACGGTCATATTTAGGGAGCATATATCCTTTTGACTCCCAAACTGCTTTATCCTTTAATCCGTTTTCGTTTAAAATCATGACATTCTCCTATTTTTCAAACGTTTATAAACTCATTCAGAGCACAATTAGCGCTTTTCTACGCCTCTGGTATGTGACTTTTCAATTGCCTCCCAGAGTCCATTTAAATAGGTTGCTCCGAGTGCTCTGTCATAGAGTCCATATCCAGGCATTGCACCTTCATCCCAAATCATGCGACCATGGTCTGGACGGATTGGTCCAGTGAAGCCAATATCATATAAAGCTTTCATAATCTCATACATATCAAAGGTTCCATCACTTGATAAGTGAGCCGCCTCCTCAAAGTTTGTTGGAGAATTAAACTTTAAGTTACGAACATGAGCAAAGTGAATTCTTCCCTTTAATGAACGAATCATATCTGGAAGATCATTTTCAAGGTTGGTACCATAAGATCCTGAACAGAAGGTAACACCATTGTGTGGGTTATCTACCATCTGCATCATGCGAAGAATGTTCTTCTTGTTGATGATAATTCTTGGAAGCCCAAATACACTCCATGCTGGATCATCTGGGTGAATTGCCATGTTGATGTCATACTTGTCACACACTGGCATAATTCTTTCAAGGAAGTACTTTAAGTTATCAAATAACTTCTCATCATCGATATCCTTGTACATTTCAAAAAGATCTTTTACCTTTGCCATACGCTCTGGCTCCCAGCCAGGCATAACAGTACCATTCATGTCTCCTGCAATAGAGTCAAACATCTTTTCTGGGTCAAGATTGTCAACTGCTTCCTGAGTATAAGCTAAAACAGTAGACCCATCTGGACGCATTCTTGCAAGCTCAGTTCTTGTCCAGTCAAACACTGGCATGAAGTTGTAGCATACAAGATGAATATCTTCTTTTCCAAGATTCTCAAGGCACTGAATATAATTGTCGATGTACTTGTCTCTGTCTGCTGCACCGGTCTTGATTGCATCATGAACATTGACACTCTCAATTCCAGCAATGCGAAGACCTGAAGCTTCAACCTCTTCCTTTAATGCATGAATTCTCTCCTGTGACCAAACCTCACCAGGTTCAGTATCATACAAGGTTGTAATTACCCCAGTCACTCCAGGAATCTGACGAATCTGCTTTAATGTAACAGTGTCAAACTTTGAGCCATACCATCTTAATGTCATTTCCATTGTTATATTCCTCCTTTTGAATCGTAATCAATTCTAAAATACGTTGCATCATTCTTATATTTACAGTATATATCCTTATCCTGATAATTCCATTGAATGAGTTGTTGTCGACATTGCAAAAGTTGCGGTTATATGATACATTAGGACTATGAAAAAGAATTTACAGACCACATTTAGTACAAGACAATATATGCTGTCAAAGGATTTTGAGATTTATTATTATAATGATCAAAATATGACAAAGGTAAGAAACCATATTCATAACTATTATGAATTCTATTTCTTCCTCGGTGGAAATGTATCTCTGGTAATTGGCAAGGAGGCACATCCGCTTTCAATCGGAGATATGATTTTAATTCCGCCTAATACGCCTCATCATCTGACGATTAATAATCCAGAAGAAACCTATGAACGTTTTATCTTCTGGATCAGCGAAGACTACTGTAATCAGCTGATGAAATTATCTACGGATTATGTCTATCCTATGCAACACGCCATGGTGAGTCACAAGTACATCTATCATTTTGATGTACCTACCTTCAATGCATTAAAATATAAAATCTTATCGCTAATTGAAGAATTAAATTCCAACCGATTCGGAAAAGAAGCATACGCTTCCCTACTTGTAAATGATTTGATTTTTTCGATCAGTCGATATACCTACGAGGCTGAAAACACAAAAATACCAAAGGAGGAACATTCTCTCTATCAGAATCTTCTCTCCTATATTGACCATCATATTGAAGAGGATATTTCCTTAGACACACTCTCAAGAGAATTCTACGTAAGCAAATATCATATTGCTCATGTTTTTAAAGAAAACACAGGCAGCTCGATTCATCAATACATCATAAAAAAACGACTCTATATGAGTCGTGATGCCATTCTTGCTAATTCAGAAATCAGTGAAGCCTACCTATCCTGTGGTTTCAAAGATTACTCAAGTTTCTTTCGCGCCTTCAAAAAGGAATTCGGAATTTCACCAAAAGAATATAAAAATTTGCACTCATAACCAAATGGTCATGAGTGCATTTTTTTAGAAATCTTCGTCTTTTATTTTATTTAACTCAGAATTTATAAACTTCAAAAATTCTGGTCCATCTTCACGGGACTCCAATTCTCTTCCTAAAATATCATTCAAACTGAGGCCAAGTGGAATCACTTCCATTTTTGTCATTACATGGAATAATTCTGGGAGATTCTCTTCAATCAGCTTTCTACAGTCTGCCTGAGCAAGAAGCTCGTCTGCTCGATATAAAACAGAATAATATCCCTCTTTGGTAAATTCATCTTCAATAAACCAGTTCTTTACATTAGAACCGCCCTCAGTTTCTGGTAAGCGATAGGATTCATCCTCTTTCTCAACCTTGCGGAACACACATATATCCTTAATGCATTCCCCATCTATGTTTGCATAGACACAAATCTTATTCTCACCATCCAAAAGAGGAACATGCTTAAAGGTATAGGTGCAGTTTGATGTAGGGCCGGTTAAAATCTCATTGCCGTTCAATTCCAAGGTAACCTCTTTCGCATTGGTATATACCTTTACATCAATGTAATCATCAGCTCTATTCTCATAGCGTTTTGAACAGATATGAAGTACCTTTTCCTTGCTCCACTTTGACTTGTAATAGAAGAAAGAATCTTTCTTTAGTTTGCGGTCATATGTGACAAGTCCCTTCGTATTTCTAAATTTGATACCGCCTTCATCCCTGCGCGAGCTATGGAAATCAAACATATTCCAGATAAAGCTTCCCCAGAGATATTCCTTTTCCTCAAAAATTGCATAGGCATTTTCGTGGAAGTAAGACTGGAACTCTTCAGTATAATCCTTGACAACAGGGCTCTTTGAATGAAGGAATGGGCTCGCGTCTACTCCATATTCACTGATACCATACTTTACATGAGGCTTGGTTGCATGAAGCTTATCAATGTATTCTCTATAATCCTCCACCTTGCCATAGTACCAGCCAAAGTAAATATTATATCCAACAATATCTGTCTTTTCGTTCATCTGACTCTTTGCTTTTACCGAATAAAGGTTAGCTCCTGCAGAAACACGATCTGGATCAAGCATATGTACAAGAGCTGAAAGAATTTCGCAGCGCTCATATACCTCATCATCCTCTCGGAACATAGCCACCTCATTCTGAATTCCCCAGGAGAACACCGATGGGCGATGAATATTCTGTAAAATCAATTCTGTCAGCTGACTCTTTGCATTCTCAAGCTGAGCTGGTGAATGATACATTTTAATCATCGGAATTTCAGACCAGATTGGATATCCAAGCTGATCACACAGATCATAGGTATACTTTGGATGCTGATAATGAGAAAGGCGAAGAGCATTTGCACCAATCTCCTGAATCAATGCAAAATTTTCATCAATCTGCTCTTTACCAACGGCATTAAAGTAACCAGCAAAATCCTGATGAATTGCCACTCCATGGATGCGATAGTGTTTTCCGTTTAAAAACATTCCCTGATTTTCATCAAAGGAGAAGGTTCGAAAACCAATGTGATAGCAGGTTTCATCAGCGCAAACTCCCCCTACCATCAGCTTTGCCTCTAACTGATAAAGGTGAGCATCTCCGAGTCCATTCCAAAGAACAGGCTCTTCCACTGCAAGAATCATTCCGCGCTTTGCATCTGCCTGATTTTCACTGACAACTGAGCCATTTTCATCTTTGATCTGATAACAAATCACTGCATTATCATCTGCAAGAACAACATGTGGCTCAATGTTTACCATTCCGCGATTTGCTGATTCCACATACTTCGTGCGAATAATCAATCCGTTTGTTCCGTAATAACAGTAATCAAAATGATTTTTTGAAGCGGTAAGTAAATTTACATTTCGATAGATTCCACCAAAAATAGTAAAATCTCCGTCTCTTGTGATGACATCCTGTGTTAATTTGTTAGTGACAAATACGGTCAGTGTAAGCTCATTCTCTGTACAGAAAATCTCAGGGATTTCCACCGCAAAAGTAGCATAAGCTCCAGCATGCTCTCCAATCAATGTGCCATTCACATAAATCTTGCACTGCTGTTCTACACCCTCAAACTGAAGAATATATTTATCAGCCTTCTCTCCTAGCTCGCTAAGAATGATATTTTTCTGATAAACACATAATCCCTGATACTGGTCATCATCCTGATACCAGGTGTGTGGAATAACCACAGCCTCTGCCGAAGAAAAATCATAATTACCAGCTGAAATTGCAGCTGGTAACTGTTCTAAATCTTCTTCGGGCAATTTCATAAACTTCCAATCGTTATTCATACTAAATGATTTCATAGTTTTTTATAAATCCCCAATATTTTTAATTTTATAATCGTGTATCCCATCTTCCACAGAATACAGTGTCATTTGCTGTTCCCTTAAATTCAGATTTTCCAACAATCTTCTCGCAGACAGCTCGAACGTTTTCGCGGTTGCTACCATAAGCATTGATGTAGGTATGAATCTGAGCTAAATCAATCAAATGATTGGTATAGTTTAAGCTGACAGCTACAGTTGGCACCTCTTCGACATACCAAGGAAGCTCACAAGAGTGGTTACAGCTCCATACGATTCTCATCTCATGCTGCTGTGCATATCCCTTTACATTTGCAAAGACAAATACAATATCATATTTCTCTTTAAACACTTCTCTTGGCTCGTTATTTAACATACGAAGGAAGTTCATTGGCGAAGGACCATTTGCAATCTCCAGATCATAATAGTTTGGAGAGTGGGTAACCTCAAAGCCAACGCGCTCTAACTCTTCCTTAATCAAATCTTTCACAGGATCCCCCTGGAAGCCTTTGCTGTTTGGAGTGGTATAGGTATAAACCAAAAGAGCCTTTTTCTTTTTGGAAACATCCCAAGGCAGAAAGTTTTTGGTATCCTTTACCAATGTGATACATTCCTCAGCTGCTGCCTTAGTGAATTCATGGTGTTCCTCACAGCCAATAATGTCCAGATTCTCTTTCTTAGGGAATCGAACCTCTTCCTCGTAAAGATGAAGTTTTGCCTTCATTCCAAGAATTCTATGTAATGCCTCATCAAATCTCTTCTCTGAGACAAGACCATTCTCAAGACCAGCCTTAAAATAATTGATATCCTCAGCAACATCGTTACAGAACAAGAACATATCACAACCTGCTTCAATTGCCATTGGAACAAGCTTTTCTCTTGGAACAACTGCAGCAACACCAATCATATGAGAAGCATCAGTAATTACAAGACCATTAAAGCTCATATCTTCGCGGAGTAATCCGGTAACAATTTCAGGTGCAATGGTTGCTGGCATAATCTCCTCTGGCTTAATGCCTGGACGCTTCTTCTTACTCATTTCAGGGAAGGTAATCTGACCAGTCATAATTGCCTCAAGGCCTTCATCAATCAAGGTCTGATAAACATAGCCAAAGCTCTTCTGCCATTCTTCAATGGAAAGGTCATTGTGTGCGAGAGAAAGGTGTGGATCAAGCTCATCAACACCATCTCCAGGAAAATGCTTAGCAGTACATGCCATATATGGATTTGCTTTCTTAATTCCCTTGATATATGCTCTAGCGTTTCCAAGAACCTTCTCAGGGTCATTACCAAAGCTTCTGGTATTTACAATGGTATTTCTCCAGTTATAGTAAACATCTACAACTGGGTTAAACATCCAGTTAACACCAATTGCGGTTGCTTCTCTTCCTGCAACTAAGCCCATGTGATATGCGTGCTCAAAGCCCTCTCCAGCGCCTGCTTCAGCTGCTGTAGATACGAAAGTTCCATCCGGAGCAACACTGTTTCCGCCTTCATCACAGTTTGCTGCGATAAATAAAGGAACCTTGCTGTTTCTCTGATAAACAGTGCTCTGATTAAATACGGTTTCCTTGTCTCCACCCTGCCAGCGGAGTCCACCCTGATGATATGAATTTAAGGTATTCTTGATGTCTTCTTCATCAACCCCAGGCTTTCCCTTTAAGAGAACAAATAACTGTCCAATCTTCTCTTCAAAAGTCATAGAAGCCAAGGTATCTTCTACCCATTTGATCTGCTCATCGTTTAAGTTAAATGGTTTTGCCTTTAAATCTACCATGATATTCCTCCAAAAATGTGTTAGTCATCCGCAAGGTTTTTATCAAACTTATCAAGTTCTTCGCTCTGTCTTGCTTCGGTATAATCACCAGATACAAATTCAGTTAAAATCTGACTGGTAAACAGTTTCCAGCTTTCCACTTCATGACCAGCTAAGATAGGATAAAACATTACCCCAGCTCCAACAGCGGCCTTATAATCTCCTGACGCATCACCAACCATAAGAATGCGGTCTGGATTGTAGCCCTCAGAAATCATTTTTTTGATACAGGCTTCCTTTGATCCAACATCCTGAGCCATAGATACATCAACATATTCCATGAGTCCACAACGTATCCATTCCTCTTCCATTGCTTCTCTATTTGCACTGGAAACAATAGCAAGATCAGCACTTTCTTTTACCTTCTTAAGAGCTTCTAACACTCCTTCAAATGCAATCTTCTCATCATCAGAAAGTGCATTGATATTGCGATTCACTTCCTGACTCCATACAAGAGCTTTCTTTAAGCTGACAGAAGAAGGATTCTTTTCGATTTCCTCTTTTAGCTTTGCCTCCGAAAACGCAGGTGTCGTATCAACCCACTTTACAAGAGTATCAAGATCTTCAATCGCAGTATATTTTGCATCAACTTCTGTAAGCATCTGAGCCAGTCCCTGAAAACGATTGATGCCTCTTTTTTTCGTATAGAGGTTAATATCATTCCAGCGCTTTAAAATTTCTTCGCGCCAATCATTTAATCCCCATTCATCGACTAAGCATGGGCCAAAGCATTTTACATGCTTGATTGTCATGGTATCCATTGCACAGCCATCACTGTCAACACAAATTAAATATTTCATATTACCTCCATACGATGTGATTTTATATAACAAACGAAGTATCGTTCAACTAATTGTAGTATATATTTTATGCGAAAAAATATACATTGAGACGATTGTGTACCACATTGCAAAAATTGCGGTATATTGAAATCATAGATAAGAAAACACCCGCCATTTTGGCGGGTGTTAATTTTACATTAAATGTGCATCCCAGAATCCACAGAAGGCGTCTACTGGACTATTGCCCTTAAATTCACTTCTACCAGTTAATTTCTCTACTAATGCATCTAAGATGTTATCTGTTGATCCATAAGTATTGATATAAGTACGAATACGTGGTACATCTGCCAGATGATATGGATTCTCAAGTGAGATAAATACGTTTGGCATATCATCTACATATGCTAAACAATCAGCGCCCATTGGCTGTGCCCATTCAATTCGTACAACGGTCTGGTTTGACTTAGTCACATAATTTGCCACATAGAAAATAATATCATAGTTATCAATGATATCACTCATAGGAGCTTCAATACCCTCAAAGCCTGGAGCTGGCTTCCATACGGTTACCTCAAAACCTTCCTTTTCAAGTCTTTCTACGAAAGCACCAACACGAGTTGCTGCTCCAAATGCCAAATCTGTACCACCGGACTCTTTTGGATATACTAATACCCTCTTATAGCGTTCTGGAGTGATTGGGAATACTCCCTTCTCTTCCTTAACGAGAGTAATCGCTTTATCTGCAACTTCTTTGGAAACAGCATCATGATCCGGACAATTTACTACTTCATTAGCCTTATCATGAGATGGATACAAACTTCCATCAGCCTTCTTTTCTGGAAGACCAAGAGCTGCCTTAAGAGCCAAAATACGAACAACGCACTCTTCCACACGTTCTGCAGAGATTTCACCACTGTTAATTGCGTCACGAATATAACCAAGATCCTCTTCCATATTCTTTGCAAAAAGAATCATATCACAGCCGGCATTGATTGCTGCTGGAAGACCCTTTCTACGAGGAAGTGGAGTTGTCATACCAGCCATAGCAGATGAATCGGTAATGATTGTTCCGTTAAAGCCGAGTTCTCCACGAAGAAGCCCAGTCAATAATTCACGTGACATAGATCCAGGAAGAATCTCCTCGTCCTTTAAGGAAGGATTTAACTTCTTAGACCAAGCTGGCTGCATAATATGGCCAGCCATTACAGTAAGAGCACCAGCATCAATACTGGTCTTATAAACCTTACCGTAGGTTTCCATCCACTCTTCTGCTGAAAGTGAGTTGACAGAGGTCATAAGATGCTGATCTCTCTCGTCCACACCATCGCCTGGGAAGTGCTTGATTGATGCTGCAACACCGTGCTTTTGCACTTCAGTCACATAAGCAGCTCCCATCTTTGCAACAGTATCAGGATTTGAACCATAGGTTCTGGTATTGGTAATTGGATTTCTCCAGTTATTATCGATATCAATTACAGGAGCAAATGCCCAGTTCATTCCAAGTGCATCAGCTTCCTCTCCTACAATGCGGCCGAGCTCAGTTGCATAATGTACATCACCAGTAGCGGCGATTGCCATCTGACATCCAACATGAGTACCAGCCTCAGAGCAGGTATTCATTCCAGCTTCCATGTTTCCTGCAATGAAAACTGGAATCTTTGAATTCTTCTGCATGAAGTTTACCAGATTTACCACTGCATCATTTGGCATAGCGCGACACATTAAGCCACCAAACTCACCTGCAGCAATTCCAGCAAGATATCCTTCATTATCAGTATAAGCAATGGTACAGAACATCTGACGAATCTTCTGCTCCATTGTCAAAGAATCTTTTGTATCTAAAACCCATTTCACCTGATCATCCGAAAGGTTATATGGGGCTTTTTTCATAATCTCAGTAAAATTCATTATATATCTTTCTCCATAAAATTTATGAAAATCAGAAACAACAAATTATAAGGCAGCCATACGTGCTTTCTTAGCTTTTCTAGCCTTAATACGAGGCAACTGTGCTGAGAAGGTATAGAATAACAGCATGAAGGTACCGATGATAATCTGCTGCCATCCACCATTACTATATCCAATTGCACCAAGACCATAGTTAAAGATTTCCATAGCAAGTGCTGCCATAACTACACCGACAGCATCAACGCTGGCCATACCAACAAACATTCCCATGTAAGCAGGGATAATGTTAGAGAAAAGGGTTCCTGCGGTAGCAAGTCCTGCCTGAGGTGGAACATTCTCTCTCGCTCCAAGAATACATGCAGCTACTCCTAATAAGAAACCACATAAAAGGAATGTGAAAATAACATTTGCATTTTCCTTTACCCCCACATTAACTGCGGCCTGCTGGTTGTTTGCAAGAGCCTTTGAGCGCTTACCTGCAACAGTAAAGTAATTGTAAATAATAAATGCAATTGTACAAATTGCTAATAAGAATAAAATATAAGGCATCTTACCCCAATAGGTAATCTGTTCAACTGATAAAATATTAGCACCTTCACCGTCATATACCATATAGGTAATTGACTCAAAAAGTAAGGCAACACCAATAGTACAGATATTGATAGGCAATCTACCAACAATATAAATAATACTTGTGATAAAGCACAGTAACATTGCAAGGAGTACACAAACAATGAGATATACCCATCCATTATATCCGCCCCTATTAGCAAAATTACCAGCCACAATTGCGGAAAGAACCATTACGGATCCACCCGAAAAGTCGAAACGACCATTTTTAACCTGTAACCAGATTGCAAGGGCAGCTATAGCTGTACTTGAAGTTCCAACTAATATAGATCTCCACATATGCCATGAAGAGTTAAATGAAGTTGATCCCATCGCTTTTGATAAGATAAACATAACCACAAAAACAAGCAGTGGAAATAATATTGTTAAGAAAATTCTTTTCAAAATATTTAAAGCTTTATTGTTTTTCATAATAGCTGCTCCATAATTCTAATTGTTTGGGATACTCTGTGGTAAGCCACAGAGTATCCTAAAATTGCATAACTTTTAATAATCTAAACTAAATCTTAAAGATTTCCATGTAAGCCTTCCATTGTTGCACAAAGGTTAGCATAGGTAGCCTGATCATTGAATGACTTGCAAAGGTTCTTTAAAGCCTCTCCGTTAAGAACGGTATCAGCATAGTTACCAGTGCAGTAAATGGTCTGTGACATAGCATCCATTTCTTCGTCAGAAAGGATTACATACTGGGTGATTGCTAAACGCTCAGGAGTTGCTGGAGCATCATCAAACTTAGCACCATTTAACTTGTCTACCATAAGAACGATTGGATAAGCAATTCCTTCGATTGGAGTACAGCAGATAGATTTGAACATTCCGTTTCCTCTTCCTCTGAAGTTATCCATATCAGCCTTGCCTTCAAATCCAGCGGTGTATAATGGAAGGTCAGTACGTCCTGCAGCAACAAGGTCTGGATATACGAAGTTAGCACCAGCACAGATAGAGAATACGCAATCGATATCCTTGTTATCATCAAGATAAGTAGGAGCTCCATCTGATAAGGTAGTGAATGAAAGCTCGATTGGATCTACATATTCAATACCAGCTGCGTCAAACTTCTCCATTACCATTCTAGCGATTTCAGCCTGAAGTGGATAAGCCCATGAAGGGAAGGTAATAAGACCAACCTTCTTGTAGCCATTAGAGATGATGTCGTTTGTGATCTCCTCAACATAAGAAGTCTTGTCGAACTCACCATCATTGATGGTTCCTAAGAAGTACTCGCTTCCGAATACTGCATCAAAGTTAGTGTAGAATGACTCGTTGTAATCGCAAAGGAATCCTGCTACATAAACACCAGCCTTCTCACATTCTGCCAAGATACTTCCAGAACCCATATCAGCAGACATGATAATTCCTTCGTAACCAGCGGAAATCATTTCCTGAACCTTGGTAAGGTTAGCATTCTCATCATAAGTAGAGATTGTGAAAACCTCAAACTCACAATTAAGATCATCCTTAACACCCTCTAAGTATGCCTTGATAGCAACCAATGCTGCTCCGTTGTCAGTATAGTAACCAACACCGATTTTGTGATGTGGGTTTCCTGAAGCATCATCAGAACCACCCTTTGCTCCACAACCTGCTAATAATGAAATGCTCATTACTGATGCAAGTGCAAGAGCTGCGACTTTTTTGAAATTAATCATTTCTCTTTTCCTCCTTTTTATATAAGCCCCCCAATGAAGGGGAAGTCACCAAAATTATCGTGGCAATACGCCATCCTTCTTTCTACAGGTAATCAAAATTACCGCAATGAAAATCAATGCACGGATTAAGTAACCTACACTGGTTGATACTCCTGCAAGAGTAAGTCCGTTTGAAAGAATTACATAGGTAAAGGAACCAATCAGTGCACTAGAAACCTTAGATTTCATACCACCTGAAAGAGGCATTCCACCAAGAAGCAATGAAACCATGATATCCATAGCATATCCTGTACCAGTACCCTTTCCTACAGCTCCTGTTTTCATAACAAGAAGGAAGGAAGCTACCGCAACACAAGTTCCAAATACCGCATAAGCAAGAACCTTCCAAATGGTTGTGTTGATTCCTGAATACTGAGTAGCGGTAGGGTTTGCACCGATACTCTTAACAATTTCACCTAATCTGGTGTAGTTGTATAAGAAAATTACAATGACTGCAACAACTGCAATGACTGCAATCATAAACCAGTAAATCTTAATATCACCAATCTCAAACTTCATGTTGTTTAACTTGGTAAGAAGATTCTTTGGCTCACCCTCTAATGGTAAAGAGTTGATACCAATCTTTTCCATGATAAGCACCTGAACACCACCAAAGATTGACATTAAGAAAATTGATGTAACAATGGACGGTAAACCAAGCATAACTGCTACATATCCATTGATAAATCCTGAAAGTAATGCCAGACCTAAGATGCTAAGGAAAGCCACCCAAACCTTTCCAGTTTTATTAGCAACCAGAATAAATACAATTGCGTAAACACCGACCTGTGATCCAGCTGAAATATCCATATATCCCATAGAATAAATGAACATTGCACCAAGAGTTAATACTGCATAAATACTAACAGCCTGGATAATGATACCAATGTTATATGAACTCCACATTCTAGTACCATTTACGCTACTTAAAACACTAAAGATAACAAGGCAGAATACCAATCCACCATAACTAATCAAATCAGAGCCATGATTTGAAAACCACGCCAATTTATTATTTTCTTTCATCATGTCCTCCTAAATCATGTACTCAATAATGTCAGTTTCTGATAATTCTGCAGAACGAACAAATTCTTTGTTAATCTTATGATTCTTCATAACAACGATACGATCTGACATACCAATCAGCTCTCCCATTTCCTCACAAATCATAAGAATTGCTTTTCCGTCTCTCTTCATCTGCGTAATCAGCTCATACATACCCTGCTTAACACCGATATCAACACCTCGTGTTGGGCAGTCCATGATAACAATGTCAGAGCCCTTAGCAATCCACTTCGCAAAGGAAACCTTCTGCTTATTACCACCAGATAAGGTGTTAACCCACTGTTTTCCTTTGGTACACTTAATCTCAAGAGTTTTAATCTGCTCATTAGAGAACTTTCTTCTCTTAGATCTTGAAAGAAAAATACCATTCTTAAGATCTCTTAAGGAAGGAAGGGTAATATTGTTCTCGATTGGGCCCTGTAAAATGATAGCTTCTGTATCACGATTCTTTGAAACATATCCAATACCAAGACCAACTGCCTGACTCGCAGACTCGATATCCTTGCCGTATGCCTTTACGGTACCCTTATCAATCTCACCGATACCAAAGGCCATCTTACCAACCTCATGGATACCGCAGCCTGATAAACCACCGATACCTACAATTTCGCCTTTGTGAAGCTCTAAGGTAAAGTCTTCTACGTTTGGACCAGATACATGATTAAACTCAAGAACAACCTCATCCGAGCAAGAAGGATCATAATCACTACGATAGAACTTGTTACCGATATCACGGCCAACCATGAGCTGACGGATCATTCCAAGCGAATTGACATCATCCATCTCCTCTCTTGTAACAGTTCCACGGATTTCTCCGTCGCGGAGAACGGTAAGAATGTTACATTTTTCCATAATCTCATCCATGTCATGAGAAATGAAAATAACAGCTTTATTTGCTTTTACCATATCGTCAACAATCTTGTATAAGATATCACGACCTTCCAGAGAAAGCGCAGTCGTTGTCTCATCGACAACCAAAAGCTGAGTATCATCTGTTACAGCGCGGGCAATTTCGATTAACTTACGATCTTCAAAACCGAAGCGATCAATTAAATCCTTGCCTCTCATATAGGTAATGCCAAACTTATCAAGAATTTCATCAGCAGCTTCGTTCATCATCTTTTTGCTTACAAAACCAGCTTTTCTAAACTGATTTTCTTTTCCAGCAAATAAATTCTCTGCAACAGTACAGCCAGGAATGGTATTTGCCTCCTGCAAAATCATAGAAAGACCATTTGCCTGTGCTTCAATCATGGTTGATGGTTTCCATGGCTTTCCAAGGAATACCATTTCACCGCTGGTAGCTGGCTGCATACCAGAGGCAATTGAAGTAATGGTAGACTTACCACTTCCGTTCTCCCCTACCAAACCATGAACTTCACCTCGGCAAACCTTAAGATCTACATCCTTGAGCGCCAAGATTGGTCCATATTTTTTGTTCATCCCAGTGATTTCAAGTAATACTTCACTCATGTGCTCTCTCCTCATACGGATACTAATTAACATTTTTGATTAGTATAACAAAAAATTCATAATTTATTCATAAATGGAACGAAATGCATTTCAGCGGTATGAATTGCATGAAATTGCATATTGAACTACTGTAACCCATCTAAAAATGTGTTATAGTATAGGAGTTAAGTCATAGTTTTGTATTTATGAGGGTAAAATCGATGTTTCAGGCTGCTATTTGTGAGGACGAGAAGGACATTGCACAGTATATAGAAAAGACTTTGGCACAGGAATTCAATCGCCATCGTATCCCTATCGCCTTTGATGTCTTTGATGACGGTAATAAATTATATGATATGGTTGCAGATCATTATCACTATGATGTCATTTTTATGGATATTGAGATGCCTTCCATCGACGGAATTTCTATCTGCAAAAAAATAAGAAGCATCAATCAGGATGCACTTGTCATCTTTATCTCTAATAAAGAAGAGCTTGTGTTTTCGACCTTTGAGGTTCAGCCATTTCGTTTTATTCGAAAAAGTCATTATGACTCATTGATTGAATCTCTTGTAGAAGCCCTATGTGACGAATTAAGTAAACGTCAATCCTCTCTCATTCAGATTGAAGAACCTGGTTCAAAAGACATCTTTTCGTTTGATGTCAATCAGATTATGTTTATTGAAGCACAGGGGAAAAATTGCAATATCTGCACAAAGACAGAAACGAGCTGTATCAAAATCAAACTGATGGAGTTGGAACGGCTTTTAGAAAACTATGACTTTTTAAAGCCTCATCGCAGCTATCTTGTAAACTGTAAATACATTTCTATTATTAAGAAGTCAGAGATTGAGCTAACGGATCATACAATGATTCCTATCAGTCGCGGAAATGTTGATTTTATCAAAAAAGAATTTATTCAGTATACCAGCAGGAGTATTTAATGTTAGAAATTAGTTATTTAATTTATACTTATGTCAGTAGTTCTATTCTATTGATTTATGTACTTTATGAAATGTCACATTTCTTCCAAAGAAAATCTTATGCAAACTTTTTTAACTATTATATATTGAGCGCAGTTTTGTTTGCAATTGTATATCATCTACCGTCTTATTTTTATAATCTTTCAGAGTTGCCATACTATTATTATTTTATTTGTGTTATTATATTCAATCTACTTTGGACAACTGTATTTTTAGAAGGAAACTGGCTTCACAAACTACCTTATCTCTTTTACTATTTCGCGTTCTATAAATGTATAAAATTCTTTTTAGGCGCCTTTTATAACTATAAAGGAATTATTAGCACCTCAACCTATGAAATTCTAGATATGCTTTCCTTTATCCTGGAATTCTTTTTGGTTTACGTATATTTTAAGCTATGTCGAAAATTCCCTATTTTCATTCATTCAAACTTTACGCATAAACAGATTCTTTTAATGCTATTTTGTCCGACCAGTTTCTTTATACTGTTACAGTTAGCCGACCCTTCTATAAATGTTCCATATCAGACGTTTATTACGATAGCGTCAATACTATTGATGATAAATATACCAATCATCTACTATTTATATTACATTTTGGAAAACAATTTCCATTCGGTCGTCGACCTGGGAAAAGCGTTGGCCGAATCCAGAATTCAGCTTACACGCTATCGCTACACAATTCTTAATGAAGAGCAGGCAAAGAAAGAACGTCATGAAATTAAAAACCGATATTTCTATATTCAGACGCTGTTAAAAGAAAATAAAATTGATCAATTGAACGCTTATCTAGAGGATGTCATTGGAGATTTAACAGAGTGTGAACATGGAATTAACACGGGAAATGTTATGATTGACCATATTTTAAATACCAAAACAGAGTTAGCACATAAATATGGTATAAAGACCTATAACGAAATCATTATTCCTAATAATATAAAGATAAATGAAAATCATTTCTGCACAATTTTATTAAACCTGTTAGACAATGCTATTGAAGCCAGTCGCAAGGAAGAAAACCCAGATATTCAGGTGCAGATGAACATCCGAAACCGTTACCTGGTTTGCGTGGTAAAAAACAAGTCAAAGCATAATATATTAGAGGAAAATCCAGAATTCGAAACCACAAAGGCAGACAAAAAGCAACACGGACTTGGAATGAAAATCATAAAAGACTGTGTCAAAAAATCCGACGCAATTTTTGACACAGCCATGGAAAGCAATTATTTTGTTGCAAGTGTTATGATGCCTATTGAGGATGACCCAAATTAGATATCACAATCAAATAATACTAAATATGCACGTATAAAATCTTTTATGAGAGGGAGGCTTTTCGAAGCCTCCTTCTCATTCTGTTCACCTGTTTTTGATACTCTCCACTATCAATTAATTCCGCCAAAACCAGCTGCTCAAAGGATGGCACAGAGCAGGAATAAAAGCCGAGTTTTTCCTCGAATCTGTCCAATAGATTTTTAGGCAGAATCATATACCCAATTCGTACAGAAGGTGCAATCGTTTTTGTAAAGGTATTCATATAAATGACATTATCCTTCGATGAAATTGCAAAAAGTGCATCCTCCATCTTTCTTGATACAGTAAGTTCTGAATCATAGTTATCCTCTATAATAAACTTCTCTTCTCCCGCCCATTTTAAATACTCTCTCTTCTTAGAAATACTTGCTGTAATCTGACTGGGAAAACTGTGAAAAGGTGTCACATGCAAAATGGATGCCTTTGTACGGATAAGTTCTTCCGATAATATTCCATCCTTACCAAGCTTAAGTGAATCAATTTGATGGCCTAACGAGCGATAGACCTGCCTAATCTTTTCATAGCAGGGATCTTCTACCGCAATCATCTCTTTGGATTCAAACATCTGAGCAATCAAGCCATACAAATACTCTGCACCAGAACCAATAATCACCTGTTCCTCATCAATATGAATATTTCGAGTAATTGCCAGATACGTTTTTATGGCTCTACGCAATTCTACACAACCCTTTTTGGGTGGACGTCTCAGTATATCTTCGTTATAATCAGCGATTACCTTTCTCATTGTCTTTGCAAGAACAGAAAAAGGAAATTCCCCCTTGTTCTGAGAGGCATGCTCTTCTCTGTTAATATGTATAGATGGCTCAGCATTCATTTGCCCAAGAAAATCTGATTCGCGATAGATTACATAAAACCCACTTCTCTCATTTGCTTCGATATACCCTTCTTCACACAAAAGCTCATAAGCGTGCTGAACCGTAATCAGGCTGACCTGCGCGATTGAGGCGGTATCTCTTTTTGATGGAAGCTTATCCCCATATCGATAGTTACCCTCGATAATATTTTCTTTCAACTGTTCATATAATTCTAAATATTTCTTCATATCTGGTCCTATTTTATTTTTCTGTTTTGGATATTTTTATATAACCAGCCAAACAGTATTATACAAACATCAAGCACGAAAGGAAATATCATACATGAAAATTACCACAAAAAATTTAACAATCACTGCACTTTTTACTGCACTCACCTTCGTTGTAACGAGATTTATTCAAATTCCAATTCCGTTAGGATATTTTAATATTGGAAATGTAATCATCCTAATTGCTTGTATGATTGTTCCAATGCCTTACGGAATTATCATTGGTGCTGTCGGTTCTGCTCTCGCTGATTTATTGTCTTACCCAGTATATACGCTCCCTACATTAGTGATCAAAGCTCTCATGCCACTTGTCTTTTATTTCATTGTTCGGAAGCATACCAACAAAACCATTCTTATTATTGTTGCAGCTGCTGTCGCAACTTTGATTCCATTATTTGGGTATACTCTTGTCGGTGGCATTTTATATGGCGGTTTTTTGGCAGGATTATCTCAATTCCCAGGCCTTTTGATGGAATATATCGCAAATTTAATTCTTTTTGCAATTGCTGCGCAACCTGTGAAACGAATTGCTTATAAAAAAGCGTGATAGGAAAACCTATCACGCTTTTACTATTTTTACTGTGCTCCAGGAAGACCTGGCATTGACCATTTTGTATGATCGGTATGTAACAGCATGTGTGCCTTATGAGAATTTGGAGCCTCAAAGAAGTCAGCATATGCTTTCTGAACATCTGGGTTCTCATGAGAGAATCGAAGATTTGCAGTCTGATCAAGGAAACGAAGTCTATCGCCACGAACTCCTGCAAGTTCTTCTCCATCGTGGATAGGCTGTCCGCCACCACCTACACATCCACCAGGACATGCCATAACTTCAACGAAGTCATAGGTTACTTCTCCACGCTTAATTCTTTCAAGCAATCTTCTGGTATTTCCAAGACCACTTACAACAGCAGCCTTAACGGTTACACCATCAAGATCGATTTCAGCCTCAGTAAGACCCTCTTCTCTTGAACTACGAACTGCCTTAAATGCATCAGCATCAGGATTCTTTCCGTGTACAAGATAATAAGCTGAACGAAGTGCAGCTTCCATAACACCACCGGTAGTTCCGAAGATAACACCTGCACCTGTTCCTTCACGCATAAGCTCATCAAATGGCATACCAGTTAAGGTCTTTGGATTGATGTATGCACTGCGAATCATTCTTGAAAGTTCTCTGGTTGTCAATACAGTATCAACATCCTTACCAGCATACTCTTCATAGAAGAGATTCATGGTAGCCTCACCCTTCTTAGCAACGCAAGGCATGATTGATACAGTATAAATATTTTCTGGCTTAACACCAATGCTCTGTGCAAAGTAAGACTTAATTACAGCACCAAACATCTGCTGTGGAGACTTTGCAGTAGAAAGCTGAGGAACAATTTCAGGGAACTGGCTCTTTGCAAAGCGAATCCAACCTGGACAGCAAGAGGTAAACATAGGACGATTCTTGGTCTCGCCAGCTTTAAAGCGTCCTAAGAACTCTGTTCCCTCTTCCATAATGGTTAAGTCAGCGGTGAAGTCTGTATCAAATACATAATCAACACCCATTCTCTTTAATGCTTCACAAATCTTTTCTACAGTAGCCTCTTCTCTTGGAAGGCCAAGAGCTTCACCATAAGCTGCACGAACTGCAGGTGCAATCTGAGCAACAACAACCTTGTTTGGATCATCAATTGCATCCCATACACGGTCAGTATCGTCACGCTCACGAAGCGCTCCGACTGGACAGTGAGTGATACACTGACCACAAAGTGAACAATCTGTTTCAAGAATGCTCTTGTTATCCTTGATTCCAACAGTAGTACGGCTACCAGTTCCGATAACATCCCAAACATTTAAGCTCTGAACCTTATCACAGATCTGGATACAACGCATACACTTAACACACTTAGAAGAATCACGAATAATTGGATAATTCTTATCCCATGGACGCTCCTCAAGTCTTTCCTTGTATGGAAGCTTAATAATATTTAAATCATTTGAAAGATCCTGTAAAGTACAGTTCTGGCTGCGTACGCAAACAGAACACTTATTCTCATGCTGAGAAAGTAATAACTGAACAGTCTTTCTACGGTCCTTACGAACCTTAGAAGAATTAGTGTTAATTACCATGCCTTCCTGAACAACAGTGTTACATGAGGTAACTAACTGATCTTTGCCTTCAACTTCTACAACGCAGACGCGGCAAGCTGCGATTTCATTGATATCCTTTAAGTAGCAGAGCTTTGGAATGATTACATCATTCGCTTTCGCTGCTTCCATAATGGTTAAGCCTTCTTCAACAGCAATCTGCTTTCCGTTTAATGTAATATTTACCATACCTTATCGCGACCTCCTTTGAAGATTCCGTAACCAAAGTGGTCACAACGAAGACATCTGCCAGACTCCTGACAAGCTTCCTTCTTTGACATGCAAAGCTCAACTCCATCAAAGTCCTTCACTCTCTCTCCAGCCTCGCGCTCGACTAACTCAACACGACCACATGGAGTGATATCCTTAAGTTCTGGCTCAGGAATTTCAACATCACATGAAATTTCATGATGATATCCAAGATATTCATCAATATTTGCAGCAACAACCTTCGCAGCAGCAATTGCCTTGATAACAGTAGCTGGGCCTGAAGCACAGTCTCCACCAGCAAATACACCAGGGATATTATCAAAATTACCTGCAGCTGATGCACTAATCTTACCACGGTTAACAGGAACACCTGCGTCAGCAAAGTGAGCTGACTCAATATCCTGACCAATCGCTACGATTAAGGTCTGACATGGAATTTCATAATCTGGTTCGCCAGTTGCCTTTACAGAAGCACGGCCATCCTTAATCTCACTGATCATCTGTGGAGTAACTACAAGGCCTGAAACATGGCCATTTGCATCCACATTAATCTTAGATGGAGCACGAAGAGTCATAACCTCGCAGCCCTCTGCAATTGCACCTTCAATTTCAGCTGGAAGTGCGGTCATATCAGCGGTACGACGACGATATACAATAGAAACCTTCTTAGCGCCAAGTCTCTTAGCAGTACGAACAGCATCCATAGATACGTTTCCACCACCAACGATACATACTTCCTGACCAGATAAATCCATAGGATTCCCCTTACCAACTTCACGAAGTAATTTAACAGCAGAAACAACGCCTTCTGCATCTTCTCCTTCGATTCCAAGCTTCTTATCAGTGCTTGCACCGATGGTAATCAATACAGCGTCATATTCTTCACGAAGGCTCTGGATAGTCATATCCTCGCCAATCTTCTTTCCAAACTCAACCTTAACACCAGTCTTAAGAATTGCATTGATATCATCATCAAGACGATTCTTTGGAAGTCTGTAGTTAGGGATACCATAACGAAGCATACCACCAAGCTGTGGAAGCATTTCAAATACGGTACACTGATGACCCATTAACTGAAGATAGTATGCTGCAGAAAGTCCACCTGGACCACCACCAACAATTGCAATCTTCTTTCCTGTTGACTCTGCGCACTTAGGAGGTTCAACCTCACCAGCAAAATCAGCAGCAACACGCTTAATGCCACGGATATTAACCGCATCATCCACCATAGTTCTACGGCAACGAGCCTCACATGGATGCTCACAGATAAATCCACAGGTGGTTGGGAATGGATTATCCTTGCGAAGGAGACGAATTGCATCTGAATATCTGCCTTCATGTACAAGGGCTACATAACCAGGAATATCAACATGTGCTGGGCAAAGTGCCACACATGGAACTGGCTGTGTGAGCTGACAGGTACAGGTTCCCTTTAAAATGTGGTTCTCGTACTCTTCTCTTGCTCCGATTAAGCTCTTGTAAACCATTTTCGCTGCCTCTGTACCAATTGCACAGTCAGCAGACTCCATAATAGACTTAGCAAGCTCTTCCATTTCATCTAAAATACTAAGCTCTGCTTCTCCATTTAAAACGTCAGTAAGCATGGTCTTTAACTGCCATAAACCTACACGACATGGTACACACTTTCCACAGGTCTGTGCATGGCACAGCTCAAGGAAAGCTCTTGTCATGTCAACATGACATAATCCAGGTGGGCTGGATTCGATTCTTCTCTCCAGATCCTTGTACAGGCCTTCAATCACAAGATCAGCCTGCGCAGGAGTAGGGATTTCTAATCTACTCATTCTCATTCCTCTTTCTTAATAAAATACGTATAGTTCTCGCCCCAAAATGAATTACAATTTATCATTTACACAAGAATAATTATATTATATCTTTGTATTTTTTTAAGTACAAGAATAGATAAAAAATAGACAAGCCTGTTATTTATATAACAATTTCCACAGAGACAAAATAATGGAGAAGTAGCCTTACTAGGCCACTTCTCCATTATTTTGTCGTTTTTTGTTGTTAACATATTTTGCAATTAAGTGCA
This sequence comes from Agathobacter sp., assembly GCA_045641385.1. Lineage (GTDB taxonomy): Bacteria > Bacillota > Clostridia > Lachnospirales > Lachnospiraceae > Roseburia. The sequence goes on along the minus strand of JAZUGV010000040.1, from coordinate 349 downwards.
CACCAACCGCTGCGATTGCACCAACTACGATTCCACCAATAATATCGGTTGGAAAATGACAATAATTGTACATTCTCGAAAAAGCAATAAGCACTGCAAGCACAACTGCTGGAATACCATATCTCTTATCATTAAATAAAAGAATCAGGGAACAGGTAATTCCATTCATCGTATGACCAGATGGGAACGATGCATCCTTTGGAAGCGTTAAACCAACTGGAAAATTGGTAAACTCAGACACTACCCAAGGTCTGGTTCTGTTAAATGCATTCTTCAAAATTAAATTGCCTATAATAAAGGTAATTAACATCGCGATTACAGCTTCAATTCCAAAGTCGGATCGTAGCCA
>JAZUGV010000039.1:0-3148 GCA_045641385.1 Agathobacter sp. | reverse complement strand
GAGACGTTCTTTGGACGAATGAAGAACGAAATGTATTATGGCTTTGAGAAGGATTACGCATCCTTTGAAGAATTTGCCAAAGCTGTTGAGGAGTATATTGATTATTACAACAATAAAAGAATTCAGAGCAAAACAAAATGGATGCCCCCTGTAAAGTACAGGGAAACATCCATGTGTTGTTGCGCCTAGTTTAATAAGTCAATGTGTCCAGGATTCTGGGTACATATCATATGAGGAAGAATCATAAGCTGGCGTTTTTTTATATATAGGAAAATGCTCCGCGAGGATGCGCACGCTTTTGCAGATGAAAAATATCGCATTGGCACGCAAACGCTCCGCGAGTGTTTCGCAGTCGAAGCTCCATTTTTAGATGTTGTATATAAAATCTGAAATCTGTCGATTGACAATGTCTTCTAGGGTAATTCCTTCAAAGTATTTTGTGATGACATCATACAAGCCCTGGTAAATAGGGAGGGTAACGCATTCACCACATTTTTCGCACTGGTTTGGATTGTTGTCCATACAGCTGACTGGGGTTAAGCTGCCCTCTGCACTTTCTAGGATTTCACGTACGTTAATCATAGATGGATCTCTGGAAAGTTTGTAGCCACCCATATGGCCTTTGTTTGCAATCAAAAGATTGCTTCTGTGCAGAAATGGAATGATCTGCTCCAAATACTTTTTGGAAATGTCCTGTCTTTTGGAAATGTCCTTTAAAGCGACATAGCCTTCATTATAGTGTTGCGCTAAATCAATCATCATACGAAGAGAGTAGCGGCCTCTGGTAGAAATTTTCATAGTGTTTACTCCTTTTATATTCTTATTATATATCGAAAAGGTAGGCTTTTGCAATTGGCGAAAAAATTTTTTAAAAAATATCAAAATTGGGGTAGACAAAAGATAGGGGTGTGGATATAATACATACATAACCTACCGAAAAGGTAAGAGATGAAAGGAGACGATAACATGAATGCAACAAAATACGAAAGAATGACAGTAAAGAGTGGTTGTCGTCGAATGTGTTGCCAGTAAATTGACCATTCAATTGTAATTACAATTGAGATGTATATAATAAAGATGCGGAACATAAAGATGCGGAACATAAAGATACAGATTATAAAGCTGCAGATCAGATAAATACAATATCAGTAATGAAACGCATATACGAAATGCCAAAGAATCATATGGACTTTGGCTGAAATCGAAAATTAAAATTAGAAATTACGGAGGACATAAAAATGTCAGATATTAAGAAAAGTTCATTAGAGTTAGTTGGAAATACACCATTGTTAGAGATTAGCAGATACAGCGAAAAGGCAGGAGCAAAGGATGCAACCATTCTTGCAAAGCTTGAGTATCTTAATCCAGCAGGTTCCGTAAAAGATCGAGTTGCTCTTGCAATGATTGAAGATGCAGAGAAGAGAGGCGTTTTAAAGCCAGGAGCAACCATCATTGAGCCAACCTCAGGAAATACAGGAATTGGTCTTGCAGCAGTTGCTACAGCAAAGGGCTATAGAGCAATCCTTACTCTTCCAGATACCATGTCAGTTGAGCGTAGAAATCTTCTCAAGGCCTATGGTGCAGAGCTTGTTCTCACCGAAGGCGCAAAGGGTATGAAGGGAGCTATCGCAAAGGCAGAAGAGTTAAATCAGGTAATTGAAGGCTCTATTATCCTTGGACAGTTTGTAAATCCAGCAAACCCAGCAGCACATAAGGCTACCACTGGTCCAGAAATTTGGAAGCAGACAGATGGAAAGGTTGATATCTTTGTAGCAGGTGTTGGAACCGGTGGAACCATCACAGGTGTAGGAGAGTACTTAAAGGAACAGAATCCAAATGTAAAGGTTGTAGCTGTTGAGCCAGCAACCAGCGCAGTTCTTTCTACTGGTGTTGCAGGTGCACATAAGATTCAGGGAATTGGTGCAGGATTTGTGCCAGATGCTTTGAATACTGAGATTTATGATGAGATCATCACTATCGAAAATGAAGACGCATTTACAGAGGGAAGAGCTTTTGCAAGAAGCGAAGGCGTTTTGGTTGGTATTTCATCAGGAGCTGCATTAAAGGCCGCTACCATTTTAGCAAAGAGACCAGAAAACGCAGGAAAGAACATTGTTGTGTTACTTCCAGACTCTGGAGACAGATATCTCTCAACCGCACTTTTTAACGAAGAATAATATGGATGACCAGTTCATAGGAATTTTAGAACTGGTTATCTTTTCAAGACGAAAACCTATTAAAACGATAGGAAACATATAATATGGAGGACAATTATTATGAGCAATTATAGATTTGAAACATTACAGTTACACGTAGGACAGGAACAGCCAGACCCAGCAACCGATGCAAGAGCAGTTCCAATTTATCAGACCACCTCTTATGTATTTCGAAATTCACAGCATGCAGCTGACCGCTTTGGACTTGCCGATGCAGGAAATATTTATGGAAGACTTACCAATTCAACACAGGGTGTTTTTGAGGAGAGAATTGCAGCACTCGAGGGTGGATCTGCAGCACTTGCTGTAGCATCTGGCGCAGCAGCAATCACCTACACCATTCAGGCACTTGCTGCAAATGGAGGACACATTGTTGCACAGAAGACCATCTATGGTGGAAGCTACAACCTTTTGGCACACACCCTGCCACAGTACGGAATTCAGACCACTTTTGTGGATGCACACAATTTGGAAGAGCTTAAAGCAGCTATTCGTCCGGAGACCAAAGCAGTCTATTTAGAGACGCTTGGAAATCCAAACAGTGATATTCCTGATATCGATGCAATCGCAGCTATTGCGCATGAAGCTGGTCTTCCTCTTGTAATTGATAATACGTTTGGAACTCCTTATCTGATTCGTCCGATTGAGCATGGAGCAGATATCGTGGTTCATTCCGCTACAAAGTTTATTGGCGGGCATGGAACGACTCTAGGTGGAATTATTGTAGATTCTGGAAAGTTTGACTGGAAAGCAAGCGGAAAATATCCCGGAATTGCAGATCCTAACCCGAGCTATCACGGCGTATCATTCGCAGATGCAGTAGGACCGGCAGCTTTTGTAACTTATATTCGTGCTATTTTGCTGCGTGACACGGGTGCGACGATTTCTCCTTTCAATGCATTCTTGCTTTTACAGGGAACGGAGACCTTGTC
>JAZUGV010000038.1:0-51031 GCA_045641385.1 Agathobacter sp. | reverse complement strand
ATTCAGCTTTCGACCGCTTTTAGCCCTATCCCTGCTTCTTTGCGATATTAGAACGCTTGCGAAGTGTAGGGTCAAGAATTCTCTTTCGGATACGGAGGCTTTCAGGAGTCACCTGTAAGAGTTCATCAGTATCGATGAAATCTAACGCCTGCTCAAGACTTAATACCTTAGGTGCTACAAGTGTCAATGCCTCATCCGCTGATGCTGAACGGGTATTGGTCAAATGCTTCATCTTGCAGACATTTAATTCAATGTCCTCTGCTCTTGGTGACTGTCCAATAACCATTCCCTGATATACCTTCTCACCAGCGCCGATGAATAAGATGCCTCGGTCCTGTGCTGAGAACAATCCATAAGTAACTGCCTCACCAGTTTCAAACGCAATCAGTGATCCCGTTGAACGGTATGCAATCTCTCCTCGGAATTCATCATAGCCATCAAAGATGGTATTGATAATACCATTCCCCTTGGTGTCTGTCATGAACTCTCCACGGTATCCAATCAGTCCGCGGGATGGAATTCGAAATTCGATACGAGTGTAGCCACCAGCGATGGAACCCATATTTAAAAGCTCTCCCTTACGCTGCTGAAGCTTTGAGATAACAGCTCCTGTAAAGTCGTCTGGCACATCGACATAAGCGATTTCCATTGGCTCGAGCAGCTTACCCTTCTCGTCCTTCTTATATAATACCTCGGCCTTTGATACAGCAAACTCAAATCCCTCACGACGCATGTTTTCGATTAATACAGACAAATGTAATTCTCCACGTCCTGAAACCTTAAGAGAATCTGGGCTGTCGGTATCCTCCACACGAAGGGACACGTCTGTATTTAATTCCTTCATTAAACGCTCACGGATGTGGCGGGAGGTAACATACTTTCCTTCCTGACCAGCAAGTGGCGAGTCGTTTACGATAAAGTTCATTGAAATGGTAGGCTCAGAAATCTTCTGGAATGGAATTGCCTCTGGCGCATCCACAGCACAGATGGTATCTCCAATCTTAAGGTCAGCGATACCTGAGATTGCAACGATTTCACCTACCCCTGCCTCTGTTACATCGACACGGTTTAAGCCGTCAAACTCAAAGAGCTTGCTGATACGAACCTTCTGGTTGCGGGATGGATCATGGTGGTTCACCACAATTGCCTCCTGATTTACCTTGATTGATCCGTTGTCAACCTTTCCTACACCGATACGACCTACATACTCGTTGTAGTCGATGGTAGAAATTAACACCTGAGTTCCTTTGTTTTCATCACCAGATGGTGCTGGAATATAATCAACAATGGTCTCAAAGAGAGGAATCATATCCTTACGCTCATCCTCAAGATTCAACATCGCATATCCGTTTCTTGCAGAAGCGAATACGAATGGGCATTCTAACTGCTCATCAGAAGCGTCAAGATCCATAAAGAGCTCTAATACTTCGTCGATTACCTCATCTGGTCTTGCCTCTGGACGGTCAATCTTGTTGACACATACAATGATAGGAAGCTTTAATGCAAGAGCCTTCATAACTACGAACTTTGTCTGTGGCATAACACCCTCGAAGGCGTCTACTACAAGAACAACTCCGTTTACCATCTTAAGAACTCGCTCAACCTCTCCACCAAAGTCAGCATGTCCAGGAGTATCAATGATATTAATCTTGGTATCCTTATACTGTACTGCAGTGTTCTTTGAAAGAATGGTGATACCTCTTTCCTTTTCGATGTCGTTGGAGTCCATGACACGCTCCTGTACCTCCTGGTTCTCACGGAAGACACCAGACTGCTTTAACAGTTCATCAACCAGGGTAGTTTTACCATGGTCTACATGGGCGATAATTGCGATGTTACGAATGTTTTCTCTCTTTGTTGACATAATGTTTAACCTTTCTGTTACTTACACACGGTTACCCATTTTACTACTATTTCAGGGTGCTCACAAGTGGAATTTTCGATATTTATTGTCGCAATTCGTTCTTATTTATTAGGAATTTCGACAACAAAGGATATCGTTTGCGCCTGCATTCATTCTTAGATCTTATACAGATATTCGTTGATTTCCCATTCTGATACAGAGGTTGCATACTGCTCCCACTCCTGCTTCTTTGCAGAAAGATATTTTGAGGTGATGTGCTCTCCTAACACCTCGCGAACCATGCGATCCTCCTTCATATAGGTGATGGCTTCATTCAAATCCTTTGGAAGAGATTCGATGCCATATCTTTCCTTTCCGCTGTCTGATAAATCAAAGATATTTCCCTGTACCTCAACTGGTGGATTGATTTTGTTTTCGATACCATCGAGACCTGCTGCCAGACAAAGAGCAAGCACCAGATATGGATTGCCTGCTGGATCTGGGCTTCGAAGCTCAATTCGAATACTCTCCTCCCTGGCGGTTGGAATACGAATCAGCGGGCTTCTGTTGTGCGCTGACCAGGCGATATAGCTTGGAGCTTCAAATCCAGAGCTTAAACGCTTATAGGAATTGACCAATGGGTTGGTCACAAGGCACATACCCTTGATATGCTTAATTAAGCCGCCAATAAACTGGTAAGCCTCTCTGCTTAAGCCGATTTCGTTTTCCGCATCACTGAATATATTTTTCCCGTCCTTAAAAATAGACATATTGATGTGCATTCCAGAGCCAGCCACATTTGCCTTTGGCTTTGGCATAAAGCTTGCAAACAGGCCATTTCTCTTTGCGATGGTTTTTATCGCAAGCTTGAAGGTCATCATATTATCCGCAGTGGTCATTGCTTCGTCATACTTAAAGTCAATCTCGTGCTGCGCTGGCGCAACCTCATGGTGGGATGCTTCGATTTCAAATCCCATCTGCTCTAAGGTGAGCACCATATCTCTTCGGGCGTTTTCCCCGAGGTCGACAGGCCCAAGGTCAAAGTAGCTTGCCTTCTCATGCGTGATGGTGGTTGGCTGTCCATTCTCATCCTGATGAAACAGGAAAAACTCTAATTCTGGTCCAACATTGAAGGTATAGCCGAGTGCTGACGCACGTTCGATTTGTCTGCGAAGAATCAGTCTTGGGTCTCCTTCAAATGGTGTTCGGTCTGCCTTGTATACATCACAGATAAATCGTGCTACCTTTCCCGTGCTTGGACGCCATGGGAAGATTGCAAAGGTATCGATATCCGGATAAAGATACATATCTGACTCTTCAATTCTGGCAAAGCCTTCAATCGATGAACCATCAAACATAATCTCGTTGTTTAAGGCCTTCTCTAACTGACTGGAGGTGATTGCCACGTTTTTTAAGGTTCCAAAAATATCCGTAAACTGAAGGCGGATGAACTCGACATCCTCTTCCTCTACGATTCTGAATATATCCTCTTTTGTATATTTCATATCTATTCCCTCTCACTCATCTTACAAATATCTTCAAACTTAAGCTGACCACCAAACAAGTCAAGAGCGCTTCCAACAGTAAAGTTCATAAGCCCTTTGCCAAGTGTACGAATTTCTTCGATGTCCTTTATGTCGTGAATTCCTCCCGCATAGGTGATTGGAAGCTGATTCCACTCGCAAAGCAGTTCCACCAGTTTTCTTTCGATGCCTGAATTTTTCCCCTCTACATCCACTGCATGAATCAGAAACTCGCTGCAATAAAACGCCAGCTCATCTAACAATGGCTCGCTCACGCGCTCCTTGGTGACATTCTGCCAACGGTCTGTCACAATATAGTAGCCCGCAGGGCCATTCTCACTGGCCTCACAATACTGGCAGGACAAATCAAGCACCAGATGCTCTTTGCCAACTGCCTCATGCATCTTTCTGAGATTTTCGTAGTTGATGCGGCCCTGTGAAAACACATAGCTTGTCACAATCACATGGCTTGCACCAGCCTCTATATAGGAAGCTGCATTTTTATCATTGATGCCACCACCGATTTGCATTCCTCCTGGGAAGGCCGCAAGTGCGGATACTGCTGCCGCCTTTGTTGCCTCATATTCTGGCGTTCCCTCTTTATTTAAAAGAATGATATGTCCACCAGTAAGGCCGTGCTCTTTATATAAGTTCGCGTAATAGGAAGCATCCTTCTTTGAAACGAAATTTTCCTTTGGCGCATTCTCCTGATCGGTCAGCGAGCTGCCAACAATCTGCTTGACACTTCCATTATGAATATCAATACATGGTCGAAACTGCATATTATTCCTCCAATGCGTCATGTAATACAGTTTTACATACGGTCTGCTCGTCTGAAAGCGTGCGATAGCAGATTCCAATATATGCGTCACAATCATGATAAACATCAAGAATTTTCATCAGCTTGGAATTTGGGTTGACGCGAATCGCCACAGGGTAGCTTTTCTTTTCTTCCTCATCATAATAATACAGAAGGTCATCCTCATGCTCCTTTAAATAGGATGCATCCAGCAAATCATGCAAATCGCGCATCGCGCCAAAGTTAAGCATCTGCTCGCTGTAGTCCTCGTTGAAGATAAGGATATCACCAGCTCCCGCAGAAAGCTCCGTCTGAAGACGCATCAGGTTCGTAGTGTCTGTCTGCACATCAAATGCGGCGCCCATGTGATAACCAGTTGAGATTACAATCTCATCCTTCTTTGGATTAAAGTCGTATTCCAAAAGAACCTCTTTAAAGTAAGCTTGAAGTTCTTCCTTTTCATAGACATTGCTGTCATCAGCATTGATTAACATAATATTTGCAATATCTGTCTTATCTGTCACTGCGGTTTTGATCCACATGGCAATCGCAAAAATCACCAACAAAATGACAACCGTGACAATTCCATAATACTGGATATAATATTCAATCTTTTTCTTGGGGGTTAAGCCCTTCATTTGTTCAAACATGGTATATTCCTCCAATGTAATAATTCATTATATACTATAACCCTTTTTACGTAAAAGAAAATGGTTGACATCCTACATTTATTAAGCCTTAATGGATATGTACTTAATTAAATTAATTAAGAGGAACACATTTGGAATGAAAAAAGATGTACAAACCAAAGATATTCTTGCGCTTGCCGTCGAGCTTGGCATCACGATGCTCGAAAACGGCGCAGAAATCAGTCGAATAGAAGAAACCATCGAACGAATTTTGACGGCATATCAGATTGAGCGCTTTGACGTCTATGTGCTCTCCAACGGGATTTTTGCCAGTGCTGATGAAGATACGGCAAAGGCAAGCTCCATGGTAAGACACATGCCACGCTACACAACCAATCTCTCGCGCATCGCTGATTTAAATCAGCTAAGCCGACAGATTTGTTCATTTGACCTGGATTTTGAAGCTGCATGGGACTGTTTAAAAGAAATTCGCAAATCCGAAGGATATCCAGGCTGGGCCCTGATGCTTGCCTGTGGTTTAGGCTGTGGCTGTTTCGCTTACCTTTTTGGCGGAAGCGCTTTGGATAGTGTAATTGCCTTTTTGCTCGGCTTCGTGGAAGAATTTTTCATTCTTGCAATGGCAAAAGCACGATTTTCCCGCTCGATTTCGCAGGTGTTCTGCAGCACCTTTATCACTGCCATCACCTACGTTTTAACCACTCTGGTTCCTGGAACAATGTTCAATCGTGATAAAATCATCATCGGTGCTATCATGGTACTCGTCCCTGGAATCATATTTACAACAGCAATTCGAGATTTTTACAACGGCGATTACCTAAGCGGCGCGATTCATCTGCTAGATGCATTGCTCACTGCTTTATGCATTGCCGCTGGTGTATGTATCGCATACGGATTCTTCCGTCTGATTGGATGGGGGGTGGCGTAAATGGCAGTCAATTTGATTATTCAGTTTATCGTTGCAATTTTTGCGACCATAGGATTTTCCATTGTATTTAATGCACCGAAGACGGAGCTGTATCTCTGCGGAATCACTGGCGCCATTGGATGGCTCGTGTACTACGTCCTTATCCTCTTTGATTTTAATATTATCGCGGCAAACATCATCTCCACCTTCGTGCTGACCATCTTTGCACGAGTTTTCGCAGTGCGCAGACAAAAGCCTGTAACGCTTTACCTTTTGACGGGTATTTTCCCTCTCGTGCCTGGTGCGGGAATTTACTACACTGCTTACTATTTCTTTAATGGGGAGCGCACCCTGTTTGGGATCAAGGGAACGGAAACCATTGAGATTGCTATCGCAATCGTGTTTGGAATCATCTTTGGAACCGCCATTCCACAGATTCTCTTCAACAAGCTCTTCGGACATCAGAAGAAAAAATCATAGGATTCATGTAAAGAGCGTCCCACACCGGACCTCGCCATTCAAAAAACATCTTTTAGGGGACTTCCTTTATGGAGGTCCTCTTGTTTTATATTTATAGCCTGTTCATTTCATAGCCTCTTGTATCGCGTATTTACGACGGCCACGACAAAAAACAGCAAGGTAGGCTTGTACTTCTCTCTAACGAATTTCGTTTCGAATTTGGTGAGTGTGCTTTTTCTTAGCTTCCAGCGGCCTCTACCCTTAGGATGCCTTTGTGGCCGTAAAGCTAGCAGTGCTAAGTGCCTGAAAAATCTGATGTTGCACCGCACGACCTGAACCGCCGTCCGTGGCTTATGCAGGTCTATACGCGCTTCCTGCGCGTATGCGGTGCATCAGTTTTTTCAGACACTAAGGACTGCACACTTTACTCTAACGAAAGGGCATCCCTAAGGGAAAGACCACTGGAAGCTATAGAAAAATCACCACGGAAAAATTCGACAAAACGAAATTCGTGGATAGGAGAAGCACAAGCCATTGCTAGTTTTTTGCGTAGCACGGAGTTCGCGTGAAAGAGGCTATAAAAGAACAGGCCAAAAAAACACAAAGGACCTCCATAAAGGAAGTCCTTTGAAAATCTGTTGTCTGAATGGCGTGGTCTGGTGTGACGCTCTTTTACATTAATACGCCTGATTTTTTCTTGCTGAGTTCGATGTCCTTGGAGAGCTTCTTGAATGGTCGTCCGCAGAATAGTCCAAGCAGAACGGAAAGCAGCATAAAAATGAGCAGTGCCATCAGATTCTTAAACAGGGCAAAGTGATAAATGCCACCGACGCATTCTCTGAGCGCCCCTAAACTGTAGGCGAATGGCATAAAGCGGTATACCACCTGGAAAGCCTTTGGAAGCACTTCGACAGGGAAGGTTCCACCGGCTCCTGCGACCTGAATAACCATTACAATGACTGCGACTGCCTGTCCCACATTTCCAAAGGCGTAGGTCAGGGCATACATCAGCAGTGTAAAGCAGGTACTAATCACTGCGCTTGACAGCCAAAACAGAAATGGATGTGCACAGTCGATTTCAACAAAGAACAAATCTCCAAGCACAGTGACTAAGGTCTGCGCCTGTCCCAAAAGAAAGAAGGCAAAATATCTTCCAAAGAACTTCTGCCATTCCTTTGTATCTGGATCGATATCGTGCGCAGGCTTTACCTTCACCTTGATTAAAGCCACGCTAATCAGGGCTCCAACCCAAAGTGCAAGTACCGTATAAAAGGCTGCCATGGCTGATCCATAATGCTTTATCTCGTAGAATTTCACAGTTTCCATAGAAACCGGAGATGCGACAAAGGATGCAATCAGAGATGGATCGGTGCTCAAAATCTGGATAATCTCCTGATACTGCTCATCCTCAGATAACACCTCAAAGGTATCTATTACCGTGTCGAGCTTTTCCTTTACGCTTGCCACGGTCTCTCTGGTCGTTGCGATATCAGCACCGCCGGTCTTTAAGATTGTCTGATAATCCGCCAACGCGCTGTTTATCTGTGGAAAGCTGTCGTCTAAGGAGGACAGCATTGCCTGTGTCTGAATCAGTGAAGATTCGATTTCTAAGACAGTATTTGTGATTGCCGGTGTAATCTTATAGCTAAAGTCGGTTCTTAAGCCTTCGATAGACATCTGACATGCGCTAATTTCCTGCTCGATAGTTGCGCAGAGCGCAGCAATGTCAGCCTGCGTCTTGTTGTAGTCTGTGTTTAACTGCGTGATTTCCGAAGAAAGCTGAGTATAGGTATCTCGCGCATCCTGTACCTTCTGTGAGGTACAGCCCAGTAAATCCATCAAATCAAAGGTACTGTTTGCAATACGGTCAAGACTCGACATGTCTGGAGCAGGAAGTGGTGTTCCTGTTCCTCCACCAATTATCTTGATATTTAAGCTTAATGAATTTAACTGGTTTGAGATGGAGGTTAAGCTGACATCCACAAACGCCGAAATGGTCTGTGCGGTCTGTCCTCCCGCAAGCACCGTATCCTGCATTCCAGCAAGCGCAGACTGGCTGCTGTCTAACATATTCTCAACCCCTGGAATCAAATCCTTTGTGGTTCCAACCAAATCTGAGGCAGAACCGCTTAACAATGCCAAGGTATCAAGGATGCTCACATAGGTCGACAGATTTCGGTCCATTTCCTTTAGCTTGGTCATGGTTCCACTGACAAGGTCAGTTCCGTCATAGTTCTTTCCTGTCAGCACCTCTCCCGTTTTTGAGGTCATCTCAGTGAGCGTCACCACTACAGAGGTATTTACAGACTGCTGCACCGTGATCTTTACCTTCGAGGTAATCTTTGTCGCAATCGCATTCTTCTTACTGTTTTCATAATATTCAATCTGCGGATTAACCGGATCTCCGTTTAAGAAGCTTAGCATATCCTCAGTAAAATTCTCTGGAACGATGAATGCAGCATAGTACTCACTGCTGTAGACACCTTCTAATGCATCATCCCTGCTTTCACTGAACACCCAGCCAATCGTATCGTTTGACTGAAGTCCCTCAATGACCTTATTTCCAATATTTAAATGAACATCACCATATTCAACGCCCTCATCCATCGAAAAGACAGCGATTTTCATCGCAGAGGTGGCGTCCTTGCCATAGGGATCCCAGTTGGACATGATGTTAAACCAGGCATAGAGCGCTGGAATAATCCCAAGTCCTAAAGCAATCACAAGCGCAACTACGTTGCTTAATATTCTTTTTGCATCCGACTGAATGACCTGAATGATTTTCTTCATTTAGAATACCCCTCCTCTGGATTCAATCTTTTCTGCAACCTCAGAAATCTTATCCTCCAGCTGATTGATATCAATCAGTCCCTCGACAGCGGTATCCTTCTTTCCACTGATTTCGCTCATTTTTTCCTGTAGCGTATAATCGTAATATTCGATTCCGACGAGATACACAGCAATTGCAAATAAGCTGATAATCCACAGCACCAAAAATATAATTTTTGAACTGCCGGTCACAAATACTAAAAACAAAAATACGACTGGAATGATGAATAAACACCAGATTCCAATTTTGATTCTCTTTTGATTTTTCTCATGGATGCCATTTTGGTATTCCATAAGTCTTTGATACATTTCCTGGAATTTCTTTTCTTCTTTCATAGCATCCTCCTATAACATCTCCGTGTCTTCCATTCTCTCTTCAATGAAGTGATTTAGCTTGATGAATGGAATACGAATTACCAGTCCAATGACAAGTGCAGCAACTGCAAATGCCGCTAACTGAAGCAGGTATACGCTAAAGGCGGTCTCGTACATGCCGCCTACGCATTCTCGCATAGCATTAATCGCATACGGGAATGGGAAGAAAATATAAACTGCCTGGAAAAATTTTGGCAACGCTTCGATTGGATAGGTTCCACCGCTTCCCGCAATCTGAACTACCATGACAACAACCGCGATCGCTTTTCCGATATCGCCAAAGGCAATGGTCAGTGAATAAATGAGAAGTGAGAAGGTTAGGCTCGCCATAGCTGCCGCTGCCCAAAAGGCAATCGGGTGCACACACTGAATTCTCAGTAGGAATAAATCCCCTAACACGATAATCAGTGCCTGAATCTGCGACAGCAAAAAGATTAATATATATCGTCCAAAGAACAGCTCGGATGGCTTTACATTCTCCAGATTGTTGGTATCTGCATGCACCTTAATCATGGAAACAAGGATGGTCATGCCAACCCAAATCGCCAAAGTCGTGTAGAACGGAGCTACCCCCGAACCGTAATTTTTGATTTCATAAATATAGTTTTCAGAAGCCTGCACCGGTTCTGAGAAGAAGGTTCCAATCTTTTGTGGATTGCTTGACATCACGTTTAAGATGACACTGATTTTCTCCTCCGCATCTGCGGCGTCAATCTTTTCAAGCACTTCATCTAAGCGTTCTGTTGCATCGTTTAACACAACCTGAAGCTCGCCAAGACTGATATTTAAAGTATCAAGCGTAGTCGCAGCCCCTGCAAACACCTCTGACATCGTTCCTGTGGTTGACTTTAAACTGGTAAGCATCTGCTGTACAGATTCAAGCGTTTCCTTCATTCCGCTTAGCATCGTGTTTACCTGAGGTACAATCTGGTTGTTGTACATCTTATTTAAATTTGAAACCGTTTGAGAAAGACTTGTCAGCTGATTTTGAATCGCATTGATGGCGGTCAAAGTATTCTCAGCCACACTGACTGTCGCTGACAAATTCTGTGCCTGTGAAATCGCCGTCTGAAGCGCATCGATATTCGCTTTGACAATCGCGATTGTCGCTGCACTTGCGCCATTGCTCTGCAGTTGTTCAAGCTCGTCCAGCAAATCTGAAAGTTGTCCTGCAAGTGTATTAGAAGTTGCAAGAATGGCATCCATATCTGTCTGCAAAGCATTGACATCGGTCTCTAGCCCCGCTGCGCCAAGCTGTGTGCTGACCTTTTTTAAGGAAGTTTCTATCTGATTTAGCGTGTTATTTACCTTGACACTGTACTCATTGAAGGTAAGCTGCGTCTTGTCTAAGTTCCCCTGTCCGCTCTCGAGCTTATCGATTCCCTCCTGCAGCTTTTCCTGGCTTTCAAGCATACTTCCGCTTGCGCCCTCAGAGACAAATGACATATTGCCGTTCGCCTTCTGCATAGTGTCGATCAGCGCGCTGTATTCCTTTAATTTTGCAGAGACATTTTCCATTTTAACGACAAACTCTTCTACCAGCTCCTCGTCTGTCATATCTGAGGAAAGCGAGTTGGTCTCCTCAAACATCTTTTCCACTAATACCTTAAGAAACTGCTTGTTCACGCTCGCCTGTACGGTAGAGACTGCCGTATCTGTAATCTTTGTGGCGACTGCGTTCTTTTTGTCGTTGACATAGTAGGTGAGCTTTGGATTTTCTACATTCTCCGCCACTCCGTGATACATTCCATAGGAAAAATCCTTGTCAATAACTATAGCTGCATAGTACTCTCCTGATTTGACGCCATTTTTTGCGTCCATCTCGTCCTCTAAGAACTGCCAGCCAATACTGTCCTTTTCCTTCAGCGACTCGACAATGCTATCCCCCATATTGATCATCTCGCCGCCTCGCTCTAGTCCCTCATCCAGATTGACAACAGCAATTTTAATATTCCCCGTATTTGCGTATGGATCCCAGTTTGCATAGATGTTAAACCAGGCATAGAGTGCTGGCAAAAAACATAAGCCGATGGCAATCACAAGCGCAAAAAAGTTTTTGGTTAAGCCTTTGAAATCGGCTTTAAATATTGAGATTACATTTTTCATAACTTTCTTCCTTATCGCTCATCTTCAAAATATATATTTTCGAGTGCCGCAATATTTAAAATGCGATACCCGTTATTTTCGCGGGATAAAACCCTCCTCTCCACTAAATCTGATAAAATGCGGTGCATATGCCGATAACTGATGGATAAAATCTGAGCAGTTTTTCTCAGATTCTCCTTGTAAAACAAATGCTCCCCTGCCACCGCGATAATCTGACTGATGACCTTTTGCTTCGCGGAAATCGTTTTATCATGAAACTGCATCGTCCCAAAATAATTCAGTTTTTCCGCCAATCCCCTCGCAATATAAAACATAAAGGTCGAGTCAGCGAGCAACGCCTCCCGATGGAGAAGCATATCCAACACCAAAAAAGTGCACTGGCTGTTCATCTCGATGTTGTGTGCGGCCTCCGAATAGCCCAGCAATTCCATATCCCCCATGGAAATAAAACTGTCACAGTAGCGCACCAGCATCTGCTTGCCTTCCTCTGTCACCGAGTAAACAGAAAATTTTCCATCCACCAGAAAAAACATATTCTTCCTGGTCTCGGGCGAGGGAATAATCATCTCCCCCTTTTCGTAAATAAACACTTTAAAGTGCTTCCGATAAAGTTCCAGATTTCCAAAGATTTTTGAAAAATCATGCGAATCCAGGCATTCATTCACCTTCTTTTGATCCGTAATAATCCTCATAATACCTCCAACTCATATAACCCCAATATAAATACTAATAAAAAGTATATCACATTTTTCTAAAAAGTGTGCCACATGTCACACTTTTTAGAAATTTTTAAGTTTTATAATCAGCTCAGATACTTTGAAAAATTTACAATCTCGTCTACGAGATCGCCTCGCAAGATCAGAAAGGACAACATTATGACAGAAAAAGAAAACATGCTTCGTCTATTAAATCACAAGGAAGCGGCCTGGCTTCCAAACAATTTCGTGGCAAACAAGGTCTTTGTTTCCTCTGCCATCAACAAGGACGGTTCCTTTGACCCATCAGGACAGCGCATCGACTGTCTTGGCGTCAAATGGATTGTTGACGATGTCGCACCACTTGGCGGAGCCATCCCTGATCCACATATTCATATTTTGGAAGATATCGCTGACTGGGAAAAGGTGATTCAGTTCCCAGACCCAGACAAAATGGACTGGGCTGCAGCAGCACAAAAGGATCTCGAGGGCTTCGATCGAAATGCTCAGCTTCTGATGTCCAGTCTTGAAGAGGGAAACTTTAACCGCCTTCAGGCAGTGATGGGAACCTGCGAGGCCTTAATTGCCATGCTTGAGGATCCAGATTCGGTAAACGACTTCTTTGATGCCCACACCGAATGGAAAATTAAGCTGATGAAAAAAGCAAAGGAATACTACGATCTCGACATCTATATGATTGGCGACGATGTCTGTTCCTCAGACGGATTATTCTTCAGCAAAGATATGTATGATGAATTGATTCTTCCACATCAGAAAAAGCTGGCAAAAGCCTGCCTCGAGAATGATATGATTCTCGCACACCACGTTTGTGGCAACTGCGAGCAGATTCTTCCTGATATCATTGGCTATGGAACCACTTTAATTGAGACCATGCAGCCTTATCAGAACGATATTGTAAAATGCAAACAGCTTTATGGAGACAAGGTGCTCTTCAACGGTGGCTGGGATTCCTATGGTCCTCACAATGAACCTACTGCAACCGAAGAACAGGTGCGCGCAGAGGTTCGCCGTATAGTCGACGAATATTTCTATGACGGAAGCTTTGTCATGTATGGCGGATGCATGTTCCCATCCTCTGTTCCATTCGAAACATTTATCGAGCATAATTCGTGGGTGGATGATGAGCTTCGCAACTACAGTATGGCTGCGTTAAAGAAAATCTATGGCTAACACTACATCTCAATAAAGCAAAAAAGGAGACGGTGCACTTAAAAAAAGCCTCGTCTCCTTTTTTATAAAACTCTATCTACTTAAATCTTTTTTCCAATTTTCTCATAATACTGAGCCTTATGGATATACATTTTTCGGTCCGCAAGCTTTGCAATATCATCGATGGAAAGCTCCATATTTTCTCTTCTTGGAACGATACCATAAGCGATGGAAAGTGACTTGGACAATTCTCCTCTCCAATTTTCAATCAAGGTATCAAATTCCTTCTTCAGCTCACAAAACTCTTCCTTACCAATGACAAGAAGCGCGACGAACTCATCGCCTCCAATACGATAAATATTGCCGAATCTGCCAAAGGTACTTTTCATACAATCGGTTGCACCGACAATGATTTCATCGCCTGCAGCATGTCCCAAAGAATCATTTGTCGCCTTTAAGCCGTTGACATCCAACGCAATATAAACCAGGTCATCATCGATTGCATTCTCATGATTATCCAGCATAGCATCTGCATAGGCACGACGATTTAACACACCCGTCAGCTCGTCGGTCATTGAGCGCTTCAGCAAGAGCCTTGTCTCTTCCTCGACCGCCATCTGTTTACGCACCATCTCGTCAACATCCTTGTAACCAATCTGAATATGGTTTTCATCCTCTCCTGGAACAAGGGTAATTCGCACATATCGAATCTCTTGTTCGGCCATAGCGCGGTATATAATGCTGTTTTCAGGAGTGCCCTGCTTGGCATATTCCCTCAGGGCCTGGATATCAGCAGTAAAGGCAATCTTTTCCCGGTCTTCTGGGAACACAAAGGTGTTGATGTATTCTGCACAGGCTGCGCTATAATGCGAATGATCGACATGATCAATGGTCTTGTCCATGTCATACCTTAAAATCAGTGCTTCATCCTTCTCCAAATCTACATAATAAACCATTTGGAAGGTCTCAAGGAATCGCGCAGCCATTGCATTGTTTCTCAGCATTACCTGCTCATGTTCCTTTTGCTTTGTCACATCTCGGAAGCCGACAAGCAGACGATAGCAGCCATCGTGATCGCGGAAGCGAACAATTTTTTCCTGAATCCAGCTTGGTTTATCAGGATTTTTCGGATTCTTCCAGCAAACCTCAAACTCCTGAGGAATACCAGTCACCTGAATTTTTTTCATATTTTTGCGGCTGAACTTTTCCCGAAGCAAATCATGGTAGGATTTCTCTACCACCACCTTCATATCATTTTCAAGCGCCGCATAGAAGTCCCTTCCAACCTCCAGCGCCGATAACGTGCTTCCGATGGTGGATTCATCCTTATGACTCCAGTATTCATATCTGCCAGAATCTGGATCCACAAAATATAACGAAGCAAAATCATCCGACAGGGATGCAAACAGTTCTGTAACTCCCTGCTTTTGGAAATGAGACAAATCTGTAACGTCCTGATGACAGCCCTCCAAACGAATACCTCTTGTATACTCTGCGTTACGCACACCACCACAGCGCACAATTCGAGTGCTTCCATCCGGATGATACCAAGGATACTGCACTTCTGCGTGGATGCCACAGCTCATCTGCTTCACGGCCTCCTCGACTTCTCTCACATTTCCCTGGTCTACACGGGCAAACCATTCGTTGTAGGTCTCCTCCGGTGGCAGAGGATCTGTCATTCCCATCAGCTGACGCATGGTCTCATCCACATACATTCTTGGTGGAACATTATCATCAATTTCAAACGCCCAGAGTCCAATTTCAGAACTGCTCAGCAAATCTGGTGCAAGATTAATTGCGCCGAGACGTTCTCTTTGCGCAATACTAAGCACAGCATCCTTCTTTGCCTCCTCTTTATCGCGGAATTCTCTCGCCTTTTCCTCGTTAATCTGGCGAAAAGCCAAAAAGACGTGGCTGATACTTCCATCATTTTCGCGATCACCGACGATCAATACGCCCTGGCTCCAGCCGGTAGTTGCACCAAGATAATCATAGGTAATCACATCCTTGTCCGCAAAGCGAAGATCCAGATCATCCAGATTTACAAATTTGCGAAAACCGTCAATGAACCCCTTTGACACCAGTTTCTGTATCGCCGGTTCTATTTTTTCACGGGCATTTCCAGAAAGTCCTATGATATCATGCAAGGTCTGTTTGCTTCCAACAAGTTCAACAAACTGGTCGTTTTTCACATCAATATAGTAAGAAACAAAGTAAATCTTTGCCATGGATTCAATGATGGTCATGCGCTCCTGCAGCTGTTCTGTCAGCTCACGCTCCTGAATAATCTGACGCACGGCATAGATAATCTTGACAACCTTTCCCTCATCATCTCTCTCAACCGGAATGATAAACGCACGTGACCATCCCGTTTCCACACCGATATAATCCTGCGTGATTACCTTCTTATCTCCGATTCTCTCCTGAAGCGTTGAAAGATCATTGAACAAAAGCATCAGGCGGCGGGTCTGCTCATCGACATGAATTTCAGTGAACTTACTCATTGTTGCCTTCGCATGTTCCACTTCGCCAAACACCAGCTCGTCCTTGTTTCTGGTTGCAATGGTCCAGTAGACGTCTCTTTTCAAATCCACAAGATAAATGCCAAAGTAAAGGCTGTTTAAGCCCTCCACTATCAAGGACTGACGCTTTAACTGCTCAGAAAGATTTTCTCTTTTGATTCTCTCTCCCAGCACGTGAACATGGTCTCTTGATTCCCAGAGAAGTCTCTCAAACTCGGCCTCTGGCAGCGGTCTTGAAAAATAAAATCCCTGAATTAAGTCACAGCCCTTTTCCATCAAAAAGCGAAGCTGCTTTTCATCCTCAACACCTTCTGCAACAGTGCGAAGATTTAGTTCATTTGCCATGATGATGGCATGCTCAAGAATGGCATTTCCTGTTTCTTCTCCGATAAAATCAATCAGGCCCTTATCCAGCTTTAATACATCAATCGGCAGCGAGTTTAAGCTGTGTAAAGAAGAATGTCCAGATCCAAAATCATCAATATGAATAGGAAAGCCTCTTTTTCTAAACTCATTGACCAGCTCACTGATTTCATCATTTCCGATGGTGGTACTCTCAGTAATCTCAATAGGAAGATAGCGTGAATCAATTCCGTATTCCTTTGCGATTTCACTGTAGCGTTCCACGAGTCCCTGGCGACGCATACTTACGCGCGAAAGATTTATCGAAATTGGAATGATCTCTTTTCCTCCGTCAAGCCCCTTCTTTTGAAAACGGCAGACTGCATCAAAGATGTATTCATCGAGTTCAATAATCAGTCCATCATCCTCAAATACCGGCAAAAATTCCCCTGGCGAAATATAATTTCCATTGTTTTCCCATCGAACCAGCGCTTCTGCACCAACAATCATTCTCTGATAAGGGTCGTATTTTGGCTGATACCAAGGAACAAATTCACGGTTTTTAATTGCCTCTGGGAAACGTGTTTCAAACAGCTGCGCCTTATATCTTTTTAAGCTGACTTCACCGTCATATTCTGCTACAATGCGCGTGTAATCGTGTTTGATACTCTTTAATGCCATAAGCGCACGGTCACACATATGCGAAATGGTAACTTCGCGGTCTACATCATGATAAATTCCCCACTTTATCACTACATCCGGAACTGGCGAATTTTCTTCCAAATACGCTGCCAATTTGTCTGAGCACTCGATAAAATCATCCCTGGCGGCGCGCACGCAAATAAACTGGTCTCCGCTGTAGCGTCCCCAGATTTCCTCTGTCCCATTATTTCTAAAATATTCTCCAATCAGCTTTAACAGGCTGTTGGCAGTCGCAATACCATAGATATTATTAATCAGACGAAAGTTCTCGATATCCGCAATCACAATATCGGTCGCCTGTGTTGGATGATGATTCAAAAACTCTCGACAGTGCTTCATAAATGCAGCACGCGTATATACGGAGGTGAGCCCGTCAATTTCAAGCATATGTCTCACCTTGCGGTCATTGATATGATAGCTTTCATCGATAACGGCTAAAAGGAAGCTGTCATACTCCCCTTCCACACAGTTTCTTGAACACTTCATTGCAAAATATAAAATCTCTCCGTTATACAAAACACGATAGTGATATACAAACGAAGGAACTTCCTTCAGGCGTTTGCAAACATTTTCAAACAAAAAGGTTTCTCTTAATTCTTCACGGTCTTCTTCATAGACAAGCTCATCTATATAATCCTTTAATACAGAATCATAGGTGCGCTTCTTTCCAAGCAGATTTTTGATAACCTTTGAGTCGTCTGCATTTCGATTCAGCTTTAGCTTTTTGGTTTTCTTATCCACGCAAATAAGATAGCGAATGTCTGTGGATAACGCATTCACCATCTGTATCATGTCTCTATTTTCTTCTTCTCGAATTTCCTCATAGACGGAAGGCTGAATCATATACTGTTCAATATTTCGCATGACATTTAAACCCTCTAACCCAATTTGAAGTATACCATTTTAAATTATATCACTTTTATCCGACGATTGTGAATATGTTTGCTGAATTGTATGAAAATAGAGTTTCGCCCTGATTAGCAGTCGTCAAATAATGTCGGCTCTTCTTATCTGCATAATAAATGATACAGATTCTGATTTAATTCACGAGTTGTTTTATCATAAATGAGGACATGCTCATAGTCGCTGCTACGATTTTGAAAAGCAGGATATAAAAATCCACACTCCACCTCAATTGGATTGTAATCTCCATCGATTTTAAATATGGAAACCAGCAGATAGGTGTAAACTTCCTCGGACTCCCACTGACTTTCGTGGTCCTTTCCCTTTAAAGGGACATCATACGCGCCGCGAAACACATACATGCCAAACGGCTCCCCATAAGGAATGGTCTCACTCGCAAGCTCATAAAAGGTTTCCATCAAAGCATCATTTTTCAAATCCTCCTGCATGACGGCATTTAATAGCTGCACTACGCTTTCCTTATCTTTTGCGTGCGGAAGAATATCATATTCCTTTAACTCCCTGTTTGTCTCTCCAAAGATTACCTGCTTGGCATTTTCCAAAAGGCGTGCTTTCTCCTTTGTAGACATATTCAAAAAACTGGTGTTAAAGCTTCCATCGAGTTCTCCCTCCTCATCATAATATGCCCCCGCAATTCGCGTAATATTACTGCGGGCAACCGTGAATCGCCGGGTCAGTTCAAGCATATCCTCTCGATTAATCAATGATTCTACCTTCCTTCTTGTGTTTCCATTGCTGTATCTACAGTATAAAAGAGTCAACCGAAGAATCATAGAGTCAATTCTACGCATTTTATGTTGTATCTCGCGTTTCAAAAAGGTAGCATAAACGTATGAAAGATGCATGCAGCTTTTTTACAGGAGGAAAAACATGGATCAGATAAAAATTGGCAAGTTCATTCAGACAACTCGAAAGGAAATCAATCTCACACAAAAAGATTTAGCGGATCAGATCGGGGTAAGTGATAAAACTATCTCAAAGTGGGAAACCGGGAACGGGCTTCCAGACTTAGATTCCATGAATCAGCTTTGTCAGATATTACAGGTCAGTGTCAATGAGCTTATCTCTGGCGAACGTTTGACTCCTATGAATTATTCTAAAAAAGCGGAGGAAAACATGATGAATTTAATGAATGAAAATGAAAGCAGTAAAAAAGTTGGGAAAATCCAGATTGTCCTTGGAGTCGTCCTTGGCATTTTGGCAATTCTTTTGATATTTGGTTCTGTGATGGGCTTTGCTGGCGTCAATCATGTAATCGACATCGTCAGTCTTGTCGAAATGCTTTTGCTTGTATTTGCTGTTTTACTCGCCTCTGGCGCAAAAAATGCTGCAGGAAGAATTGATGTGATTATGAAAGCCCTGTTTCCAGCGGCTCTTATCATTGTCTTTTTATCCTTGATTGCAATCTTCACCAAGCTCTCTGACAGCGACGCCGAGATTTTAATCGTAAATCTTGCGGTCGCAATCATTCCAATTTTTTATGCGGGAGTCGCTTATCTCATTCTGCTTCCAATCAGACATCGCCTGATGCAAAAATTCAGATAAGGGCAATTTCCTACACAGTACAAAAGCACAGCCGTTTGGAATATCCAGACAGCTGTGCTTAAATTTTCTTTTCAAAAGCGAAATATTCCTGCTCGTACAGGAAGCATTCCCCCTTCTTTTCAAAACCAAAATACGCATACGAGCGCAGCGCCTTTTGATTTTCCTTATTCACCAAAAAGTGCACACTCTTAAATTTGCGTTTTCTTAGTTCCTCTAATCCGTAGATGATCATCTGCTTTGCAAGGCCTTCATTCTGATAATCCACATGTACCGCAAGGCGCGCAAGCTCTCCGCCCGGAAGCAGTTCCTTTGACCACAAGTCCAGAGAATCCACAGATTCATCCTGGTCAATCGAGATGGACGCAATGATTGCATTGTCCTCATTTTTCATTACAAAAATAGAATCGCGGGACAAATCAAAGGCAATCTCTTCATCTGTAGGATAGTCTTCATTCCATGGACAAAACTCTCTTCCCAGCTGCATTTTATAGAGCGCATAGATTTCCTCTGCATCCTCCTTTTTTGCAGGAAGAATACGATATTTGTCCAAGGTCAGACACCTTTTATAGCTAAGATCAATTGCAAAAGCTCCAAGTGGCGCCGTGATTAGTATGGCAATCACGGAAACCGTAAGTATGGTATCCCCACAGGCAAAGCCCATTGCAAGAGGAAGTCCTCCGATTGCAGCCTGTACAGTCGCCTTTGGCGTATAGGCCAGCATACAAAAGATGATCTCCTTCGCCTTTAGCTTTGTACCGAGCAGACATACAAGAACGCCAAGCATGCGAAATACCAAAACGGCAAAAATCAAAAGGATTGAGTTTAAGCCAGCAGACTGCAGACTTTCGATGGCAACAGATGCGCCCACAAGCACAAACAAAAAGATTTCTGCAGGAATCCAAAGCTTATCAAAGGTGCCTGACAGGGTGACTGCCAATGCTTCATTTTTCCTGCGAAGCATTGAGCCAACTGCCATAACTGCAATTAATGATGCAAATGGAATCAGATATGCAAGTTTATCCTCCAAAAAGGTAAAGCCAAAGGAAATTGATAACAGGATTAACGCCTTTACCATCGTATTCATCTTTGTATGAGAAAAGATCCAGGCCAAAACAAATCCTGTCACAAGCCCCATCACAATTCCTGTCACGATGGAAACAGGAATATTTATGAAGCTTCTTACACTCACCTGTTCCCCCTGCAAAAGCGAGGTAAAGGTAGTAAATAAAACAAGGACATAGACATCATCCACCGATGCACCTGCAAGAATCATCTGTGGAATCGCCTGCTTTTTTCCATAGCCTTCGTCGATCAGCCTGATCATGCGTGGCACTATGACAGCTGGCGATACTGCTCCAATGACGGCTCCTAAAAGAGCTGCCTCCAAAAGTGAAATTCCAAGCAGCTTTGGAGCCAGAAGCACCATACCAGCCACTTCAAAGGTTGCAGGCACAAAGCACATTAAAATCGCTGGACGACCAACCTTCTTCAAATCCGAAAGAGAAAGCTTTAATCCTGCACGAATCAAAATAATAATCAATGCAATTTTTCTAATGTCGGCAGAAATGGCCAAAAGATTCCCGTCTATCCAATCAAGTGCATGCGGACCAATCAAAATTCCGGCAAGAATCATCCCAAACAAACTTGGGAAATGGATTTTCTTACAAATCCAGCCGAAAAACATTCCTATACATAAAATCAAAGCAATACTAATTAGCATATCCATCTCCAAATAACGACTGCACAATTGCAGTGCACATATGCTAACAATATACACTTTCTGCCGTGAAAAGAAAAGCCACTGTGTAGTGATTTCATCGTGATTCTTTCTGATTTTTCGTCTATAATAAAGGAATCAGGAAAGGAAAATATTATGGTATATCAGCGTATTATCTACTTTTTAAAAGCAGCCGAGGAAGGAAGCTTTTCGAAAGCTGCAAAACAAATGTATATCTCCTCCCAGGCACTCACCAAGCAGATTCATCTTTTAGAGGAGGAGTTAGGCGGAGCCTTATTTGATCGCACTCCAAAGGGAGTTGTGCTTACTCCTCTTGGGCAGTCTGCCTATCAGTCCTTCTGCAAAATTAATCAGGATTTAAATGTAACCGTTGATACCCTAAAGCAACAGGCTAACCAGACCAAGCCTCAGCTGAATATCGGAATCTTTTCTTCACTTCCAAACGAAGAACTGGTAACCCCGGTTGTTTCCTTTCTATTTAGCCGCTTCAAAGATTACCAGGTTCAGATCAATCTGGTTGAACTCAATGAAGGAAAGCGGATGATTATCAATAGAGAGCTCGATCTTCTTCTCACCAACTATCACGAAGAAGACTTCTTTCCGGACTGTAAGTGCTACTGCATCGAAAAACACAAAAACAAAGTGGTTGTCTCCCTCTATCATCCATGGGCAGTCAAAAACTCCATCACAATCGAAGACATGAAGCAGGAAACCTTTTTGAAAATGCAAATGGACAGTGACCACTATCGCGTGCCAACCGAAAACGGGTTTTACAATAATATTCCATGCAAAAAAATAGAACCCATCAGCAATTTTGGAACTCTGTTTGCACTTCTTCAGCAGGGGAATGCTTTCGCAGTTTTCCCAAAAGCCTATGCCTACATGGAACGCGCCAAAATGAAGTATTTTGATGTTCCAACACGAGACTTTTACTTTTTTACAGGGCTTATCTATAACCCACTTACCTCAAACAATAAGTTGGAGTCAGTTGTTTCTGAAATTGTGGATGAATACAATATGTCTGTGGTTTCCTTTGATAGCGATGCTACCGCATAGTTGAAACTTCAAGTTTCATCTCATCAAATTACAAACTGTTTTTCATTCCTCCCATTTGATTCTACAATGAAGTTATCATAGTAAATATCAAATGGGAGGGATTTTTTATGCAGACCGCAAAAGAAGCATTACTTGCCAGCTTACGTGGCGAAAAGGCCGACTTTATCGCAAACATGTATACCGACATGGCCGACGTAGTATATCCTGGTGAGCGTTTTATCGATTTAAAGAATTTTGATCCATACGGAACCGGAGCAGATGCCTGGGGTGTAATGTGGACCAATCAGGGACCAAACCCAATGGTTGACGGAAACACCATTGCAAAGGATTTTATCGCTTTTGACAACATTGAAGACTGGAAGGAAAAGACCCACTTTCCAAAATTCAGCAAGTTCGTTTTAAAGATGATTTTTAAGGGAATGAAAAAGAGCATGCATGTGGATTCTAAGAATCAGGTTGTATCAAGCTTAATGCTCTCGGGTCAGTTCGAGCGACTTCATCACTTAATCGGCTTTGAAAACGCGCTCTGCGCTTTTTATGAGAATCCAGATGAATTAAAGGAGTTCTTTGAGGCTATGTGCGTTTATAAGCTTGACTGCATTGAAAAAGCACACAAGACCTTAAAGCCAGAGGTAATTCATATGCATGACGACTGGGGCACAGAGTCAAATATGTTCTTCTCCCCAGACTTATGGCGTGAATATATCAAGCCTCTTGAGAAAAGATACGTGGACAAAATTCATGAGCTTGGAATGATTTATGTTCATCACTCATGTGGCTATATTGAGCAGATTATTCCAGACTTAATTGAAATTGGCGTTGACGCCATCGAGCCAGTTATGCCATGCAATGATCTTGACAGATTACTTGCAGAATATGGTGATAAAATCACCTTCTGCGGTGGAATCAATAACCGTATCATCGATGCTACGGAATCCACCGAGGAGGAAATTCGTGCAGAAGTCCGCAGAGCCTTTGCTGCATACGCTGGAAAGGGCCGTTGGCTTCCATACTATATTCCAACCAACACCGAGAAATTCAACATTTACAACGATGAGGTTTGCAAGTGCGGCAGAGCCTGCACCAACCTGTAATTGTCTCAAGTTCCTATATCGTACTAAAAAGGGTGGATTCCTAAGAATCCACCCTTTTATTATCTTTCTTCATTCTTCTAATACATTGGAGTTCCAACCTCAATCAAATTTCCATCTGGGTCATAAAACCGCACAACGGTCTGTCCCCAGTAATGTGTCATCAGCCTGTTTACATATTCAAATTCCAGCCCTGATGCCTCAAGTTTTTGCACAAAGCCCTCGATATCCGACTCCTCAAAATAAAGTTCTGTACAGTTACTTTTCGGTGTAACCTCTCTCTCTAAAAAGCCTGCCCAGATATCGCGTTGCTGAAGTACCAGCCCTTCTGTCATAATGATATGACCATCATTGTCAACAAGTACTCGCAATCCAAATAATTCTTTATAAAATGCTACGGAGCGATCAATATCCTCCACTGTAATCAAAACGTTTTTTAGTTTCATATTATTACTGATTCTCTTTCGCTTCCATAATTGCCTCATTCAGCTGAAGCATTTTCTCATCCAACTCCGATACAATGGCAGCACAGGTCTGAAGATCTCTGGAAATATAATCCGGCGCACTCCCCTCGAACTTATAGTAGATTTTGTGTTCCAGACTAGCCCAGAAGTCCATTGCAATGGTACGAATCTGAATCTCTACCTTTGTATTGATTACACGGTCAGAGAGGAAAATTGGCACCGTAACTAACATATGATAGCTCTTGTAGCCACTTGCCTTTGGATGCTTGATATAATCCTTCACCGAAACTACCGTGAGATCATTTTGCGCACCAATCATTTCCGCCATACGATAAATATCGGAGGTAAACGAGCAGACAACGCGAATACCAGCAATGTCGTTACAATGGTCAATCATGTTCTCGATGGTACTGTCGTATCCACCACGCTTTAATTTTTTTACAATGCTCTCAGGTGTTTTGATACGATGCTTAATATATTCAATTGGATTGTAGTTGTGGATGTGAACAAACTCGTCGTTTAAGATTTCAAGCTTTGTTCCAACCTCTTTTAACGCAGAGTTGTAGAGGAACATGACGGTTTCCCAGTCATCAATTCCATCCTGCAAAATTACGCGTGAATCGTCCATAGATTAGCCCCTTAAATTATTTTCCAATACATGATTAGTATACCATAAAATCTTCTTCCAGGACAGACATTTCAAGGAAGTCAAATTGAATCTCCTCGATAAAATTATCCTTTGTGAATCTGGTTTTCGCCTTTGAAAGAAATTCCTGCTCGTTTTTCTTGAGCCAATATGGCTTTTCCAAATCCCAGTCTCTGCAGGCACTTTCAAGCGCATTTAAGATCTTGTGCGTTCTCGTATCCTGAGATAAATCTTCCACGGTCAAATCCTTTAATAGTTTTGAGCCAGTATACATTTTAAACCAAATTTTCATAGTGTTCTTCTCTGTCTGTGGCATTCATACATGAGCAATGCAGCGGACACTGCTGCATTTAAGGACTCAAGCTGCCCTTCCATTGGAATGCGAATATAGGTATCTGCCAAATCTGCAATCTGATCTGACAATCCATTCCCTTCATTTCCAATTAAAAATCCACAATCTTTCCTGTAATCATAGGCATCATAGGCATTTTCTCCCTTAAGATGCGCTGCATAAAGGGATACGCCGGCTTTTTTCATCTGTAGTATTGTCTTTTCCAAATCCTCCGCAACGATAAACGGAACACGATAAATACTTCCCATGGTAGAGCGAATAACCTTTGGATTAAATAAATCCACTGTATTTTTTGATATGATAATTCCGGTAACCCCTGCGCCCTCACCAGTTCGCATCATGGTCCCAAGGTTTCCAGGATCCTGTACATCCTCCAAAATCAAAAACATGCGCTTTTCCTTTGCCAAAAGAGCATTTAATTCGTACTCAGGTTTTCTTACAATCGCAAGAATCCCTTGCGGTGTCTGTGTATCTGAAACCGCCTTAAACACTGCATCTGAAAGGACCTCTACGGTTACACCTGCACCATATTCTGGAATCTTTTCCGTTTTATTTGCATAGCTTTCAGACATATAAACTGCCTGTAAAAGTTCCTGAGGTGTTTCCTCCACC
Organism: Agathobacter sp.; assembly: GCA_045641385.1. GTDB lineage: Bacteria > Bacillota > Clostridia > Lachnospirales > Lachnospiraceae > Roseburia. The sequence continues at coordinate 25,681 of JAZUGV010000038.1, read as the reverse complement.
ATCTTATGTCCTTCTACGACAAACGACTTCTGCTCTCGACGCTCCTTTGCCTTCTGCTGAAGCGCAATAATATTTTTCACCTGCTTATTATCTTTGCTAGTAATCATAGGGTACCCCTTTTTGGAAATAGAGTTTTTCTTGCGAAACTCTTGCGGAACATGTTTACTGTATAGAAAATTGCTCCTATTTCCTATACAGAAAAAAAGCCTGCAGTTTTCTGCAGGCTCTTCTGACATTTTTATACCAGGCTCTTTGAAAGCTCGTACATATACTCGTCTACACCCTTCTTCATTGCGAGTGCTTCGTCGATATCAAAATCTACAAACTTTCCGTCCTTGTGTGCTACGACACGGTTTGTCTTTCCTTCGCAGAGAAGGTCAACCGCTAAAGCTCCCATAGTAGTTGCATATACACGATCCTTACAGGTTGGGCTTCCACCACGCTGCATATGTCCTAAAATGGTAGCTCTGGTTTCAATACCAGTAGCCTCTTCAATGCGCTTCGCCATGCTCTGAGAATGACCAACACCCTCTGCATTGATAATAATGAAGTGCTGCTTTCCAAGCTTTCTTGCGTTTGCAACACGATCAATGATTCTCTTCTCATCATAATCATACTTTTCTGGAAGAAGAATCTCCTCTGCTCCATTTGCAAGACCACACCATAATGCAAGATGTCCTGCGCCACGTCCCATTACCTCGATGATAGAGCATCTCTCGTGAGAGGTAGATGTATCACGAATTTTATCGATTGCTTCCATTGCAGTATTTACAGCGGTGTCAAAACCGATTGTGTAATCGGTACAAGCAATATCAAGGTCGATGGTTCCTGGAAGTCCGATGGTATTGATTCCAAGAGCAGCTAACTTCTGAGCTCCCTGGAAGGATCCGTCTCCACCGATTACAACAAGACCTTCAATGCCATGCTTCTTGCAGATTTCTGCACCCTTGCGCTGTCCCTCTTCGGTAATAAACTCAAGACAACGAGCCGTCTGTAAAATTGTTCCACCACGTGAGATGGTATCTGAAACGCTGGTTGCGTCCATATCAAAAATTTCTTCATTTAAAAGGCCTGCATAGCCTCTTCTAATTCCTTTTACCTTCAATCCCTTTGAAAGAGCCTGTCTTACAACCGCACGGGTTGCAGCGTTCATTCCTGGTGCATCTCCACCACTGGTAAGAACCGCAATAGTACCAATCTTGTTAGCCATATATATATCTCCTTAATCGTTATTTGTTATCTCTTTCCCAAACTGTTTATATTATATCCCAAAAATCAGGTTTTTCAAGCATTCTTGTTAAAGAAATAACAATATAAAGTCAATTTCTTTCAAATTCTTAAGATAATTAACTTTGAATCTTCTTTTCCTTAATCGCAATGTTCTGCTCTGGGATGATATCGATAAGCAACGCCCTTAAGTCGCCATCTGCCTGAACCGACATTCTGCTGCCCAAACGCTTGATTGCTTTGTCCTTTTCGATATAGATGACAACCTCATCGTTTCCATCAGAGCCACGAAGCACGTTCATCAAATCGCTCTCGCTGTTTTGATAGTCCTCCATTGTGGCAAAACGAAGCCACAACTCCTTGTCTGTATCGTTGAACGATATGATTTTCTCGCAGATAATCTTTCCGTTCTGCTCATCCTCCACAGAGGCATGTCCTATGACAAAGACCTTCTCATCTGGGATAATGTTCATCTTATAGCGCTCATAATCGCGCGGGAACACAATCACCTCTACGGATCCGGATAAATCCTCCAGCGTAAAGAAGCCCATCGCCTTATTCTGTCTGGTGTACTTTTCCGTTTTTTCGGTGACAATACCGCCAAGCACTACATGCGCATTGTCCTCCACCAGAGTCTTTCCCGTGTCCTCATCAAGCATAAAATCCGTCGCCTGAGCCGTCACATTGTTTTTCAGCTTATCCATATACTGCTCGAGCGGATGTCCACTTAAATAGATGCCAAGGACCTCCTTCTCAAAGCCAAGCATAATTTCCTTGTCAAATTCACCGACATTTGGATAAGAAATCTCAAAATCCTTTTTTTCATCCTCAGAAACCAGATCAAACAGGCTCATCTGTCCTGAGAGAGAATTCTTTTTGTCCTGATTGATGGAATCAATGAGCTGCGCATGGATGGTAATCATCTGCTTTCTTGTTCCATCTAGGCTGTCACAGGCGCCTGCCTTGATTAAGTTTTCAACTGCGCGCTTGTTGATATCACGCCCTGTTACGCGACGGACAAAATCCTGAAGCGTCTGGAATACACCACCGCTTTTTCGTTCCTCAATAATGGCATCAATTACCGGCTTACCGAGGCTTCGAATAGCGTAAAGACCATAACGCACCGCTCCATCCTCGGTAGAAAACTCACCTGTTCCGTGATTGATATCCGGAGGCAGCACCTTGATCCCCAAATCTCTGCAGTGGGCAAGATATTCCGCCAGTTTCGTCGAATTATCGATGACAGAGGTCATCAGTGCAGCCATATACTCCGCAGGATAATAACACTTCAACCACGCCGTTTGAACACTGATCACAGCATATGCAGCCGCATGAGATTTGTTAAATGCGTACTGTGCAAAGCTTAACATGGAATCGTAGATTCCATTTGCGACATCCTCAGGGATTCCATTTGCAATGCCCCCCTTGATATTGCGCTCCGCAGAGCCATAAACGAAATATTGTCTCTCCTCGTCGATGACATACTGCTTCTTTTTACTCATCGCACGACGGATATTATCCGCCTGTCCAAGCGTATAGCCTGCTAACTGCTGCACAATCTGCATTACCTGCTCCTGATAGACGATACAGCCATAGGTAGGCTCCAAAATTGGTTTTAACATCGGTGTTGCATATTTGATTTCTTCACCTGAGTTCTTTCCCTTGATGTAATTCGGGATGAAGTCCATAGGACCTGGACGATAAAGCGAAATTCCCGCAATAATATCCTCAAAGCTCTGTGGCTTTAACTCCTTCATGAAGCCCTGCATTCCACCAGATTCCAGCTGAAATACACCCTCGGTCTTTCCTGTTCCGATAAAGTCCAAAGTTCCCTTATCGTTAAAATCAATATGATCGATATCAATATCGATTCCCCTTGAGGCCTTTATATTCTTGACCGCGTCTTTCAATACTGTAAGTGTACGAAGGCCTAAAAAGTCCATCTTTAAAAGACCTAACTCCTCCAGCTGAACCATATTGTATTCTGCGGTGGCACTGCCATCATTCGCGCGTCCCAACGGCACATAATCGCTTGCGATGCCTGGATAGATTACAACGCCTGCCGCATGCACAGAGGTATGGTTTGGAAGCCCCTCAAGACGTTTGCACATTTCAATCATCTCGTGCACTTCTGGGTCCGCATCATAAATCCCACGCAGCTCTGGATTCTTCTGCAGCGCAGCATCTATGGTAATATTTAATTCCATAGGAATCATTTTCGCCAGACGGTCTGTCTCCGCATAAGGGAAATTTAAGGCCTTTCCAACAGACTTAATGACACCTCGTGCAGCCATGGTACCAAAGGTTGCAATCTGTGTCACAGATTCCTTTCCGTATTTTTCCTGAACATATTCGATGGCACGATATCTCTCTGCGTACTCGAAGTCCACGTCGATATCGGGCATGGAAACTCGTTCCGGATTTAAGAATCGCTCAAAGAGCAAATTGTACTTTACTGGATCCACATTGGTAATTCCAGTGCAATAGCAGACACGGCTTCCAGCCGCAGAACCTCGGCCTGGTCCTACCCAGCAGTCATGAGTGCGGCTCCAGTTGATGTAATCCCAAACAATCAGGATGTACTCGATGAAGCCCATCTCCTTGATAATCCCTAGCTCATACTGCATATCTGCATAAATCTTATCGCATTCCTCTGCCGAATAATTCCCTGGCTTTTTATACTTTTCCTCAAAGCCCTTATCGCAGAGGTCATTCAAGAATTCCCAGGCACTGTCATAGCCCTCTGGCACCTCGTACTTAGGGATCTTATAGTTACCAAATTCGATATCCACATGACAGCGCGATGCAATCTTGTCTGTATTTTCAACGGCAGAAACAGCATAAGGAAAGAGCGCTCTCATTTCCTCTTCACTCTTGACATAATACTGGCCGCCGTCATAGCGCATACGGTCCTCGTCGCTTACCAGTTTTCCTGTCTGAATGCACAAAAGAACATCGTGTGCCTCCGCATCCTGCGCGTAGGTATAGTGACAGTCATTGGTACAAACCAGTCCAACCCCAAGCTCCTCGCTCATTCTAAGAAGCTGTGGATTGATCATTCTCTGCTCGCTGATCCCATGATCCTGTAACTCCAGATAATAGTGGTCCTCTCCGAAAATAGCCAGATACTTCTTTGCAACCTCCTTGGCCTCCTCATAAAAGCCTCTGACAAGGTTGCGGGCCACCTCTCCCGCCAAGCACGCAGACAGCGCAATCAGACCCTCGTGATACTTCTCGAGCGTCTCAAAATCTACTCTTGGCTTGTAATAATAACCCTCTGTATATCCGATGGATACAATCTTCATCAGATTCTCATAGCCCTTATTATTCTCTGCCAGCAATACCAGGTGATAATATCTGTCGTCACCGTGGCTTAGCTCACGGTCAAATCTCGACCCTGGAGACACATAAATCTCACACCCCAATACCGGATTGATTCCCTGCGCCTTCGCCTCTTTATAGAACTGTATTACGCCATACATATTCCCATGGTCAGTGATTGCAGCACTTGTCATTCCAAGTTCTTTCACTCTTGCCACGTAATCTTTTATCTTATTCGAGCCATCCAACAGAGAGTACTCTGTATGCGTATGAAGGTGTGCAAATGCCATAGTGTGCTCCTTAAAATGTCGATCAAAATACTACCCTTTATTATACTAAATTACGCCCCTTCTCCATATGTGACATTATGCCTATTTTCATCGTCTCCGGTCCCAAAGCAACCTCGTTTTCGACTACATATTTTTGCGCTTCCCAGAAAATATTGAGCATATCATCCGCGTGGGCCAGCTGGTGTAAGGGAACGCCTCTTAATGGCACGACTGCTCCAAAATTGCGCAAGTTAGGATTGTTCTTTATAAGAAAATTTCGCCCCAATTTGGTGAGCGCGCTTTTTCTTAGCCGGCCACGCCATCCCCCTACTGTGACATTCATAGTCGTAAAGCTAGCAGCTCTATGTGTCTGTGAAAGCGAAGTTGCGCCGCCGGCCTGAACCTCCATCCCTGGCTACAGCAGGCCTAAACGCGCATCCTGCGCGTTTGCGGCGCATTCACTTCCACAGGCACTAAGGGCTGCACACTTTACTTGAAATCATGTCACAGCAGGGGGATGGTGCGACCGGCCGTAGAAAAATCGACGCGGAAAAATTGGGAAAGCGAAATTTTCCAATAAAGAAAGAACAAACCGTTGCTGCAATTTTGAGCAACGAGTGCAAGAGCGCCCCTTACACCAGCGGCCTACTGCGGATGATTTCACAAGGATTTCATGGAAATGCCGTAAAATAATCCACTCGAAAAACGAGGTTGGTTTGGATGCCTAAGCCGATGAAAATAGGCATTGAGCGGTGTCTGGAAGGGGCGTATAATAGTTGCAAAGAGGTAATATATATGTATCAGAAGAAAAAAATAGCGTTATTTATTTCGCATATTTACGGCGACTACCAAAAGATGCTCTGCCAGGGCGTGATTGCTCAGGCCGAGGAATATGGATATCGCACAGAAATATACGCCACCAACGATGGCGAGGACCTTGGTGAATATGCGATTGGCGAAGAAAGTATATTGAATATCCCAAATTTTTCAGATTTGGATGGCATTATTTTTGCATCAAGCACCTATAACCAGCAATCTATGAAAGAAAAGCTTCGTAGGATGTTAAAAAAACAAAAGAATGTACAGGTGATTGAGGTTTGTGAGAATCCGACAGACTTTCCATCCGTTTGCATGGAGAATAATCTGACTGCGGGAACACTGACAGAGCATCTAATTACAGTACATGCTGCAAAAAAGATCTGTTATCTGGGCTTGGGCAAGGATAACTATTTTTCCAGTCAGAGATTAAAGGCCTATGAGACCGTAATGGCAAGACATATGCTTACCGTTAACGATAGCGATGTTTTCATAAAAGAAGCCGACAACACCTACGAAGATGCCATCATGCATTTTACCGAAGGAGGAACAAGAAAGATTGATGGTGTTATCTGCTATAACGACGAGGTTGCTTTAAACTTTTGGGCCAGCTGTTATGACAAGGGCTATGAAGTTCCAAGAGATTTTGCAATCACGGGCTGTGACGAGAGCGAGGCTGGACAAAATATTGCACCGGCGCTTACCACTGTAACCTTTCCTGCATATCAGGTCGGAGTGAGTGCGGTGGAGCTTTTGATGAAGCACGCCAAAGGAAGCGCGGAAAAGACTGCTACGGTATTTGCAGAGCCTGTATACGGCGGTTCCTGTGGCTGTAACTGTCAGCGCAATGAGCCATCCTTTAAGTACGATAAATCTCTGATTCACAGAATCGAAAGTCTTGAGCATTCCATGTTTACATCCATGAAAATGTCTGCAAACTTTGCACATGTCACAGATGTCGACGATGGTATGGATTTGCTGGAAAGCTATGTTGAAAAGATGGACGGCTGCAAAGAGTTTTATCTTTGCCTCTATTCAGACTGGGATAATATCAAAAGCGAAGCTCTCTCCCTTGCAACAGAGGAATATTCCAGCGAGTATGATGATGAAAGCTCACGCACCGACAGCGATACCATGCTCCTAAAGCTTGCAATTCGCAGCGGAAAAAGACTCCCTGAATGTTCCTTTTCAAAAACTTCTCTGCTTCCAGAATTTTTGCAGAAGGACTCTACTTCTTCTTATCTGGTTTGTCCGCTCTTCTTTGAAAGCAGGGATTTTGGATATGTGGCAATGTCCTTCGAGAATAACGAAATCAACTTCGAATTTCGAATGGTCCACTGGATCATGAATATTACCCAAATGCTTCAGTCCCTCTGTGAGACCAAACACACACAGGCGCTGGCAAAGCATTTGGAGGACATCTACCTAAAGGATGTTGTTACCGGACTTTACAATCACCATGGTTTTATCCGACAGCAGGAAAAAATGCTTGCAAGCACCCGCGGTGCAATTTCTCTCTGTGCTGTCATGATTGATTTAGATTTATTAAAGACCATCAATGATCATTTTGGACATCAGGAAGGCGATTTTGCGCTCCGCGTAATTGGCCAGGCCATTTCCTCCTCTTTGGAGGAAGGCAGTTTTGCATCGCGCTTTACCGGAGATGAATTTTATATTCTCTTAGTAAACGCCGACCAGGAAAAGGGGGAAGCCTTTGTCAAGAAGGTTCACTCCTACTTAGAAAACTTCAACAGACTCAGCTCCAAGCCGTTTAATATTTCGCTTTCAAGCGGAATAAATGCCTTTACACTAAATGAGGCTACAGACAGTTCAGCGATTGATGCTGCCTTTGATCTTGCAGATGAAAATATGTATGAAGAAAAAAATGCAAAAACAAAAAATGTGTTGCGCTAGCGCAACACATTTTTTCTATACTCACTTGGAGATACTCCACATACACTCTTAAACACCTTCATGAAGTTCTTTTCATTTTCGTACCCAACTTCCCAGCTGATATCGATTACCTTCATATCGGTTTCCTCCAGCAGACGCTTTGCTTCTGCAATTCGGACATCCTTTAAATAGGCTGTAAAATTCATGCCGGTGTACTGCTTAAAGCTATAGCTGAACATTGTATAGTTCATCGAGATATGGTTCGAAACAACCGCCATATTCAAATCATTTTTATAATTCTTCTGGATATACTCTAATGCAGTTTCAATCTTAGCCTTATTTTTATCCTCCTCGTCGTCCTTACTGTTGATTCTCTCATGGAATTCCATAATCCAGGCTGAAAGTGCCTCCTCATAATCGTCCAGATTTTCAAAGTGAAGAACATTTCTTAGTTTCCCAAAGGTTTCCTCATCGGACTCCTCAAAGGAATTGCGATAAAAGCTTTTCGTCTCTGACAAAAAGTTTTCCATCTCTGCCAAAAAATCATCCATAGAGATATGTTCTTTTCTGACTGTATTAAAAAACTTCTCCCAAAGAGCTGTCAGTTCATCGGTCTTTTCAGTTCCAATGCGCTGCATTCTCTGCATTCTTGCACTCTCTTCCAAAAGCTTTGCCCCAGTCGCAAGCAGCTCCTCGCGAATTGCATTGCCGGACTTCGCCTGCTCATAGGTATACTGTTTGCCAGCGCCTCCACAGAAAGCCTTCTTTCTTGCAAAGATTGCCTCCTCATAGGCCGCCTTTAGCTCGGCAATCCCTTTGTGTGGCATACTGATGCCCACACTTTTATCACTCAGCTCGTTCTTTATAAAGGCTGCCAGATTCCTCTCTTCCACAAAAGTCACCTGGCCAGGCTCCATATCTGGGACCAAAAAGACTGCTCCGTTGTCTTCAATCTCACATTCTCTGCTCATCAGACATGCCACGTAATTCTCCTGGAAGAAGTTCTGCTCATACTTTTGCGTGATTAGAATCATCTCTTCCTGGGACAGATGATCCTTTAGCACATTTCTCAGCTGTGCGATGCCTAACTTTCTCTCGTTGATGTAGTGCTCATTTTTCTGAGAGAGCTCCTTCTCCAAATTGGTAAGCACCTCCACAACCTTTTCACGTTCTACAGGCTTTAGTATGTACTCCCGCACACCGTTACGCATCATCTCGACGGCGTAGGAAAAATCGTCATAGCCTGAGATTGCAACTATAATTGGTGGATTTTCAATCTCCTCGTGCACACGATGCACAAGCTCAATTCCGTCCATCTTTGGCATACGAATATCCGTAAACATGACATCAATATGCTGGTCCTGGAGCACCTCAAGCGCAGCCTCACCATTTGCGCATTCCATAATAAGTTCCACTGGAACGCCGCTTCTTTGAACCATCGTCTTGATTCCCTGACGAATTAATTTTTCATCTTCTACTATGAGTAGGGTTTTCAATTTTTATTCCTCCATCTGTGCTGCCTTGCGAATCGCCTCCACATCGGAGGCACTCTGAATCTTAGATTCCTTTCGAGGAAGCTTTACAGCGACCTTTGTATAGCAGCCTAATTTGGTTGAAAAAGAAAGTCCGTAGTTCTTTCCAAAAGCCATCTGAATACGGTCATGTACATTCTTTAATCCAATACCATTGCTCTTGCTGTCACCACCTGTTGGCTCGACCGCCCCCTGCATGCGGAGATTCAATTTCTCGTACTGCTCATCCGACATACCACTTCCGGCGTCGGTAATTTCGATGATACAGTCATCGCCCTCATACCATCCCTTGATATAGATAGTCGCATCCTCCGCCATCGGCTCGATTCCATGAAGCACAGCATTTTCTACGATTGGCTGCAGGGACATCTTAGGAAGTTCCTGCTGCATCATGGACTCATTTAAATTCAACGACAGATAAATTGTAAAATCATATCGCAGATTCATTAAGACAAGATAGCTCTTAATATATTCTAATTCGTCCTTTAAGCTGACATTGCCTGAAACCCATTTCATACTGTAACGAAGCAGCTTTCCTAATGCTGTGATTGCATCAGAAATTTCGTACTCCTCGTCAATTTCAGCCATCATTTTAATGGTCTCAAGCACATTGTAAATAAAGTGTGCATTGATCTGATTCTGCAGCGCCCGAATTTCAGAGTTCTTCACCAAAAGTTCTCGATCCACACTCTCCTTCATCAGTTCCTCAATGCGGTCAAGCATACGATTCAGCTGGCTTCCAAGTGCGCCCATCTCATCGAAGGACTCTCTCTCGATTCGCGCAGAAAGGTCTCCGCCCTCAACGCGATTCATCTGCTTGATGATGATGTAAAGCTGTCTTAGCATGCTCTTTACAATCCAGTTTATGATAAAGGACAGTGCGATCAAAATCAGGACAACCACGCCGATGAATATATTTCTCTGCTGGTAAACTACCCTTACTTCCTTTGTGATATCTTCCACCTGAATGAGACAGCCTCCAACCTTCTCGATTGGCAGAATCGTAATCAGAAGATTCGCACCTTTTTTATTTCGATAGAAGACTTCAGACGCATCTGGCTCATAATTTTCATAAATATCAGCGACAATCTCCTGATACTCTTCCGCAGTCTGATTCCCAAAATGATAGTTTCCATCCACGTCTATGTAGCAGCTGAACTCACTGTCATTCCCCTCATACAGACAAGGAAACATTTCCTCCATGCGAGCGGCGGTTTCCACATAGCCAATCACCCCAAGGCGATAGTCCTCAATCGGAGTCACATAGCAAAGCAACTCGATATTCTGAGATGTAGAAAGTGAGGAGGACGCCGTATCATAATAGCCGAAATGCCAGCCCTCAATCTCGCTTAGTCCATCCTTTCCCCATTCTAACTTTTCTATACGCTCTGCGTTATTTAACACTGGAGTCATTTCCTGTACCGCGCTGGCCGTAGAATAAATTCGCACCAGATATAAAAGCGGATTGTTTTGGAACAGACGCTCCAAATTTTTTACATCAGATTCCTGAAACTCAATCAATTCAGCCGTTGAGAGACTTCTCCCCTGCGCAGCGAGCTTCAGATACTGATTCATATCATAATCCGATAGAAAAAACTGTGTCGACATGTTCATGGAGTCATTGACGGAACGGATTTTTTCAGAGGACTGTGTCCTCTTATACTGCATATAATTCTGATGCTCCTTGACCGTACTCTTCTCCATATTTGAAAACAGGACTCCCGCAAGAATTCCAATTGGAATCGCAGTCATAAGGATGATGACGCTCGTAAATTTCGTATTCAGTTTCATTCCCTTAATTCGATTTAGGAGATTCATAGCATCCTTTCCATCCTGTGGCAATCACACAATTTCTACTCAGACATTACTCAATACCAAGCTTTTTCTTGTTTTCCAGCATCTGTCTGGTTCGCTCTGCCATCAGAATATCCCAGCCGTTGCTGTCACGTTCTTCAATATACTCCGCTAAAATCTGATCAAAGGTTTCATCAGATTCCGCTAAAAGGAGCTTCTTTATTGTCTGGCTCCAGAGCAGATTGCAGTTATTATATGCATTTTCCACCTCTGGGTTTTCTGCGACATTGACCTCATACTGTCCCATGTAGGTGACATACTGCATCGTCCACTCTGCAAGCTGCTTCAATGGTTCCTCATAGCCGGATGACCACTGCATCTGCATTACATTGTTCTGAAGCATCCAATACGAGCAGTCTGCTCCGTAAAGCAGATTATACTTTTCTCGATCCGAATTTAAAATTTCCTGAACCTCAGGCTTTATTACATACTTTCCGTCTATGATGTCATAGGTTTCGCCCTCTACGCCAAGCGAAATTCTCTTCTGTCCATGTTCACTCATCAGATAATCCAAAAAAGCGATCGCTCTTTCTGGATGTGCACAGTTCTTGGAAATCAAAGTAACCGTCCATCCATTCACTCCACCGGAAGGCAGAGTCGGGTCATCTCCAGCTGCGTTTCTTGGTCCTTCCACTGCGATGTAACGGGAGTCAGGGTTATTCGTGTATAGAATTTTTTCCTGGTCGGTCATATCTGTCCACTGATAAAACAGACAGAAATATCTTCCCAGCTCTAATTTCTCATTGGTCTGCGTTCTCGTATCGACAAAGATATCGTCCGCAAGATATCCCTCTTCCCCAAGCTTTCGGAACATTTTCATCCACTCAATGTATTCCGGGTCTGTATTTCTGTCGTAATACTGGTCATCCTTCTCATAAGGAATCGCCAAAAAGTTCTGAAGATACTGGTCAAAAGAAACACATCCTGTCTCGTCAAAAACATGTGCGCCAATTGGAATCAGCTCGTTTCCATCGATTTCAGGGAACATCTCCTTCGCCTTTTTCACTGCCTGATAGAAGCCCTCTTTGGTCGACATATCTGGACTGCCGATTGCCTCATAAATATCCTTGCGCACGAGGAAGGTCTGGTTTGATGTAACATTATCATTCTCCTCGACATCCCTTGGCGTCGTGGATGAATTTGGATAGGCATAAATATTTCCATCTGACAAGGTATACCAGTCTACCACATTGGCATCTGCAACCTCATAAAAATAGGTATCATACTGGTCAGCAAGCTCATTTAATGCATATACCTGCCCTTTTTGCACCATCTCCATATACTGAGATTCCCACCAGCCTAAGGTGATTATATCTGGCAAGGTGTCTGAGGCGATGAGCGCATTTAACTTCTCCTGCTCTGTTCCAAGCGGAGTGATAAAGTTCACGCTGACACCAGTCTCCTCTGTAATTTTCTTAGATACAACATTTTCGCCCCAGCCAGTCACAAACCAGGAATAATTAATATACCAGTCTAGGGTGATTGGCTCGTCATACTGCTGCCAGGCCGGCTTGGTTGGATCAATCTCCACCTTAACATGATCCTTCTCTTCCGTTTTTCCGCAGGAAGCAACGCCAAGACAAAGCGCCCCCATCAAACTAACCGCAAGCAGTCTATTTAATTTATTCATCTTCATTCGAGATTCCCCAGCTCTTGATAATCATCTTTTCAAAGAAGTTTAAAACATCTCCGAAATATTCTCTTCGATCCTCGTCATTTGCATTATAAATTTCATGCTTTGACTCGGGATAACGAATCATTTTCACAGGGATAAATGCCGTTGTATAATCCCTGTTTGCGTTCCTCATAAATTTATTCTGTCCCCTCGGATTCACCTTGGTGTCCAAACCGGCCTGAAACAGCAGGACTGGCGTTTTTATACGGTTTGCCTCACGAACAATACGTCTTTCTGCGCGAAGTGACTCAGAAAGCCACTGATAGCTTCCGCCATAGGTGCGATACTCTGTATGCTCCATGCGCAGCCCAAAGCTGTAATCATAACGACTTTTTGACAAAGCACCGCTGGTTTCAAACACGTTCACACCGTCAAAGCCGTGATTTCCCGCCGCATAGCTTTCGCCCTTTTTGAAAAAGACCTTCGCATCCGCAATCAGGCGAACCAAAAAACGTGGAATTTTCCCAACATTGATTTCCATCATTGGCGAACTAAGCACTGCCGCCTTGAAATGATTTGGATGCCTCTCCAAAAATCCGGCGCCAATTGCGCCGCCCATGGAATGACAGTATAAAAGCTTTGGCACAAATGCACTTTCGCGCCTCACCACAGATTCCATGAAACACATCAAATCATCAATATAATCATCGAAGCGTGTCAGATGTACCTTATCTGGCTCCGTGGTCAGTCTGACAGACTTCCCATGACCGCGATGTTCAATAAAATAAACAGAATAATTCTGCTCATAGAGATAATAGATTAACTCCTCAAACTTGTTAATGAACTCGCAAAAACCGTGCGAAATGACAACCGCTGCACGTTCCTTTGGATGCTTTATTTTGTAATAGTGAATTGGAGCAAAATCGCAGCCCGCAAACTCGCCTTCCTCATAATGCGTTTCGCGAAAGGTCTTTAGGTCCGTTTGTATTTTTTCAGCAAACTCTTCCTCTCCAAAAAAATAAGTTTTTGCCATGACTACCCCTCAAGCACCTTGCGCGCCATATCTGGATAATTCGTGATCACGCTGTTTACCTGTGCCTGCTTGCACATTGCCACATGCTCCGGACTGTTGATGGTCCAGACATTTAATGCAACGCCGTTTTTGTGGCATTCCTCCACAAAATTAGGGTACTGAAGATTATAAAGTGCAGGATGAAGAGCCTCCACTCCATGTTTTTTTGCATACTCTGGCATATCAAGGGTTCCATCGCAGTACAAAAATCCACATCTTGCAGATGGATCTAACTCAAGAATTTTCTTGATGGTGGCATGATTGAAGGAAGAATAGATAACTCTGTCCTCCATGCCAAACTCCTTTGTCATCGCAAGAATCTTTTCCTCGATTGGATAGAACACAATTCCGGTCTTGATCTCAATATTGATCATTTTGCCGGTTGGCGCAAACAGTTCGAAAACCTCGCGCATCGTTGGAATATCAACCTTGTCATATTCCTTGTAGATGGTTTCGCCAAGCGTTCTCTTGCCAGACCATGGATCATTGACATTTTGATAGTTGTAATTATACTGTCGAAGCTCAGCGAGTGTATAATCCTTCACCCAGCCCTCTCCGTCGGAGGTGCGATTGATGGTTTCGTCGTGGATTACCACGATTTCTCCGTCCTTTGTCATCTGAATATCAAGCTCAATTCCATCCGCTCCCAGCTCAATTGCCTTTTCAAAGGATGGCATTGTATTTTCAGGCGCATAGCCAGACGCACCACGATGTGCAAGTACTTTAATATTTCCCATGATAATTACCTCATTTTCATTTTAAATTTGATTTAGTCCATATCCTCGAAGGCTTCTAATCCCTTCTTCGCCTCAACCTTTGTATCTCCATGCTTTACAAAGAGCATTGTCACAAAGGAAAGCAGAACAAAGAGTGCGCAATATGGGAAGAGTGTCATATAGCTGACGTTTGAAAGAAGTGATCCTGCCAAAATCGGAGTCACAATCTGCGCAGTCATACTAAAGGTATAGTAAAAACCTGTAAAGCGTCCAACCTGAGAGCCCTTACACATCTCAAGCACCATAGGAAGCGAATTGACATTGATAAATGCCCAGGCAACCCCCACCAGGAAGAATAAAATGTACAGTGGCCAGTGGAATACATCGAAAAACAGAGTATATACAAAGCCGCCTGCGAAGCAGATGCCAAGCAGTAAAACACCAAAAATAATCGTTTTCTTTCTGCCCAGCTTACTTGCAACAACACCGGATGGAATGTAGGAAACAATCGCACCACCGGTTGCAATGGTCAGGCAGAGAGATGCGCCACCGAGACTCATATTCCACATATGATCTGCGTAGGTGGTAAACCAGGTTTCCATCGCATTATAGCCCATAAACCAGAGGGCAATGGAAGCTAACAAAAAGATTAAACTCTTCCTTACCTCTTTTGGAAGCACCTCACTTCCATCCGTGGCTGTCTCAGCAAGATTTTCTTCTGGATGTTCCTTTTCATAGGCAAGCATCTCAGCATTAAGCTTCACCTCGTTGACGAAGAATACCACGATGATGAGGGAAACAATCATAATTCCTGCGACTGTCAAAAACAATGGAAGGTAATTGACATGCTCTAACTCTTCGGTCTTAGAGGATGGATACATCACTGCTGCAACAATCAGGTAGATAATTCCACCCAAGGCGCCCATCAGGTTGATGACAGCATTTCCCTTGCTTCGAAGGGGCTTAGGTGTAACATCTGGCATCAGTGCAACTGCAGGAGAACGATAGGTTCCCATTGCAACAAGCAGACAGCCTAAAATGCAGACAAAGGCAATCTCAAGCGCGCTCTTTGGATTTGCAAAATATGCGTTGTCGAAAAATGGAATTAACAGCATTAAAAAGATAGCTGCAATTGAACCGCCAAGAATAAATGGCTTACGCTTTCCAAGCTTGCTCTTGCAGCGGTCAGATAAACCGCCAAACAATGGCAAAAGGAATAATGCAAGCACGTTATCTGCTGCCATGATTGCACCAGAATAAGTCTCATTCATGTGAAAGGTGTTTGTCAAAATCAAAGGAATGACATTGTTGTACATCTGCCAGAAGGCGCAGATTGCAAGGAATGCAAATCCTATTTTGATGGTCTGTTTTGTGTTTAGTTTCATAAGAAAATCCCCCCAATAAAAATTACTTTATATGATTGATCATACTCGCCTGATAGCCGGCCCCAAAGCCGTTATCAATATTTACAACAGATACGCCCGAGGCACAGCTGTTTAACATGGACAAAAGGGCTGCTAACCCCTCAAAGGCTGCTCCATAGCCAACCGAGGTAGGAACTGCGATCACAGGACAGTCTGCAAGTCCGCCTACAACACTCGCAAGCGCCCCTTCCATTCCTGCAATTGCAATCACAACGTTCGCCTGCATAATCTCATCCACATAGGGAAGCAGACGATGTAGTCCGGCCACACCGACGTCATACAGACGAACCACTTCATTTCCGTAGACCTCAGCAGTAAATGCAGCCTCCTCCGCCACAGGAATATCGCTGGTTCCTCCTGTGCAAATAACAATCTTTCCAACGCCATCTGGCTTTGGAAGTTCCCCAATCAGGCCAAGTCTTCCCTGACTGTGATATATCAAATCAGGATGCGTCACAGAAAGTGCATCTGCCTCTTCCTTTGTAATTCTTGTAATCAGAATCGGTGATACTCCGCGCTCCTTCATTGCCGCAATAATCCCGTCCATCTGCTCAACCGTTTTTCCGGCGCCATAGATGACTTCTGGCATTCCCTGGCGAAGAGATCGATGAAAATCTATCTTTGCATAGCCGAGATTTTCAAACGGTGCTTTCTTTAAAATCAGTTCTGCTTCTTCTATGGAAATCTGACCGTTTTTTACGCTTGTTAACAGTTCTTTTACATCGTTTTTCATTGCTTACCTCTCTTTGCCAACAGATAGTATTATTATAACAAAAAAAAAGCAGGTTGGCATCAAAAATGCCAGCCTGCGTATAATCATTTCTCTATATTTTTATAAGCGATGATAAAGTCTGTCTTCTTCCTCGTACTTAGGTTCAGAGGTCATCTGAATGCCAAGCTTTTTGAAGGTTGTCGAATCAACCGAAGAAAGAATGACTGTAGAATGAGCATCACAGCCCTTGATATTCTCTAACTGCTCAAGCGCCTTTGCTGCAAGAGGATCTGTCGCAGCTGAAGTCGAAAGTGCAATTAAAATCTCATCTGTATGAAGTCTTGGATTTACGCTTCCAAGATATTTGGTCTTTAACTCCTGAATAGGGGCAATTGCCTCAGCGGAAACCAGGTCAATCTCATGGTCAATCCCAGCCATGGATTTTAATGCGTTCAAAAGCATAGAAGCTGATGCTCCGAGCAAATCTCCAGTCTTTCCGACTGCGATATCTCCATTAGGAAGTTCCATTGCAGTGACAGGAAGTCCCGTCTCAGCCTCCTTCTCAAGGGCAGCCTTAACCGACTTTCTATATTCAGGCTTGATATCAGACTGGTTCATCAATAACTCAAGCTTATAGATGTTGTCCTTGGTCTCTCCGTGGATACGCTTCTCACAGAGTGCCTTATAGTATCTGCGGATAATTTCCTGATAAGAAGCTTCACAGCAGGCATCATCATCGATAATACAATTTCCTGCCATATTGACACCCATGTCTGTTGGTGATTTATATAAGCTCTCTCCTGCGATCAGTTCAAGCATGCTCTTTACAACAGGGAAGATTTCGATATCACGGTTATAGTTGACGGTGGTCTCTCCATAAGCCTCTAAGTGGAAGCTGTCAATCATGTTGATGTCATTTAAATCTGCTGTTGCAGCCTCGTAGGCAAGATTTACAGGATGCTTCAATGGAATGTTCCAAATAGGGAAGGTCTCAAACTTTGCGTAACCAGCCTTTACTCCATGCTTATGCTCATGGTAAAGCTGAGAAAGACAGGTTCCCATCTTTCCACTTCCTGGTCCTGGAGCGGTGATAACAACCAATGGACGCTCGGTCTCAATATAGTCATTCATTCCATAGCCTTCATCGCTAACGATGTGTGCAACATCGTTTGGATATCCAGGGATTTTATAATGTCTGTAGGACTTGATTCCAAGTTCCTTCAACTTCTTTTCAAAAGCAAGAGTCAGTGGCTGTCCAGAATACTTTGTTAAGCAGACGCTTCCAACATATAAGCCCACACCTGTGAACTCGTCAATGAGACGTAGCACATCAAGATCATAGGTGATGCCGTAATCTCCACGAAGCTTACCACTGTCAATATCCTCTGAACTGATAACAATGACAATTTCAGCCTGGTCCTTTAACTGAAGCAGCATCTGAAGCTTTGAATCCGGCTGAAATCCTGGAAGTACACGAGATGCATGATAGTCATCAAAAAGCTTTCCGCCAAACTCCAGATAAAGCTTGTTATCAAACTTTGCAATTCGCTCGCGAATATGCTCTGACTGCATCTGTAAATACTTATTATTATCAAATCCGATTCTCATTCTATTCTCCTCCATAACAAAAAACATAGTCTATATTAGCACAAACAATATGTGCCGTCATTAGTAGATTTTCATTATTTTCTGATATAAAACAAAAGCTCTTTTCATAAATATTTTACATCCATTTTCTTCTCTTTTTAAAGTGTTTTTTCATGCTTTTTATTATTTCTTTTCATAAAAGCGTGCGCATCCTCGCGGAGCCTTTTTACTGTATAGGAAATTGCTCCAATTTCCTATACAGCAAAAAGACCGGAGTAATGACTCCGGCCTTTTCTAAGGTTAAAGAAAAAGATTAAAAAACAAAATTCTATCTTACCTGAATATCTTACTTGAATGGATTCTCGGTAGGATATGGAAGGCTTGCTGGCTGATTGTAGTTGATATCCTCCATTGGAACATTTAAGTACTTGAATACTTCGAATAAAGCCTTTCCGAAGTGTCCAAATGCAACTGCTCCATGATGTGGATAATTCTTCTGGATCAGCACATGACGATAGAAGCGTCCCATTTCCTCAATTGCGAATACACCAATTCCACCGAATGACTTGGTTGCCACTGGAAGAACTTCTCCTTCTGCCACATAAGCGCGAAGCTTGTTGTCAGCAGTTGACTGAAGTCTGAAGAAGGTAATGTTGCCTGGCATAATGTCTCCCTCTAAGGTTCCGTTGGTAACCTCGATTGGAAGGTTTCTTGCCATAATCTTCTGATACTTCATCTCGCAAGAAGAAAGCTTGCTTGAGCAGGTGTTTCCACAGTGGAAGCCCATGAAAGTATCAGTATGCTTATAAGGGAACTTGCCCTCGATTGCCTCTTTGTACATATCCTTTGGTACAGAGTTATTGATATCAAGAAGAGTTACTGCATCTTCGCTGACACAGGTTCCGATGAACTCAGAAAGAACACCATAGATATCAACCTCGCAGGATACAGGAATTCCACGTCCGGTCAAACGGCTGTTAACGTAGCAAGGAACAAAACCAAACTGAGTCTGGAATGCTGGCCAGCACTTTCCTGCAATTGCTACATACTTTCTGTAGCCCTTGTGTGCTTCAACCCAGTCAAGAAGAGTGAGCTCATACTGAGCAAGCTTCTCTAAAACTTCTGGCTTCTTGTTTCCAGCGCCAAGCTCAGCTGCCATATCTGCAGCAACCTCTGCGATACGAGGATCGTTTGCATGCTTGTTGAAGGACTCAAAAAGGTCAAGCTCTGAGTTCTCTTCGATTTCAACATTGATGTTGTAAAGCTGCTTGATTGGAGCGTTACAAGCAAGGAAGTTGAGTGGTCTTGGACCAAATGAAATAATCTTTAAGTTGTTTAATCCGTCGATTGCACGCGCAATTGGAAGGAATTCATGAATCATATCAGCGCAGTCCTCAGCATCTCCAACTGCATACTCTGGGATGTAAGCTCCGATATTTCTAAGTGCTAAGTTGTAGCTTGCGTTGAGCATTCCACAGTAAGCATCTCCTCTTCCGTCCATCAAATCAGCCTGAGATTCTTCTGCTGCAGCAACAAACATCTTTGGTCCGTCGAAGTGCTTAGCAAGTAAGGTCTCTGAAATTTCTGGTCCGAAGTTTCCAAGATATACACAAAGTGCATTACAACCAGCGTTCTTGATATCCTCAAGAGCCTGCACCATATGGATTTCACTCTCAACGATGCAAACTGGGCACTCATAGATATCAGCTGCGTTGTACTTCTTTGCATATGCAGCAACTAATGCCTTTCTGCGGTTTACTGCAAGTGACTCTGGGAAGCAGTCACGTGATACGGCAACAATACCGATCTTCATTTCTGGAATGTTGTTTGTAAACATAATTCATTCTCCTTCTTTCATAGAAATTAATAGTTGTGATAAATGTTATATTTTTATGCGCCACTGCGCCTTTATCCAAGCGTTGGGAAAACGTCCTTTACTGCAGGATAAATCTTGCGGAAGGCCTGATATCTTGCCTCATATTTGGCAGCAAGTTCAGGAGTAGGCTCCACAGTATCAACCACCTTTACAATGGCAGCTGCTGCATCCTCAACGGTTGCATATTCGCCACATGCAACTGCTGCAAGCATCGCACCACCCATGGATGGTCCCTCTTCATTCTCTAAAACGTCAACCTTGATGTTAAGGATATTTGCAATCATCTGCTTCCAGAGTGCACTCTTTGCACCGCCGCCACAGATTTTCGTGCGCTCAATCTTCACCCCAAGGCTCTTTGCAACCTCAAAAGAGTCACGAAGTGCAAATGCTACGCCCTCAAGAATTGCCTGAGTCATATCTGCTCTTGTGGTATCCATTGACATTCCGATAAAGGTTCCTCTAGCCATTGGATCATTGTGAGGAGAGCGCTCACCCATCAGATAAGGAAGGAAGTATACATGGTTCTCTCCTAGCTTATCCTCTGTGATTGGCTCCTGCTCTTTGCCATAATCCTTGGTTCCAATAATCTCGTCCATCCACCACTTATTGCAGCTGGCTGCAGAAAGCATACAGCCCATCAGATGGTACTTTCCATTTGCGTGATCAAAAGAATGAAGCGCATTGTTTTCATCGACTCCGAAGGTATCCGATGAGATAAATACAGTTCCACTGGTTCCCAAAGAAAGATTGCAGGCACCCGCGCCGACAGTTCCGGTACCAACAGCTGCTGCTGCGTTGTCTCCAGCTCCCGCAACAATCTTCACACTCTCAGGAACATCAAGCTCCTTTGAGATTTCTGGAAGAATTGTGCCAACGGCCTCGTAGCTCTCAAACACCTTTGGAAGCCACTCTTCCTTGATACTGCAGATTTCACACATTTCCTTTGACCAGGTGCGGTTTTTGACATCGAAATATAATGTTCCTGATGCATCGGAAACATCTGTGCAATAAACGCCAGAAAGGCGGAATGCCAGATAATCCTTTGGAAGCATAATGTGACGAATCTTTGCAAAGTTCTCTGGCTCATTGTTCTTCATCCAAAGAACCTTTGGAGCGGTAAAGCCTGCAAAAGCGATGTTTGCTGTATACTCAGAAAGCTTTGCCTTTCCAATCTCCTGATTGAGATAGTCTGTTTCTGCGGTGGTTCTTCCATCGTTCCAAAGAATCGCTGGACGAATCACATCGTTATTTTCATCGAGAGCCACCAGACCGTGCATCTGTCCACCAAAGCTGATGCCTGCAAGTTTTGACTTGTCGCTGCCCTCAAGCAGTTCCTTTATGCCATCCATCGACTGGGTAAACCAGTCATAAGGATTCTGCTCCGACCAACCTGGGTGTGGAAATGAAAGTGCGTATTCTCTGCTGACAATCTTTAAAATCTTGCCGTTTCCTTCCATAAGAAGAAGCTTTACAGCACTGGTTCCTAAATCAACCCCTATGTAATTCATAATTCCCTCCTTCGTGAATCTGCGTGCCCGTGCACGCTATACAGATATGTTACCCTCATTTTTTTCGATTTTCAATGGGAATTTCGTTCATATACAGCGTTTTTTCCATATCGCACAAAAAACCGCAGTTCTTTTTGTGCACCTTTCATATGTGCACGTGCACACAGCTGATTTTTATTGACTTTCAAATTTTGTTTGTGTAATGTTATGATATGGCAACAATAAAAGAAATCGCCGCATTAGCCGGTGTGTCGCGAGGTACCGTTGACCGCGTGTTGAACAATCGCGGCTCGGTCAATCCCGAGACAGAAAGTAAAATTAAAGAGATTGCTGAGCGTTTAAATTACCAGCCCAACAAAGCAGGCATGATGCTTGCCGCGCAAAAGAAAAGCTTCAAAATTGGCATCTTACTCTTTTCCGATTCCACTCTTTTCTTCAATGAAATCCTGGATGGAATCAATGCCAAAAAGAATGAGTTTACAGGCTATAATTTAAGCACAGAGGTTTTAATGGTTCCTTTTGCAGAAAAGGCACAGTTAAGCGCCATTGATGAGCTCGTCACCAAGGACATTCATGCCCTCATCATTGCGCCTTATAACTCTCCAGCCATTTGCAAAAAAATTGATGCACTTGTGGATCAGGGCATTCCTGTCATCACAGTCAACACTGATATCCGCTCGAAGCGACTCGCCTATGTTGGCTCAAACTTCTATCATTCCGGAGTTACCGCAGCTGGCCTCGCCGGTCGTATGACAAGTGGTCCCGTCTCTGTTGGCATCATCCTTGGATCTCTTCACATTCTCTGTCATACAGAGCGTGTATCCGGCTTTTCCGACCGTATCAAAAAGGCCTACCCGCGTATCCGCGTCACCGCTATGGCAGAAAACAATGACGATGATGTAGAAAGCTACAAGCAGGTCAGTGCCATGCTTACTGAGCATCCGGAAATCAACTGCCTCTTCTTCACTGCAGGTGGAGTATCTGGAGGCTGTCGCGCCGTCGAGGATTTCCTTGCAGCGCATCCAGACCGTGATGCCCTCAGTATTTTTGCCTATGACAATATCTCCACCACAGTGGACTATGTCAAAAAAGGAGTAATTACAGCGATCATCTGCCAACAGCAATTCAACCAGGGCTATCAGGCCTTTGATCTCATCACCCGCTATCTCTTCGAGAATGTAGCTCCCGAAAATGAGCACCACTACCTCGACATCGAAATTAAAATATCTGAAAATCTTTAACCCAGTGGCGCCTGCCTCTGGGTTTTCTTTTTTTCGCCGCCCCGGCGTGGTTCCCCTGGTGGATACTCTCCGTCCCCATGTAAATAAGCCGATTGCTATAAAATTGCGCAAGGTAGGTTTGTTCTTCAAAAGTAAATTTCGCTCAAATTTGGTGAGCACGCTTTTTCTTAACCGTCCGCTGTCGCGCACCACTTTACTCGAAATCATGGCAAAATGAGATGACGACAGTGGGCGGTTGTAGAAAAATCGGTGCGGAAAAATTTGAAGAGCGAAATTTACTAATCCAAGAAGGACAAACCGTTGCAGCAATTTTAAGCATAAAGGCGCACAGGGGACGGAGAGTATTCACTAGGGAATCCGCCCGGGCGATGAAACACATAAAAATCCCCAGAGGCAGACGCCACTGGGGAGAAAAGATTTTTAGATATTTAGTTGAAGCTGAAGAGCTTCTGTGCCAACTTGTATCCACTGACTGCAATAAAACGTCCAAAGCGGCCAGGAAGATTCATGGAAAATCCAAGGAAGCCATGTCGAAGCTTTTTGTAAAGCTTAGCGTCATAGTTTTTCAGATATTTCCAAAGATCCTGCTTCTTCGCATAGTTTTCATCAGTGCCAGACTTTAAAAGCAGGGCAGTCGAAGCAATCAGATTGATCTCGAGATAATTGAACATGTACTTGCGACACTTTTCATTTTTCACATTCCAAAGGTCCACCTGTTCCACCATGAATTTGTTGACAGAAAGCTGCTGGTCAATGCGGCTGATCATCACCTTTTCGTTGACCGACTGATCCTCTCTTCCGATGAAATAGCGATAGAAATCAACATCCACATAGTAAAGCGTCTTTACATATGGCAGTGGCTGATAAACAAAAATTTCATCGACATAGAAGGTGTGCTCCGGAAGAACGATTCCACATTCTCTAAGCACCTCTGTTTTATAGAAAACAGAGTGCATCATCATGTAATGCCCTTTTCTAAGATGACGAATATCGCTCCAGGTAAACACCTTTCCTGTTGGAAATCCAGCCTGACGCATTACCTTTTTGTGCTTCACTCCAACCTTTTCATAGACATAGTTGCAGAGATACATATCAATCATTTCATCTGCTTCCACCATATCACGAATGGTATTTAATATCTGACGGTAAGACTCAGCATCCGCCCAGTCATCGGAATCCACAACCTTGTAGTAAAGCCCGGTTGCATTTTTCAGTCCGGTGTTGACAGCGGAGCCGTGTCCACCGTTTTCTTTGTGAATTGCTTTTACAATGCCAGGATACTGGCTTGCATAGCGATCTGCAATTTCTGCAGTATTGTCCTTTGTTGAACCATCATTTACGATGATAATTTCCACTTCCTCACCGCCTGGCAATAGGGACTCAATACACTTTTCCATATATGCTGCGGAATTAAAGCAAGGGATCGCAAATGTGATAAGTTTCATAACCCTTCCTCCTTTAAAAGCTGATGCTTTTAAATCAATGTACGCGCTAACTCCATTGCTTTTAAAGTCATCGCGTCAATATTATAGTACTTGTATTCTGCCAGTCTTCCAAGAAGATAAAAATGATCATACTCCTCAGTCAGCGCTCTGTACTTGTTGTAGAGAGCTTCATTCTCCTCGTTTAGAATGGCATAATACGGGATTTCTCCCTCTGCTCCTGTATATGCAAATGGATATTCTCTCACAATCGTTGTGCCAGAGGTATCCTTTTGTCCTGTCAAAAACTTAAACTCGGTGATACGGGTAAAGTCTTCACTCACAGTGTAGTTGACCACCGAATGATCCTGGAATGAATCCTGATTTAAATGTTCAAATTTAAAATCAAGACTTCTATAAGGAAGACGACCAAACTGCAAATCAAACAGCTCATCAATCGCTCCCGTATAAATCAGATTGCCAGTAAACTCTTCCCCCTGATAATACTTATTATTATCCTTAAATGTCAGCACCTCTGCGCAATCTGTTCCGGTAATAACATCGATATTCTCGTGATCCAACATCGCCTCAAACATCGGCGTAAAGCCTTTGTCAGGCACACTCTGATATTTGTCTTTAAAATAACGGTTATCGTATGAGATTACCACTGGAACGCGGCCAGTAACCTCAGGAGAAATCTCCTCAGGCGTCTGTCCCCACTGCTTCATCGTATATTTCAGAAAAACATTCTGATACACATACTCTGCAATCTCTCGAACATCTGCATCCTCGTTTTCACGAAGCTTCATAATTGGAACTCTGCTGTCCCTTCCATACTCCTCAATCAGCTTCTTCTCAAGATACTCAGCCTTCTTTTCATCATAAACCATATGAAGTGTATTGAGATTAAATGGCACAGGTATCAGTTTCTCGCCAACGCGTGCCACTACCTCATGCCCAAAATCATACCAGTCTGTGAAGCGGGATAAAAACTCCCTTACTGACTCTTCTCCTGTATGAAAAATATGAGGCCCATAGGTGTGAATTAAAATTCCATGCTCGTCGAATTCATCATAGCAGTTTCCACCAATGTGATTTCTTCTTTCAATCACAAGAACCTTCTGATTGCCTTCTTCCGCAAGGATTCTTGCCGCAGTTGCGCCAGCAATTCCTGATCCTACAATTATTGTATGATATGTCACAAGTTTTCTCCTTTAGGTTTTCATTAAACTCCAACAAATTATATAGTAATTTCCTTTTTTTCTCAATCTGTAAATAGCATTTCACACAAATGGAAATGTTCATTTTTGTACACATTTCCAACTTGAAAATAACGAAATAGTCCCTAATTGCGATACTTTCTAGTACCTATGTACTAACATTTTATTTACAATTTGTTTACAATTTCATAAAAATTTAAACATACGCGCTTCACAATTGACCTATATTATATGTATTGTAAACAGAAATTAACTTTTTCTTTTTCATACACCCCCGCATCCTTTAAGGATTGACCGGCGGATGCGAGGTCCTCCCAAATATAACATTTTCTTTTTCATAAAAAGACGATGTTCCAGTGAACATCGGCTCCTCTTTT
>JAZUGV010000037.1:0-3739 GCA_045641385.1 Agathobacter sp. | reverse complement strand
CATCAAGCGTGTAACAAAGGTAGTTAAGGGTGGACGTAACATGCGTTTTACAGCCCTCGTTGTTGTTGGTGATAAGAATGGCCATGTAGGCGCTGGACTTGGAAAGGCTGCTGAAATCCCAGAAGCTATCCGCAAGGGCAAGGAAGACGCTATCAAGTCTATGATCACTATCAAGCTTGATGAAAATAAGTCAATTACTCATGATGTAACCGGAAAGCACACTGGAGCTTCTGTTCTTTTAAAGAAGTCACCAGAAGGTACTGGTATCATCGCTGGTGGTCCAGCTCGTTCCGTATGTGAGCTTGCAGGAATCACTAACATCCGTACAAAGTCACTTGGTTCTAATAACAAGCGGAACGTAGTACTTGCTACTATTGAAGCATTAGGCCAGTTAAAGGCTCCAGAAGAGGTTGCTCGTCTTCGTGGAAAGTCAGTAGAAGAAATCTTAGGATAGGAGGAACACTTAAATGGCAGATAAAGTAAAAGTAACACTTGTAAAGTCAACCATCGGTGCTGTTCCTAAGAACAAGAAGACTATTGAAGCTTTAGGACTTACAAAGTTAAACAAGACTGTTGAGTTGCCAAACAACGCAGCTACACAGGGAGCACTTCGTAAGGTTGCACCTTATGTAAAAGTAGAAGAAGTATAGGAGGTCACGAGATGAATTTATCGAATTTAAAAGCCGCTGAAGGCTCCGTTCATAGCGATAACTTCAGAAGAGGCCGTGGACATGGTTCAGGAAACGGTAAGACCGCAGGTAAGGGACACAAGGGACAGAAGGCTCGTTCAGGAGCTCCAAGACCTGGTTTCGAAGGTGGTCAGATGCCTTTATACAGACGTTTGCCTAAGAGAGGTTTCAACAACCGCAATTCTCTTAACATCGTTGGTATTAATCTTTCATATCTTGAGCGTTTCGACAATGACGCAGTTGTAACTGTTGAGTCATTAGTTGAGGCTGGAATCGTTAAGAATCCACGCGATGGCGTTAAGATTTTAGGAAATGGTGAGCTTACCAAGAAATTAACCGTCCAGGCAAACGCATTCAGCGCTAGCGCTAAGGAAAAGATTGAAGCTCTTGGTGGAAAAGCAGAGGTGATCTAATGCTTGAAACACTCCGCAATGCATTCAAAATTAAAGACGTTAGAAAGCGTATTATCTATACCTTTTTAATGTTAATCGTCATCCGAATCGGCTGTGAAATGCCGGTTCCGGGTGTTGATGGTTCTGTATTCCAGGATTTCTTTAAAAGCAATGACGGAATGGGATTCTTTGATGCAATTACTGGTGGATCATTCCTTAATATGTCAGTATTTGCATTGAACATTACACCATACATTACATCTTCAATTATTATGCAGCTTCTTACCATTGCAATTCCTAAGTTAGAGGAAATGCAGAGAGATGGTGAGGATGGCCGCAAGAAGATTGTTGAAATTACCAGATATTTAACAGTAGTTTTAGCTTTGGTTGAGTCAGTTGCAATGGCAATTGGTTTCTACAGAAACGGAAGCTTAAATTCACAGGGACCTACCTGGTTAACTATCGTAATGCTTATTACTTCTCTTACCGCAGGATCTGCAGTACTTATGTGGATTGGTGAGAGAATTACGGAGAAGGGTGTTGGAAACGGTATTTCAATTGTATTGACCATTAACATTCTTTCTCGTATTCCTCAGGACTTAGCTACTTTATGGACTCAGTTCGTATCTGGAAAGACCTACGCAAAGGGAACACTTGCAGTTTTAATTATTGCAGTAATCATCATCCTTATGGTGGTATTCGTAGTTCTTCTTCAGGGTGCTGAACGCAGAATTCCAGTACAGTATTCTAAGAAAATGCAGGGACATAAGCAGGTTGGTGGACAGCAGACTCATATCCCACTTAAGGTTAACACCGGTGGTGTTATTCCTGTAATTTTTGCACAGTCACTCATGCAGACTCCTGTTATCATTGCTGGCTTATTTGGAGCTGGACAGGGTAATGGATTCTGGGATAAGTTCCTTCGTGGACTTAGCCAGTCATACTGGTGCAACAAGAGCTACATTCAGTACTCTTGGGGATTGATTCTTTATATCCTTTTAATCATTGCATTTGCATTCTTCTATACACAGATTACTTTTAATCCATTAGAAGTTGCGAACAATATGAAGAGATCTGGTGGATTTATTCCAGGTATTCGTCCTGGTAAACCAACCAGTGATTATCTTACATCTATCTTAAATCACATCGTTATTATCGGAGCAATTGGTCTTATGATTGTTGCAATCATTCCAATTTTCTTCAATGGTGTGTTTGGTGCTAATGTTTCCTTCGGTGGAACATCAATCATCATTATCGTAGGTGTAATTATCGAAACCTTAAAGCAGATTGAATCTCAGATGAGAGTTCGTTACTATAAAGGTTTTTTAGATGATTAAAAACAATTTGGAGATACTGCTTTTGCAGTATCTCCATTCGTGCTATTAAAGTTATTGGGGTAAATGAAAAATGAAAATCATTATGTTAGGGGCTCCTGGTGCTGGAAAAGGCACTCAGGCAAAGATGTTAGCAGAGAAATATTCTATTCCACATATCTCGACTGGAGATATTTTCCGTGCAAATATTAAAAACGGAACAGAGCTTGGAAAAAAGGCAAAAGGATACATCGACAATGGTCAGCTTGTTCCAGATGAACTTACCTGTGATCTTGTGGTTGACAGAATCAAAGAAGCAGATTGTGCAAATGGATTTATCCTCGACGGATTTCCAAGAACGATTCCTCAGGCAGATTGTCTGACTGCAGCACTTGAGAAGACAGGTGATGCAATGGATTTTGCAATCAATGTAGATGTGCCAGATGAGAATATTATCAGACGTATGGGTGGTAGACGCGCTTGCTTAAATTGTGGAGCAACCTATCATATTGTATATAATCCTACAAAGGAAGAGGGCGTTTGTGACGCATGTGGACACGAGACTGTGCTTCGCGATGACGACAAGCCTGAAACTGTACAAAAGAGACTGGAAGTATATCACGACCAGACAAAACCATTGATTGAATATTATGACAAGCAGGGCATTCTTCGAACTGTTGACGGAACGGTTGATATGGACGAAGTATTTGCCGCAATTGTGAGTTTTTTAGGTGAATAATATATGTCGGTAACGATAAAGACCGAACAGGAAATTGAATATATGCGTGAGGCTGGGAGAATTCTCGGCCTTGTGCATCAAAATCTCGGAAAAGAAATTAAGCCGGGAATGTCTACGTTAGACATTGATCGAATTGGGGAAGAGATGATTCGCAGCTATGGCTGTACTCCATCCTTTCTTCATTTATACGATTATCCGGCATCGATTTGTGTATCAGTAAACGAAGAGGTTGTGCATGGAATTCCAAGAGCTGACCACATCATTCAGGAAGGCGATATTGTCAAACTGGATGCGGGCGTCTGCTACAAAGGGTATCATTCTGATGCAGCTAGAACGGTGGGCGTAGGCGAAATCAGTGAGGAGGCAAGACTTCTGATTGAACGAACCAGACTTTCCTTTTTTATGGGAATGCGTAAAGCCGTAGAAGGAAAACATCTTTTTGATATTTCAGAAGAAATTGGTGAGTTTGCAGAAAGCTTTGGATATGGAGTGGTCTATGATCTTTGCGGTCATGGAATCGGCTCAGCAGTTCATGAGGACCCTGAGATTCCGAACTTCAGACAAAAGTGGCCGCACAAGGGAATTAAGTTAAAAGCCGGAATGACT
>JAZUGV010000036.1:0-11232 GCA_045641385.1 Agathobacter sp. | reverse complement strand
TCCGACTTCTTATCAAACTCGGTGATACCCTCGATATCGCCAAAGTTTCCATCGAACTCTTTATATACTGGCTTTGCACTGTTTAAGAACTTTAAGTTGGTTGAGAAGTCCTCTGTAATCTCACCATTTACATCGTAAGCTACACAAACCTTAATCTTGTCAAATTTACCAATGGTATCCAAATGGTTTACACAAAGTGCTGTCAAACCGTTTACTCTCTTTGCGTACTTTAAGGTGACAAGATCGAGCCATCCACATCTTCTTGGGCGACCAGTTGTTGTTCCATACTCATGTCCTAACTCGCGGATTCGATCTCCTGTAGCATCCAAAAGCTCAGTAACATATGGGCCTTCTCCAACACGGCTTGAGTAAGCCTTGATAATTCCATATACATTTCCAACATTTGCAGCTGCAAGTCCTGAACCAGAAAGAGCACCGCTGATGGTAGGATTTGATGAGGTAACAAATGGATAAGAACCAAAGTCGATATCAAGAAGAGTTGCCTGAGCACCCTCGATAATCACATTTTTATCCTCTTCCACTGCCTTATGAACTAAAGTAACTGTATCACAAACATAGCATTCAAGCTGCTTTGCATAATCCATATAGGTATTGTAAACAGTATCAAAATCAAGAAGTGAATCATAATCCTCCTCAGGATCATAGAACTTAAGCAGTTCTTTTCTTGATTCTAACTGAACCTTTAACTTCTCTGCAAAGTCATCTGCGTACAAATCTTCCATACGAATTCCTGCACGCTCAAATTTATCACAATATGCCGGACCGATTCCCTTACCAGTTGTTCCAATCTTAGAAGCGCGAGCCTTCTCAAGCGCCTTATCGAGCATTCTGTGGTATGGGAAAATCACATGAGCTTTGTCAGAAATCTTTAAATACTTCTCAACATCATAGCCATGATCCTTTAAGTTATTGATCTCGGTAAGAAGAACTTCTGGATTTAAAACAACACCGTTTCCAATGACACCAATGGTATGTCCTGAAAGAAGTCCTGATGGCACTAAATGCATTGCATACTTAACACCGTTGACCTTGATGGTATGACCTGCGTTATCTCCACCGGTTGCACGAATTGCAACATCTGCGCTGGTTCCAAGGTAGTCAATGACCTTACCCTTTCCTTCATCTCCATAAAAACAACCAATTACTACATCAACCTTAGACATGTTTGTTCCTTTCAAGCTCCTAGAGCAATTTGATAATTTTGCCTTGGCTATTATAACATAGACCGGCGAATACTCAAAACATTCTTCACAAAAAGATGCTTTGAAACAGAGACGAAACACGCTTCGCGAGTTTCGCTCTGATTAGCGGTCGTCAAATCTCCTCGCATGCAAGCATGCAGTCGAGATTTTCCTCGTCGCCATAACAAAAAAGCGGCACTCTGTAAAAACAGAATGCCGTCTTTACTTTCTGATTATAGAACTAATCGAAAAATAAGTAAACTTACATATATAACAAAAATTATAACTCTGGAAGGTACTTTGAGCACGCAATTGCCAAAGCACCAGGTCCAATGTGGCAGGATACAGAAAGTGATAAAGGATTCAAAATTACATCCTCGTCCTTAAAACCAGGGAAAGCCTCAAGCACTTCCTGCTTGAATTCCATAGCAGCCTCAATATCCTTGGTGTATGCAATCTCAAGATGCATACGCTCTCCATTCTCATCCTTAAAACGGTCCTTAAAGTCGCGCTTCATGGTATCAATCATGATATTCTTCGCCTGCTTCACGGTTCTTGCCTTCGCAAATGCATCCAGCTTTTCTCCCTGAATCTGAAGCACAGGCTTTAATTTAAGAAGTGTTCCAAGTGCAGCCGCAGCTGGTGTGATTCTTCCTCCCTTTTTCAAATAGGTAAGGGTATCAAGCATAATATAAATGGAAGACTCAAATTTTTCTCTCTCAAGAATCTCACGAATCTCCTCTGCGCTCTTGCCAGCCTTTGCAAGCTCAAGTGCATCCATAACCGACTGTCTCATGGTTACAGAAATTCTCTGGTTGTTGACAACCTGAACGCGTCCATCATAGCCCTGTGCCAGCATATAAGCGGTCTCGCAGGAACTTGATAAACCAGATGACATTGGGATATATACGATTTCATCGTAGTCGCGAAGCACCTTGTCCCACTTGTCAGTTACATTCCCAACCAATGGCATCGAGGTCTTGATTTCACAGTCGCCCTCTAATCTCTCATAGAACTGCTCCTGATTCAAATCAATATCTTCATAGTACATCTCCCCATCGATATAGAAAGGCATAGGCATAACAACAACGCCAAGTTCTTTTCCTTCCTGCTGGGTCATACCACTATTGCTGTCAGTCATTACACATACTTTACTCATTAGAAAAAATTCTCCTCAAATCCACTTCTTCCCGCTCATAAAATGCGGAAACTAACGTCCAAAAACTCAAACACAAAACCTATTATATTTGATAACAAAGCCCTTGTAAATGTAGTGTTAAAGACTACATAACCTCGAAACTCTTACCCTCTCACTTCATATTTCAAGCAACCTAAGAGGGCATTTTTTACCACTCTTTTTTTTCACGACACATTCCCTGCTTGCCAGACCCTCAGAGGACTATATCCCGCGCGCTTCGCTACTCAAAATAGCAGCAACGGATTTGCCTTCTTTTATAAAAATCCCGTCTGTTCAAATTTTTCCGCAACGATTTTTCTACAGCCGTCCGCGGCCTGTGAGTATTGGGAGTCCATGATTTCGAAGAAAGTGTGCAGTTCTTAGTTTCTGTGAGCCCTAATGCACCGCAACCACGCATGGATGCGTGGTTAGACCTGCATAAGCCATGGAAGGCGGTTCAGGTCGGCGGTGCTAATTAGGGTTCACAGACACTTAGCACTACTAGCTTTATGAATATGAATGGACTCCCAATACTCACAGGCCGTGGACGGCCAAGAAAAAGCGTGCTCACCAAATTTGAACGGGATTTTTTAGAAGGCAAATCCTACCTTGCGCTATTTTTTGAGCAGTCAGCTTATCTGCGGGTTCTATAGTCCTCTGCGGGCCTGGCAGGCAGTTTCGTAGACTATAAAAAAAGAGCGAGCAAAAAATGCCCACTCTCTTAGGTTGCCAAGAAATTATTCCGTTTACATGCCCATTCCCATGCCGCCGCCTGCTGGCATTGGAGGAACTGGCTCCTTAATGGTTGCAACTGCTGACTCAGTAGTGAGTAAGGTAGAAGCAACTGAAGTTGCATTCTGTAATGCACTACGTGTAACCTTAACTGGATCAAGAATTCCAGCAGCTACCATGTCAACATACTCTTCCTTTGCTGCGTCAAAGCCGCAGCCTGGTTCTGACTCGCGAACCTTATTGATAATTACAGCGCCTTCAAGTCCTGCATTTGCAGAGATGTAGTAAAGAGGTGCCTCAAGAGCCTTAAGAATCACTCTTGCTCCGGTTCTCTCATCTCCTTCTAAGGTGTCAGCAAGCTTTGCTACTTCCTTTGAAGCGTGGATGTAAGCAGAACCACCACCAGCGATGATTCCTTCTTCTACTGCTGCACGGGTTGCATTTAATGCATCTTCCATACGAAGCTTTGCTTCCTTCATCTCTGTTTCTGTAGCAGCACCAACGCGGATAACTGCAACTCCACCAGCGAGCTTAGCAAGACGCTCCTGTAATTTTTCTTTATCAAATTCTGAGGTAGTTTCCTCAATCTGTCCCTTAATCTGGTTTACACGAGACTCGATTGCAGCCTTATCTCCTGCACCGTCAACAATGACAGTGTTTTCCTTTGCTACCTTTACGCTCTTTGCACGTCCAAGCATATCAAGGGTTGCATCCTTAAGCTCAAGTCCAAGGTCAGAGGTAATTACCTGTCCGCCGGTAAGGATTGCAAGGTCCTCAAGCATAGCCTTTCTTCTGTCACCATAGCCAGGAGCCTTAACAGCAACTACATTAAAGGTTCCACGAAGCTTGTTTAAGATTAAAGTGGTAAGTGCTTCTCCCTCTACATCCTCAGCAACGATGAGAAGTCTTGCACCAGCCTGAACTACCTGCTCAAGAAGTGGAAGGATTTCCTGAATGTTTGAAATCTTCTTGTCGGTGATTAAGATATATGGATCATCAAGATTTGCTTCCATCTTATCCATGTCTGAGCACATATATGCTGATAAATATCCACGGTCAAACTGCATACCTTCTACAAGGTCAAGCTCGGTCTCCATGGTCTTTGACTCTTCGATCGTGATAACACCGTCGTTGGTAACCTTCTCCATAGCATCTGCTACCATATTTCCAGTTGCCTCATCTCCAGCAGAGATTGCAGCAACCTTTGCGATCTGGTCCTTGCCATTTACTGGCTGACTCATCTTTGCGAGTGCCTCAACTGCAACGTCTGTTGCCTTCTTCATACCACGGCGAAGCACGATTGGATTTGCGCCTGCTTCGAGGTTCTTCATTCCTTCCTGTACCATAGCCTGGGTAAGTACGGTTGCGGTGGTTGTTCCATCACCAGCAACATCGTTGGTCTTGGTAGCAACTTCCTTTACTAACTGAGCGCCCATGTTCTCATAAGCATCCTCAAGTTCAATTTCCTTTGCAATGGTAACACCATCGTTGGTGATGAGTGGAGCACCATATGCCTTATCTAATACTACGTTTCTTCCTTTTGGTCCTAAGGTGACACGTACGGTGTTTGCAAGCTTGTCAACACCAGCGCCAAGAGCCTGGCGAGCGTCTGAACCATATTTAATCTCTTTTGCCATTTCTAGTTCCTCTTTTCTGTATTTCTATGTGCTTAACGCGGAAATTATTCTACAACTGCAAGAATATCGCTCTGACGAACGATAATGAACTCTTCGCCATCTAATTTCACTTCGGTTCCAGCGTACTTCTGGTAAATTACCTTCTGTCCAACAGCAACCTGCATTTTCACTTCGTTTCCATCTACAAATCCACCAGGTCCAACAGCAACAACCTCTGCCTCCTGTGGCTTTTCCTGTGCAGATGCTGCAAGAATGATTCCTGACTTTGTAGTCTCTTCTGCCTCAAGCTGCTTTAATACAACTCTGTCTAATAATGGTACTAACTTCATTTTTCTGCCTCCTTAAAGCATTTAATTAGCACTCTCGCTTTTAGAGTGCTAAACGATAGTCTTATAATAAAAGCGGAGCCACCTTTTGTCAAGTAACTCCGCCTTCTTTTATACTTTTTTAATATTCTTCCCAAAGTGTTATTTTTTGACTCAAACAACCTTTGTCACAGAGGATTTTTAGATCAAATCATAGTGCATCAATGCCTTTTTTATTCCATCCTCATGCAAATCTGCCGTCACATATTCTGCTGCTTCCTTTGCAACCTCTGTGCCATTGCCCATCGCAATGCTGTGTCCCACAAACTTGAGCATATCGAGATCATTTATACTATCCCCAATGGCATAGGTATCTTCGATTGCAATATCAAAGCGTTTACACAGCCAGTCAATCCCTGTCGCCTTAGAGGTTCCCTTTGGCACCATTTCCACTACATTAAAGGTCTCATCTGAATTGTGAACGATGAAGTCAAAGTCAGCGCCGAGGATTTTCACGCACTTATCCCAGTCAGAATCCGCAAAGCGGTCAAAGGAACATTTCTCCATTCGATAGTTCCCTTCATGTCCCAAAATTGGATGTGCCTTTGCCCCTAACAGTTCAAACAGATAATCCACATAGGGATCCTTTTCAAAGCCCTCTGTGTCAATCCAGCATTCCTCCGGCCCTTCTAACACCACTGGAAGCTTACACTCGCGAAGTGTTTCTACCACCTTGTCTGCCATTTCATAGCTCATCAGATTATCGTATAGGATTTCTCCATCCATCTCGATATAATTGCCGCAGGCAGCAACGATTCCATCAAAGCCGATGGCAAGCAGCTCCTTTGCCTGTATACTCGAACGGCTGCGTCCGCTGCATAAAAACGCCTTATTCCCATTTTCGCGAAGCTTTGCAATCGCCTGCTTTGTACTCTCAGGAATATACATTTTGTCATCCCAAAGAGTTCCATCAATATCAAAAAATACAAATTTTGTACTCACTATGCTTCCTCCACACTGGATTTTACGGCACCTTCTTTTTGTCCGCGCTTTCTACATAGTGTACCATACTCTTATACCGATGATAAATAGGCATTTACCACGATGTTTTTCGTTTATCTCGCTTTTTTTAAGGAAACTTATTATAATATCAATTATGAAAACAATAGGAATCATTGCAGAATTCAATCCATTCCACAATGGACATGAATACATCATTCAACAATCGAAACAAATCACAGGTGCAGACAGCTGTATCATTGCGATGAGTGGAAACTTTGTGCAACGCGGAGAGCCGGCCTGCGTCGACAAATATCTGCGCACACGACTTGCGCTTATGCACGGTGCGGATGTCGTTTTTGAGTTACCAACCATCTTTGCCACCGCTTCTGCCGAGTTTTTTGCCCGGGGCGCAGTAGACCTTCTCGCCGGCACAGGAATTGTCGATGCCATCTGCTTTGGCACTGAACACCCTGATTTTCCATTTGATAAGGTTGCAGCCTTTTTGCTCGACCCAACCGAGGAGTTTGATGAATTAATCAAAAAACACCTATGCAGTGGTGACCATTATGCGCTTGCCCGCTCCAAAGCCTTGGCCGAATGCTTCCCGCTGGTATATCCAGCTTCAGCAGGCACACTGACAAAGGAACAGTTTGCAGAGCCAAACACGATTCTTGGTATTGAATACGCAAAGGCAGCCCTCTCCCATGAGCTTCCATTGATTCCTATATTGCGCGTTGGCGAAGGCTATCACAGCTTATCAAGCGAAGGAGAATTATTATCTGCTTCAGCGATTCGCAGTCAGATGCATGCAACCAATTCAGATTGTACTGAAATTTTCGGAGTCTCAGACTTAACAAAACAAGAGCTCGCGCAGTATTCCAAGCATCTGCTACATGCGGACTCCATCAGCGATTTGCTGTATCACGCACTGCTATTAAATGAGGCAGAAGGCTATACCCGTTTCTTTGACTGTGATCTGGAATTATCTAACCGCATTCAAAAGAACCTTAAAAACTTTGAAAGCTTTTCGCAATTTGCGGAGCTCATCAAGACAAAGAATTACACCTATTCCCGCATCAGCCGTGTACTGCTGCACATTGTCTTAAATATTACCGATGAGATCATCCCTGATATGGATTCCCTCTTCGTGACAGAGCTGTACAACCACTGCCCATATTTAAGACTGCTGGGCTTTAAAAAAGAATCCTCTCATCTGCTCTCCGAAATCAAGGAGCACGCAGAGCTTCCAATCCTTTCAAAGATGGCGGATGCAAAGGATTCTCTTGGCAGTGAGGCATACGAAATATTAAAATGCGACATTTATGCGTCGAAGCTGTATGAGCAGCTGGCATTTCAATCCGCAAAGAGCAACGAAATGGCTCAGTCACCAATCGTTCTATAACAACATTAAAGCAAAAAAAGCCACTACACTCCAATAAGAATGTAGTGACTTTTTCTGTTAGGCAATTCATCTTATCCTCTGCAATTGATACTTAAATCATAAAAATCTCTCGGCCAAAATCACGTGATTTCCGTCGCTGCTGTCGGTTTCCATCATTGGCATAAATTGATTCTTCCGCCAAAAGTGTTCTGACTGTGGATTGGTCTTTACCCAGGCCAGACGAACACTCTCAAAGCCGGCCTGCTTGAAGTATTCACAGATTCGATCAATCATCCAGCTTGCCAGCCCTTTTCCCTGAGTCTTTTTTTCTGTCATAAAAAAGCCGATAAAAGCAATGGTTTTATTTGGATATCCACTGATGAAATCTGCCACAGCTACAAGGCTTTTCTTATGATAGATTCCAAGATAATATTTGTCAGCCTTTTTGCAGTCCGGCGGAAGCGCTGCCATATCTGCTCTTATCAAATCCGCATTTACCATAGGCGGACAGTGTTTATAATAAAGCTCATTTTTCTCGCACAGGGCCACTACCGAAGGAATATCCGATTCCTGCAGTAAGGAAATCTCATATTCCTCACCAAAGCCCTCTGCCAGCGCATCCACATCAATTTTAATTTTTTCTTTTGAAAGGCTGGCCTTTCTTCTCATCTTAACATGAGAGATTCCATCTTCTAAAAATTCATCTGAAACCACCTCAAAGCCCTGCTTTTGATAGTAGCCAATGGCATAGGTCTGAGCCTCAAGATACATCTCTTTATATCCATAATAATGCTCAGCCGCCATAATTCCCTGCAAGAGCAGTTCTCCTCCAAGCCCTTTTCCATGCTCTAATGTGACAACCCTTCCAAGCTGAATCACATTGGGCTCATCCGCCTTTTTGAATGCCCTTAGATAGGAGGTCACACGCCCATCCTCTCTCTCAGAAAATATATGAATCGAATTTTGATCTTTGCCATCCAAATCCTGATAGACACAATCCTGCTCCACGACAAAAATTTCAGCGCGTGTACGAAGAATCTCATAAAGCTCCATCGTCGAAAGTCTGCTAAAATGCTTTACCTTATATTCTGTCATTGCTTCTGTTTTACCTTTCTTTTGCACTGACATCTTCAGCACATCTCTATTGTAAATAATTTTGTAAGGATTTCAAAGATTCCTTTGTGCTTTATTAGATTTGTCTTTTCTGACGGAAACAAATACAATAAAAAGCAGAAAAAACACATATCACAGGGAATAAAAACTATGCTATTAGATAAGGATATCCGCGAACCGCTCTTTGACTTCTTAGAAGAAACCTATGGAAAGGTGCGCGTTTTTGAAGAAAAAATGATGGGCCAGTCACGCGCAGACGCTGTGATGGTCACAGAGGATCAATTAATCGGTATTGAAATCAAAAGTGACGCAGATACCTATGCCCGCCTCAAACGGCAGGTCAGGGATTACGACCGCTTCTTCGACCATAACATCGTCGTGGTCGGAGCAAGCCATGCTGCGCATATAGAGGAGCATGTGCCCGAGCACTGGGGAATCATTACTGTGGATGAAACGGATGGCGTCGCAGACTTTTATCTGCTTCGTGAACCTTCCATTAACACCAGTCTAAAGTGGGAGGATAAAATCAAGATTCTCTGGCGTCCTGAGTTGGCACAGCTTCAGGAGCTCAACGAAATGCCGAAGTATAAAGACAAAAGCAAGGCCTTTGTCCAGGAAAAAATCCTGGCACGAATTCCGGATAAGCTTTCTGAAGAGGAACTTCAGCGACAGTTTTGTAATCTTCTATTTGAACGAGACTACAATGCAATCGGCGAAACCATCAGTCAGTTTCGCATAGATAACGGACAGAAACCACGTACAGCACGCTATCGCAGGAAAGCCTCCCGCGGCCGCAAACGCGGTATGAAGTAAGCTCTTCCCAAATCTATCTCATCCAGACATTTATTTTGTACTATAATGTGCAATTGAAAAATTATGAACGCAGGCAAATAAAATCATGAAAAAAACTATAAATGCAAATCAAAATCCCAATATGGATTTACATTACAAAAAGATGACGGAAACCCCAATTCCAGTTCTGATTGCGGGTCTTTCCATTCCAACCATCATTACCATGCTTATCACAAACATCTACAACCTTGTAGATACGGCCTTTGTTGGTACCCTTGGCAACAGTGCCAGCGGAGCCATCGGTGTCGTCTTTGGTTTCATGGCAATTTTACAGGCCTTTGGTTTTTTATTTGGCCAGGGTGCTGGAAGCATTATGTCGAGAAGACTGGGGAACAAGGACCTTGAGGGAGCGCAAATCATCGCCTCCACTGGATTTTTCCTCTCTCTCTTCATAGCCATTCTCTTGGAAATCATTGGATTTTGCACCTTAGACCACCTGGTTATGCTTTTGGGCAGTACCAAAACCATTGCTCCATATGCAAAAACCTATATTGCATACATCCTGTTTGCTGCCCCATTCGTTGGGCCAAGCTTCACCTTAAATAATCTTCTTCGCTATGAGGGAAAAGCAAAACTTGGAATGATTGGAATGATGACAGGCGCCATACTAAACATCTGTGGAGATGCTATATTTATTCTTGGCTTTGACATGGGCATTCATGGAGCAGGCCTCTCCACTGCCATCTCTCAGATTGTCAGCTTTGTCCTGTTACTTCTGATGTTTTTAAACGGAAAAACACAATGTCGACTTTCTCTCAAATATTTCCGTTTCCGCGTCAGCACCGCAGGAGATATCGTTGCCACCGGCTTTCCAAGTCTGATTCGCCAAGGGCTGGGCAGCATCTCGACCATGCTCTTAAACGGACAGGCCGCAGTCTATGGAGATCCTGCGGTTGCAGCAATGAGTATTGTCTCAAGAATCGTATTCTTTGTCTTCTCCGTTTCTGTAGGCATCGGACAGGGCTTCCAGCCAGTCTGCGCCTTCAACTATGGTGCAAAGCGCTATGACCGCGTAAAAAAAGGTTTTTGGATCACGCTTTTGATGTCAGAAATTGTACTCGCAGTATTAAGTGCCTTTACCCTGTTATTTTCCGGAAATCTCATCCAGCTGTTTCGAGATGACGCTGAAGTTATTGCGATTGGAACCCGCGCACTTCTTTTACAGTGCAGCGTTCAGCTCATCCTTCCAATCAGTATGGTGACCGAGATGATGCTGCAAAGCTCCGGACGAAGAATCAGTGCAACACTTCTGTCTTCAATGCGAAGCGGACTCTTCTTCATCCCTTCGCTTTTGATTCTTGCAAAATTAAGAGGCCTCTATGGAATCCAGGAATCGCAGCCAGTCGCATTTGTACTGACTTCACTTGCAAGCATCTTCTTTGTCATCGGATACTTCCGACGCCTAAATCGCCTGGACCGTGAATCTTCTCAAACGTCATAAGTTAAGCATTTTTCTCAAGGGGGACTTCTTTTATGAGGTCCTCCTTGTTTTTATTTATTTCGCCACCTTCTTCCATAACCTTCTTTCAAAAGCGCAAACTGCGACTGCTACTACAAAACCTAGCAAGGTAGGAAGGTTCTTCGCACTAACGAATTTCGTTTCGAATTTGGTGAGTGTGCTTTTTCTTAGTTTCCAATGGCCTCTACCTTAGGGTGCCTTTGTGGCCGTAAAGCTAGCAGTTCTAAGTGTCTGAAAAACCTGATATTGCACCGCACGACCAGAAACGCAATCCATTGCTTATGCAGGTCTAACCACGCATCCTTGCGTGGTTGCGGTGCATCAGGCTTTTCAGGCACTAAGGACTGCACACTTTACTCTAACAAGAGGGCA
>JAZUGV010000035.1:0-15270 GCA_045641385.1 Agathobacter sp. | reverse complement strand
TGATAAACTAGCCGATACACTTTCAGAGATACTTAAGCTTACAGAGGTGCTTTCGCTAAGTGAAGCTGATAATGACTCTGATGCAGAAAGTGACTCTGAGGTTGATGCACTTGTGCTAAGTGATTCGCTGGTTGATGCACTAGCTGATAATGAATCAGATAATGAAGTACTGGTGCTAAGTGATTCACTCGTAGATGCTGACAACGAATTTGATAACGAAGTACTTGTACTAAGTGATTCGCTCGTTGATGCTGACAACGAATTCGATAATGAAGTGCTGGTGCTAAGTGACTCACTGGTTGAAACAAAAACTGATTCAGAAGCAGAAACAGAAAGGCTTGTTGATCTACTTTCTGATAAGCTTGCTGAAACGCTCTCTGAAATACTCAGGCTAACTGAAGTGCTAGCAGATTCAGATAATGAAGCACTCACTGATGCACTAGTAGAAACACTAGTAGAAACACTAGTAGAATCACTTAATGAGTTAGATGCAGAGGTAGAATTTGCAGCACTTAAGCTACCAGATTCTGATGCACTAATACTATCACTCAATGAATTTGCAGTACTCATAGATGCAGAATCTGATGTGCTCTGTCCAACATACTCACTGTGAAGACTATCTACCACATCCTTGTTATCTTTAATTGAAGATTCCTTGAAATATACATATCCCTTTGCGCCAAAATCGTTCTGAGTAGACTTATATTTTCTGTAGGTAGTATTTCCTTCTCTTACATTAGTAAAGCTATTATTGTTATCATGCTCCTCATGTCTAGCTGGATCTCTGTATAAAATATCACCGAACTGAGGCTTATTCGCACCATCAACCTTTAAGCTATATACATTAGTATTAGTTAAGGCATCTGCTTTTACTGTTAAATCGATGGTGTTATCCCAGTTTTTAAGCTTATATCCACCATTTTCAAATACAACAGAAGCCCAGTAATTGGTTCCATTAATCGTATAATATCCGCCCCAGGTAGTGCTATAGCTGATTTCGGTACCATTTGAGGTAACAATCTGATAAAGAAGATTATCATTATCATTCTTTAAATAGATTTTTCCATTATTTAAAACAACCTTACCGCCATTTGTAGAACCAATTTCCTGCTCATAGGTAGTAACAGCCTCTGTAACAGTATAGGTATCATTTTCCTGATTGTAAGAAACATTAGAAGAATCAACATGATTTCCATTGATATAGAAATCCTTTGTAACCTTATCAGATTCAACAGAATCATCATATTTGAAAGAATAAGATAAAATATTATCATTTGAAGAAGTATTATAAATAACAGTCTTCTCCAAAATAATCATATTACCATTGCTTGGACCATATGAATTTGAAGTATTTGAAAGATTACTTGTAATGATAATCTGATCCTGCTTATTTGCATAAACATAGTCAAAATATCTATACTGAGTTTCTCCGTCTGCATCAGTAAAAGTAACCTTTACATAATTCTGCGCACCACTACCAGAGGTCCACTCACTAAAAGTGATTGAATCTGGGTCTGTGATTGCATCTTCCTGCATCAAATAATACTTAATGTACGCATTTGCAAGGCTATTATGAGCGCCATTATCATAAACGCCTCTATTGTTATTGTCATTTACAATATCCTGAAGACGACTAATTTCCTGTCTCTGATCAATCAGTTTCTGAAGTTCTACCTGATTTTCATTATGAGTACGAAGCGCATCATCATATTCACTTGCAATATCAGCTAAAGAAGTACTGCTAATTTCAGATACAGACCCAACCTCAGAATATGAAATAGAATCAGAGGTGCTATTCACTTCTGATACAGATTCAACAAATGTATATGATTCAGACTCTGATGCCTCAATGGATTCAGAGGTAGTATTGCTCATAGATTCACTCATAGAATCAGACTGGCTTTCTGTAGTGCTGGCCTGTTCCAATGAACCGGTCATGCTCTGATTTTGAGTTGTCATAGCCATAACCATTTCAGCGCCCTGAATTGAGCTTGCACCACCAATTGCTAATCCAGCAGCAGAAATTCCTTTTAAAATGCTATCAACTTTCTTCTTATTCATAGGATAACTCCTTCTAAAAATCTATGGATTTTCGCATCTTTTAGTCACTATAGCATCTGCTCTGTATCCAAAAATGTAACCAAAATTAAAATTTTTAAAATATTTAAAATTTATTGGTTACATTATTAACATGATATTTGATTGCATACATATTCTGATTGATTGCAAATGCTTTATCAATTCGTTTTTGAACGATTTCACAATTTTCCAGAGAGGTATTTGTCAAGAGAACAAGAAACTGGCCCTTTCCATAATCCGTATACATATCACCATGTCGAATGGATACACGAATCGCATTTCCCAACCTGGTTGATATCTCGTCATTTTCAACTTTGTTTCCGCTATTATCAAGAAGCTTACATAATAATAGGTAAGCAGTCACTCCAGTTCTTTCCATGGAGCGCACAGCCATCTGATAAATTCCTTTAAAAACAGGGAATGAACAATAATATCCACCATCAATATCAGGCCGAAGTTCATCTAATATATTTTGAATATCATCAAGAGTATCAATATTCTCCTTTTGATTTTCAGACATACCATCCATGATGCTTGTCAGTTTATCAGAAGGATAAATTCCACAGTCCTTTAAATAACTGTCAACTACATCAGAATAATAATCAGAAGCTTCTTCGAATTTACGCTTTTCTACTAGCGCCTGCATAACTAATGCTTCCCAGTCGCAGTAAGGCTGTGCCGTTGTTGCAAATTTACCAAGCATTTCCAGATTATCCCAATCTTTAAGCTGCTCCAAAAGATAAGCCGCCTGTTCAACACAAACCTTAAATCTATCTCGATACTTTTTCGCAATCATCGCAATAGAGGTCTCAGCAGCATAAGCCTCCAAAAATTCTCCCTTATATAAATAAGCCGCTTCCATGTATAAAAATAGCTTCTTTTCAAGCATTTTCGAGGATGACTGCATCTCAATTGCCTCAGCCTGTTCGAACAGTTCGTCAAACTTACCGCAATCCGATTCTACAGGGATATCAGGTGTCCAATAATATATGCCCTTTTTTTGAAAAATGGGATCTTTATGATTGATACCAAGAGTTTGAAGCTTTTTCTTTGCCTTATAGACAATAATGCGAAGTGCACTATGTTCCTCTTCTGATTCAAAATCGCCTACAACAAATTTTTCTAACGCAGCCTTATCCATTCCAGAAGAACCAGCATAAAATAAGGCTAATAATAGTCTATTAAACTGACTCTCCTTATGCACCTTATTCCCAACCAAAGGCATATCATCATATAAAATTTTAAAATCTCCAAAATACTGAACAGAAATTTTCATAATGTCCTCTCAATATATAATGAAAATATAAAAATATGCGCTCAAATTAAAAGCGAATTATATAATATCACAAATATCTGTATTCTGCCACAACTCTTACATTGAAAAAAAGTCAAGAATTATGACATAAAAAGCAAGAATTGTACTACTTTTATAAATAAAAAGTGTATAATATTTACATATAATTTTTAGGAGGGAACATTTTATGAAAATTTTTGTAGACACAGGTAAAATTGAAGAAATCAAAAAAGCCAATGACCTTGGAGTCATTTGTGGCGTAACCACAAATCCATCGTTAATTGCAAAAGAAGGCGGTCGTCCTCAGGAAGAAATTTTAAAAGAAATTGCTTCTATTGTAGATGGACCTATTTCTGGTGAAGTTAAAGCAACAACCGTAGATGCGGAAGGCATGATTAAAGAAGGACGCGAAATCGCTGCCCTTCACCCTAATATGATTGTCAAAATCCCAATGACCTTAGAGGGATTAAAGGCTGTTAAGGTATTAGCATCAGAAGGCATTAAAACAAATGTAACCTTAATCTTTTCTGTAAATCAGGCTATTTTAGCAGCAAATGCTGGAGCAACCTATGTTTCTCCATTCCTTGGTCGTTTGGATGACATCAACCAGCCTGGTATTGATTTAATTCGCAATATTGCAGAAGTATTTGATATCTATGGTTACGATTGTGAAATTATTGCTGCTTCCGTTCGTAATCCAATTCATGTAACCGACTGTGCTCTTGCAGGTGCTGATATCGCTACTATTCCTTACAAGGTTATTGAACAGATGGCTATGCATCCATTAACTGATCAGGGAATTGAAAAATTCCAAAAAGATTAC
The DNA here is from genome assembly GCA_045641385.1 of Agathobacter sp. GTDB lineage: Bacteria > Bacillota > Clostridia > Lachnospirales > Lachnospiraceae > Roseburia. The sequence goes on along the minus strand of JAZUGV010000035.1, from coordinate 11,074 downwards.
ATTGCAGTATTCGGCGAATAGATGCTATTATATGTTGTAAAACTTTTCTGAACAAATAACTGAAAGGAATAATGTTTAAAATGACAACTTTAGAACTTCAGAAACTTGCTGTAGAAGTTCGTAAGGGAATCGTTGACGGTGTACATGCTGCAAAGGCTGGACATCCAGGCGGATCTCTTTCTGCAGCCGACATTTTCACTTATCTCTATTTTGAAGAGTTAAATGTAGACCCAAAGAATCCTAAGGATCCTAATCGCGATCGCTTTGTTCTTTCAAAAGGACATACTGCTCCTGGTTTATATTCTGCTCTTGCAAATAAGGGATTTTTCCCAGTTGAGGATCTTTTGACTCTCCGTCATACAGGTTCTTACTTACAGGGACATCCAGATATGAAGCACATTCCTGGTGTTGATATGAGCTCAGGCTCACTTGGACAGGGATTATCTTGTGCTGTTGGAATGGCACTTTCTGCAAAATTAAAGAATCAGGATTATCGTACCTACTGCTTATGTGGTGATGGTGAGATTCAGGAAGGTCAGATTTGGGAAGCAGCTATGTTTGCTGGAGCAAGAAATCTTGATAATCTTGTGGTTATCGTTGATAACAATAACCTTCAGATTGATGGAACTGTGGAAGAAGTTTGTTCTCCATATCCAATCGACAAGAAATTTGAAGCATTCAACTTCCATGTAATCAATATCAATGGAAACGATTTTGATGAAATTAGAGCTGCATTTGATGAAGCAAAGGCAACCAAAGGAATGCCAACCTGTATTGTTGCTCACACAATCAAGGGAAAAGGTGTTTCATTTATGGAAAATCAGTGCGGATGGCATGGAAAAGCTCCAAACGATGATGAATATGCAATCGCTTGTGAAGATTTAAGAAAGGCAGGTGAAGCACTGTGTCAGAAGTAAAGAAAATTGCAACTCGTGCCAGCTATGGTGCTGCACTTGTAGAAATCGGAAAAGAATCAGATAAACTTATCGTATTAGACGCAGATCTTGCTGCTGCTACTCAGACTGGAGTATTTAAAAAGGAATTCCCAGATCGTCATATCGATTGCGGTATTGCAGAGTCTAATATGACTGGCATTGCAGCTGGTTTGAGCACTTGCGGATATGTTCCTTTTATCTCTACTTTTGCAATGTTTGCTGCTGGAAGAGCTTTCGAGCAGGTGCGTAATGCAATTGGATATCCTCACCTCAATGTTAAGATTGGTGCTACTCATGCTGGTATTTCTGTAGGTGAAGACGGTGCTACTCATCAGTGTAATGAAGATATTGCATTAATGCGTGCAATTCCTGGAATGGTAGTCATTAATCCAGCAGATGATGTAGAGGCTCGTGCTGCAGTTCGCGCTGCATTTGAATATGTTGGACCTTGCTATCTTCGTTTTGGTCGTTTAGCTGTACCAGTATTTAATGATGAAGCAACCTACAAATTTGAAATTGGTAAAGGTATTGAGTTAAAGGATGGAAAAGATTGCACTATCTTTGCTACCGGACTTTGTGTTTCTGAAGCATTAAAGGCATATGATATGCTTGCTGAAAAAGGTATTTCAGCTCAGATTGTAAACATTCATACCATAAAGCCAATTGATGAAGATCTCATTATCAAATGTGCGAACAAAACTGGACGTATCTTCACTGTTGAAGAACATTCAGTGATTGGAGGTCTTGGCGACGCAGTTGCTGCTGTTCTTTCAGAGAAATGTCCTACCAAGCTTACCAAAATTGGTGTTAAGGACGTATTTGGCGAATCTGGTCCTGCAGTAGAACTTCTTCATAAGTATAAGCTTGATGCAGAAGGAATCACTGAGCAGGTTGTCGAAGCAATGTAAGAACTATCTAATACATATTTCGTTGAATAAAGACAAACTTTATAATTTATATTTTCAAATGAAAAGACCTGGCATTGCCAGGTCTTTTCACATAACAAAAACACTTTAAGGAGTATTAACAAAGCAAAGCTTTTAAATAGTCATTTTCTTTGCCGCTTCCATCGCAAGAGGACTTCTTACAGATTCCTCCTGATCAAAGGTTATCTGAGCGCATAATGTGCTTCCCTTCATTCGATCTGCAGTAAATACCAGGCCATTATTTCTCTTATCCAAATATCTGGCATCAATCTGATCAGGATCACCTAACAAAACAACCTTAGTTCCCATACCAGCTCTTGATACAATTTCAAGAGCCTGCTGTACTGTCATATTTTGCGCCTCATCTACAATCAGATAACTATTAGCTATTGAACGACCTCTCATATACCCTACAGAGGCAATTTTTACAATTTCTTTTTGTAAAACAAAATCCATCTGTTGTTTTGCAACCTCAAGATCACGATCCTTTCCCTGTCCTGCAAAAATTTGCTGAAGATTATCCATAAATGGAGCCACAAGAGGATCCATCTTCTCCTCCAATGTACCAGGCAAGAATCCTAAATCATTATCAGAAATTACATTTGTTCGTGTAATTAGCACCTGATCATATCGTCTCTCATCAAAGCCACAATAAGTATCCTCAAGGCCGCAGGCAATGGCAAGCATGGTTTTACCAGTTCCAGCTGGACCTTTTGCAATTACAAGCGGAATCTGCTCCGCTGGAGCTAAAAGAGCATGAATCAGTAATTTCTGCGAAAGATTTCTTCCACGGACATTATTAAATCCACGAAGATTGTTATCCTTTACCAGATTTAACATGCCTTTTCTATAAATTGCCAATGCTGATTTCTGTGGATCATCCGAAGCCTTTAAAATCAGATATTCATTTTCCACAAGATCCTCAAATGGATTTCCACACTGTCCCTTTGAATACAAATCGTTAATCAAATCAGCTGTGGTTTCTCGTTCACTCTTGCCAGTATAATTGATTACTTCATCCTCAATGGACTCGTTCTTATAGGCCTGAACTTCAACGCCACAAAGAGTTGCATTGATTCTCATGGACAAATCATTTGTAATCAAAACTACTGGAACATCCTTCTTATCCTGAAGCGCGAGAACTGTACTAATAATTCGGTTATCTGGTACTGAAAGTGAATTTTCCTTAGGCATTTTATCCGCAACCAGATCCTGTTCAATAATAAGTGTGCCACCATTCATTAGCGTAACACCTTCTCTAAGATTTCCCTTTGTACGAAGGTCATCGATAATTCGCACAGTTTCTCTCGTATTGAAGCCACGCTCGCCTGGATCATTCTTGTGTTTATCAAGTTCCTGAAGTGTTGTACCTGTAATTTCAACAATATTATCTGCAAAACCAAAGATTGCCTTTGGCGACTGCATTAAAATATTAGTGTCCAATACATAGATTTTTTTCATACCACTACCTCCTGGGGATTCAGATTCATTGAATATAAACTTGAATATAAATGAAAAGCTCTGGCGCAAAATTACGCCAGAGCAATATATGGGCAAGTTTCACCCTCAAAATCTGAATTAAAAATTATTTGATTACCTAATGAATAAATACTAGATATCATACTTATATTATAATTATTCTGATTTCAAAACACAATATATTGTATGACAATTTCATAAAATTTTATTAAGTATCAAAAAATTCGGTCCACTTAGGAAATACTAGCATGTAAATCCTGAATAGAATTTACCTCTCCTACTCCAAATTTTTGAGCATCAAGAATACCTTCAACGGTCGCAATTGCAGCAGCAATGGTTGTCATATATGGAACTTTTGCCTTAATAACAGCCTTTCTTAAGTAACTGTCATCATGCTCACTCTCATCCCCTGCAGGTGAATTAATTACCATATTAATCTCTCCATTTGTAATTAAATCCACCAGATTAGGACGACCTTCATAGGCCTTTTTCACTCTCTCACACTCAATTCCAGCACCTGAAATAAGTTCATAGGTTGTTCCTGTTGCATAAATCTTAAAGTTAGCCTGTTTAAAGCCACGAGCAACCTCTAAAACTTCTGCCTTATCCTTTTTATTTACTGAAATGAGAACTGCGCCCTCCGTTGGAAGTGAAGTTTTTGTAGCTTCCTGTGCACGGAAGAAAGCTCCACCAACAGTCTTTGAAAGACCAAGAACTTCACCTGTTGATCTCATCTCTGGTCCAAGAATTGGATCAACCTCCTGGAACATATTAAATGGGAATACCGCTTCCTTAACACCATAGTATGGAATATTCTGTTCCTTCAAAAAAGGAACTGGAGAAGCTTTTCCTGTAAATTCAGAGGTAATAATCTCAGTAGCAATTGGAACCATACGCACATTACATACTTTTGATACAAGAGGCACCGTTCTAGAAGCTCTTGGATTTGCTTCAAGAACATAAACCTTATCATTTTCAATTGCATACTGCATATTCATAAGACCTACAACATGCATTTCCTCTGCAATTCTTCTTGTATATTCTTTGATAGTAGCAACGATTTCAGAGCTTAAATGCTTCGAAGGAATGATGCAGGCTGAATCACCTGAATGAATTCCAGCGAGCTCAATATGCTCCATTACAGCTGGAACAAATGCATGTGTACCATCCGAAATCGCATCAGCCTCACACTCTGTCGCATGATTTAAGAAACGATCAATCAAGATTGATCGGTCTGGAGTAACTCCAACAGCAGCAGCCATGTATCCCTTCATCTTCTCATCATCGTATACCACTTCCATTCCTCGTCCACCAAGTACATAAGAAGGACGAACCATGACAGGATAACCAATTCGATTAGCGATTTCTAGTGCTTCCTCAATCGTCGAAGCCATTCCTGACTCAGCCATAGGAATTTCAAGTTTTTCCATCATCTCACGGAATAAATCACGGTCTTCTGCAAGATCAATCACTTCAGGAGCAGTTCCTAAAATCTTAACCGCATTCTTCTGAAGTTCAGCAGCAATATTAAGCGTAGTCTGTCCACCAAACTGAGCAATAATACCAACTGGATTTTCCTTTTTATAAATAGAAAGAACATCTTCTACAGTCAGTGGTTCAAAATATAACTTATCTGAGGTGTCATAATCTGTTGATACTGTCTCAGGATTACAGTTTACAATAATTGTCTCAAAGTCAAGCTTCTTTAATGCCTTTGCAGCATGAACACAACAGTAGTCAAACTCGATACCCTGTCCAATTCTGTTTGGACCACCACCAAGAATCATAACCTTCTGTCTGTCATTATTTACTGGATTTGCATCCTTTGCATTGTAGGTTGAGTAATAGTATGCGCTATCCTTTGTACCACTAACATGCACACCCTCCCATGCCTCTTCTACGCCAAGAGCAATTCTTCGATTTCTGATATTCTCTTCTGTTTCTCCAGTTAAAATACTTAAATACTTATCAGAAAATCCATCATATTTCGCCTGCTTTAATGCATCATCAGAAAGATTCTTGCCTGCAGCCTCAATTTCTTTTTCTTCATTGACAAGTTCAAGCATCTGTTCAATGAAATAGGTCTTAATATAGGTGAGTTCTTCGATCTCCTCTACAGAAATACCTTTCTTTAAAGCCTCATACATAGCAAAATGACGCTCTGAATTTGGTGTTGCAAGAAGAGCCTTAAGCTCATCATTTGACATCTTCTCAAGCTTGGCAACATGTCCTAATCCATATCTTCCAATTTCAAGAGAGCGAATCGCCTTCTGAAGAGCTTCCTTATAATTCTTACCAATACTCATAACTTCGCCAACTGCGCGCATCTGAGTACCAAGCTTATCTTCTACACCCTTAAACTTTTCAAAAGCCCAACGTGCAAATTTTAATACAACATAATCTCCGCCTGGAACATACTGATCAAGTGTTCCATATTTGCCACATGGAATATCCTTTAAGGTAAGTCCAGTTGCAAGCATTGCTGATACTAAAGCGATTGGGAAGCCTGTTGCTTTAGAAGCAAGCGCTGATGAACGTGAGGTACGTGGATTAATTTCAATTACAACAACACGATCTGTCTTTGGATCATGGGCAAACTGTACATTTGTACCTCCCACAACCTGAACCTTATCTACAATTCGATAAGCCTGCTCCTGTAATTTTTTCTGTGTTTCCTCAGAGATTGTAAGCATAGGTGCAGAACAGAAAGAATCACCCGTATGTACACCAATAGGATCAATGTTTTCGATAAAGCAGACAGTAATCATATTACCATCCTTATCGCGAACAACTTCCAATTCTAATTCTTCCCATCCAAGAATTGATTCTTCAACAAGAACCTGATGAACCATTGAGGCAGCAAGACCACGCGCACAAACGGTTTCAAGTTCCTCTTTGTTGTATACAAGGCCACCGCCAGCGCCACCCATGGTATATGCGGGACGAAGAACAACTGGATAAGATAATCTATCAGCAATCTGTAATGCTTCCTCAACAGAATAAGCAACCTCTGATCGAGCCATCTCTACGCCAATTTCATCCATGGTCTTCTTAAACTCAATTCGGTCCTCACCACGCTCGATAGCATCTACCTGTACACCAATTACCTTAACATTATATTTATCAAGGATTCCAGCATCAGCAAGCTCAGCACATAAATTTAAACCGCTCTGTCCTCCAAGATTTGGAAGAACAGCATCCGGTCTTTCCTTTGCAATAATCTGCTCCAATCGTTCAACATTTAATGGCTCAATATATGTTACATCAGCCATCTCAGGGTCAGTCATAATCGTTGCTGGATTTGAGTTCACTAATACAATTTCATAGCCTAAATTTCTGAGAGCCTTGCAAGCCTGAGTACCGGAATAATCAAACTCACAGGCCTGACCAATAATAATAGGGCCTGAACCAATAATAAGAACCTTGTGAATATCTGTGCGTTGTGCCATCTTTTGATGCCTCCTATGTTTTAAATCGTTATTTTTAAGAAAACCTTTGCATTTTTGCAAAGGCTTTCAAAATTTATTTCTTTAATATCTGTTCAATTTTTGCGCTATTTCCCCATACAGCCTTAGAATCGTAGGCTCTATCAGGAAATGCCCCATACATAAGCTTAATATCAAAATTATTTTCTTTGATGAATCGTTCAACACGATCCGCTAACTTTTCTGGACGTCCTGTACAAATATTAATAATGCCATTAACCTGATCCTGCTCAATTGCAGAAGCAACCTGATAGCAAAATTCATCATAATCAATAAAATCAAACTGATTCAGGCCCATGGTAAATGGAAATTCATGCTTCCCCTCTTCCGTTGCCGCCTTATAAATCTTAGAAAATATAGACGATCCATAAGAAGTATTTCCGACAATATAATAGCCTCTTAACCACTGGTAATTCTTCTGATAGGTCTTTGCCATATATTCAACGTCGTGACGAAGGGCGTTCTTTGAAATACCATATAAACTCATTGGATTGCAAGGAGAGGTCTCATCAATGCTTCCTTCCCAAAATCCAACTTCATGCATAGAACCCATAACAGCAATTGTTTTCACATCACTTTGGAAAAGCTTTAGCAAAAATTCATGATGTTTAGGAAGATCATGGATATGACTGGAAGAATTATGTACAAAGCCATCTCTCCATGCCATATGAATCACAACCTCTGGATTTCCAAAATAGGAATAAGGATCCTCTAAAGAGAACAAATCACAATCCAATCTGGTTGCTCTTTCATCTACACGGTCAGTCACAAAATCGGCTGCAACAACATCCATTCCATCATCTAACAACTGCTTTACAACACCAAGACCAAGAAAACCATTGGCTCCGGTTACTAATATTTTCATATTTAAGCCTCACATTAACATTTATAACTACTATATAGTAACATAACCGCCAATTATCTTCAATAAACTATAAATCCCTAAATGCTTCTAAAATGCGAAAATTTTCTTCCTTCAGTTCAAGAATTTCTTCATAGAGTTCTTCCTCTTCCGCATCATATTTACGGAACAAAATATCAGCAATCTGTATCAATGTACGCATTTTTTCAAGAAGAACACTGACATAATCAGCAAACTCAGGATATTGTGCTTTTCCTTCTAAGGCCATCGGAATCAGATAACGCTTTGTCTCTACAATAAACAGCTTCGCTTCCTCAGTCGACATATCACAAAGATGCTGAATCAGATTACATCTTTCCACAAGTTTTATCATAAATAAAAGCTTTTCAAATACAATTTGATTATTCGAAACGAAAAGACGTTTATCCGCCTGTATCATTTCCTGAACAAACAAAATCACATCCTTTGAAATATCTTTCATAGCCAAATAATCAAGCGGATATTCCGGATCAATCTCACAGAGAATGTGACATATAGAGGCCGCAAGCATAATATCTAATTCCTGATTACTAATTGGCAAATGTAATTCAAGAATCATAAAGGCCATGGAAACACCATGTATATAATATTCAGCCTTCATTGCGTCATCAAAATTTAAATGTTCCATTTCTATTTCTAAAATAGAAATCACATTGAGAGTATTTTGGAGCTGATTCTTGGTTGCATAAGGACAAATCACATCCCTTAACTGATTCGTCTGAGCATCATAATTGACTACAGGTGGCACGGTAAGAATTTTATTATCATCCACTGATGTAATTGCTTCCATATTTGAAGTACTCTCATCAAACAAAAGATCTTTTGATAACGAATTGTATTCTACACTAAAATAATTCTGCCATTTAGAACGAATTTTACGATTTTCAAGTATTAAAAGACTGCGTTCCTCTCGCAAATGCTGATTTCTCTTTTCCAGCTTGTGAATCAAGGTATCCGAAACATTTGTGAGTGTAAGAATTTTATCCTTCAAAATGCCAATGGCTGTCGCCTGCTTAGGATAATGAACAAGACCATAATCACTCATCGGGACAAAATATCGATTGGTCTCTTCAATGTATTCCATAAATTTCTTTTCGGACATATTATATAAATCTTCGACATTATTGCCTCGATCAGAAAGCTTAATCAAAAGACAAAGTACATTGTTCTGTATGTGATTGAAGAATTCAATTTCCTCTTCTAAGGTAAAATCCTTACGCTTAGAAACTGTTTTCACAGTCTCTAGCACGCGAGGATCAAGCTCAAATTCATCAACCAGCTCTTTCCCGCCATTTTTAAATGGATAATCTTCAATCAGATCATGACATAATGCAGAAGCAAGAAGGATATCCAAGTCCTCATTGGAAAGATTAAGTGGTAAATCTGATAGCATTTTGCAAACCATAAGACAATGAATATAATATGGCAAGCGATGCTGCTCTCCATTTTTATGCACACCATACTTACGATAGGAACCATTATGAAGTCCGCGAACCACCTCAAGCGCAATTGAGGTATTCAAAAGTCTGTGTTTCATCGCAAAATACTCGAGATATTCATAAGGCTTTTGAATCAGCCAAAATTCATTTTCATTGTATAAAAGCTTAGATGGATCGATTTTTTCAATATGAGCCTTTACTTTTGAAACAAAATCCTTGGTCGTTTCCATATCATATACTCCGCATTACAAAATCCTTCATTTTATCATTTACATGCTTCATCTGTTCGTTTGTTTTTGAATTCTTCGAGACAAACGAAAGCATTTGTTCCATATAACCCTGCTGTTTTACTAACAATAAACTAATCTGAAATTCCAATTCAAAAGCTAATGAAATATGACCAACCAGCTGGTCGACAGAAGTCTTACGAATACTTTTAAGGATACAATGTTCTTCATCAAAAGCCTCAAGTACGGCATCTGAAATCACATCATTTAACAATTGCTCTGTGGTAACATCATAGATATCTTCCATTCGCGTTTCGATGTTCACACGAATAATATCAACCTTATCCGCATCACGAATGATTTTACAAAACAGTAATTCACGCTCTGATAAGCCTTCCATAATGCGATATGCGTTGTGCTGACGAATCGCAAGCTCTATCAGGTCTTTTTCTGGCTCATACAAAAGACCTGGAACAAACGCTTCAAGTAAGCCCTCGTTGAAAAGTAAATCTGCGCCAAATTTCGCGTGGTCAACGGAAAGCGCATCATTGAAAGTTCCATATCTTTTAATCTGTTCAAAACGACCTACATCATGTAGCATTCCCAAAAGCCAGGCAATCTCTTTGTCCATTTCATTAAGAGACAGACTTTCCGAAATCTGATCACAGATTTCTGCAACTTTATAGGTATGAATGATTTTCAATTTTATCTTTTCGTCATCCGCATTATAGCCTGAAACATAATTTGCAAAGGCCAGCTTCACTTTTGTACGGTCTATAGAAACCATGGATATCTTCCTCTTGGGTTCGTAATTAAAAAAATAATATATTAATGATTGATTGGACAGGTTGGCATCAACTGAAGCTTATGAAGATTCAGACGGTTCATTCGATCAATCTTATTTTTGATTTCCTCATCCTCACATTCACCGGTCATAATATAGTGATCTAAGGTTGCATAAGTAAATCCAATCTTCTCCTCATCTGTCATACCAGAAAGTCCGTCAGATGGAGCTTTTTTAACAAGGAAGTCTGGAAGTCCTAAAACCTCTCCAAGCTGATACACCTCTTCCACTAACAGATTTGCCATAGGGCTGAAATCTCCTGCAGCATCTCCATATTTCGTTGAATACCCAATATAATCCTCTGAACGATTACAGGTGTTCGCAACTCTTGCACCGTTTGGAAGGGCCTGTCCTACCGCATATAATGTTGCCATTCTAAGACGAGGCGGTGTATTAATGATTGAATCTTTCGATAATTCTGTTGCACCAGCCTCAGAATCCTTCAATGCATCATTGATTGCACCAGTCAAGCCAAGAAAACCCTCCTGAATATTTACGGTAATATTGCGAAGGCCAAGATGCTTACATACTGCAATAGAATCACTGATATCAGACTGTACACCATTTGGCATCATAACACCAAGCACACGGTCAGGACCAAGTGCTTCCATTAATAACGCTGCACATACACTACTGTCCTTTCCACCTGAAATTCCAATGACAGCACTACATTTTGGACCATTTTTTTCAAAATAATCACGAATCCATTCAATAATCTCATCTTTTGTTTTTTTAGGATCTTTTAACATAAAACATTTGCCTCTCTTCTTTCATAAATTGTAATTATTATATCACAACATATAATCAACAAAAAGAGCCAGCCTTATGGCTGACCCTT
>JAZUGV010000034.1:0-86284 GCA_045641385.1 Agathobacter sp. | reverse complement strand
TTTGCTGTATAGGAAATTGCTTCAATTTCCTATACAGTAAAAAGGCTCCGCGAGGATGCGCACGCTTTTGCAGATGAAAAATGTCGCATTGGCGACGCAAAAGCGGCGCGAGAGTTTCGCAAGCGAAACTCTATTTTTATTCAGATAATAGTTTCTTTCGGTTTGCGTATAAGTAAATCGAGCAGATGATGATGGAAAGCATAGATGCAAGTGGCGCTGCAAGACCAACATGGAATAAATTTCCACCGCTTAATTCCTTTAAGAAATAGGTTCCTGGCAGACGAATGATAAAGGTTGCTGCCATAGAATGAATAAAGCAGAAGATGGAGCGCTCATTTGCATTTAAGTAAGCGTTTACGGTAAAGATAAACGCAGTCAGTATTGCATCAAATGAATAGGTTCTAATATACTGTGCTCCTATTGCGATGACTGCCGAATCGTTCGAGAAGATGGATACCAGCTGATTTGGGATGATATTGCTGAGCGCAAAGATTGCGACTCCAAAACATCCAGAAATGAGCATACCCCAAAGCATTGAGTGAAAAGCACGCTTTTGCTGTTTTGCACCAATGTTCTGCGAAGCCATTGTAGCAACAGCAGAGGCAAAGGAACTTGGGATAAGAAACGCAAAGGATAATAGCTTTTCCACGACACCGACCGCAGCGGATGCAATTACACCTAAGGTGTTGGTGATCGCCGAAATTGCCATAAACGAAAAGTGTACAAGCACATCCTGTAAGGCAAGTGGCGCGCCAACCTTTAAAATGGTGCCAATGACATGACCTTCTGGCTTTAAATCTGTTCCCTTGATCTGATAAGGGAAATGTTTGATACGCATATATATAAGAGCACTTATAAAGCTGATGCCCTGTGCGGCAATGGTTGCAATTGCGGCTCCAGCAGCTGCCATATGGAAATAGCCGGTCAAAAGGAAATCAAGGCCAACATTGACAAGGGTTGCGATAATAATAAAGTAAACGGGTGTTTTGGAATCTCCGATACCTCGATAGATTGCGCTAATCGCGTTATAGCCTACAATAAAAGGAATTCCTGAACAGCTGATGAACAAATAGGTGCGGCAGTGTGGCACAGCCAAAAGTGGCATCTGCATGATGCGAATCCATCCACCTATGGTAAGAAGCATAAGTGGCGTGATGATTATAGCAAGGATGATAAACAGCGTTATGGTATTTCCAACGGCCTTGCTAACTCCAGGGCGATTGCCTTCTCCAATTTTATGGCCGATTAAAACAGTACCGCCCATTGCGATTCCATTAAAAACGGAAAGTACAATCATAAGAATCTGAGAACCGTTTGCCACGGCGGATACATTTGCCGCGTCTGAAAACTGGCCGACAACTAAAAGGTCGACGGCTCCATATAGAGTTTGTAAAAAGTATGAGAACAGGAATGGAAGCGCGAACGCTGTGAGCGCAGGAGCTATTTTTCCTGTGAGTAATTTGTTTTCTTTTTGTTCCATCGTAATAAATCTCCTAGTCAAAGGCGTATTTTATCATAAAAAGCTAAAATGTGCTATAATGAACGACGGTAATATTGGCAAAAGGATAAGAAATAAATAATTATGAGTACTATAAAAAGAGTGTTTTTACTGATTATTGGGACCTGCTTTATATCGGTAGGAATTGCATTTATGGCAAAGGGGGAAATTGGAATGTCACCAATTTCAAGCTGTCCCTTTGTTTTATATAAATTTATACCGAAAATTTCGCTTGGAACATGGGTTTTGCTTTGGAATGTATTATTTGCAATTTTAGAGATTCCAGTTGCTGGGAAAAACTATAAATTATATAAATTAACGCAGATTCCATTAGCCTTTTTGCTGGGGGCATTTACTGATTTTGTGAAGTATCTGCTCAATCCGATTGAAGCGAATCAGTATCCTTTTCGATTAATCTGTGTGTTTGTGGGAATTGCTTTTACCGCACTTGGCGTGTATTTGAGCGTGAAAGCCAAACTCATAATGAATGGTCCAGAAGCGTTTCTACATTCCTTGTCAGAACGCGCAGGAGTGGCCTTTGGAAATTTGAAAATGGCCTTTGACATTAGCAATGTGGTCTTAGCAGGAGTTCTTTCTTTGATTTTATTTAAGAAGTTAGTGGGAATGAGAGAAGGAACTATTTTGGCAGCAGTACTGACAGGCGTGTTAGTGAATTTGTATGCGAAGCTGTTTGAAAAAAGAAGCATTAGGTCATAATAGATTTATTTGGAAAGGAATTGTATGAGTGAAAGTGCGAAGAAGTGGATTCGCGAGGGCGGATTTTTCTTGATCATCAGTATTTTGGTGACGATATTTAAATATTTGGTTCTTCAGTTTTTGCCGAAGCTGTTTGTGGGCCTGCCACTGATAGATTTTGGCTTTCCAGGGACGGAGATTACAGTGCTTGGTAAAACCTTTCCATGGTACGTTGTCGGTTATAGTGTAGACCAGGGAGGCCTGCCGTATTTTTGTGCATATATGATTGCAATGGTAATAGGAGAGGTCATTAACTTCTTTATGCAGCGCAACATTACCTTCAAAAGCAAGGGAAACATTTATCTTCAGGGACTGTTTTATCTGATTGCCTTTTGCGTGGTGACGTTTATTGTAAATTCCATCAATTGTATCTGGGTTTCCGTTGCCAGTGATTATGTATCTGATTTTATCTACAATATCTTTACGACGATGTTTAACGGATTGGTATCGATGATTATATTTTTCTTTGTGAACAAGCTGGTGTTCAGTAGAAGGTAGAAGTAATAAAAAGGAGAAGCGTATTTACGCTTCTCCTTTGTTTTTAGTACTTTCCGTATTTTTCTACTGCTTCGTACCAGGCTGCAAGATTTTCGCGCTTACCAATGTCGAGAGAAATTGCATTGGACATGATATATCCTCCACCTGGAGCTAAGATGTCGAGCATGCGCTTGGTCTCTTCAGTGACCTTTTCTGGAGTGCCATGAGAGAGCAGATTGACATCGAAGTTTCCTGCGACACAGGCTACATCCCCGAGAATTTTCTTTGCATTTGCCATATCCTGCTTCTCAAAGAAATAAACGACCTTCCCCTTTGGAACATCTCTTAATGTGTTCAAACGTGTGAAATAGTTTCCTTCACAGAAAATCATTGGAGTTAAATCAGCTGCGACGAAGGCCTCAATCATCCTCTTGAGAGGTGGCCAATAATACTTTTCATAGTTTTCTGGCGACATAAATTCGTCAATACCTGCATGGAGTGGAATGAATACTGTATCCATGTGCATCATCTTTGCCATGCCGATGGTTGCCGGGATTGTGATATCGGTATACTTGTTTACTGCTTCCATGACCATTTCAGGGTCAACCGCCAAATCCATAACGGTGTTGATGAGTCCGCGGATGTTGTCAGCGAAATCGTCAAATGGTGAACTGCATACACAGTTGCCCCAACCAGGATATCCTTTTTCCATTAAGTGGAAACCGACAGCAGCAGCGGACTGCTGATATGCTCCGACCTTTTGTCCTGCTTCCATCAGGTTTGCGAGAGCTGCCTGCATAGGAGGAGCTGCGAGCGCACCAAAGCCCATAACAGTACTGCCGCAGAGTGAGTATGGATTTAACATTGCGAGTCCGCCTAAGGCTGGATACTTCTTTGGGAGAACTTTTGTTAAGAAAAAGTAAGATGGGTCCTTGATAAAAGCGTCATATTCATCCTCGCCCAAAAATTCATGGTCCAGGCACTGATAGATAAAGTTATCATGGAATTCAGGAGTCTTTCCAGCGTAGTTAATATTGATTGGCTGAAGTACATCCATACCCAGCTTTGGGAAAAAGTCGGGACCATAAAATACATCTGGCTTCATATCCTCAAGCAATCGATCAATTAAAGGAATAGCCTTTGTCTGATCCTCCATGACATCCTTCATTGTGATGCCGTATTCCTTTCCATATTCCACTACGGTAATATTTCCCATTGTAGGAATAAATGGAACGCGGTCTGGCTCGCCTAAAGCGACTGCGGTCTTAAAGCGTGTTATTCGTTCGAAGAAACCAGGCCCAATCTTTGGCTGCATTGCATCCATAAAAATACCCCCTATATAAATGTAAAATTATTTGATTAATTTTATTTTAGCAACACAAAAAATAAGCGTAAAATAAGTATTTGTGGTATAATCATAAGCAAATGCTTATGGAAGGTGCAAGAAATGACAGATATTCAAATTCGATATTTTTTGACAGCGGCACGTTGCCTGAATTTTACAGAGGCAGCAAAGCAATTATATATATCGCAGCCGGCTTTGAGTCAGCAGATAATAGCGCTTGAAAATGAATTAAATATGCAGCTGTTTGTCCGTATGAAAAAAAGATTATATCTGACGCCGGCGGCCTTAGTTCTGTTAAAGGAATTGCCAAGCTACGAAAGATATTATTCCGATATCATTGAAAAGGCGAAAATCGCAAATGAAGGACACACGCAGACCTTGCGCCTTGGGTTTATGGAGGCGCAGTTTATGCCAGAAGAGTGGCTGAGTCGTTTCTTTACGTTTCGCGAAAAATATCCGGAGGTGGGAATTGAGATTACCTGTCTATCCGTAGCAGACCTGCAGGCGGCACTGTTGGCTGGAGAGATTGATATTGCTTATATTTTTGACTTTGAATTAGAGGGAAAAGAACAGCTGATGTCGATTGAAGTCGCTGATAATAGCGGTGTGGCGTATGTTTCTAAGCATCACCCAATTGCAAAGGAAAAGATTACTAACTTAAAACAGCTGCGCCATGAAACATTCCTGATGCTAAAGCAGGCAGAAAGCTCTGTACTCTATGAAATGATTATGAATGATTGTAAGAGGGCGGGGTTTGTTCCAAATATCCGATTCGTATCTTCGCTGGACGAAAATATTATGTATACTGAGCTTGGAATGGGAATCGGAATTGCAAACCAGCACAGTTATGCAAAATTCAATCCTAATATTATAGGTCTCACCGATTTAAAAATATCAGAAAGAAAATTTGTGCTGGGCTGGAGAAAGGACAATATGAATACAGCGATTCCGCTCTTTGTTCATACAGTTTGCGCAGAATAAAAATGAGACACAGCATTGTTTTTGTAAATGCTGTGTCTCTTGGATTTATAGAATGTTTTATTTGAATTTTTTATATAAATTTTTATTTGAATTTCTGCATACTGTAGTTTTTGCATTCATCCTGAATCCAGAACATTCTGTCCTGAATATCTTTTCTTCCGCGATCTCCCATAACAACAGGGAAAAGCATAAAGTGTCCATTGCCTGCGTAGGCATCAATGGATTCGCGAACAGCACTACGAACCTGTTCCTCTGTACATCCTTCATAATTATGTACGCCGGTAGAATCCCATCCACCGTGAATTAGTAGTTTGTCGCCGTATTTTTCCTCAATCATCTTAAGGTCATTCATTGGCTGAGCAGTTTGCCAAATGGTTGCGCCTGTGTCAATGATGTCCTCGATAATTGCCTCACAATTGCCACAGCAGTGGTGCTCAACGATCATTCCACAATCAACAGCGGTCTTTCCTAACATCTTCTCAAATGGCTTGATTAATTCATCATACATTGCTTTTGAGAAAAAGAGTCCGTCGCCGGAGCAGACATCGTCGCCATTTACATAGATATCTGGCTTATAATACTGAGCAATTTTTTCGATGGTCTTCATTTTAAATTTGGTATGTGCTTCGAAGAAATCTGCAACTGCTTCTGGCTCATCTAGCATAGCAATTAACGCATCGCAGGTGCCCATCATCGCCTGAAGACGATTGAAGTTTCCTTCCATTCCAAAGGCAGCAACGACCTGTTCTTCACGATTGATGCGGGCTAAGTCTCTTGCGGCAGCACCTTCCCAATCCATAGCATCTAAATCTGGAAATTCGATAAAATCTCTCCAGTTTTCAAGGTCGTCAATTGTCATGATATGTTTGGTTGGATCGGCAATTGCCTGAAAACCGGTGTCCTCTGTACATATCCATTCGCACCCGAACATATCCTTGCCACCCTTCATATATTCTCCCTGGTTATTTAAGAGAGAAGAACCCATAGGGCCGTATGCGGTAAAGAAATCAGGTGTCCACGCAGGCTTTTGGTGGTTGTAAACCAAAAAGAAATTTTCACGTTCTGTCATATTAATCCCCCATAACTATGTTGCTTCCTGTTGGAAATTATATTAGCAGAGAGAAAAAAAGAAATGTGGGACATGTGTCCTACGTATTTTTAGTGAGTTTGATTGCTGCGATTTTTGGAAATAAAAATATTTTTAAAAAAATAATAAATAATAAAACCTGTTTGCTTCCCCTTGTGTCATATAGGTGAAACAGAGAGTATCTCAGTGAACAAAAAGATATCTATAAACAAAGGAGAAGTAAAATGAAAAAGAAAGTATTAGCAATCATGTTTGCCGTTGCAATTTGTCTGACTGGATGTGGAGAGACAAATTATGTCTTTGATACATCAAAGTCGTTTGGCACTAAGTCTGATAAATTCGTGGTAGATACCAGTGATATGACGCCTGAGAAGAGGGGAATGAAAATTCAAACGCTGATTAATGGAGTAAAAGGGGGTGTGAGTAACGATCCTTTCTATATAAATGCAAATAATAAGCTATATTATGAGTGCATTTTTATGAATGAAAATTCAGTGCCAGAGATGGTTGTATACGATGGAAACCGCTCATTTATGGTCATCGGTGGAGATTCAGTTTTGTTTGAGGCCGGAATTGATGATGATTATCCGGCTACCATCTGGTATAAAGAGGGAAGTGGCTGCTTTGTAATGCATAAAATTTTACCAGGTGGCATCTATGTGGACTCCAATTTGGCTTTCCACGATAAGGATGGATATACAGAACGTTTAGGCGTTTACAAGACGGATGGAGAGCACTATTGGCTGAACGATACACCGATTTCAGAAGAGGAATATAAAAATGGAAATTTGGTATATCAGGGATATCAGGAGCTGATTCCAAGATATAATTCTGTAGAGGAAGCAATTGACGCAACGGGGATTGAGTATGTGCTCCCAAGTAAATAAAAAGGATGAATCAATCGAAATGGCCCGGAGAGATTTCTCCGGGCTATCATCATTTGTGTTATGATTCTTTTTCTGCAGTAACCTTGATTTCGGTTGGAATTCCAGATACTTCAAGATTCTTGTTTACAGCTGCGTCATAGGTCTGTGCCTTCATTACTTCGGTTAAATCAAAACCAGTGGTTTCTTTTACAGATTCAATGACCTTCTTCAGTACTGCTGGTGTGTAGCCGCCAACAGAGGTGACGCCGCTTTCACCGTTTCCACCATCGATGATGGTTACCTTGTCAATGGATGAGATTGGCTCTGCGATTGCTTTTGCAATTTCTGGAAGCTGCTCTATGATCATCTGAGTCATAGCTGCCTGTCCATACTTTCTCATAGCTTCAGCCTTTTTCTCCATTGCTTCCGCTTCCGCTTTTCCCTTTGCAGCAATTGCCTCTGCTTCAGCCTTTCCTACAGCGGCGATACCTTCTGCTTCAGCCTGCTTGATTGCGAGAATACCTTCTGCTTCTTTTTTCTTGGCTTCCTTTTCAGCCTCAGCGTTGATCTTTCTGATTTCAGCTTCCTTTTCTCTCTGATACTTTTCAGCATCGGATTTCTTCTGGATTTCGATTAATGCTGCCTCAGCTTCCTGCTGTCTGCGATATTTTTCAGCATCAGCTTTCTTTTTGATCTCAGCGTTTAAGGTCTGCTCTGCAACCTCTGCCTCTTTCTGACGAAGCTCTACGGTACGAGCCTGCTGTGCGATATCTGCATCAACTCTGGTTGCCTCGATGGTCTTACGCTGTTCCTCCTGCTGAATCTGATAAGCTGCATCTGCCATAGCCTTCTTGGTATCAGATTCCTGCTTGAGTTCCGCCTGCTTGATTGCCAGCTGGTTCTGCTTCTGAGCGATTTCGGTATCTGCGTTTACCTTTGCATCATTTGCCTCTTTTGCTGCCTGAGCCTGAGCAATTGCAACTTCTTTGTCAGCCTGTGCTTTTGCGATAGAAGCATCCTTTTGAATCTTGGCCATGTTGTCCATACCAAGAGCATTGATTAAGTTCTGCTCATCCTCAAGCTTTTGGATGTTACATGATTCAATCCAAACACCGAGAGCGTTCATATCAGGCTGAGCCTTTGACTGAACCTCGTCACCAAAGGCTTTACGGTCCTGGCATAATTCTCTAAGAGTCTGAGAACCAATGATTTCTCGCATGTTACCCTGAAGGGAATCGGTTAAGGCTTCAATAATTCTTCCTTCATTCATATTTAAGAAGTTTCTCATTGCAGCCTTTGCCATTTCATCGGTGATGACAGTTTCTACTGTGACAGTGGTTGGATTTCCATATTCGTCAACGCCCTGACGGGTAGTTGACTTGGTGGTTCCAACATCGCGGAAGGTAATCAGACGAACCTTTGCGATAGAGTCAATGTTTACACCAATGAAGTCATTGGTTGGAACATAGCCATCCGTCTTGATATCGATACTGATCTGCTTTAAAATCAGTTCGTCTTTTCGCTCAAAGAATGGAATCTTAATGCCTGCGCGTCCAATCAATACCTTTGGCTCTTTCTTTAATCCAGAGATAATGAATGCCTTGTCTGCTGGTGCCTTTACATAACCTGTCAGACAGATTAGCAGAATGACAACAACGACTACAATCGGAATAATAATTTCATAACCCATAATGTTTCTCCTTTCATTGTTACCCCGTTTCTCAGCTTGTTTGCTGATACTTATACATTACTGAATGTTCGTATGCCTAAAAAGGCAAAAAAGAGCGGATTAGAAATCACTAATTCGCGCTCTGCATATAGTAATATATGACCCTTTTTTCTTTCATATTTTAACATTTTAAAGTGGTAAACAAAATGATGCTTATGGACTAATCACTATCGCAATTTTAGTGGGAATATATTATTTTTTTGACCAAGGATATGGCATGATATGTGCAAGTGATTTATAATACCTTTGAGGAGAAAATACCAGTCTAAGACTGGCGATAGTTATTTGTTAAAAATCATAAGAAAGTGAGATGGTTATATGGATTTAGAGCAGAAGCATATGGTGGAAAATAATAAGGGGGCAATGATTATTGGCCTGGTAATTCAGATTTTTATGCTGATTACGACATTTTTGTATGGCTCAGATCGCGCAATTTCGATCATTCCAATGCTGATCGTTGAGATTATCTGTATTGTGGTTTCTGTAACTGGTTATATTTTGTGGGGCAAGAAAGAGCATGGTCATTATCCTATTATGCTTTCACTTGCAGTGAGCTACATGGTGGTATTAATAGGCTCATGGCATTGCCCATATTTATACGCCTTTGGTATGTTAATTGGAATCGACGTAATTATCTATAACTCTTCAAAAATCTGTATGATTGCAGTGATTGTTGCAGTTGTAGAAAATATTATCTTCACAATTACATTCTATACAACTGGCGCCTTCTTATTAGAAGACAGCCGCTTTATGGTGCCAACAAACCTTATGTTTGTCGTATTATTTGCGATTATGAGCTTTTTGGTTGTAAAGATTAACGAGCGTCAGATTAATGAAACCTTAGACGATATCCGCGTTCGTGCAGAAGAACAGGAGAAGAGTGCCGAAAAGATTCGCGTAACTGCCGAAAAGATTTCTGAGAAGCTTGAGGATGCACATATTGCAATGGCCAGTCTTTCTGATAAGGTAAACTGTTCGACAGAAGCCGTTGATAATATTTCAAGCTCTGTTACCATGACCGCTGAGGCGATTCAGACACAGACAGAGATGAATTCAAATATTATGAATTCTCTGGAAAGCATTACGGAAGAGTCTCAGGAAATGATTTCTCTTTCCAATGTTGTTAAGGGAAATATTGATGAAGGAAATGTAATTATTACAGAACTTGGAAAGCAGTCAGATGAGTCTGCAAGAATCAACGAGCAGACCGCTCAGATGACAGACGAGTTGGCACATGCAGCAGAGACGGTCAAGGATATCGTTGAGACCATTCTTGGAATTTCTTCACAGACCAATCTGCTTGCGCTGAATGCTTCCATTGAGGCAGCCCGCGCAGGTGAGGCTGGAAAGGGCTTTGCGGTTGTAGCGGACGAAATTCGTAATCTTTCTGAAAATACTAAGAATTCTGCGGAAGAAATTTCATCTACCATTGATATGTTAATTGATCGAGTAAACCGTGCTTCTGAGAATATGCATCTTTCTGTAGATTCTTCTACCAAGCAGGGCGAAATGATTCGTGAGACTGGAGAGAAGTTTAAAGCGATTCTTGAGTCTGTAAATGAACTGGCAAAGAACGTGGAAGAGATTTCTGGAAATGTAAAAGCCTGCGCAGATGCGACAACCACAGTTATGGATGCAATCACAAACCTTTCAGCAACATCTCAGGAGGTTGCTGCTTCTTCTGAATCTTCTCTGGTACTTTCAAGAGAATGCTCAGAGGATATGGTTGCAACGACAGACATTTTAGACGCGATTTTGGAATTGTCCAGAAACGAGTAAATAAATATTACATTGCTTATAGAATAAGAGTGCAGTTTTGCACTCTTATTTTTTTACTGTATAGGAAATTGCTCCAATTTCCTATACAGTAAACAGGCTCCGCGAGGATGCGCACGCTTTTGCTGATGAAAAATGTCGCATTGGCGACGCAAAAGCGGCGCGAGAGTTTCGCAAGCGAAACTCTATTTTTATATAAGAAATTTTTGAAAAAATATTATAAATTTTAAAACCTGTAAATTAGGGGATGTGTCTAATAGGTGTAACTGATACAATAGAAAAAGATTAGGTATTTGGGAGGAATAAAAATGACACTTGTCGAAGCGGTAAACGGAGCAAAGCAGAAGCATCAGGACAGCTATACCTATTTGTTTAACTGTGCTTACCAAAAAGGATATTATGTTGCGCTGAAATACGTTAAGAACGAAGAAAAAGCAAAGGACGTATTACAGGATGCGTTTATTAAGGCATATACAAATATAGATCAGCTGGGGGATGCAACAAAGTTTGAGAGCTGGTTTGGCAGAATCGTTGCAAATACAGCCCTAAATGAGATTCGTAAAACAACACCACTTTTGTTTTCACAGGCTGAAAGTGAGATGGATGGCGCAGTAGAAGATTTTATTGAGGATACCCGCTTCTATGCACAGCCTGAACAGGCCTTTGAACAGGAAGAAAATGCGCGAATGATTCGTGCGATTGTCGACGATTTATCGGAAGAACAAAGAATCTGTGTGACGATGTTCTATTTGCAGGAGTGGAGCGTAAAAGAAATTGCCGCCTTTTTGAATCTTTCAGAAAATACTGTAAAGAGTCGCTTAAACTATGGCAGACAAAAGATTAAAAATCAGGTGCTTTCTTTGGAGAAGAGCGGTACAAAGCTTTATGGACTTGCACCAATTCCATTTTTCTTATGGCTGCTTCGCATGGAGTTCGCATCGGTATCTGCTTCACCGCAATTATATCAGGCGGCAGGTCATATTCTATATAACGCAATTCAGGGCGCAGGCACAAGCATCGCCAGCGCTGCAGGTGCTGCCACCGTAACGCGTGGGGTGGCTGCAGCTGCAGATGCTAATCTGAGTGCGAATACAGCATCACCTGTTGCGCCTGTTTCTGCAGCTGCAAACAGTAATATGGCTGCAAAGCCGCTTGCAGCAGCTGCAACAAAAGCTGTTGCAAAAACAGGAATGAAGCTTGGAGTAAAAATTGGAATCGCTGTGGCAGGAGTAGCCGCAGCAACAGGTGTTGCAACTGCTACTTTGGTGTTTACGGGCGTGATTGGCGGCGCGAAAAAGAAGGTTCCAACCAGTGGCTTTGCGGATATTTACAGTGCGACGGATGCCTTTTTGACAGGTTATGTAGATGTCTCTGGTACAAGAGTGAATGTCATTGAGAATGGAGACTATGGACAAGAATCCCTTGATGGAGCATTCCAGGCAGGATATATCGGATATGAGATTTACGACTTTGATAAGGATGATAGTGATGAGCTGCTCGTCGTAATGAGTACGGGAGCTGACAACGCTTACGAGCTTCAGATGTATGAATTTGATGCTGAACCAGGCTCGCTTGTTCTTGCGGCGACAAAGGAGGGCGCTCATTTGGATTTCCTCGATACGGGGGAGAATTATGTTGCTTATTGTGAACGCGGAGAATTTGTGTATATTCTTGAGCAAACAAAAGGTATGAATTGGCACGTTCTTGAAGCTTTTAAGCGTGGTGCAATTTTATCCTATTATGACGGCAATAATTTTGTGACAGAATATTCTGCTTATATATCGGCAAATAACAGTGATCGAAGTTTTCTTGAAAATGCGCAGAATTCAGAGTATGTAGAATACATGAATGCTGGCTATGGCATTTGTGATGCATTTGGAGTTGAGCGCCTTGCAGACATGGTGTGGTATGGCCTTTTTATGGATTTGATTCCAGATAGTGAAGTGGTTGCAAAGGTAACAGAGGAGCTGAATATGACGCATTATCTGTTTTATGCAAATGCAATGGCTGTTCAAGGTGGAATAAAAAATGACTTTATCCTTGCATCCTATGTTGCAAGAAGTGGAGAGGATAGTAGAAACATTAAAGATGATGAAGAGAATCCACTGGCTGTGGTTGCGGCCTATGAGCAGGCCGTTTCAGAGGCTGAGGATACCTATATGACTTCTGATAGCTATAAAAAATTTGAGTTTGTCTATATTACAGATGATAACATTCCAGAGCTGATTGCGGTGGCAGAGAGCGGATATGCTACAGTGTTTTCTTATGCGAATGGAAAGGCCTTTGAATGTGTGGAAAATCCGAAAGAGAATTACGAAAATTATTGGGCAGGAAATTATTATTCGACTAGCGTAAATAGGTATACACCAATGTCAGGCTGTTTTATCATCTATAGCGATGACGAAGATTATATCTACGACAAGGCTTACAGAATAAAGGATGGAACAGCGAAGTGCGAATTGTCCGCTTATATGAGATTTCATTGGGATACCATCTATTATTTGCACGGAGATGTGTGTGACGAGGATACCTATAATGCAGCCTTTGCACCGTATGGAGCGGTAATGGTACATGAGGATGGCAATTACGACAAAATGGAGTGGAGCATCACCTGGGCCGCTGAGGTCTTTGGATATTGTTCTGCATGTGGTGCTTAATTAATAAAAATCCCAGAGCTGTGCTCTGGGATTTCTTGCGTTTGGATATGAGGTTAGAAAAATTTCTTTAATCCATTGGTCTGGTTTTCGATTGCA
Organism: Agathobacter sp.; assembly: GCA_045641385.1. Taxonomy (GTDB): domain Bacteria; phylum Bacillota; class Clostridia; order Lachnospirales; family Lachnospiraceae; genus Roseburia. The sequence continues at coordinate 73,016 of JAZUGV010000034.1, read as the reverse complement.
TCAATGGCATCCTTTACAATTCCAGCGGACCTTAGATTGTCAATGGAAATCTCGCTTACCACATCAGCGCTTGCAGTTACCTCCTGTGTTGAAGCGGAGATGCGCTCAAGGTTATCTGTAATCTTGTTGGTAGAGCTTGCAATACCGCTGATTTCTTTATCGATTTCATTGATGTTTGAAATCAGCTCAGACATATTGTCGCCAAGAGCCTGGAAGGTTTCTACGGCAGAATTAATCTTTTCATTCTGATTTTCTGCTTCTTTTAATGAGATTGCTACAGAATCAGCAGCTTCCTGTGCGTTTGCAACGAGCTCATCTGTGATCTTGCGGATATTCTCTGTAGCATCCTTGGTCTCATCGGATAAGCCACGAATCTCGTCAGCAACAACGGCAAAGCCCTTTCCAGCTTCTCCAGCTCGTGCACTCTCGATCGATGCATTCAGCGAGAGGAGATTTGTCTGACTTGAAATTCCAAGAATGATATTGGCGATTTCGCCAACCTCTTTGGTCTTTTCCTGCAGACGCATCATTGAGTTTGCAACTAACTGGTTGGTTTCCTTGATATAATCTGCCTGTTCCTTTAATGCCTTTAACTCAAGTAAGTTTGTCTTGATGTTATCATTTGATGAAACTGCAATCTCGACCATAGCCTTTGAATGTGACTCTGTACGATGTACAACCTCGTTAATGGTCTGGGTCATTGCATTTTGCTCGGTGATTCCCTCAGCTGTTTCTGCAGCAGCTGCTGCAATTTCCTGCATACTGTGGGCAACGCGATCAGTCTTGCTCAGCAAATCTTCAACGAGGCCGGTGCTTTCTTCGGTCTTATTTGAAACAACCTGAGATAAATCAATGATATCATCCATAACCTGTTTTTGTTGACTTGCCTGATATTCTGCATATCCAAGCGCGTCGTCAAAGAATCGCTTGGACGCTGTCTGAACAACACCGACGAAGATGATAGACATCCATACAACGATGACGGTGCACCAGTTACTTGCGTGCATATAATCGTTAAAAATAAATCGCTTTACGACTACGATTAAAAAGAAGACCGTGACTCCAATCTGTCCACGCTGGAAATCCTTGATATCATAATATGGAATCTGAAGAACCAAAACGAGTGGGAAAATGATGTAGATAAACTCTGCATCTGTTACGAGCCCAAGGAATAAGGCTACACCTGCAACCTCAATCGCAGCAATCGTCTTTAACCCTTTGGGAAGTAGTTTTTTCCTCTGAGTAATAATGTTTGCAATCAGAAAAAAAGATTGCAGCGGCAGCTAGTCCGTTAACAATCCACATTGGAAGGGTTCGGCTGGTTGCTTTGATAACGGAATATACAATGTAGACCGCCCAAATCAGGCTTGAGCAGACGATGTAGATACGGTTCATAAAATAATAGCGTACATCCTCTGAACTAAATCGAAATTCTGGTTTCTTTTCTTCCATTTGTCATCTCCTTTATTGTGATTGTTTATGGTACCATTTTCCTAAATGATATCATCCTTTTTGTGGTTTCGCAATCATATTTGTGTATAATAAATCAATTTTTTTGTAGTAAAATGCATATTTCTCATTGCATTCTATCGTGCATTTACATATCATTAAAGTTAGGTTGTGATATATAAATGATATGGGGATATACATTATGGAAGAGAAGAAACTTAGTATTTTAAAACCAGAAGACTTAGTGGAAATGATTCCAGGCGGTTATTACATCTATAAGGCGGATATGACGGAGGAAATCATCCACATCAATCAGGCTGCAATCAGGATTTATGGTTGCGAAACGATGGAAGAATTCGTTGAATTGACAGGGAATACGTTCCCAGGCATGGTTCATCCGGATGATATTGATGCTGTTGAGGATGTTATCTGGCAGCAGGTAAAGGCAAATGATGAAAAGTACGACCATGTAGAGTATCGAATCATTCGCAAAAACGGAGAGATTCATACCATCTCTGATTATGGAAAATTGGTGGATACTGTGGATTATGGCCCGGTATTCTGTGTATTCATCTTTGATACCAATTTGATTGATAAGTAAAATGTCAATTAAAAAATAGTAGAATGTTTAAAAATAGAGTTTCGCATGCGAAACTCTATTTTACGTATAAGACGAAGAAAAAGCCATTTGTATCGCCTGTGGCTGAAAGTAGTACTTTGATAACTAGTTCCAAAGTGCTATAATATAGCCGCAAAAAGCATTTTATACATAGAGGAAATTCATATGAGAATCGTTAATATAGAGCTGGCTGAGCCGGGAATGGTCCTGGCACGTGATATTTATGATGAGCATGGTCGCACCTTAATTGGCCGAGGCTGCATCCTTACAGAAGAATATATTGAAGGCCTTGAGAACAGAGGGATCTTTGGCGTTTATATCGATGATGAAATTTCAAGAGATATCGACATCAAGGAGGCAATCCCAGAGGCGATGAGACAGGAGGGAATCCGATATCTTGTAGATGGGAATATTGATGGCTGTCTTGAGGTGGCAAAGAAAATTGTAGATGAGCTTTTGGAATCCAGTGAGATTTCCTTTGATATCAGAGATATTCGCGCTTACGACAATTATACCTATGCGCATTCTGTGAATGTTGCTGTACTTTGCGGTGCCATTGGAATCGGTATGCAACTTGAGGCAGAACAGCAGTATCAGCTGGTACTTGCGGCTTTACTGCACGACCTTGGCAAGATGATGATACCAACAGAGATTCTAAATAAGCCAGATCGTCTCACAAAGGAAGAGTATGAGACAATTAAGACACACGCGGAACTGTCTCATAAGATTTTGGCAGAGCGCTGGGATATCTCTTCCAATGTTAAAAATGCGGTGCTATTTCATCATGAAAATTATGATGGTACAGGTTACCCTCGTGGACTTATGTATGATGATATTCCATTGTTTGCAAGCATCATCCATGTTGCAGATGTGTACGATGCTTTGATTTCGAAGCGTCCTTATAAAAATCCATATTCGCCAGGGGAAGCGGCAGAGTATCTGATGGGAGCATCAGGGGTTTTATTTCAGCCGGAGATTGTAAATGTTCTGCTAAAGTATGTTCCAATTTATCAAAAGGGACAGATGGTAACTCTTTCCAATGGCGAGAAAGCGATTGTCTATGAGAATCGAGGTGGCCATGTACTTCGTCCGGTTGTGAAATTGGAAAATGGTGCGCTGCTTGATTTGTCGGATGACAAAAATCTCACAATCACAATTACTGGAGGGGATACAGATTCTCCTGATTTGGAGGGAGAAAAGATTCGTTCAAGGACGATTGAACAGGCGCGAAAGAAAAAAATTATGGTTGTAGATGATATGAAGACGAATCTTGCCATGCTTCGCGCTATGTTAAAGAATGAATACGAATTAAACCTGTTGCGTTCTGGAGAACAGGCAATTGGCTGTATACTGAAAAAAGAATATCCAGATTTGATTCTTATGGATATCGATATGCCGGACATGGACGGTATTGAGGCGGCAACCCGCATTCAGAATATGACAAAAAATAAGGTGCCTATTATTTTTGTTACTGTGCTTGCTGACAGAGAGACCGTATTAAAGTGTAAAGCGCTTAATCCAGCTGGATATGTGCTTCGCCCCTACAATGAGGTCTTTTTGAAGTCGGAAATTGAAAGAATTGTTGATGGAGTGATTGGTTAAATGACAGTAGCTTTTTTCAGTGTTTCTTTATTATTAACTTTTATTGTTTTGGAACTTTATATTGTACTTCAAACGCATTCAAGAGCCCATAGACTGCTTCCGTTAGTCTTGGGCTTGGTTGCTTTATACGAAATATATTTGATTGTTGAGGCAGCGACAGGGGAACATTTGAGCTTTCAGATATTAAAGCATCTGCTGATTTTGCAGATGATTTATCTTGTTATGAATTATCTGATTGATTTTGTGGATTTTCACTGGCCATTGCCTCTTGATTTGCTCTTTTTTGTCAGTCTTTTGATTACAGATTACATCATCTTTGATTACTCGCGACATCAGTTGGATTATATGGTCATCTATCAGATTATGTGTTGGGTATACATGCTGACAATGATTGCCATTGTGTTAATCCTCATGTTTCGTTATACGAAGAAGAAGGCTAGTCGTAAGGTGAGTGTTCTCCTATATGTTTCAATTTTTTTGCCAAGTGCAGATTTATTTTTAGTAAATCATCTTGGGGTTCCTGGTTCGATTTCCATGTGCCTGTGTTTAGATGTGGTCTGCTTAATCTTTATGTATCTTATGATTAGTGACCAGTTGGTAGATGATAAGCTGTTTTTGCAGGAGGATGTATATAAATATTCTGATTTTGCGCTTTTACTGGTTGATAAAAACGGATACATGCTCAGTGCAAATGCAGAGGCGGAGAATTTTTTAAGAGAGCTGCTCGCGGATGGACCGTGGCTTAAGGAGTTTCTTACCTTTACAAACCCATACGAATTTGATCTGGGCGGAAAGCACCTGCAAATGACCCGTACACCGGTTTACCACAGAAAACATTTAAAGGGCTATATTTTTTCTGTGGTTGATATCACAAAGATGCAGAATGAAATTCTGACAACGCAGGAACATGCTGAGGATGCGGTAAAAATGCTGATGGAAAGAAACGGCTTTATCGCTCAGCTTAGCCATGAGATTCGGAGCCCTCTTCATGCAATCTTAGGTGTTAGTAAAATTTTGCAGGGACGTAAGAATTTATCTCCTTTTGATCAAAAACTGTTAAGACAGATGCAGATGTCTGGCGAAAAAATGCTCAGCCTTTCAAATGCGGTATATGATTCTTCCGTGTTTGAGGTAGAAGGCATTGAAATGCAAAATGCCGCGTATAAGGTGGATGATCTGGTGTATGAAATTTCTACAAAGCTGATTCATTATCTGGCTTTGCAGTCCATTGATTATCAGGTAAACATCCATACAAATTATCCTGAAATATTAGAGGGAGATGAGAACCGAATTCGCGATGTCCTTTGCAATCTGATTATGACAAATGTGGATAATTGTCAGGGGGGGAAGGTTGTCCTTCATGTTTGGTTTGAGGCACATATTGCGACACAGCGCGTGAAAATAGTCTGTGATATAGACTATGATGGACGAACAGAATTTCCTCAGGAAATGAGTAATAACTTAGAGGTCGTGGTTGCAAGAAAGTTTGTTTCGCTTTTGGGCGGAACTTTATCCATTGATCGTCAGGGTGAAAATGATGTAATACATCTTGAACTGTATCAGAATCAGGTTCCTTGCGGTTATTTGTCGCCTGTGCAAAAGCGTGCAAGCGATTTTGTGGATTTGAGTAAATTTATTGAGGATACCGTTTCGCCACAATATATTTATCCGGATGCCACGATTTTGGTGGTAGATGACATTGCTGTTAATCGTCAGATTTTGGAAGAACTGACAAAGCCATGGAAGGTCAAGGTGATCGAGGCAGAGGACGGGGATCAGGCAGTGGAACTGGCAAAAACGAAAATGCCGGATATGATTTTTATGGATCTCATGATGCCTGGGCTCTCGGGAGAGGATGCAGGAAAACTAATACGTGAATTCTCTGAGGTGCCAATCATAGCAGTGACAGCCGATCATTCCGTTAATGTGAATGAACTAAAGGATGTTTATGGCTTTATGGACTGCATCTTTAAGCCGGTGGATCGCGTGCTGCTAAAGAAATGTATCGAGGGATACATGGATGAAGAGAAGCGCATGCTGCCTTCTGAGGATTTATTAAAGCACAGCTTACACAGCCAAAAGAAGCAGTATTGCCAGATCTTAGAGTCCTACGTAAAGGAAATGACGCCTCTTTTGGAGGAACTTCCAAAGATATATAAAGAGGATATCGCACTGTTTCGCATAAAGGTTCACGGTATAAAAGGCCTTAGCAGACAGATCAATTATCCTGTGATGGGTGATTTGGCTGAGGTTATGGAAATGGCAGTTAAGGCTGGGCATTCCCTATATGTTGAAGCGCATATGCAGGAGTTTCTTAATAATTTAAGAGAGACGATTGAACTTGTTGGAAGAGAAAAAAATTATATGCTGCTGAATGAGGTGGAGGAAGACAAGGGCACCAAAGTTGAAATGGCGAGGGAAGATGTGGATCAGCTGTTTAAGCAGCTGTCACTAGGCTTTTTGGATTACAGCATTGACCTCATTGAGGAAGCGATGGAACAGATAGAGCAGGTTGCTTTAGACGATGATGATAAAGCTCTATTTGACAAGGTAAAACTAGCCTATGAAGAGTTTGACTATGAGCAGGGAATTGCTTTATTAGAGGAAAGAACAGCAGGTAGCAAATGAAATTTGAGCAGATTATGACCAAATATCCAAAGCAAATGAATCGCATTCTTTTGCGCAATTTCGAGGAATTGGACTGCATTCTTTTGGTCAATAACAAGACAGAACATTATGAAATCATTAAGTCGGATGAGGCATGGGATGTCTATTTGAAGAAGTGCTCTGACAGAACAGAGCTGTTTGCGAATTTATTTTGCCAAACAAAGAGCGTGGATGCAGGAATTGATCAGGGGTACCAGATGTTCTGGGATAAAACCGTTTTTGAAAAGGAACGATTTGAAAGTGAAATTCATCTATCCCTGGGGGAGAATGAAAGACTGTATCGGCTTTCCATGCGAAAAATTTCGGAAGAGGAATCGGTAGTAGCTTTTCGACGTTTGGAACGCTTCAGCGAAAATGGGGATTTGAATTCCGAAAAAATTGATGCATTGCAGAATAATTATCTATTTTCAATGATTGTCGATTTAAAAAAAGATTTATGTCTCAACTCAAATGTGGCAGAACTCAGTATGCAAAATAGAAATTATGCGAACCTTAGCTATTCAGACTGGAGACTTAGAGTATCGACGGTTGTTATGGAGTCGGAGAAGGATAATTTTTTGCGTGTGTCCTCGCCGGAGCATATTATCAATCAGTTGGAGCAACGACCTAGCTTTCATATCGTACTCCGCATGAGAAATTTGAGTGGCAAATATGTCTGGTCGCGTCTGGCATTTGCGCGGACGCGAGATTTTAGTCGCAATAATCCAAGATTTATCTACACGGTAGAGGATATCGAGGAGGAGATGAAGGAACTTCTTTCTCAGGACAGCGTGGTGAATGCGGTTGCAGAGCAAAACGAAAAGCTGATGGAGGCAACAAAGGCCAGAACGAAGCTGTTTTCGAATATGTCACATGAGATTCGAACTCCATTAAATTCGATTCTTGGACTAAACGAGGTCATCCTGCGTGATTCTACAGAGCCTGAAATTCAGAGGTATGCAAAAGACATCCGAAACTCTGGAAAATATATGCTTGGACTGATCAATGACATTTTGGACAGCTCAAAAATTGAAGCTGGAAAAATGGAGATAGTCGAGGTTGAGTATGCTCCAGAAGAAATGCTAAACGAAATTGGTACTATGATTAGCGCGCAGGTGCTTGAAAAGGATTTGGGCTTTTTGGTGGATATTTCGCCAGAGCTTCCAAAGCGCTTATATGGAGATGTTGTTCGCGTAACGCAAATTATTATGAATTTGCTTACAAATGCAGTAAAATATACAACAGAAGGAAATGTATTCTTTGGTATCGAAGGAATTACAGAAAAGAGTGGAGAATTCGCTCTCAAAGTGACGGTAAAGGACACAGGCATTGGAATTATAGAAGAAGATCTTGATAAACTGACCAGCGCCTATAAGCGAGTGGGACTTGGCTTCGCCCAAAAAATCGAGGGCACAGGGCTTGGTCTTTATATTGTGACTTCGCTTCTGGAACAGATGGGCGGAACCTTAAGCGTGGAAAGTGTCTACCAAAAGGGCTCTACTTTTTCTTTTGTGCTTCCACAAAAAGTGGTTAACATTGAGGCAGCAGTAGAGAAAGATGAAAAGTCTTTTGATGCATCTGAAAAAAGAATTCTTGTCATCGATGACATGCCGATGAATTTAAGAGTAGTATCTGCATTGCTTAAGCCTTATGGGGCACGTGTTGATCTGGCTAACGGTGGAAAAACTGGTCTTATGATGATGCAAAAAAATCAATATGATTTGGTGTTTATTGACCATATGATGCCAGATTTGGATGGCATTGAGACGCTTCATAAAATGCGTGATTTGGGTGGAGAGTATGCAAAAGTACCTGCAGTAGCGCTGACCTCGAATGCGCAGTCTGGGGCGAAGGAATATTACTTAAAAGAAGGGTTTAATGAATATTTAGATAAACCAATTGTTACGGCAAAATTAGAGTCCGTAATACGTAACTATTTGACAAGGGTATAAATTGTGGAGGGACTATGATTACAAATGAGGTTTTACAGAACATGAAGCAGCGCTTCAGCTGCCGCAAGTATTCAAACAAGCCAGTAGAGCGAGAGGTGCTTGAGGCAATCATTGACGCAGCAAAATATGCGCCAAGCGGCCATAATATGCAGGGATGGCATTTTACAATTATTACGAAAGAAGAGGAGAAGGAGCTGCTTTTGAAATCGGTTGGCCCAGAGCCAGAGGATTTCAAGAGACTTGCACCTCCTGGAGCAACCTGGCCATTTCCAAATGACTATTTTGGGGCTCCGGTTGTCATTATGATTTCTGGTCCAACAGATGTTCCATGGCCTCTTGCAGGACCATATCTTGCAGCTGGAAATATTATGAACGCAGCCCAGTCTTTGGGACTTAGCGCAACCTGGCTGACTGTTTTCTCGCAGGATGTTTTTGTGACAGAGGAGACCGCAAAGAACAAGTCTCACTTTGTGCCTGAGGGATACGAGGTGAGGGGAACGCTTGTCATGGGCTATCCTGAGACTGTTCCAAGTGCCAGACCTTCAAGAAAGGAAGGCGTTGAAACTTGGCTTTAAAGTTCGGCAACTTATTTTAAAATAAAAGAAGGCCATAGAACGAAAGGAAATCCCTTTTGTCTATGGCCTTTGTTTTTTCTGTATTATTGATTCGATAAGTTTGGATTAATACAATGAGTTTAACATGGTGTTAGATACGACGAGATTGTTTTCATCTAATACCAAAACGGTGATGTTGCCATAAAGGCCACCACACAGTGCATATTTATAGTCACCGATCTTCAGACAGGTGAGGCAGGTGAAGGAACAGTAGTTGGTATCAGTGACATTACTATAGTAGGTGTCATTTTTTTGGCAGTAGCGCACACTCATGTCCTCCTCATAGCGAGTCATTTCGCTTAAGCGATGGCCTGTGGTCTGAAGCAGATAGTCATCCAGTTCGGCGGTAGTGGCTTTGTTTAACTCAAAGTCTTCTCCGTTGCCACCCCACATATCAAGAACATTTGCAATGTCTTCTTCCGTGATTTCTGAGCCTTCAGTAGTTGGAAATGCATGGAACAGTTCAGAAAGATCCACATTACAGACATTTTCGTAGTTTGAGAGTAAAAATCCATAGTTGTTGGAAGCATTTACCCATTCATTTAAAAAGGCCATGGTGTCCTCATCTGTGGTGGCATTCTCCCTTGAGCTTTTTGCAACTGTGAGTATCCAATCTGGTTTGATGATCTCTTTGATTTTATAGGTGTAGTTATAAAGGCCATCGCCACCTTCCATCGAAAATGCAAAGCTCTCATCTACATGAAGATTTAAGGCAGTTGACATGTTATCAATAGCCTCTTTACTTCCTGGCTCTAAAAACTCACTGTTGAAAATAGGTTCATCTTTTGCAACATGAATATACTTTTCTGTGATCTTTCCGGATTCCTCGATTCCTTCAACGGAACTGCTAACAGTACCTTCAACAAAGAGATAATCCCCCTCTTCAACGAAGAGACTGGCATCGGTTGGGTCCTTAAGCTCGATGCTTGTATTGTCTGTTTCGCTGTTTTCTGTGGTGATGTTTGCTGGATTCTTGCTGCTATTATCGTTTGATGAAGCAGCACAGCCAGTGAGCAACATTCCTGCGAGCAATAGTAAACAAATCTTTTTTTTCATGGTTTTATTCTCCTCTAAAAAAATACTACAGTGCACATCATGGGAAAGTGTTTCCTGCTGTGCATTTATAATTTAGCATATATCAAAACAGGTGACTCTTAATTCTTTCTTAATATTGAAAAACGGGTGCAGAGCAAAGGACTCTTTTTGATATACTTATGCAATACTGTTATTATAATTTTTGAGCGCATAAGTGGCGGTGCTGTTACCAGAAATGAAAGGATGCGCTCAAGAGAGGGGAGAGAATATGGAAAACATTATTCAAATTGACCATTTATGTAAGTCCTTCAAGGATGTGAAGGCCGTAAATGATATCAGCTTTCGCGTGAAAAAAGGGGAGTTATTTGCTTTTTTAGGAGTGAACGGCGCTGGAAAAAGTACAACGATCTCAATCATGTGCGGACAACTAAAAAAGGACAGTGGCGAAGTGCTAGTCAATGGAATGGATACAACAAAGCAAATCGATCAGATAAAGGGTCAGATTGGGGTAGTGTTTCAGGACAGTGTGCTCGATAAAGCGCTCAGCGTGTATGATAATTTGAAAAGCCGTGCGGCTCTTTACGGTATTACAGGGGCTGCCTTTGAAAATCGATTAAAGGAGCTCATTGATATATTGAAATTTGATGATTATATCAATCGCCCAATCGGCAAGCTTTCTGGGGGACAGAAGAGAAGAATCGATATCGCAAGAGCGATTTTTCATAAGCCGGAAATTTTGATTTTGGATGAGCCAACCACAGGCTTAGACCCACAGACCAGAAAAATGATTTGGGATGTTGTGGAGGAATTGCGAAAAAAGGAAGAAATGACAGTATTTCTGACTACTCACTATATGGAGGAAGCGGTATCGGCTGACTACGTAGTAATTTTAGACAGCGGAAAAATTGTTGCAGAGGGAACGCCACTCGAATTGAAAAATCAGTATGTTAAGGACAGTATTATGATTTACGGTGTGACAGAGGAGCAGATTCAGTCGCTGAATAAAGAATATACTGCCATTCGAGATGGCTTTAAGCTTTATGTGGAAAATACCGAAGAGGCGACCAAACTGATTGTCGAGCATCAGGATTTGATGAAAGATTACGAGGTAATCAAGGGCGGTATGGATGATGTCTTTCTTGCCGTCACCGGAAAGGTTTTAGGAGGTGAGCAGTAGTGAAGACAACATTTGCATTAATTCGTAGAAATAGAAAGCTTTTCTTTAAGGACAAGGGAATGTTATTTACTTCCCTGGTTACTCCGTTGATTTTAATCGTGCTCTATGCAACTTTTTTGGCAAACGTTTATCGAGACAGCTTTCGTTCAAGTCTGCCAGAATTTATGGAGGTAAGTGACAAATTAATCAATGGAACGGTCGCTGGTCAGCTGGTGGCGGCACTTCTTGCAGTCAGCTGTATCACCGTTTCTTTCTGTGTAAATCTTACTATGGTTTCGGACCGCGTAAGTGGCGCAATTAAGGATTTTGCGGTAGCACCAGTGGAAAAGAGTAAGATTGCATTTGGCTATTTTGTGGCTACTGTTTTGAATTCTCTGATGGTCAATTTGGTAGCCCTTGTGCTTGGCTTGATTTATATGGCAACAATGGGCTGGTATCTTGGGGTTACGGATGTCCTTTTAATTTTGGTGGATTTGATAGTATTGGTTTTATTTGGTGCATCAATTTCGAGTATCGTCTGCTATCCACTTAAGACGCAGGGACAGTTGTCAGGAGTAAGTGCTATCATCAGCGCCGGCTATGGATTTATTTGTGGCGCGTATATGCCAATTTCCAATTTTGGAGAGGGATTACAGAAGGCCTTAAAGTTTCTTCCAGGCACCTATGGTACATCCATGTTGAAAAATCATGCGCTCGCAGGTGTGTTTGCCGAAATGGAAGAGACTGGATTTCCAAGTGAGGTGGTCGATGGCATAGCAGCTTCCTTGGATTGCAGGATTTCGTTCCATGGAAATGTAGTCGGTGTTGGGCAGATGATGCTTATCATGGTAATTACAGTAGTGGTATTCATTGCCCTATATATTGGCTGTATTGCAATCTCTGAAAAGAAACACTAGCTGCAGATAGGCAAAAAGCAAATTCAATGATAAAATATCAAAAAATAGAATTTTCTAAAACCGATGAAGGATTTAGGGTATCCTTCTGTTATAAAAGGGATGTTTTGGACATTTCCTTAGGACATCATAGTTTTGGATAAAATATTTGGAGGTATTTTTATGTTTTGTAAAAATTGCGGAACAAACCTACAGTCTGGCACAAAGTTTTGCATTAAATGCGGGACCGCTGTGGGCCCTGTAACAGGCTCTGGGATTGGAGGGGCACAAAACGTGGCACAGCCACAGGGCAGCAGTGCTGGCCCAAGCATTGGAGGAACGCAGAATGCGACTCAGCCACAGGGAGTAGCAGCCCAGGCACAGAGTGGCGCTGCAGGAAAAGGCTTGGCACAGGGGGCAGCTAAGGCAGGCTCACTGGCTGCAAAAACAGGATTGTCGGTAGGTGCGCTTGCAGGTATTGGGATTGCCTGTGGAGTGGTTTTGATTCTTTCTGTTGTTTCGATTGCAGGATTTGTAAAGATGCAAAACAAAAATGTCCCAAAAGTGCAGAATCCAGCGTCGGAGATAGTTGAGGGAGAGCCACCAGTGGAAGAAGTCGACGACTACCAGGAACGCTATGATGCAAAATACCAGGAGTCCTTGGATCGCCGCAGATATTATCTTGGCAAAATTGAGGAGATGCGAACAAACGGCACGTTCCCAATTTATGGAAATGTAGATAACAGCCTAAAAAAGCCGGAAAACTACTTCATCATTATGGATATCGACCATGATGAACGCGAGGAACTGATTATCTGTCTGCTGGCTTCTCCTGCCTCAGCAGACTGGGATTATAGAATCTATGATGTCAATGATATTGCAGCAGATGATATTTATGTGGAATATATGGATGACAGCACTTCTGTATTTTTCCTGGATACCAACTGGATCAAAAATGAGCCAAATCTGCATGGCGAGGATAGCGTAATCAACTATTATCAGTACAATGCAAACACAGATACCTATGAGTGGTGTCAAAACAGTCCAAACGAATCAGAGCTGGGAACATCTTATGTCAACGTATATAAGTATTCATTCCAGGATGATTTGGAGGAAGCATTAGAGGATGGGCTGGCTGATTTCGTGACCAAAGTGGTTCCTAGATAAGAAAATCAAATGCAAAAGACCAGGTGTGTACCTGGTCTTTTTTTGAACTCTTTCAGAGTCCACTGCAGCCATACACTCTGTTTCCACGCAAAGGATACGGCTGCTTAAATATCACACAAGGCGGGATTTATCTTCTATAGAAAATTACGTTCCAATTTAGGGAATGCGCTTTTTCTTAGTTTCCGGTGGCCTCTGCCTTAGGAACGCCTTTGTGGCCGTAAAGCTACCAGTTCTATGTGTCTGTGAAGCCTGATGGTGCACCGCACGACCTGAACCGCCTTCCCTGGCTTATGCATGTCTATACGCGCATCCGGCGCGTATGCGGTGCCTCAGGCTTCACAGGCACTAAGGACTGCACACTTTACTCTAACGAAAGGGCGGTTCCCTAAGGCAGAGACCACTGGAAACTTTTGAAAAATCGGCACGGAAAATTTGTAAAACGTAATTTTCTATAGAAGATAAATCTGTTGTTGTGGTTTTGAGCAACGAGTATCGCGGAACCAGAGAGTATGGCCGCAGTGGGCTGATACAGATTTCAAATTAAAAGCCCAGATTATATATCTGGTCTTTTTGCTATAGTTCTTTTCATAAGCTAGGAAAATGGGTATAATAAAGGTGTTTCTTGTGATGCAAGAGATGATATTAGGAAATATGATATTAGGAGGTATAACACTATGGAAAAAGTATGTCAGTTTTTAAAAGAGGCAGGAGTATATTATCTTGCAACCGTTGAGCAGGATCAGCCTCGTGTCCGTCCTTTCGGTACTGCTCATATCTTTGAGGGAAAGCTTTACATTCAGACAGGTAAGGTTAAGGATGTTTCAAAGCAGATTGTTGCCAATCCAAAGGTAGAGGTTTGTGCATTCAAAAACGGAGAGTGGATTCGTGTTGCAGGAGAGCTGGTTGAGGATGATCGTATTGAGGCTCGTCAGTCTATGCTTGATGCATATCCAAGCCTTCAGAATGCTTACAAGGCAGATGATGGAAATACAGTTGTATACTATTTCAAGAATGCAGTTGCAACAATTTCTTCCTTCACCAAGGAGCCTGAGACAATTACATTTTAATCTTAGTTGAATTTTGAAAGCAAAAAGGTCAGCCGTGTAGCTGACCTTTTTGTTTCGTCTTTTCACTTTAGTGGAAATTGGAACAATTTCTTATAAAGTGCAATATGGTGGGTATATCAATGAAACTGAAATAATTAGTATGGGTAGTAAATTTTTGCGCTCTTGTTAGCATAGTCGCCAGCAAAACCAACCTGGCAAACGCTCGTGCATTCCAAAGTGTAATATTTTGTGCCATTGTAGTTGTAGTAGGTTCCTGATAAGGAAGACCCCTTTATGCCAACCATTACATGGTCGGTATAGGTGAGGAATACATTTCCGTATCCGAGTTCAGATAACAGGGCTGACATTAAAATCGATACATCCTCGCAGTCTCCGCGCTTAGAGAAGATGGTTTCGATTGGGAATTTATAATGTTCTCTTTCGCCAGTACCATCAATATCCTTCTGATAGGTGATGCAATTCTGCACGAAGTAGATTACTTCATAAGCTAATTCGCCGTCGCTGTAGCCACAGTCTGACTGAATCTGTCTGAAGCATTTGACCAGCTCTTCAACCAGCTGTTTATTATATGCTTCCTGTACACAGACGCTTAACTGACTTGGGGTGGATGGACGGTTCTTGTAACTGCAATAGTAGTTATAGGCATTGCGGTCAAGGTTAAGGCTGATATATAAATTGTGAGTTCCCTTAGAACTGGTCCAGTCGTAGCGCACATTTGTCCAGTCTGGATTGCTACCGCTATAGACCGTTGAGGTGCTTTCGGCGGTTTTTGTGGTCTGTTTTGTAGTGGCTGCTGTTCGCTTACTATTGGTAGAAGAACTGTTTCCAGGAGTGTCGTTTGCAGCTGTCGTATTGTCTGAAGTATCACCGGTGTTGATTACATAATCGTTGGTCGAATTAATATTGACCTGTCTTAAGTGACTGCGGTCGGAAGCAATCGCGAACACTCGAAAGCTTAGCCCTAATACATAGACGGTTGCGATTGCAAGTGGAATGATGATAAGTAATTTTTTTGCTGTATTCATTGTAAAACCCTCCAAATAATCTTTTGCTGATAACGGATAGAGACATCGAGATTGGATTTGGTTTTATATATTAAAAAAATTTTTGAAATTTTATAGATAGTAAAGCCTGCAGTCAATTTTCCACGTCGCCATAAAAGAAACATCACTTTTTGGGGAATAGATGTGCTATACTGAATTATATTCTATTTTAGGAGGGGTTGTATGTTACCAGAAATTAGAAAGGATCAAGGAATTGAAACTTTATACGTAGATGGAAAGCCTTTCTTTTGCCTGGCAGGTGAAATCCATAATTCGAGCTCAAGTTCGCTTGAATACATGGAGAAGAATGTCTGGCCAAATTTAAAGGGACTTAATATGAACTCTGTCATTGTTCCTGTTGCATGGGAATCCATCGAACCAAAGGAGGGGGAATTTGATTTTTCTTTAGTAGAAGGCTTGATTCATCAGGCGCGTGAGAATGAGATGAAGTTAATCTTCCTGTGGTTTGGATTATGGAAGAACTCAGAATCTATGTATGTTCCTGGCTGGGTGAAAAAAGAGACAAACATTTATTATCGTGTAAAAAAAATTAATGGAGAGCCAATCAATACAATTTCTCCATTTTGTGAGGCAGCAGTGGAAAAGGATGCATTTGCTTTTGCAAAGCTGATGCAGTTTATCAAATCTGTGGATGAAGACCAAACTACTGTGCTTTTCATTCAGGTTGAGAATGAAATCGGTCTTCTTGGAACGAACCGTGATTATTCGGATTCTGCAAATCAGGTATTTCATGCGCCTGTTCCTGCAGACTTTATCCGCAATTATAATATGACCATTTTAGGAAATGCTGCATACAAGAACCTGCCAACATTGCAGGAAGGAATGACCTGGAGAGAGGCTTTTGGCGAGGACGCTGAGGAATCGATGATGGCCTATGCATTTTCTTCTGCAGTAGAGCGCATCGCAAAGAGTGGAAAGAAGGAATATAATCTTCCTTGCTATGCAAATGCCTGGCTAAAGCAGTATCCATGGTATGCTGGTTCTTATCCATCTGGAGGGGCTGTTCGTGAGATGCACCCAATCTGGAAGACCTGCGCGCCATCTTTATTCGCACTTGCACCAGATATCTATGTACCTTATGTCCCAGCAGTATTAGATGAGTATCATTACGAGGGAAATCCACTTGTCATTCCAGAGGTAAGAAAGGACGCAGTTTCTGCGGCTTATTGTCTCTATGCTTTTGGAAAGCACAATGCAATCTGCTATTCACCATTTGGAATCGAAGAATTAAATATGGATCCTTCGGCAATTGATAAGCCACCAATGGAGGTTATGATCGCTTTAAATATTGATCCATCAGCCTTCGATATCGCAGGAAGTGCGGCATATCTGGGAAAGGCCTATGGTCTGATTGAGCAGTTAAAACCACTTCTTTTGAAGTATCGCGGCACAGATAAGCTGTTTTCTTATGTGAAAAAATCAGCGACAGACTATGGATGTCTATGCAAGATGAGTGGCTACGATATTCAGATTGCATATGCGCCACAGTTTTCTGGAAAGCCAATTGCCGGTGGAATCGTGATTGAACTCGATGAAAATAAGTTCCTGCTCGTAGGAATGCAGTCTACCTTTACCTTCAGACCAAAGGGAGATGAGAATTTCAAGGTCAACGTATTGCGTTATGAAGAAGGTGAGTTTGTAGACGGTCAGTGGAAGGCTGGACGTGTGTTAAACGGCGATGAGCAAATGATGATTAAGCTTGGGGAAATGCCAGGCTGTGCAATGCTTGAAGTGTTCAAATATTAATCCGTTTTTATGTTTAAAAATTTGTTTTATAGAGGTTATTTATGGAGTGTCCAATTTTAGACAGAGAAAAAATTGATGAGGAAGAATGTCTTTGCATTCGATTAGAGGCCTATAAGGATAAAAATGGAAGAGAACTTCCAAAGAAGGTAAAAAGAATTATTGGTTGGAAGGGGATCTGCAAAGCCTGTGCATTCCACACGAAGCCAGAAGGAGTAAAGTAAGACGCACAATTAGAAAAAACAGATGTAAATCTGCTATAGGATGTAGAAAAAGCACAATTTTTGTATTTCTGTTGGATATACAAAAACTTGTGCTTTTTTCTTTGCATTTCTACACTATATTGGATAAAATGGTATTGTAGTGTATCTTGTACCCACTATATCTTGTTAAACGTGATTATGGTTATCATAAAAGATAGATATTTTTAGATAAATAGAAATGGAGATAATATATGAGTTATGCAGATCAGGTCTTTGTCGCAATGTGCAAGGACATTTTGGAAAATGGAACCAGTACAGAGGGAGAGAAGGTTCGTCCACATTGGGAGGACGGAACAAGCGCCTATACCATCAAAAAGTTTGGTGTGGTTAACCGCTATGATCTTTCCAAGGAATTCCCAGCAATTACTTTGAGAAAGACTGCAATTAAAACCTGTACCGAGGAAATGCTTTGGATTTGGCAGCGCAAGTCGAACAATATCAACGATTTGAATTCTACGGTATGGGACGAATGGGCTGATGAGACAGGTTCCATTGGAAAGGCCTATGGCTATCAGCTTGGTGTGAAGCATCAGTACAAGGAAGGCCTGTTCGACCAGGTGGATCGCGTGATTTATGACCTGAAGAATAATCCATTTTCAAGAAGAATCATGACCAACATCTATGTGCATCAGGATTTGAGTGAGATGCACTTGTATCCATGCGCTTACAGCATGACCTTTAATGTGACCCAGAAGCCTGGTCATGACAAGCTTACCTTAAATGCGATTTTAAACCAGCGCTCGCAGGATGTGCTTGCCGCCAACAACTGGAACGTATGTCAGTATGCGGTTCTTGTACATATGCTTGCACAGGTGTGTGACATGGAGGCTGGCGAATTAGTGCATGTTATCGCAGATGCACATATTTATGACCGCCATGTTCCAATTATCAAAGAATTAATCACAAGAGAGCAGTTTGCTGCTCCAAAATTTGAATTGAATCCTGAGATTAAGGATTTTTACCAGTTTACAACCAAGGATATCACAATCACTGATTATATTACTGGTGAGCAGATTAAGAATATTCCAATTGCCATCTAATCTGGCAACGGAAATGAAATAGAACTGTAGCATTCACTACAGACAAGGAGATGTACTATGAATTTAATCGCAGCAGTAGACAACAACTGGGCAATCGGTAAGAACAATAAGCTACTGGTTTCTATTCCGGCGGATATGAAGTTCTTTCGTGAAACCACCACGGGAAAAGTCGTCGTGATGGGTCGAAAGACCCTTGAAAGCTTTCCAAATGGCCTCCCGCTTAAGAATCGAGTCAACATTGTGATGACTCATGACAAAAATTATGATGGCCACGGTGCAGTCGTCGTCCACAGTATGGACGAGCTTCACGCAGAATTGGAAAAATACCCAAGCGAAGACATTTATGTGATTGGTGGGGAAAAAATTTATGCACAGCTGTTAGACGAATGCGATGTTGCTCATATTACGAAAATTAATTTTGAGTATGATGCAGATGCCTATTTCCCGAATCTGGATGAAAAGCCAGAGTGGGAGATTACCGCAGACAGCGAAGAACAGACCTATTTTGATTTGGAATATTTCTTCTACAAATATGAGAAGAAAGCATAATTGGATACCTATCATTTTATGAATGCCTAATTTAGAAAGACAAATAAGAGATTAGGAGAAAAAAATGGATATTACAGGAAGAAAATTATTTGTAAAAGCGCTTTTAGAGGAAGGCGTAGATACTGTGTTCGCCTACCCGGGCGGAAATATTATTGATGTGTTTGATGAGCTGTATAAAACTGACGGCTTAAATGTTGTGTTGCCACGTCATGAGCAGGCACTCGTGCATGAGGCGGAAGGCTATGCAAAGTCTACAGGTAAGGTTGGCGTATGTATCGTAACCTCTGGTCCTGGTGCAACCAACACCGTTACAGGAATTGCAGATGCATTTTACGACAGCGTTCCGCTGGTGTGCTTCACTGGACAGGTGCCTACGGCACTGATTGGAAATGATGCGTTTCAGGAGGTCGACATTGTCGGCATGACCCGTTCCATCACCAAATACTCTGTGACAGTTCACAATCGTCAGGAGCTTGGAAAGATTATCAAAATGGCGTTTGAAATCGCAAGAACTGGAAAACCAGGTCCTGTATTAATTGATATTCCAAAGGATATTCAGACCTCTTCCGGCCCAGCAGAATATCCTGAAAAAGTGGATATGCGTGGCTACAAGCCAAACACCAGTGTTCATATTGGTCAGCTGAAAAAAGGTTATAAGCTCCTTAAGTCTGCAAAGAAGCCAATCATTCTTGCCGGCGGTGGAATTCATATTTCGGATGCAAATGTGCTTCTTCGCGAGTTTGCAGAGAAGATGAATGTCCCTGTGGTTACCACCGTGATGGGAAAGGGAGCCATCCCTACCAATCATCCGCTTTATGTCGGAAACTGTGGTATGCATGGACGCTTTGCAGCAAACAAGGCGGTCAGCGAATGTGACGTATTATTTTCCATCGGTACCCGCTTTAATGACCGTATTACAGGCGATTTGAATGAATTTGCTCCTCATGCGCAAATCGTACATATCGATATTGATGCGGCATCCATTTCGCGTAATGTCGTTGTAGATGTTCCTGTGGTAGCGGATGCAAAGCTTACTTTAGAAAAACTTTTGGAGTGGGCGGAAGAGAAGAATACAAAAGCCTGGAAATCTCAGATTGATGAATGGCAGAAGGAAAATCCTCTCGAGATGAGAAGAGACAGAGGGCTTTCTCCTCAGATGGTTATGGAGGAGATCAACAGACAGTATCCAGACGGCATTTATGCTACGGATGTTGGTCAGCATCAGATGTGGGCAAGCCAGTACCTTGAGGTGGAAGGCCCAAAGCGATTTTTAACCTCCGGCGGACTTGGTACCATGGGCTTTGGCCTCCCAGCTGCCATTGGAGCAAAAATTGCAAATCCAGATAAGGAAGTTGTCTGTGTTACCGGAGACGGCGGCCTTCAGATGAATATCCAGGAACTTGCAACTGCAGTTGTACAGGGCGCAGACGTGACTATTTGCCTGCTCAACAACCAGTATTTGGGTATGGTTCGTCAGATGCAGCAGCTGTTCTATGGAAAACGTTATTCTTCAACCTGTTTGAGGAAGCGCACCACCTGCCCATCAGATTGTAAGGGACCAAGCGATAAATGTCCTAAGTATACGCCTGATTTTGTCAAGCTGATTGAAAGCTATGGTGGCTTTGGTATTCGTGTAGAATCTGAGGCAGAGCTTGAAGCAGCTTTTGCAGAGGCAAAGAAGCATAAGAATGTTCCTCGACTGATTGAGTGTGTGATTTCTTCGGATGAAATCGTTCTCCCTATGGTAAAGGGAGGAAACCCAATGAGCGAGATGATTTTAAAGTAAGGAGGCAGTTATGTCAGAGATGAAGAACCGCTGGATCGCCCTCTATGTAGAAAATCAGGTCGGCGTTTTGGCAAAGGTATCCGGACTGTTCTCCGGAAAAAGCTATAATTTGCAGTCGCTAACGGTTGGTGAAACCGAGGATGAGACTGTTTCAAGAATGACGATTTGCGTAAAGAGTGATGATATCACCTTTGAACAGATCAAAAAGCAGTTAAACCGTATGGTGGAGGTGATTAAGGTCCTTGACCTTACAGACAAAGCACTCCATATGAAGGAAATTCTGTTCGCCCAGGTGAACAAGTTAGATACCGCACAGATTACAGAAGTTTTTCAGATTGCGCAGGTGTTTAACGTGGATGTGGTAGATATTTCTTCTGACAGTGTGATTTTGGAGAGTCACCTGACAGAACACAGAAACAACGATCTGATCGCTCTGTTAAAGGCAAAATTCAAGCAGATTTCGGTTGTGCGTGGGGGCGCAGTTGCAATCGAATCTATCAGCACTGGATGCCGATAAAAAATAGTGTTTTTGGACTATAAAATTCCTACAAATTGCTTGTGTTTATAGTCCAAAATAACTATAATTATTTGTGGGTATTTTATAATTCTGGGGGGTGGCAGATGAATATTGATAGCATTCTTCGTTTTTCAATGGATCATACTCAAGAATTAATTCTGGTGGCAGAACCATCAGGACATATTTTTTATGCGAATCAGACTGCGAAAAGCACGCTTGAATATGGTGAATCCATCAATGAATTTTCAATTGTAGATATTTATCCTACGGTTTTTTCTTTTGAGGATGGAAAATTAATTTGCAACGAGCCAATGAATGGAAGTGATATCCGTTCGGACGCATACAGAAAAAATCGCACCTGTTTTCCAGCATTGACGAGGATTTATCCTCTGGAGGAGGGCGGCCTTCTGATCAATGCATATGATGCAACTGAGCGTGTGGCACTAAAGCGTAAGGTTGATGCAATTGACAAGCAAATCGAAGATGCACTAAAAGTAAAATCTGAGTTCACGGCAAATGTTACGCATGAACTTCGTACCCCGGTAAATGGTATTTCTGGCAACACAAGAGAACTCCTTGAGATGGAAACAGACCCTGCAAAGCAGAGACTGCTCCAGCTGATTGAGCGTGGATGTCAGGATATGCATGCCATCATTAACAATGTCTTAGACTTTTCTAAACTTGAGGCAGGAAAATTTACCCTGGAAGACAGAGAATTTGTTTTCAGGGATATGATTGATTATGCTGTCTCAAATCATAAAAATAAAATCAACGAAAAAGGTCTCGATTTCACACTGACGGTTTCACCGGATATTCCAGAGAAGCTGATTGGTGATGAACTTCGAATTGTACAAATATTAAATAACCTGTTATCCAATGCGGTGAAATTTACTTCTGTAGGAAAGATTATTCTTGAGGTAGTAAAGACAGCGCAGATTGAGGATAAAATCGAACTGTTTTTCCTGGTGATTGATTCGGGAATTGGAATTTCAAAGGAAAATCAGGATAAACTGTTCCAAAGCTTTTCGCAGGTGGATGCTTCTATTTCCCGCAAGTTCGGGGGAACAGGTCTTGGTCTAAATATTACCAAGCAGTTAGTGGAGATGATGGAAGGAAGTATTCATCTTGAAAGTGAGTATGGAAAAGGCTCTATGTTCTCTTTCCATATCTGGTTAAAGGTGCCAGAGGGAATGACAGAGAACTTAAATTATGTACCAAACTTTAGCACAGAAAAGAAATCCTTAGATGACTTTGGCATTCAGGAAGAAATCTGGAAATTTGGTACCGCAGAAAATTTGGATGAGCTTAAGAAAAAGTTATCAAAGCTGGTTCTTTGTATTGAAATGGAAAACTGGGAAAAAGCGGAGATGTTTGGCGATACTGTAAAGAAACTGACACAGGAGGCGCCTAAGGATATTAAGACGACAGCACTTCGTCTGAAAATGAATGTGCAAAAAGAAGACTATGAGGCAGCAATTGAGGGACATACTACTTTGATGAGTCTGCTTTCAGAAGTAGAAGGATGGTAGTTAAAATGGCAGATACAAATTCGACAAATATCCTGATTGTGGATGATGTTGAGACAAATCGTTTTGCACTTCGTGACATCATTTCAGAAATGGGATATAAGCCAATTTTGACGGAGAATGGAGAACAGGCCCTAAAGATTGTTGAGCGTTTTCCACTTTCCCTCATAATTTCAGATGTTGCAATGCCTGTTATGAATGGACACGAGTTTTGTAAAATTTTAAAGGAGGATCCTCGAACTCGTGAAATTCCAGTGATTTTTATCTCGGCTTATGATGACCCGGCTGATATTGTAAAAGGCTTTGAAATCGGTGGAGCTGATTATGTGACAAAGCCATTTATTCCAGAGGTTGTTAAGGCAAGAGTTGCTGTACACCTTAAGGCAGTTGAGTCTGGAAGAGAGCTTCAGGAACTCACCAGAAGACTTCAGAGTTCCGTGACAGAGCAGGTGGTACAGAATGAAAAAGAAAAGAAGAATGTTTTGTACGCATTAATCCGCGTGGCACGTGAGAATGCAAATTATGACGAGACACATATGGAGCGTCTGAGCAGAAATTGCAGAATTCTCGCAGAAGCACTTCAGCTTTCGCCACTGTTTGAAAATGAAATATCAGATTCCTACATTGATACCATCGAGCTTTCTGCACCTCTTTGTGATTTGGGCAACGTATCGATTCCTTCGTCCTTATTGCAGAAGCAGGATGCCCTGACAGAAGATGAAATTCAAATTGTAAAGAGCCATACCAGCCTTGGCGCAAGAATTCTTCGCGACATTGAGGGAAATGGCGAATTTAACAGCTTTATTCATATGTCAAAGGAAATTGCACACTATCATCATGAGAACTACGATGGATCAGGCTATCCAGCACAAAAGAAGGGCGACCAGATTCCATTGTCCGCACAGATTGTAGCGATTGTCGGTGAATTTTGTGCGTTGACAGAAGATCGTAGTTACCGAGATGCCTACTCTATTGACGAGGCAATTGCGATTATGGATGTAGATGCTGACAGCAAGTTTAATCCGAATATCTATAAGGTTGTAAAGAAAATTTATAGACAGTTTGTCTAGGAGGCATATACTTGACTGATCAGGAATTTGAGCGAATTTATAAGCATATCAAGCGTCGCTACGGCATAGATTTGAGCCGCAAAAAGGAGATTATCGTTGGACGGTTGGACAACTATCTTTCTCAAAATGGCTATCGAACCTATACAGAGTATATGGATGCTGTAGAATCGGACATTACCGGCCGCATGGAAAAGACGCTGGTAGACTTTATGACAACGAACCATACCTTCTTTATGAGGGAGTTCGAACATTTTGATTTTTTAAAACAAACAATTTTGCCAGAACTTCGCAAAAAAGAGGCAGATACGCATGATATCAGAATCTGGTGCGGAGCTTCATCGACTGGCGAAGAACCATATATGCTTGCAATGTTAGTCAATGATTTCTTTGGCTTTGACATTGTAAACTGGGATACGACCATACTGGCAACGGATATTTCGACAGAGGTATTACAGAAGGCACAGAGGGGCCTATATACAGGAGAGCAAATCGAAGATGTACCTGAAAGCTGGAGAAGAAGATACATGCATCAGGTGTTGGGAACTGATTTGTATGAGATGACGGACGACATCAAGAAACAGATTATGTTTCGACAGTTCAATTTGATGGATCGTCTTCCATTTAAGAATCCGCTTCATGTGGTATTGCTTCGAAATGTAATGATCTATTTTGATCAGAAAACAAAAAATGACCTTGTAGCCCGCATTTATGATGCATTAGAGGATGGGGGATATCTAATTGTAGGTAAAACGGAAACAGTAGACAGGGAGGCGGTTCCATTTGAGATGGTGGAGCCATCAATCTTCCGTAAGGTGAAAAGGTAGTGAGGGGACATGAGGAAAATCAGGGTACTAATTGTCGACGATTCGCTGGTTTTTCGCGAGCTATTGGTGCGGAATTTAAGTAAGGATCCGGCAATTGAGATTGTGGGGACGGCCCAAAATGCATTTGAAGCCAGAGATGCAATCGTTGCATTAAAGCCAGATGTAATGACTCTCGATATTGAACTTCCAAGAATGGATGGATTGGAGTTTTTACGAAAGCTTATGCCACAGTATCCAATGCCGGTGGTTGTGATTTCGGCATTGAGTGATAAGGTTTTTGATGCAATGAAGGCCGGAGCAGTAGAATTTGTTGCAAAACCAAAGGCGACAGACCGTGTAGAATTAGAGGAGTTCATTTCAAGAGAACTTCCTGTCAAGATTAAGGTGGCATCAGTCGCTAAAATCGGAAATATCAAAAAGAGTTTACAAACGGCAACCGATGTAAAACTTGCGCGGGAAAAGCAGGATATCATCGTTGCCATAGGCGCTTCCACAGGAGGTACGCAGGCGATTGCTTCGGTAATCAAAGAGTTTGGACCGGACATACCAGGAACCGTCATTGTTCAGCACATGCCTCCTGGATTTACAGAGATGTATGCCAATCGTCTGAATGATCAGTGCAGAGTGTTGGTGAAAGAAGCGAAAAATGGAGACTACGTCAAACCAGGGCAGGTACTCATTGCCCCAGGTGGCGATGCTCATATGGAATTAATCCGCAGTGGCGATGAATTCCAGGTTACAATCAAAAAAGGACCAAAGGTAAATGGTCATTGTCCATCCGTGGACGTGCTGTTTAATTCCGTTGCAAAGGTTGCAAAGGATCGGGCAGTAGGAATTATTCTCACCGGAATGGGTGGAGATGGTGCAAAAGGTCTTTTAAATATGAGAAAGGCTGGGGCACATACCATTGGTGAAGATGAAGACAGCTGTGTGGTTTATGGTATGCCGAAGGTGGCCTATGAACTGGGGGCTGTTGAATACCAGGTGAAACTAGAAGATGTAGCAAGAAAAACCTATCAGGTTATTAATAAGATGTAAAGGAGAAGAAAGTATGAAAATCTTATTAGCAGAGGACGATTTTGTAACACGTAAATTTATGACAAATTTCTTATCAAAGTATGGTGAGTGTGATGTTACTGTAGACGGAATGGAAGCAGTTGACGCTTTTATGATGGCATTAGAAGAGGATGCACCATATGATTTGGTATGTCTCGATATCATGATGCCAGTTATGGATGGATATCAGGCTCTTATGGGAATTCGTAATCTTGAGAAGGATCATGGCATTGCTTTAGAGGATGGGGCTAAGGTAATCATGACTACCGCATTAAATGATGAAAAGAATGTGAAGATGGCCTTTGAATTAGGCTGCACCATCTATTCTGGAAAGCCAATCGACCAGGATAAATTCGAGCAGGCATTAAAGAAAATTGGTTTAATCTAGAGCGGATTTATCCAAAAGCTTGATTAGAATAGAAAGGAGTAGGGGAGTATGGCAGAGGATTTTAATACTGGAGATATGCTCGATGTGTATCTTTATGAAAATACACAGCTATTAGAGCAGCTACAGGATACCGTTCTCGAGCAGAAGGATGCTGATGCCTTTGATGAGGACAGCATCAATGAAATTTTTAGAACGATGCATACCATCAAGGGTTCTTCCGGAATCATGATGTTTGATGATATTACGACAGTAGCGCATCGTCTGGAGGATGTATTCTTCTTTATCAGAGAATCTCATCCAAAGAATGTACCACATATGGAATTAGTTGAGCTTGTCTTAGATGTGGCAGATTTTGTCGCTGGGGAATTTGACAAGCTTTCCGATGGGGACCAGCCAGATGGTGATTCATCTGAGTTAGTAAAGACCATTGAGGAATTCCTGGATAAAATCAAAGGGAAAAGTACAAAAAAGGCGGTTAAGGAGAATGTTCATGTAGCTCCAACCAACTTCTATATTGCGCCTGCAGCATCAGGCGACGACAACTATTTCAAGATTTATGTTTCCTACAATGAGAATATTGAGCTTGCAAACGTTCACGCTTATAAGCTTGTCTTTTCATTAAAGGAGCATGCAAATGAAATCATGTATTATCCGGATGATATCATGACTAATCCAGATAGTGCAGAGGAAATTATCAAAAATGGTTTCCAGATTTTGTTGAAAACAAAAAAATCAAAAGAAACCTTAAGCACTTTAATTCAGCCTGGTTATGATATCGATAAGGTTGATATCTTTGAATGTACACAGTCTGATTATCAGCTTGGATTTGAAGGTACTGGCAACGATTTGGTCATTGATTTGGCTTCACCAGTTGAGGAGATTGAGAAAAAGGCAGGGGAGAAGGAATCTCCAGCCATTGCTCCGGGTGATTTCGTTATTGCCTCAGACAATAAATCAGCAAGCCAGCCAAAGAAACTTGTGAAAGATAAGCCAAAGAAGGCTGAAAAAACACAGTTTATCTCTGTTGACATCAGCAAGATGGATCAGCTGATGGATTTGATTGGTGAGCTCGTAATTTCTGAGTCTGTAGTTTTACAGAATCAGGATTTGAAGGTGGAGGGCCTGTATCTCGATAACTTTAACAAGGCAGCTGCACAGATGACAAAAATCTCAACCGATTTGCAGAATGTCATCATGAGCATGCGAATGGTTCCTCTGACGGCGACCTTCCAGAAGATGAACCGTATCGTATTTGACAGTTCAAGAAAGCTTGGAAAAGAAATTGAGTTTGAAACCATTGGTGATACCACTGAAGTAGATAAGAATATTATCGAGCATATTTCTGATCCACTTATGCATCTGGTTCGTAATTCTGTTGACCACGGAATCGAGTCAAAGGAAGAGCGTGAGAAGGCAGGAAAGCGCGAAAAAGGTCGCGTTACCTTATCTGCAAAGAACGAGTCAGGTAAGGTATGGATTTCCGTATCTGACAATGGCGGTGGTCTTGACCGTCAGAAAATTCTTGCAAAGGCAAGAAAACAGGGAATTATCGACCCAAATAAGCCGGACAGCGCATACTCTGATAAGGAAGTTTATCAGTTTATTACACTTCCTGGTTTTTCTACCAACGAAAAGGTTACAGAACTTTCTGGACGAGGCGTTGGTATGGACGTTGTTGTATCAAACCTTCAGAAGGTTGGAGGCTCTCTTGAAATCGAGAGCATGCAGGGCGTTGGAAGTACAATGACCTTAAAGATTCCTCTGACATTGGCCATCATCGATGGTATTGTGATGGAGGTTGCAAATACGTCCTTTGTCATTGAAACCGGCTCTGTAAAAGAGTTTGTCAGTGTCTCTGAGGATATGATGATTCGCGAGCCAGACGGAACGGAAAGCGTGATGATTCGTGGAGATATTTATCCGGTGCTTCGCGTAGGCGACTGGTATCATCTAAATGACTATGCAACCGAGGTTGCAGATGGAATGATGGTCATTGTAGAGGTCGATAAGCAGGCTTTATGTCTGTTTGTAGACAGACTGGTTGGCAAGCAGGAAATTGTAGTTAAACCAATTCCTGATTATGTAAAGAAGGTAAAAGGACTTACTGGATGTACACAGTTAGGAGATGGAAGTATCGCATTGATTTTAGATGCAGCGAACCTGATTGAATAGAAGGGGTGAAGCAAAAATGATGGATGAAATTACAACAACACAACTTCAATTGACCAAGTTTGTGACCTTTAAGTCAGGGAACGAAACTTATGGCTTAAAAATTGACTATGTGAATGAAATTATTGGATATCAGGATATTACAGAAATCCCAGAGAGCGAAGATTACATTAAAGGATTAATCAATCTTCGTGGAAAGATTATTCCAGTCATCGATGTCAGAATTCGTTTTAAACAGGAGCCATTTGAATATACAGATCGCACCTGTATCATAGTTATCAACTACAAGGAGCACACTGTTGGTCTGATCGTTGAAAAAATTGCAGAGGTTGTAGAACTTTCTGACGAAAATATTCTTCCTTCACCATCGATTGGAAAGGCTGACCGCTCAAACAATAAATATGTTTATGCAATCGGAAAATTAGGTGACGAGGTTAAACTTTTGCTGGATCCAGATAAGCTGTTAAATGATACAGAATTGGGGGATATGGATTCGACAGAGCTTTCTTTATCAAACGCGGATGAGGAGGAGTAAGTGATGAAAAACATCAAAATGAAATATCGTATATTGGGAATGTTTACTATTGTAGAAGTGATTATCGTATTCCTGTTGTATGCGGGCTATTCCACTGTTCAAACAGTTACAACAGTAAGTGACCCTGCAAGAAGACAGAGAGCATATGGTATTTTTACCGCAATTTTATTTGTGGTACTTGCAATTTTCTTAATCATTTCGATTACAGCACTACTCAGAAATTTTCGTCTCTCTTTCCAAAAGCTTGAGGAAACTGCAAAACAGCTGGCTGCAGGAGATGTGAATATCGAGCAGATTGATATGGGACGCAATGAGTTTGGCTCATTGATGAATGAGTTTCAGTCAGTTGCAGAAACCATGCGAGCACAGGCAGAGGTGGCACGTTTAGTAGCTGAAGGTAATCTTACCATCGATGTAGAGAGCCGTTCTGATGCAGATGCATTAAACAATGCTCTTCGCAATATGGTTATGAAAAACAAGTCTGCATTAAGTGGTATTTCTGAGGCGGCGCAGCAAGTAAATACAGCGGCACTTGAGGTATCAAGCGCATCTGAGGCATTAGCACAGGGTTCGACAGAGCAGGCAAGTGCAATCGAGCAGATTACAGTTTCCATTGGCGATGTTGCAGATAAGACAAAGAAGAATGCAACAGAGGCTACCAATGCGGCTGATATGTTCGTGAAGGCAATCAGCGAGATGGATAAGGGTAGCGAGCGCATGGCTGACATGATGGAGGCAATGCAGGCAATCAATGATTCATCTGAAAGCATTGGAAAAATCATTAAGGTGATTGATGACATTGCTTTCCAAACCAATATTCTTGCATTAAATGCAGCGGTTGAGGCTGCAAGAGCAGGCGAGGCTGGCAAGGGCTTTGCCGTAGTAGCAGAAGAGGTGCGTAACCTCGCTGCAAAGTCAGCGCAGGCAGCAAGTGAGACCGCTGAGCTGATTGAAGATTCGATTGATAAGGTCGGTAAAGGATCATCGATTGCAAATGATACAGCAACTTCCATTGCTCATATTGCAAAGCTGTTCCGTGAGGCAGAAGTTACCATTCGTGGTATCGCAGAGGCTTCTAATTATCAGGCAACGGCGATTGCTCAGATTGACCAGGCAGTAGAGCAGGTATCGCAGGTTGTATCTACAAACTCAGCAACATCAGAGGAATGTGCTGCAGCTAGTATTGAACTTTCAAATCAGGCGTCAAAGATGCAGGAACTTCTTTCTGTATATCAGCTTGGAATAAAGACTGTCGTGCCTACAAAAGTAAGTGCGCCATCTTTTGAATATCGTCAGCCAAAGATTGAGATCGACGAAGTCAAGGTGGAGGGACAGGAAAAGGCAGTTGCACCTGTTGCTGCACCAAATTCAGTGGAGACAGTTGGAACGGATCGCATAGAGATTGGGGATATAGCTCCTACACCTACTTTTTCAGAGAGAGAAGTAAATTTCGATTCACATGAAGCAGAAAAAATAATTTCCCTTGGTGATGACATGGGCAAATTTTAGTAGTACCACCGTCTGGCCCTATTGACAGGGTCAGGCGGTATTTTCGCAATTTTGGAAAAGCATTCCTGGATTGCGAAAGTACCGCAAATGAGAGAGGTAAGTATTATGGAAAATAGTATTTGGGATAAACAGCAAAAAATTATGGAGGTCAGCGTATCATTTGTGATATCGTTGCACCTGATTTTTTTGTTTGTCAGTTCAATTTATCAGAAGTTCCCATCCTGGGTGGCGGGGTATATGTTAACCTGCTGCTTTATCCTGTGGGCGATTGTATTGGGAAAATTTAAGGATTTAAAGGTCAGAGTCATTCTTGTGACTCTGATGATGCAGAGTGTTTTTGTGATTTACATTATGTATACACAGGAATTAACCTTCTGTATGATTCCGTTTGTATCCATCAGTGTCCTTTTATCAATCTACGGTTATGCTTCCACTTCAATTCTTTCCATTATTGGATTAATAGTGATGCATGGATGCTATCTGCTGTTTATCTGGGACCGAAATTTTGCGGATTCAGCAAAAGTTTCAGAGATGATTATCGTACTGTTTAATGTTTTGGTAACCTGTCTGATTCAATATTTCATCAACCGTGTCCGTGCCAGAAATCACGAAAAACTGGAAGAAAACTTTGTGGTCATGCAAAAAGCCCAGAAGGGCAAGGATGACTTTTTAGCGAATGTGAGTCATGAGATTCGTACACCGGTAAATACCATTTCGGGATTAAGTAATATTCTGTTAAATGAGGAGGACCCAACACGACTCAAGGATGAGTTAAATAACATCTGCGTTGCAGGCCGCAACCTGATGTTTGTTGTGTCTGATATTTTAGATTTCTCTGAGTTGGAAAACGGTGATTTCGTTCTTGCAGAAGAAACTTATAATATTTCATCGACCATCAATGATTTAGTAAATATGTCGGTTGCACAGAGTGGCAACAAGCCAATTGATCTTTTGGTGAATTATGAGGCGGACCTTCCAAGAGGTCTGATTGGTGATGAAAAGCGTATTCGCCGTGCACTTATGAATGTCGTTGGAAATGCATATAAGTTTTCCGAGCGAGGCTGCGTTGTTATCGATATTAGCCATAGAGAAGAGGAGTACGGAATAAATCTGATCTTTGCAGTTCGAGATACTGGCCGTGGTATGAAGCCTGAGGAACTTGAAAAGCTGTTTTCAACCTACAATCAGGCAGATGCGGGAAGAACGCGTGCCGCAGGTGGAATTGGACTTGGTCTTGCAATTACAAGAGCCATTGTTCAGAAGATGGGAGGAACCATTTCTGTATACAGCGGCTTTGAGAAGGGTACAGAAATACGCATTGTAATACCACAGAAGGTTGTGGATTCAAGACCAATCGTCACAGTGAAGAATCCAGATGCAGTGAATGTATGTATCTACTTTGATATGGAAAAATTAATTCCAGAGACGCGAGAGGAATACCATCGTTCTGTTTCCATGATGGTGCGTCAGTTTAAGATTAAGACTAGCGTTTGTAAAAACTTAGCAGAGCTGAAACGACGTCAGTCAGACAACGCATTTACGCATATGTTTATCAGCTTGAACGAGTATTTAGAAGATAGCGCCTTTTTTGATACACTTGCACAAAAATTAAAGCTGGTAGTGATCCTGGATAATGAACAGTCTGATAAGATTCAAAATCCATATATCTATCAGATTTTTAAGCCATTCCAGCTTATGCCAATCGCACAGGCAATCAACAACGAGCTTTCCGTCAAGGCAATGGATAATGTGATTAAGCGTGCGGAAAGATTTGTGGCACCAAATACCAAAGTCCTTGTGGTAGATGACAATGAGATGAATATCAAGGTTATCGGAGGACTGATTAAGAAGTATCAGATTTCTTATGATCAGGCATTAAGTGGAGCGGAAGCGCTTGAGATGATCGAGTCACAGAAGTATGATTTTGTGTTCATGGATCACATGATGCCAGAGATGGATGGTGTGGAATGTCTTCATCGATTACGCCAAAAGAGTGGAGATTATTTCAAGAAGGTTCCTGTGGTTGCTCTTACAGCCAACGCGGTGGCTGGAGCACGCGAGATGCTTCTGGCGGAAGGCTTTGATGACTTTGTTGAAAAACCGGTTGAAATATCTGTATTAGAGAGAATGCTTCTTCGCATTCTTTCACAAAACAATATTGTCTATCTCGATGAAAGTCAGAGTACTCAGATTTCTGGTGGAAAAGACGAGAACAATCATCAATCGGAAGGACATGTAACCGTATTTGAAGTGTCAGGGGATGATGTATCTATGGATGGAAATTATACCTATAGCAGTCTAAATAAGGAAAATGGATACCTCTATTGTGGCGGACCGGAAGCTTTTGAGGAGATTATCGAGGTCTACGCCAATAAAGGGGATCAGAACTACCTTCCTTTGAAAGAGGTTTACGAAAAGGAAGACTGGACCAATTACACCATTATGATTCATGCGGTCAAGAGCTCGATGAAGGCAATTGGTGCAGATATTCTTTCTGAAAAAGCCCGTCTCTTAGAGATGGCAGGAAAAGAGAATAATATTGCATACATTCGCGATAACCACGATGAAGTTTATGAGATGTATCAGGCTTTAATTTTGGATTTCATGAAACGTGCAGGGAAAGAAATGCCATCAGAGCAATCAAGTGAGGTCGATCTTTCATCTCTGGAAGAATTAAGCGCTGAGCAGATGAGCGAGATGAAAAAGGATCTTGAGAGTGCAATGTTTGATCTCGATGGAGATAAGATGATCGAGGTCCTGTCGCGCGCGAAAGGAAAGCAGTACAATCAGAAGGCTCTTGACAAGATTGTTTCCCAGGTGGAGGAAAAGATTAAAATGTCTGATTTTATGTCTGCCTATGATGCGTTTTCAAAGCTTTAAAATAAGGTGTTAAGTATGAAACGATTCTTTCAAAAATTGATAGGAAAAATAAAGGAAATAAATCAACAGAATGAAGCGATGGAGCTGCCAATTAAGCACAGAATGTTTCGTGTCATTGGTGTTATTGGAACGGCCGTATCACTAGCCTGCTGGATTGAAACCATCTTTGTGTCTTCCTCTGTGTTTTTGATGGTCATCCTGGGTATTTTGTTTGCATTTATGCTTCTGGTACTCTGGCTGAGCTTTATTCGTAAGCTGATTACGGTGGCCAGTGTATTGTTTGCGCTATTTTTAAATGTGTTTTTATTTCCAATGCTGTTTTTGTTTGGTGGAGGATTAAATAGTGGTGCAATGCTCTGGTTCCTGTTGGGATATTTCTTCATCTTTTTGATGTTCGATGGATGGAGATTTTTGGTGCATATAGGAATCACGATTATCATGAATGTTTGTGTCTATATATTTGCAATGGCACATCCGGATATGGTAATTGAGCCAGAAAGTGTTCGCGCAAGTTATTTGGACTCCCTTTACAGTGTAATCGCAGTAGGTGTTTCCATTGGTCTTTTGCTTCGTATCGTTATTCGTATGTATCAGCGTCAGCAGAAGATTGCCAATGAGCGTGCCATTGAACTTGAGAGGTCATCGCGCTCAAGAAATAATTTGTATGCTGGATTAAGCCATGAAATTCGTACTCCAATCAACACAATTATGGGGTTAAACGAACTGATTCTTCGCTCTAATCCTTCCGATGAGATTGTTGAGTATTCCAATGATATCGAAAATGCCAGTGAGCTTTTGCTTTCGCTGGTAAATGATATTTTAGATTTCTCCAGAATTGAAATGAGACAGCTTGATATTATTGCAACGGAGTATAAAATCAAGAAGCTGTTTACCAATTTATATGATCTGATCCACATTCATGCAAACAAGAAAAACTTAAAGCTTGATTTTAAAGTGGACCCTCAGATGGCTTCTACTCTTTTTGGAGATGAAAAGCGTATTAAGCAGATTGCATTAAATCTTCTCAGCAATGCAGTCAAGTACACGGAGTCAGGAAGCGTTTCTTTGGAGGTGTCTGGAGAAAAAAATCCAGATGGCACCTATAATCTTAAGATGGTTGTCACCGATACTGGAATCGGAATCAAGAAGGAAGAGATTGCAAATATTTTTGAGTCCTTCCAGCGTGTCGATGAAAGGAAAAATCACCATGTAGAGGGAAATGGATTAGGGCTTTCGATTGTTAAGCAGTTGACGGATTTGATGGGTGGAACCATTCATGTCGACAGCATCTACACGAAGGGCTCTGTATTTACCGTTATTATTCCTCAGAAAATTGTAGAAGAGGTTCCAGTTGGGGTGATTGGCTTTGGCGAGTCAAAAAAGAGCAGTTATCATTATCGTCAGAAGTTTGAGGCTCCTGATGTACGCATTTTGATTGTCGATGATAATCGCATAAATACCCTTGTTACCAGTCGTTTGCTTGCAGCAACAAGAATGCAGATTTATACAGCTTCTTCCGTTAAGGAATGTTTAGAGCTGACGCATCGCAAGGCTTTCCACTTGATTTTGATGGATTATATTATGCCGGATATGGATGGCAAAGAGGCCTTATACGCAATTCGAGCTCAGGACAATGGCCTTTGTAAGGAAACTCCAATCATTGCGCTGACGGCAACCAGTAAGGATGAGGCAGAAGAACTTCAGATTGCCAACGTTTTTGATGGATACCTGGAAAAACCAATCAGTTCTGATTTGCTCGA
Source organism: Agathobacter sp. (assembly GCA_045641385.1). GTDB lineage: Bacteria > Bacillota > Clostridia > Lachnospirales > Lachnospiraceae > Roseburia. The sequence continues at coordinate 38,137 of JAZUGV010000034.1, read as the reverse complement.
ACAGGAAATTTTGAATCTGATCCCTATGGATTTGGTTGAGTACCGAGAAGTAGTTTCTGATTATGACAATGCCGAGGGAAATACGGCAATCGTGCGCAAGAAAAAGAAGGTTCGCATTACAACTGACAGTGCCTGTGATTTGCCAAGCAGTGTACTTCAAAAACACGATATTCATGTACAGAATCTGTACATTCGAACAGAGCACGGACGCTATGTAGATTCTGTTGAAATTGATACGGACAATATGTCTCAGTACATAGCTATGAGAGATGTTTTTGCAGACAGCTGTTCAGTGGAGGAATTTGAGCAGTTCTTTGCAGACAATCTGGATGAGGCAGAAGATGTCATTCATATTTCTCTTGCATCGAACTCTGGCGTTACCTTCTCCCATGCACAGTCCGCAGCTGCTGGTTTCGATCATGTTCACGTATTTGATTCTGGGCATGTATCCTGCGGAGAAGCGCTTTTGGTGCTTGAGGCAGCAAGGCTGGCTGGCTTAGGTAAGCCTGTTGAAGAAATTCTTCAGCTGTTGCAGGAATCTCGTGAGCTGGTGGATAGTGGATTTATTACCCCAAATGCAGTTCAGCTCAGCAAAAAGGGCTTTGCATCGAAAATGACAGCCGTTCTTACAACCATCTTCCATATGCATCCTATGCTTCGTATGAAGCAGAAGAGAGTTTCGGTATCTGGATTCTTTAGTGGTGAGGATAAGCGACTTTGGAGAAAGTATGTGGGCTTTCGTCTTCGCAAGATGAGCAGAATTGACAATCGATTGATTATTTTATCCTTTGCAAGCTGTTCTTCTTATTTAAAGTCCTTCATATTGGAAGAAATATCAAATCGTATTAGCTTTGAAAATGTCATTATCTGTAAGAGCTCTTTCTCGAATGCGATTTTTACTGGTACGGAAACCTTCGGCTTCGCATTCTACGAATTGGATGATTAATCGATTTGCATAGAAAAGCATAATGTTTATAGAAATAGGCTCCCTTGAAAAGAGGGGGCCTTTTTCGTATACTGATATTCATAATAGGTAAGGGAATGATCCGAATGAAGAAACTTTTGATTTATCTGAAAGATTATAAAAAGGAGACGATTTTAGCTCCATTATTTAAGCTGCTTGAGGCCTGCTTCGACCTGCTGGTGCCGCTTGTTATGGCTCGCATTATCGATATTGGAATTATAAAAAAAGATTACACGGCAATTTGGCAGAACTGTATAATTCTGATTTTGCTTGCTGCAATTGGCTATGCACTCTCCGTGACGGGGCAGTATTTCTCTGCAAAAAGCGCGGTTGGTTTTAGTACAGCTCTCAGATCCTCTGTTTTTAAAAATATTGAAAGCCTTGCCTACAGTGATTTGGACCAGGTTGGCAGTTCTACTTTGATTGCGCGACTCACCAGTGATATCAATCAGATTCAGTCGGTGCTCAACCTGACCCTTCGCCTGTTTTTGCGCTCGCCTTTTATTGTGTTTGGTGCTATGGTGATGGCGTTTACGGTAAATGCACGTGTGGCATGGATTTTTGTGATCGTAATTCCACTTCTTTCCATTGTTGTTTTCGGTGTGATTCTTGCAAGCATTCCGCTTTTTTTGCGTGTTCAAAAAGGATTAGATCGTGTGCTTCTACGTACAAGGGAAAACCTCTCGGGAGCAAGAGTACTCCGCGCCTTTGCAAAGGAAGAAGAGGAGATGTCTTCCTTCAATGAGGATAATCGACAGCTGATGCGTATGCAGCTTATCGTTGGAAGACTCTCTGCGATTATGAATCCACTTACCTATATTATTGTGAACCTCGCAACGCTGATGGTAATCTGGGTTGGAGGCAGAGAAGTGTTTGGCGGAGTCATTACACAGGGCGCTGTCATTGCGCTGGTCAATTATATGTCTCAGATTTTAGTGGAACTCGTTAAGCTTGCGAATTTGATTGTAAACATAAACAAGGCCATCGCCTGCGGAAACCGTGTGCAGGAGGTGTTAGAGATGAAGCCTTCCATGGAGGAGGGAACACTGGCCACTATGGATGAAAAGGCTGGATTTGCGGTAGAATTTCGCAATGCATCTATGCGCTATAATACTGAGAGTGACCAGGCATTATCAGGGATTGATTTTTCTGTGAATGCTGGAGAGACAGTGGGCATCATTGGTGGAACGGGTGCTGGAAAGTCTACACTTATGAATCTTATTCCTCGTTTTTATGATGTCTGTGACGGCGAGGTTTGCGTGTTCGGCAAAAATGTTAAGGAATATCAGTATGAGGCGCTTCGTGGAGTGATCGGAATTGTGCCTCAAAAAGCAGTTTTGTTTCAGGGGAGCATTCGGGAAAATCTGCTCTGGGGCAATGAACATGCAACCGAAGAGGAGCTGATGCAGGCGATTTCAATTGCACAGGCGACAGAAGTGATTGCCCAAAAGGGATTGGATGCCCATGTTGAAGAGGGCGGCAGTAATTTTTCTGGTGGCCAGAGACAGCGCCTTACGATTGCGCGTGCGCTTGTGAGAAATCCAAAGATTTTAATTTTGGATGACAGTTCTTCCGCTCTCGATTTTGCAACGGATGCAAGCCTAAGAAAGGCAATTGCGGAAAGTAGTAAAGGCCGTACTGTTTTTATTGTTTCACAGAGAACCTCGTCCATTCTTTCAGCAGACAGGATTGTTGTTTTAGAGGATGGTGAGGTTGCTGGAATTGGAACACATGAGGATCTGCTGAAAAACTGTGCTGTCTACGAGGAAATTCACAGCTCACAGTATAAGAAGGAGGTGGAGTAGGCTATGAAAAAGAATCATAAAGAAACCTTCCGAAAACTTCTTTCTTATTTAAAGCGTCATTTGTTTTTTATGGTGCTTTCCATTATGCTTGCCGCCTGTGTTGTCGGACTTACCCTGTATTTCCCAATTTTGACAGGAAATGCAATCGACTCCATCATCGCAGAGCATAAGGTTGACTTTGAGGTTATGCGTCCGATTCTTGTAAAGGCTGGCTTTGTTGTGCTTGCAACAGCTCTGCTTCAGTGGCTTTTGAATATGATTCATAATCGAATTACCTACCGTATTGTGTTTGATATTCGAAAGGACGCCTTTGAACATTTGAATCATCTGCCACTTTCCTATATTGATTCACATGCACACGGAGATATGGTCAGTCGTATCATCGCCGATGTGGATACCTTTGCGGATGGCTTATTGATGGGGATGAATCAGTTTTTTACTGGAGTTGCGACGATTGTTGGTACGCTGATTTTTATGCTTACCATCGATTGGAGAGTTGCTCTCGTCGTTGTTGTAATCACCCCGCTTTCTTTGTTTGTGGCGTCGTTTATTGCAAAAAAGACCTTCTCCATGTTTCAATTGCAGTCAGAGACCAGAGGAGAGCAGACGTCTCTGATTAACGAAACTATTTCCAACCAGAAGGTCGTAAATGCCTTTGGGCAGCAGAAGAAAAAGAGTGAGCAGTTTGATGAAATCAATCTTCGACTGCAGAAGTATTCGCTTCGTGCAACCTTCTTTTCAAGCCTGGTCAATCCATCTACAAGATTTGTCAATAATCTTGTGTATGCGGCGGTTGGCGTCTTTGGCGCAATGCTTGGAATCGCCGGTAAAATCACAGTGGGTCAGCTTTCCTGCTTTTTGGTATATGCAAACCAGTACACCAAGCCGTTTAATGAAATTTCAAGTGTGGTGACAGAAATGCAGAATGCGCTTGCCTGTGCAGCCCGCATCTTTGAACTGATCGAGGCTCCTGTAGAAGAAGAGGAGGAGAATGTAATCCAGTTAAATGAGGTGAAGGGCAATATTGTGGCCAGTCAGGTTGCATTTTCATATTCGAAGGATAAGGAACTGATTAAGGATTTTAATCTTTCGGTTAAGCCAGGACAGCGCGTCGCAATCGTTGGTCCTACTGGCTGTGGAAAGACAACGCTGATTAATCTTTTGATGCGATTTTATGAGACCGACGAAGGAGAGTTTTTCGTTGATGGAATCTCTACCAGAAAAATCGGGAAAAAGAGTCTGCGCACGAACTTTGGAATGGTGTTACAGGACACCTGGCTTAGAAAGGGAAGCATTCGGGAAAATATTATCATGGGAAAGCCAGATGCAACGGAGGAGGAAATCCTAATGGCAGCAAAGGCTTCTCATGCGCATAGCTTTATTCGTCGTCTTCCAAAGGGATATGACACGATTATTGGAGAGGATGGAGGCAGTCTTTCTCAGGGACAAAAGCAGCTTTTGTGTATCACCCGAGTTATGCTATGTCTTCCTCCTATGCTCATTTTGGATGAGGCGACATCATCCATCGACACAAGAACGGAGATTAAGATTCAGAAAGCTTTTGCAACCATGATGGAGGGAAGGACGAGCTTTATTGTTGCTCATCGTCTCTCAACGATTCAGGATGCAGATGTCATCCTTGTCATGAGAGATGGAAAAGTTATTGAGCAGGGAAATCACAAGAGCTTACTCGAGCAAAAGGGCTTTTATTTTACACTTTATAGCAGTCAGTTTGCAAAATGAGGTAAGCGGGTATACTACATTTTGTTACTCGAAAATACGTTCTGCACAAGATAGCAAAAATGCGAAAAAAACCTTTTTTTTCTTTGATTAGTATAGTACTATAGTAACACACCGATAGTCATAAGACATCATCGAAGGAGTTACAATGGATAAGAAAAAAAGAGGTGGACAGATCGTAATCGAGTGTCCTAATACCATTTTTCATTTATATGTAAATAATGAGGAAGAGATTTCAAAGATTGATATTTTTATGAGAAATCTCAGACATATTCAAAGAGTAAGTATTCTCGATATCTATAACTGGTGTAATCGCCAGAAGATTGAGTATCGTACTTCGTTCCATTATCGCAAGGAATCTTCGATTCTTCGCAATGCCAAGAGCTATATCAATTATTCTAGGCAGAAATGGAAATACCAGCTTAAGCTTGGAACCGCATAAGAATTTTAAGGAGTGCCGTTTGGCGCTCCTTTTTTGCTGTATAGGAAATTGCTCCAATTTCCTATACAGTAAAAAGGCTCTGTGAGGATGCGCACGCTTTTGCAGATGAAAAATGTCGCATAGGCGACGCAAAAGCGGCGCAAGAGTTTCGCAAGCGAAACTCTATTTTTGTTTCTACTATTCGTATGTTCTCTGTTATAATTGAAAAAGGTACTATTTTTATCATGTTTTAGGAATCAGATAGAGGGAAGAACGATGAGATTTCCAGAATTTTTAAAGGAAGGTGGAGCCATCGGTTTTGTGGCACCATCCTTTGGCTGTGTCATAGAGCCTTATCATACACTGTTTTTACATACGCAAAAGCGTTTTCACGAAATGGGGTTTCAGACTGTATTAGGAGAGAATTGTTACGCTGATTGCGGAATTGGAATTAGCAATACCCCTGAGCTTTGTGCAAAAGAACTGATGGAGAGCTATGAAAGCAAAGAGAGCGATTTGTTAATCGCCTGTGGAGGCGGAGAGCTGATGTGCGAAACGGTCAGCTTTATGGATTATGAAAAACTAAAGCTTGCGAAACCAAAGTGGTTTCTTGGTTATTCTGATAATACAAACTTTACCTTTTTGTCGACAACTTTGATGGATACCGCTGCGATTTATGGCCCCTGTGCACCAGAGTTTGGGCAGGAGCCACTCCACGAATCACTGAGCAATACTCTTTCTTTATTAAAGGGAGAGAAGCTTTCATTTGACAACTATGAACTTTGGGAATTAAACCAGATAAAGGATGCAAATCATCCCTTAGCCGGCTACAATCTGACAGAGAAGGTTAAGCCTGTGGTTTATCAATACACAAATCCGATTGAGGGAAGACTTGTCGGTGGCTGTCTGGATTGTCTCACAACTTTGGCGGGAACTCGCTTTGATCAGGTGAAAGAATTCTCTGAAAAATATAAGGAGGATGGTCTTATCTGGTTTTTGGAGGCCTGCGACTTAAATGTGATGTCAATTCGACGTGCACTTTGGGGGTTAAAGGAGGCTGGCTGGTTTTCACATGTCAAAGCCTTTTTGATTGGACGCCCGCATATCTATGGGGAATCCTTTATGGGATTAGATCAGTATGGCGCAGTGACAGGCGTGTTGGGCGAACTTGGCGTTCCAATACTTATGGATTTGGACATTGGGCATATGCCACCGCAGATTCCAATGATGAGCGGAGCTTATGCGAGAGTTTCTGTTTGTCCTACAGAAAACAGCGTAGATTCCTGCTGTGAAAAGAATCTGGTTTTTGGAGAACATTTTCACATCGAATACGAATGCAAATAAGTCATAATATAAAGTTGAAAAATCAATTTTTTTATAGTATATTTTCTTTTAGATGCGTACTAGGAGGTAGATATGTCTGAATTGATTCGAGTGGTTGTTGACGCCATGGGCGGAGACAATGCTCCAGCTGCTCCTGTACAGGGTGCGGTCGATGCCGTAAAGCTTCGCAGTGATGTGAAGGTAATCCTTGTAGGACAGGAAGATGTTATAAACGCAGAATTAGCAAAGTATGAATATCCAGCAAGCCAGATTGAAGTGGTTCACGCGAGTGAAATCATTGAGATGGCAGAAGCACCAGTAGATGCAATCCGAAAGAAAAAGGATTCCTCAATGGTAGTAGGCATGAAGCTTGTGAAGAATAAAGAAGCAGATGCCTTTGTCTCAGCTGGAAGTTCTGGTGCAATCCTTGTTGGCGGCCAGACCATCGTAGGCCGTATTAAGGGAGTTCGCAGACCACCACTTGCTCCACTTCTCCCAACAGAGAGCGGAGTTTCATTACTGATTGACTGTGGTGCGAATGTCGATGCAAGACCAGAGCATCTGGTATCCTTTGCACGTATGGGTTCAATCTATATGGAGGATGTCGTTGGCATCAAGAATCCTCGTGTAGCAATTGTAAATATTGGAGCAGAAGAGGAAAAGGGAAATGCTCTTGTAAAAGAAACCATGCCTCTTTTGAAAGCCTGTGAGGATATCAATTTCGTAGGAAGTATTGAGTCTCGCGAAATTCCACACGGCGGCGCAGATGTCATTGTCTGTGAAGCTTTTACAGGAAATGTCATTTTAAAATTATATGAGGGATTAAGCTCAACCTTGATTTCTGTAATCAAAGCAGGGTTAATGAGTACCTTAAAGTCAAAGATTGGTGCAGCACTTGCACTTCCAGCTTTAAAGAAAACCCTCAAATCGTTTGATGCTTCCACCTACGGCGGAGCTCCTCTGTTAGGACTGAATGGTCTTGTGGTAAAAACCCATGGCAATTCAAAGAACACTGAAATCAAAAACGCAATCTTACAGTGTGTGTCATTCTCAGAGGCTGAAATCAACGAGAAATTAAGAGTGAAATTTGCTGCGACTGAAACTGCAGAGGAAAATTAATATTACAGGAATATGAGAGGTAAAAAATATGGAATTTGAAAAGCTTAAGAAAGTAATTGCTGACGTATTAAATGTAGATGAGAATGAAATTACAGAGGATACTTCGTTTGTAGATGACCTCGGAGCTGATTCGCTTGATGTATTTGAAATCATCATGCAGTTAGAGGATGAGTTTGGAATCAAAATTTCAAATGAAGATGCTGAAAACATCGTTACTGTTGGAGATGCTGTAGAGCAGATCAAGAATGCGACAAACGCATAAGCAACATAAAAAACAGTTAACTCTCGCGACAATTGTTGCGAGAGTTTTTGTGATTTATTAACAGGGAAGGAATTCTGATGAAAGAACATGAATTGGAGGCCAAGATTGGCTATACCTTTGAAAATATGGGTCTTTTGAGACAGGCCTTGACTCACAGTTCCTATGCAAATGAGAAGCATATGAAAAAGGGCATGGATAACGAGCGCCTTGAGTTTTTGGGCGATGCGGTTCTTGAAGTGGTATCCAGTGAGTTTTTGTTTTTGAATTATCCTAATCTTCCTGAAGGCGAGCTGACCAGACTGCGTGCAAGTCTGGTATGTGAACCAACACTTGCAAATTGCACAAAGGAAATCAATCTCGGAGAGCATCTCTATCTTGGAAAGGGTGAAGCGCAGACCGGTGGTCGCAATCGAAATAGCGTTTTATCGGATGCTCTTGAGGCTGTCATTGGTGCAATCTATCTTGATGGTGGTTTTGCTAATGCAAAAGATTTTGTCCTGAAGTTCATATTGACGGATATTGAGCACAAAAAGCTCTTTTATGATAGCAAGACCATCCTGCAGGAAGCTGTGCAGGGTATGCATAAGAGTCTGACCTACGAGCTGATTGAGGAGTCAGGCCCAGACCATGATAAGCATTTCAAAGTGTCGGCATTGATCGATGGTGAGCAGATTACCATAGGAGAAGGCCACACGAAAAAAGGAGCAGAGCAGGAAGCTGCTTATGCGGCACTCCTTTTATTAAAAGAATCAGGGGAATAACGAATGTATTTAAAAAGTCTTGAGGTGCATGGGTTTAAATCCTTTGCAAACAAAATAGTATTTGATTTTCATAACGGCATTACCGGAATTGTAGGACCAAATGGTTCTGGAAAGAGTAATGTTGCGGATGCTGTTCGCTGGGTATTAGGAGAACAGAGTGCGAAGCAGCTGCGTGGTGCATCAATGCAGGATATTATCTTTGCGGGAACAGAGAGCCGCAGTCCACAGAGCTACGCTTATGTTGCAATCACTTTGGATAACTCTGATCATCAGCTGGCACTTGACTATGAGGAGGTTACCATTGCCCGTCGTGTATATCGTTCGGGAGAGAGCGAGTACCTGATCAACGGCAGTGTCTGCAGATTAAAGGAAGTGACAGAGCTTTTTTATGATACGGGTATCGGTAAAGAGGGATATTCTATCATTGGACAGGGCCAGATTGATAGAATCTTAAGTTCAAAGCCAGAGGAACGCCGTGAGCTTTTTGATGAAGCAGCTGGTATTGTTAAGTTTAAAAAGAGAAAAAACACCGCTGTAAAGAAACTCGAAAATGAGCGTGAAAATTTAGTGCGCGTCAATGATATTTTAGCCGAGCTGGAGCGCCAGGTTGGCCCTTTAGAGCGCCAGTCAGAAAAGGCGAGAACCTATCTTAAGAAAAAGGAAGAGTTAAAAACCTTTGATATCAATATGTTTTTACTTGAGTCTGAGCGAATTAAGACAGGACAGGCTGAAGTGGAAAAGAACTACGCAATCGTAGATAAGGATTTGCAGGACGTTCGACTTGAACATGAGCAGATTCGCGGGGAGTATGAAAAACTCGAGAGCGAAATCAAAGAACTCGAGGAAAAAATCAATTCTGTACAGGAAGAAATCAGCACTTCTTCTGTCATGAAGGAAAAGCTTGAGAGTCAGATTTCTATTTTGAATGAGCAGATTCATACGGCCGAAATGACAGATGAGCATTTGAATTCCCGTCTGTCTGCTATCGATGCAGAGAAGGCTGAGCGCATGGCAGCAAAGGCTGAGTACGAGGAGAAAAAAGCAAAGTTCGATGAGGAAATGGCTCAGATCACCGCCAAAAAGAGTGAGGCAACGAACCGCTTAAATGAGATTCAGGCTGAGATTGCACGCTGCAATGCCGGCATCGAGGCTGGCCAGGCGGAACTCATTCGTCTTTTGAATAATAAGGCTTCGATCAAGGCTCGCCAGCAGAGAATGGATACCATGCTTGAGCAGACCAATATTCGAAAAGCTGAGTTAAATCAGAGACTCCTTTCTAAGAAGAGTATGGAAGCTGAGCAGGAAGCATATCTTGCAGAGGCAAAGGCTGCCTTTGAAGAAATCTCTGTTATTTTAGAGGAAAAGAAGGCGGAAGAAGAGGGCCTGATTGCAAAGGATAAGGAATGGAAGCTTAAGGCAATCGAAAATGCAAAGGCTTTAGAAGAGGCAAAGACCGATCACAATAAGACGGAAACGCGTCTGGAATCTTTAAAGAACCTTGCTGAGCGTTACGAGGGCTACGGGGCAAGTACCCGTCGTGTTATGGAGCAAAAGGACAGCAACCGCGGAATTTTAGGCGTTGTTTCAGACCTTCTTACCACAGATAAAAAGTATGAGACTGCAATCGAGACTGCACTCGGTGGAAATATCCAAAATATTGTCACTGAGGATGAGGCCTGTGCAAAGAAGATGATTCAGTTCTTAAAGGAGAATCGTTTGGGAAGAGCAACCTTCCTTCCACTTACTTCAGTCCGTGCGAACAAGAATGACAAGAATAAGGATTCGTTAAATGAGCCTGGCGTACTCGGCGTTGCAAATGAATTAGTTCACTGCGATGAAAAGTATCGCGAGGTGGCAGCATATCTGCTTGGACGAGTTTTGGTGGTAGATACCGTTGAACATGCACTTGCCATTGCAAAGAAGAATCACTATAGCCAGCACATGGTTACACTGGAGGGTGAGTATTTAAGCCCAGGTGGATCGCTTACTGGTGGTGCCTTCAAGAATAATTCAAATCTTCTCGGAAGAAAGCGCGAAATCGAAGACCTTGAGAAGCATTTGAAGGAGTTAGAGAAAAAAACAGAGGAGTTATCTGCACGTAAGGACGAAATCGAGATGGCACGTGCTTTAGGCGAAGAGGCATTGAATGATCTTCGTGTAGCTCTTCAGAATTTATACATCAAAGAAAATACCGCCCGCATGAATTTAGAGCAGGCGAATGCCCGCAAGAGCGAGAGTGATAAGGCCTTTGAAAATCTTCGCAGCGAAGGGGATGAGTTAGAGGGCAGCATCCGTGAAATCACCGCAGAAAAGCAAAAGATTGAGGATGAGGAAGCTTTCGATAAGAAGAGAGAGGCTGAGATTGCAGAGGAAAATGCAAGATTTACTGAGATAATCAAGGCTCAGAGCGGACTTGAGGAGGAGGCTTCAAAGGCTGTTTCTGCAGTTGTAATCGAGGAAGCAAATGCATCACAGACCGCCGGCTATTTGAATGAAAACCTCGAGCGATTAACTCGAGAACTCGATAAGTTTGATGTGGAGAGACAGGAACTGATTGAAAATGCAAAGAATGCGAAAAACGATATCGAAAAGAAATTAAGCGATATCGAGGAAATCCGTCAGACGATTTTGGCTGGAGATTCAAAGCATACTGAACTTGCAAATCAGCTTGCCCTTGCCCGCAGCAATCGCGATGAAAAGAACGATTTATATCGTGGCTTCTTCCAGAAGCAGGAAGAAATTGCAAAGCGTGAGTCAGACCTTGAAAAGGAAATGATTCGACTGACTTCACAGCAGGAGAAGTTTAAGGAGTCTTTAGATTCTCAGATCAACTATATCTGGGAAGAATACGAGTTAACTCCTCATGCGGCTGCAGAGCTTCGCAGTGAAGAGTTTGAGAGCCTTTCTGATTTAAAGAAGCTGATTCAGGCAGTCAAGGACGAAATCCGCGCACTTGGGGATGTCAATGTCAATGCCATTGAGGAATACAAGGAAGTTTCTGAGCGATATGAATTCCTAAAGGCACAGCACGATGATCTGATTGAGGCAGAGCAGACACTGATTGGCATTATTGAGGAGCTTGACGAGGGAATGCGTAAGCAGTTCGCTGAAAAGTTTGCTGACATTCAGCGCGAGTTTGACAAGGTATTTAAGCAGCTCTTTGGAGGTGGACATGGTACCCTTGAACTCATGGAGGATGAGGACAAGGATATCTTAGAGTGTGGCATTCGTGTCATTGCTCAGCCACCAGGAAAGAAGCTTCAGAATATGATGCAGTTATCCGGTGGTGAAAAAGCATTGACTGCGATTTCACTTCTGTTTGCGATTCAGGCGTTAAAGCCATCGCCATTCTGTCTTTTGGACGAGATTGAGGCTGCGCTTGATGATTCAAACGTAGGAAGATTTGCTGGCTATTTAGAGAAGCTTACCAAGAATACCCAGTTCATCGTAATCACCCACCGTCGTGGTACAATGAACGCGGCTGACCGTCTCTATGGTATTACCATGCAGGAGAAGGGTGTTTCTACGTTAGTATCAGTAAATCTGATTGAAAATGATTTAGATGCCTAAGAATTAAGAAGTGACTAGATAAGGACAGCGTTTGCTGTAAGAAAGCAATATGAGTGAAAATTTATTAAACGAAAATCAGGAAGAACCAAAGAAAACGGGATTTTTTTCCAGATTGGTAAAGGGTTTGACCAAGACCAGAGATAATATTGTTTCTGGTTTGGACAGTATCTTTTCCGGCTTCTCAAAAATCGATGAAGATTTTTATGAGGAGCTTGAGGAAATTTTGATTATGGGAGATCTCGGTGTGCGTGCGACCGAGGAAATTCTTGATAACCTAAGAGGCAAGGTAAAAGAGCTGCACATCAAGGAACCAGCAGAGTGCAAGCAGCTGTTAATTGACAGCATCAAGGAGCAGATGATGGTGGAGGAGGCGGCTTACCGCTTCGAGTCAGAAAAGTCTGTTGTATTGGTGGTCGGTGTCAATGGCGTAGGAAAGACTACCACAGTTGGAAAGCTGGCAGGAAAGCTTTCAAGCGCAGGCCGCAAGGTGATTCTTGCCGGTGCGGATACCTTTCGCGCTGCCGCAGGGGACCAGCTTAAGGAGTGGGCGAATCGCGCAGATGTACAGATGATCGGCGGAGCAGAGGGCTCGGATCCGGGGGCAGTTGTCTTTGACGCGACGCAGGCTGCAAAGGCAAGAAATGCAGATGTACTTTTAGTTGATACCGCAGGACGTCTCCATAATAAGAAGAATCTGATGAACGAGCTTGGTAAAATCAATAAGATTTTATCCAGCGAATATCCAGATGCCTATCGTGAGACCTTAGTGGTTCTCGATGCAACTACGGGACAGAATGCGCTGGCACAGGCAAAGGAATTTGCAGAGGTGACAGATATTACAGGAATCGTGCTTACAAAGATGGATGGAACGGCTAAGGGAGGAATTGCAGTGGCAATTCAGTCCGAGCTTTCTGTTCCAGTAAAGTATATTGGAGTAGGAGAAACCATCGAGGATTTAGAGAAGTTTGATTCGGATGCCTTTGTTGAGGCACTGTTCTCATAGTCATTCATGAGTGAATTTGTTTATGAATTAGTTTGAAGGAAAAGAGATGATATCGATGTTGACACTTGATAAGTTTGAAGAGGCAAGTGAAAAGGTAAAAGAGGTAACACTTGAGACGAAGCTCGTATTTAGTGATTACTTAAGTGAGCAGACAGGAAATAAGGTTTATCTGAAACCAGAAAATATGCAGTACACAGGAGCCTATAAGCTTCGTGGCGCTTATTACAAAATTAGTACCTTAACGGATGAGGAGAGAAGCAGAGGTTTGATTACTGCTTCTGCAGGAAACCATGCTCAGGGCGTGGCCTATGCGGCAAAGTGCTATGGCTGTAAGGCAACCATCGTTATGCCTACGACAACGCCACTAATTAAAGTAAACCGCACCAAGAGTCACGGTGCAGAGGTTGTGCTTTATGGGGATGTGTATGATGAGGCTTGTGCATATGCGCTTAAGCTGGCAGAGGAAAAGGGATATACCTTTATTCACCCATTTGATGATCTCGCCGTTGCAACTGGACAGGGCTCAATTGCAATGGAAATTTTCAAGGAACTTCCGCTTGTGGAATACATTTTGGTTCCAATTGGCGGTGGTGGACTTGCGACAGGAGTATCTACACTTGCAAAGCTTTTGAATCCAAAGATTAAGGTGATTGGTGTGGAACCTGCGGGAGCTGCCTGCATGAAGGCTTCCTTTGAAAAGGGAGAGGTAACCACCTTAGACGGGGTTAGCACCATCGCAGATGGCACGGCGGTAAAGACTCCTGGTAGCAATATTTTTCCATACATCAAAGAAAACTTAGATGATATTATCACTGTGGAGGATGACGAGCTCATCGTTGCGTTCCTCGATATGGTGGAGAATCATAAAATGGTAGTCGAAAACTCAGGTCTTCTTACCGTTGCCGCATTAAAGCATTTAGATGTGAAGGACAAGAGAATTGTTTCGATTTTATCTGGCGGAAATATGGATGTCATCACCATGAGTTCTGTGGTACAGCAGGGACTGATTTTCAGAGACCGTATCTTTACCGTATCTGTTCTGCTTCCGGATAAGCCAGGAGAACTTGCAAAGGTTTCACAGACACTTGCCACGGAGCAGGGAAATGTCATCAAGCTTGAACACAACCAGTTTGTAACCACCAACCGAAGTGCAGCAGTAGAGCTTCGCATTACCTTAGAGAGCTTTGGTACAGAACATAAAAACCAGATTTTAAAGGCACTCGAGAAAGAGGGCTATATGCCAAAGGTGGTTCGTACTTCAATTTAAGGGGAATATATGGATAACGATTTATTTCGCGTAGGTGTCATTACCACTACACATGGCGTAAAGGGAGAGGTTAAGGTGTTTCCTACCACAGATGACCCTGCGCGCTTCAAGAAAATTAAAAAAGTAATTTTAGATGACAAAAAAAAGCAGATTGAGCTTGAAATTCAGCAGGCACGATTCTTCAAAAATATGGTCATTTTAAAATTTAAGGGCATCGACAATATCAACGATGTCGAAAAATATCGACAGGCCGAGCTTTACGTAACCCGAGACATGGCAATTCCTCTTCAGAAGGATGAATACTATATTTCAGACCTGATTGGTCTTAGTGTTGTTTCCGATGAAGGCGAGGACCTTGGAAGTCTGTTTGATGTCATGACAACAGGTGCAAATGATGTTTATGTGCTTCACACTCCATCGGGAGAGGAAATTTTGCTTCCGGCGATTCGTGAATGCATTTTAAATGTGGATATTGAGGCTGGTAAAATGGAGGTTCATCTTCTGGAGGGACTTCGCGCCAGCGACCGTGTGACCGCCGGCAATTAAAAGGCAAAATACGGTACTGAAAACTAAGGATCGTTTGGTGAGACCAGACGATTCACATTAAGGAGAAAAAATATGAAATATTTTGGAACAGATGGATTTCGTGGAAAAGTAAATGAGGTGCTTACGGTTGATCATGCAATAAAGATTGGTAAGTTCTTAGGCTATTATTATTCAAAGAAGACCGACAATGCAAGATGCGTCATCGGAAAGGATACCCGTCGTTCAGGCTACATGTTTGAGTATGCACTGGTCGCTGGACTTACTTCGACTGGCTGTGATGTTGACTTGCTTCATGTAACTACCACACCAAGTGTTTCCTATATTACAAGAACGGAAAAATATGATTTTGGTATTATGATTACCGCAAGTCATAATCCTTTCTATGACAACGGAATCAAGATTATCGATGGAAGTGGAATGAAGATGGATGAGGAAGTGCTCGCACAGTGTGAGGACTATATCGATGGCATTATTTCCATTGAGCTTGCAGAAAATGAAGCCGTAGGACGTGCGCAGGATTACATGCAGGGAAGAAACCGCTACATGAACTACCTTACCACCACTGTCAATGAGTCAATGCGCGGATACAAGGTTGGTCTTGACTGTGCAAACGGAGCTTCCTTTATGATTGCAAAGAGCGTATTTGATATGCTTGGCGCAGATACCTATGTCATTAACAATCAGCCAGATGGTTTTAATATCAATAAGAATTGTGGTTCGACTCATATTGAAGAACTTCAGAAGTATGTTCGTCAGAACCGTCTTGATTTAGGATTCTCTTTTGATGGCGATGCAGACCGTTGTCTTGCAGTCGATGAAAATGGAGATATCGTGGACGGCGATATGATTATCTATCTCCTCGGCGTATTTATGAAGGAAAAGGGTGCATTAAAGGACGATACTGTTGTTACCACAATTATGTCAAACCTTGGAATCACCAAAGCACTTGAACGCCAGGGCATCAAGAACGTGCAGACTGCAGTTGGAGATAAATATGTATCAGAGGAAATGAATGCTCACGATTACAATGTCGGTGGAGAACAGTCTGGACATGTTATTATCAGCAAGTATGCGACCACCGGTGATGGTGTATTAACTGCACTTCAGGTGATGAGTGTAATGATTCAGAAGAAGTGTCCACTTTCTGCATTAGTGCGTGATGTTCATTTATATCCACAGGTACTCATCAATGTGACTGTAGACAACCCAGAGGCAGCGCTTGAAACTGCATCTGTAAAGGATTGCGTGAAGGCCTGCGAGGAGAGAATGGGGGATACTGGTCGCGTGGTACTTCGAAAGAGCGGTACCGAGCCACTCGTGCGTGTCATGGTAGAATGTGAGGACGCTGTACTCTGCAAGGAGATGGCCAATACCATCAAGGACGCAGTTGTGAATGCCTAATGAAAAAACAAAGGGAGTGTCAAGAAAAAATACTTGACACTCCTTTTTTGCTATGTTAGTATACTCAAGGTGTGATTATGGATAAGAAGATAAGACAGGCGTATTTATACGATTTTTATGGTGAAATGTTAAATGAGCATCAGCGTAGAATATACGAGGATGTTGTCTATAATGATTTGTCTCTCTCCGAAATTGCTGAGGAGGAGGGAATTTCAAGACAGGGTGTTTCCGATATGATCAAGCGTCTGGATAAGAAGTTAGGAGACTTTGAAGAGAAGCTTCATCTGGTTGAAAAGTTTTTATCCATCAAGGAAGACGTGGAAGTGATTCACAAAGAGATCACTGCAATGTCAGCGGAAAGCGCAAAGGAGCTTACCGACGCACAGAGCGCATCACTCCAGAAAATGGAGCAGATGGCGCAAAAGATATTAGAGCAGTTATAAAGAGGTAAAAGTATGGCATTTGATAATTTATCTGAAAAACTGCAAAATGTATTCAAAAATCTTCGCAGCAAAGGTCGCTTAACAGAGGCTGATGTTAAGGCTGCTTTAAAGGAAGTTAAGATGGCGCTTCTCGAGGCGGATGTTAACTTCAAGGTTGTAAAACAGTTTGTGAAGTCAGTTGAAGAGCGAGCAATCGGCCAGGATGTCATGAACGGATTAAATCCGGGACAGATGGTGATCAAGATTGTTAACGAAGAAATGGTTTCTCTGATGGGTTCAGAGACCGTAGAAATCGCTTTTCGTCCCGGGCAGGAGCTCACCGTCATTATGATGGTAGGTCTTCAGGGTGCTGGTAAAACAACTACAACCGCAAAGATTGCCGGAAAGCTGAAAAGCAAAGGCAAGCGCACCATGCTTGCAGCCTGTGACGTTTATCGTCCAGCCGCAATCGAGCAGTTAAAAATCAATGGACAAAAACAGGATGTTCCAGTCTTTGAGATGGGAGCAAACGAAAAGCCAGCAAAAATTGCAAAGGCAGCCATTGAAGAAGCGAAGAAGCAAAATTGCAATGTGCTCATCATTGATACCGCTGGTCGACTTCATGTAGATGAAGAAATGATGGCGGAACTCATTGAAATAAAAGAAGCGTGTGATGTATTCCAGACACTTTTGGTTGTCGATGCGATGACTGGTCAGGATGCGGTCAACGTATCAAGTACCTTCGATGAAAAAATTGGAATCGATGGTGTCATCCTTACCAAGTTGGATGGCGATACCAGAGGTGGTGCGGCTCTTTCCATCAGAGCGGTAACCGGAAAGCCAATTCTCTATGCTGGTATGGGAGAAAAGCTCTCAGATCTTGAGCAGTTTTATCCAGAGCGCATGGCATCAAGAATTCTTGGCATGGGTGATGTGCTTTCTATCATCGAGAAGGCGCAGGAAAACATTGATGAGGAAGAAGCAAAGCGTCTTGAACAGAAGATGCGCAAGAACGAGTTTGACTTCGAGATGTATTTGGATTCTATGAGCCAGATGAAAAAGATGGGTGGTCTTTCCTCACTGATGGGAATGATGCCAGGAATGGTTCCGGGGATGAACAACGCGAATTTAAAGAACCTAGATACCGATGCTGCAGAAAAGCAGATGGCTCGTACCGAGGCGATTATTTATTCCATGACCCCAAAGGAGCGCCAGAATCCAAATATTATGAATCCTAGCAGAAAGATTCGTATTGCAAAGGGCGCCGGCGTTGAAGTGGCAGATGTCAATCGTCTGATTAAGCAGTTTGAGCAGATGAAAAAGATGATGAAGCAGATGGGCGGCTTCGGCGGCAAGAAGATGAGAAAGGGTATGTTTAAGGGCATGGGATTGCCATTCTAGATACACCTTTTCAATGAAACAGATGAATAATTAAATTCATATATATTAAGCTAACAAAGTAAATAATTAATTTATTCCAAGGAGGAAACAAAAATGGCAGTAAAGATCAGATTAAGAAGAATGGGACAGAAGAAGGCACCTTTCTATAGAATCGTAGTAGCAGACGCTCGCGCACCTCGCGATGGACGTTGCATCGATGAAATCGGAACCTACGATCCAACCAAGAACCCAACTGAGTATCATGTAAATGAAGAACTCGCTAAGAAGTGGTTAGCTAACGGTGCTCAGCCAACTGAGACTGTTGCAAGAATCTTTAAGGCAGCTGGAATCGAGAAATAATAGTTCTATCAAACGAGGTGATTATCATGAAGGAATTAGTAGAGGTAATTGCTAAAGCGCTCGTTGACAACCCTGATGAAGTCACTGTAACAGAGACTGAGAATGGAAGAACTATCGTTTTGGAATTACGTGTTGCTCCATCTGATATGGGAAAAGTAATCGGAAAGCAGGGCCGTATTGCAAAGGCAATCCGTTCTGTTGTGAAGGCTGCTTCAACCAAGGAGGACAAGAAGGTTGTTGTTGAGATTATTCAATAAAGACTTTGTAAAAGAGGTTGCTTAATGCAACCTCTTTTTGTTATGATGACATAGAATTTTAGCGACCGAGGATAATTTATGAAATTTCATGTATTAACATTATTTCCAGATATGGTAATGGCTGGATTGAATGACAGCATAATAAAGCGGGCAATGGACCAGAAACTGATTTCCATTGATGCTGTCAATATCCGCGATTTTTCAGAGGATAAGCATAAACGTGTGGATGACTACACCTACGGTGGTGGCGCTGGAATGCTGATGCAGGCAGAGGTGGTATACCAGGCAATCAAGGCGACTGCAACTCCAAAATCAAGAGTGATTTATGTGACTCCACAGGGAAAACCATTTTCTCAGAAGATGGCGGAGGAGTTCGCACGAGAAGAAGATTTGGTTTTGCTCTGTGGTCATTACGAGGGGATTCATGAGCGCGTGCTAGAAGAGTGCGTGACAGATTATGTTTCCATTGGAGATTATGTTCTTACGGGAGGCGAGCTTGCTTCCATGGTGATGATTGATGCCATTGCAAGATTAGTGCCGGGAGTCCTTCACAATGAAGTGTCTGCAGAGACAGAGAGCTTTCAGGGGAAACTATTAGAATATCCACAGTACTCAAGACCAGAGGTATGGCACAAAAAGGCAGTGCCTGAGGTGCTTTTGACCGGAAATTCAAAGAAAATCAGGGAGTGGCGATTGGAGCAGTCCATCGCAAGAACGAAGGAAAGACGCCCGGATTTGTACAAAGAATATGAACAGCTTGAAGCTGTAAAAAAGCAGCTGTCAAAGCATAAAATCCATCATATGGATATGATTGAGATGATCAATCGTGGACGCGCGGAGTTGATCTTTGCAGATGAAACAGAAGCGCTTCTTCAGGAAAAGGTGTCATGTACCTATTTTCATACACTGTATGAGGATGCAGGTGTGGTAGAATTAACAGGCACTAATGAAAATCAGGTTACGTACAGACCGCACTTTTTAGATGCTCTCTCAAGCGAGGAATTATCAAAGATACATCTTCTGATGGAGCACCGCAGCTGCTGTGTGGAGGAAATTACACAGGCCTTAGGCCTTCATATTGATTATCAGAATCATACCTGCGCACTTACCAGAAGAGAAAAACTCCCAATTAAGGGACTTTATAGCGGTGATGGAAAGCCAAACAGTGCTGGAATTGAAATTGTTCCACTTACACTGGAGCACTTGGATTATGCAAAGAGTCTGTATCATCTGAATTTTGACGACCCGGATTATATCGAGCATAGAATTGAGCGAGACCCTATGTATCTTGCCCTGTATGAGGGCCAGCCAGCGGGAATCATCGGTATGCATGTGGATGGCAGCATTGGAATGCTCGAGGTAGAGCCAAAGTTCCGCAGAAAGCATATAGGCTTTGCGCTGGAAACCTATTTCTATAACAAAATGTTGGAAGCAGGACAGATTCCATACGGCTATATTTTCTATACCAATCAGATTTCCATTGATATGCAGGAAAAACTTGGTATGTATGTGGCAAAAGAGGATTCGTTCTGGTTGCATAAATAAAAGCAGTTTTTGGAGGAGATTATGAAAAAGAAAACATTATTTGCGACAATGATGGTTGTCGCAGGATTTACTCTTTTTACCGGATGTGCAAAGAAGAGTGAAGAGGAAAAGGTTACTGTTCAAAAGATTTATGAGGCAAATAAGAATTTAAGCGTTTCTCTTGAGAATCAGTCCTTCTATATGGATTACAGTGTTGCTGTGGAAGGCACCTTTATGGGAGATGTCGCAGCAAGCGCTGAAGGTAGTGCCGTTTTTTCAAAGGATGTATATTGTCTGGATGTAACCTATGATCTTGACGTCCTTGGAGAGTCCATTTCAGAAAACATTACCAGCTGGTATGGAAAGGATTATGTCTATACCTATACTGCCTCTACTGACAGCTGGAAGGTTGAACCTGCGGACGAAAATCAGGTGGAAGAGGTCACTTCTGAGGTTGAAGAGGCAAAAGTACAGAAGTATTTGGACAAGCTTCAGGCTAAGATAGATGACAAAAACAGCAACGATGCATCCCTGACAAGAACCAGTGAGGGATATGTGCTTGCTTTAAATATTAAGATTTCCGATGTGATGGGAATGGAAGAACTTGCGGATTTAGACGGTGAAATGGGAGCTGCTTTGTCTTCGTTAAAGGGAATTCAGGGAAGAATTGTAATGGCAGCTACCTTTGATGAAGATACTTTGATTTTCAAGTCCTTGGAAATTACTGTGGATGATGAGGCAAAGAAGGCGCTTGCAGATACGCTTGCACTGCTTGGTGTTTCTGGCACAGAAATTAAGGAGGCAAAGCTTGTTGTAAATGCAAGAATCGAGGATGGAGCATTGGAGATTCCTGCAGAAGTGACAGGCCAAACATCGACACCAGTAGCAGCTGAGCCGGTAGAAGGATGTATTATGGAGCAGCTCTTTGGCTCTGTGGTATCGGAGGAGAATCTTATCGCAGAGATAAGTAATCCAGACGGCACCATAGTCTATGGGGATACAAACAGCGAATTGTCTGTTCGCAAGATTGTCAGCTGTTTATATAACTACCTTGTGATGTATACCAACGCAGATGAGGTTTATGAGGCTGCAGTGCAGTATATTGACAAAAACATGGATACCATAGATTGTGCTGAAAATGTGATTGCTGCGGCAACGGCACTTGGGGCCATTCAGGCAATGGATCAGCTTACACAGCTATATACCTATGTGGATGAGAACTGCAATGTGATTACTGTGCAGGGAATCACTGATGCTGTGGTAGATTTATCAGAAATGTTATAGAAAAAACTATTGAATTAGTGATGATGGCATGCTATAATGTCAAAGTTGTGAATAAAGAAGGCGATGGTCCTCTGTTGTGAAAATAGTAGTAGCATTAAGAACGTCAAGTATACAGGAGGTCACAAAATGAACGCATACGAAATTATTAAGAACATTGAAAACGAGCAGTTAAAGCAGGAAGTTCCTGAGTTTTCCGTTGGTGATACCGTTAAGGTTTACGGAAAGATCAAGGAAGGAAACCGTGAAAGAGTTCAGGTTTTCGAAGGAACTGTTATTAAGAAGCAGGGCGGAAGCAACCGTGAAACCTTTACCGTTCGTAAGTTATCTAACGGTGTTGGTGTAGAAAAGACCTGGCCACTTCACTCTCCAAACGTAGAGAAGGTTGAAATCGTGCGCAAGGGTAAAGTTCGTCGTGCTAAGCTTTACTACTTACGTGATCGCGTAGGTAAGGCTGCAAAGGTTAAAGAGCTTGTAAGATAGTAACGCGTGAAATCCGACTTGAGTTATCAGGTCGGATTTTTTTTGCGTTTTTATGACTGATATTTTATAATATTAGTTACGAAATTTTTTGAGAAAGACAGGTTGAAAGATGCTAAGAAGAAGAGGAAGTTTAAACTTCAACCGACGCAGAAGACAATTCAATAAGGCTCTATTTCGAGATGTTTTAACGTGGACACTGCAGATTGTGGTGGTGGTGATGGTATCGCTGTTTGTGGTATATCTGTTTGGACTTCGCACCACCGTTGTCGGAGGTTCGATGGAAAATACACTGTTAAACAACGAGTCAGTACTGGTAAACCGCCTAGCCTACACGGTAGGACAGCCGGATTTGGGAGATGTGATTGTATTTCGACCTAATGGAAATAAAAAGTCGCACTACTATATTCGTAGAGTGGTTGCGCGGTCTGGAGACACCATTCAAATCAAGGATGGCGCCATCTATGTCAATGGAGAGATTTATCAGGAAAAGATTGAGGTGGCTGCAATCGAAAATCCAGGAATTGCAGAGGAACCAATTACCCTTGGAAATGGGGAGTGCTTTGTATTAGGGGACAATCGCAACAACAGCGAGGATAGTCGCTACGCGAATATCGGTGTTGTGAAAAAGGAGTATATCGAGGGAAAGGCCTGGTTTCGCTTTTCTTCTTTAGGAAACATGGGCTTTGTCCGATAAATAGTAGAGAGGTAAATATGAATTTTCAGTGGTATCCAGGTCATATGACCAAAGCAAAACGACAAATGCAGGAGGACATCAAGCTCATCGATCTGGTCATCGAGCTTGTGGATGCACGCCTGCCACAGTCCAGCCGTAATCCGGATATCGACGAGCTTGGAAAGAACAAGTTTCGTCTCATTTTGATGAATAAATTTGATTTGGCCGACCAGAGAAGAACCGAAGAGTGGACCGCTTTTTTCAAGGATAAGGGGTATTCTGTTGTCTGTCTGGATGCGCGTAGCAAAAATGCCATGAATACCGTCCATAATGTCATTATGGAGGCCTGCAAGGAAAAGATTGAGCGCGACAGAAAGCGCGGTATCAAGAACCGTCCTATCCGCGCCATGGTAGTAGGCATTCCTAATGTTGGCAAGAGCACCTTTATCAATTCCTTTGCGGGAAAAGCCTGCGCGAAGACAGGAAACAAGCCTGGTGTCACAAAGGGAAAGCAGTGGATTCGTCTGAATAAAAACGTTGAGCTTTTAGATACTCCAGGAATTCTCTGGCCAAAGTTTGAAGACCAGGAGGTGGGACTTCGCCTGGCACTGGTTGGCTCCATCAATGACGAAATCTTAAATATTGATGAGCTTTCTCTGGCACTTATTACCTTCCTAAAGAACTCTTACCCTGGTGTTTTAAAGGCACGCTATGAGGTGGAGGAAGAACAAAAGGAAGCTGACATTCTGATTGAAATTGCAAGGAATCGCAATTTCCTGAAAAATGGCGGAGAATTAGATTATGCAAAGGCAGCCTCTGTGCTGATGGACGAGTTCCGTTCCGGAAAGCTTGGAAGAATTTCCTTAGAGGCTCCAAACAATAAATCATAAGGGTTATAGATACGATGGAAGAAAAGATAGGGGCAATCAAAGAGGCTCTGAAAAATACAAGCGACAGAGAACTGATGGCTTTCATTGAGAACTATCAGTCGGATGAGCGCGAGGGCGTGAAAAAGCTGGTTGATTCTGCAAGAAAACGTATGGACAAATTTCATGCAGAACTTGAGCGTATAGAAGCATTAAAATTTTTTGAAAAGAAATATTCTGATTATGAGTTAATCTGTGGCATTGATGAGGTAGGCCGAGGGCCTTTGGCTGGGCCTGTGATGACCGGAGCTGTTATTTTGCCAAAGGATTGTGATATTTTGTACATCAATGATTCCAAAAAGCTTTCAGAGGCAAAGAGAGAAGAATTATATGATGAAATCTGCGAGAAGGCAGTTGCCTATGCTGTCGGAGTGAATTCGCCAGAACGCATTGATGAAATCAATATTCTTCAGGCCACCTATGAGGCAATGCGACAGGCAATTGGTAAGCTTTCCGTTTTTCCTGATTTGCTATTAAATGATGCAGTCACAATCCCAGAGGTGCCAATCAAGCAGGTACCAATTATCAAGGGAGATGCAAAGAGTATTTCCATTGGAGCGGCAAGCATTATTGCAAAGGTCACCAGAGACCGACTGATGGTCGAGTACGACAGTATTTATCCTGGCTATGGCTTTGCATCCAATAAAGGCTATGGCTCAGCAGATCACATTAAAGCATTAAAAGAACTTGGACCATGTCCAATTCACAGAAGATCTTTTATCAAAAACTTTGTAGAGTAGTTACGGAGAAAGGAGGCAACCTATGCAATTTTCAAATGTCATTGGACAGTATGCGAATTCGTCTGCCTCCGCTCCAATTGCAGCCTCAAAGGTGGGAACACAGCAGTTAGTATCGCACGTGATGGATATGAAAGCTGGAAATGTCTTTGAGGGCACTGTAAATTCGATTCATAATGGACAGGCTGTTTTGGGCCTTTCCAACGGCCAGACGCTGACCGCCAGATTGGATGGCTCGGTTTCGCTTGCGCCTGGTCAGTCTTTATATTTTCAGGTGAAATCAAACGATGGTGCTACCATCGCAATTCGACCGTTTACCATCAATGGTAATCAGGTGAATCTCACTTTGATTTCTGCGCTTTCTGCAGCAAATTTACCAATTACCGAAGACAATTTAACGATGGTGAATGCAATGATGGAAAAGGCATTGCCAATCAACCGTGATTCGATTGCGCAGATGTCGCGACTTCTTGCAAACAATCCAACTGCGAATGTTGAAACCTTAGTGGAGATGCAGAATTTGAAGCTTCCTACCACGCCGGAGATGATCTCGCAGTTTGAGAACTATGCAAACGACCGCCAGGCGATTACCAACGAGTTAAATCAGTTTATGGATGAGCTTCCAGCTGCACTTGCCAACGAAAATCTGACAGCGTCAGAGCTATATAAGTTATCTGGGGATGTACTTATGACTTTGACTGAGGAGTCAGGCTTGGGCTCTGGCGAAGTGGGACAGACATTAGCTGGTGAAAATGGCAATGTGGTCAATGCCGATGCAATCAATGCTGATGCGGCCAATGCTAATGCGATTGGGGCAAATGCTGGTGCAATTCCTGCAAGCGCAACCAATGCCGATGCAAATGGTACAGGCGCAGTCGGTGTGAGTGCAACCAATGCCACTGCAAATGGTGCGAACGCAAGTACCATCGATGCAAGTACCATCGATGCGAGTACAATCGATGCGAGTACAGCCGAAATCAGCACAGCGGAAGTGGCGCAGAATGGGACAGCACAGACAGCGGTGGAAACTGAATCAGGAGAGGCAGTGGTATCTGAGCAGGGGCTGCAGGCAAACACAAGTCCGGAGGGCAGCTTAGGAAGTCTGTTTAACAATACGCAGTTATCTGCGCTGACCAGCAACTTATTTGAGGCAAACGCGCTTCCAGGGAATCAACTGCTCACCTCTGATATGAATGCAATGGAGCTCTTAAGACAGGTTGCAGGGGCGTTGTCTGACAATGCGACGCGGGGAGAGCAAACGGCAGTCAGAGAAAATTTACTAAAGCTGCTTGGTTCTCCAGAATTTAAAGAGCTTACAAAGGAGGCAATGCGCCAGCAGTGGACCTTAAAACCTCAGGATTTGGCAGGCGAAAGCGATAAGGTTTCAAAGCTATACACGCATTTGAAGGACCAGATAAACCGCATTGAATCCGCAGTTCAGCAGTCGGGGCAAAATGCAGATTCTCTGCTTCAGGCCGCAAATCAGATTCGAAGCAATGTCGATTTTATGAATCAGGTAAATCAGATGTACCAGTACGTGCAGATTCCACTTCAGATGAACGGAAAAAATGCGGCAGGAGAACTCTATGTTTTTACCAACAAGCGCCAGATGAGCGAGGATGGAGAACTGTCTGCGTTTTTGCATTTGGATATGGATCATCTTGGGTCAACGGATGTTTCTGTCAAGATGAAGGACCGAAATGTCGATACGAAATTTTATTTTGACAGCGATGAGTCATATAAACTGGTGACCAGCCATTCAGAGGAGCTGGCAGAGCGGTTGAAGAGAAAGGGCTACAGCTGTAAGATTTCTGTGGTCAATGAGGGCAGGAAATTAAATTTTGTTGAGGATTTTTTGAAGAAGGATGACGTGCCAATTGGACTGGTGCATCGATATTCTTTTGATATGAGAGCTTAAGGTTCAGGGCTTTTTGGAATGATTGTATAATCTATTGGATTTGTTATAATAAGGGGAACTGTTTTGAAAGGAATG
Organism: Agathobacter sp.; assembly: GCA_045641385.1. GTDB lineage: Bacteria > Bacillota > Clostridia > Lachnospirales > Lachnospiraceae > Roseburia. The sequence continues at coordinate 11,919 of JAZUGV010000034.1, read as the reverse complement.
ATTGTAAGTTATGAGATCTTATAAAGGGATGAATATCTGGGTGTCAATTTTAAGAATTTTTATGTGTTTTGTCGTGATTCAGGATCACTTTTTAACAAAAATGGAGACACCAATACAGAAGGGAATTGGCTGGTTCTCGTGGTACGCAGTTTCGGCATTTATGTTTTTGTCATTTTATTTTATGTCAGAGTTTCTCTGGAATGCTGATACAGATAAGGTGATGAAGCGTGTTCAAAGATTGGTGATACCAATTGCATTCTGGACTACTATTATCTATATTTTGAGAGCACTCTTATCGCTGGACCGTGCGGACATAAAGTGGTATTTGGGAGCTCTCTTTGGTATTTATGAAGAAGCGATACCTACTGCATTCTGGTTTATGTTTTCTCAGATTATCATTGCCTGCATTATCTTTGTTGTTTTTTATTTGTGCAAGGGAAAATTTTCAAGACCAATTGCAATTGCCGTTATGATTATCCTTCCATATGTCTTTCAGTATATGGGTGGTTTAACTGAATGGCCAGGTGTTGCACAGGGAACCATTAACCTGCTTCCTGTTTCCGTTTTGGGAATTTTGTTTGCACGTTACAGAAATCGTATTAAACCGGTGCTTTTGATTGTAGGAGAGGTAGTGTTTATTGTAGTAGCGTATATGTCTCGATATTTGCCATATCCAGGTTTCTCGTTCTACTGTGGAATTGACACATTGCTGATTCCAAGTGCAATCTGTATCCTGTTTCTTATTTTGCCAGACTGCTTCCATGGAAATGTGGCCGGTGTGATTAACTGGATTGGATCTTGCACCATGGGTATTTACTGTACCCATTTCTTAAACGGACAGATTTTTAACAAATTTTTTGAGAATAAGATGTTACAGGGAACCTTGTGGTTTGATCTGGCAATCTTCGTTACTGGTTTAGCGGTTGCATCACTGATTAAGTGGATTAGCGCTCGATTAAAGTGGAAATGGCTGTCTTACGTGGCATAAATGGCTATTGGATTCATTTATAGGGTTTGAATAATGACAAATGATTTTGGAAATTCATTTCATAATAAAAACCAAATAACAGAAGAAAAAACAGCAGTGGCTATAGCCTACGAACCAGGGGAGGCTGCGCCTAAAATCCTTGCTACGGGAAAAGGCAAGCTTGCGGAAAAGATTATCGACACGGCAAAGGAAGCGGACGTCCCTTTGTATAAGGACAATAAGCTGGCAGACACCTTATCGCGTTTGAAAATTGGCGATATGATTCCACCAGAACTGTATGAGGTTGTTGCAGAAATTCTTGTCTTTGTGGATGACATGGATAAGCTTAAGAGTAAGGTAAAAATGTAAATTATAAATAGAGATAAATGAATGGGTTGCAAGTCAGAGGAGTAGAACAGGAGTGACCTATGCATTTAAACACAAGAGCCTTGGGAAATTTCAAGGAAGATGTGGCCTGCGAGTATTTGTTCTCGCAGGGCTATGTGATTCTAAGGCGAAATTATCGGTGCAAATTCGGTGAGATTGATATCATTGCTAAGGATGTCTCGGGTGAGGATATAGTGCTTTGTTTTGTCGAGGTGAAATACCGAAACAGTCGCATACATGGATTGCCAGAGGAAGCGGTGGATTACCGTAAGCAGTATCGAATTACCAAAACCGCGTTATTTTATCTGTCCGCGGAAGCAAAGCAGACAGAGGTGTGCTGCCGCTTTGATGTGCTTGCACTGGAGGGCAAAACACCAAAACTGATCAAAAACGCATTTGATGCCCTGATATAGGAGAATCGTATCCTTGTATGCCAGGGGTGTATATGATAAAATGACTCAATGTTGTACAAAGCTATAGCATAATAAAATCATCGGGAGATTATGATGGAAAATAATGTCGTAAAACAGGAAAAGAAATGGGTGCCATACATTGATCTGATTGAATGTGTCGCTATTTTGCTGGTTGTGTTTTATCACAGCAGTACCTACTTCTTTACATATCAGCCAGAACTTGGCTTCGCATTTCAGTATCATATTTGGGCATATCTGAGAGGCTTGTTGCCATCCTGTGTATGTCTGTTCTTCTTTGCAAATGGATTTTTGCTTTTAAACAGACCATTTGATTTAAAGAAACATATTATCAAGACCATTCGTGTGATCATCACCACTTATGTTTGGGCGACCATCACAACGGTATGTCTGTTCTTTATCTATGGAGAACCATTTAGCTTTAAAGAACTGATTAAAACTTTGTGGAACTGGCCAAGTGGCTGGTTGAATCATCTTTGGTTTATGGCGGCACTGGTATGTGTTTATATTTTCTTCCCATTAATCAAAGTTGCGTATGATTATCATCGCAAGGTGTTCCACTATTTTTGGATTTTAGTGACCATCATGGTGTTCGGAAACAGCTTTATCAATCATGCCTTTACGATTGGTTATTCCTTAGGCGGAGCAAAAACCGTCATGATTCAGAACTGGTTCCGTTTATGGAATCCGTTTGGTGGCTTTGCGGCTTACGCAATCGTCTATTTCTGTCTGGGCGGCGTTGCCTATAACCTGATTGACCGCTTAGAGCAGATCGCTGCATGGAAGAGAAACTTAATCGCAGTGGCTGTGATTCTTGTATGCAATGCAATCTTCTTCTATGAGGGAATGATCTATAATCGCAATACCGGTGGAATGTGGGATATGGTTTGCCAGGAATACGATGCAATTCCAACATTAATCAACACCTTAGCCATCAGCGTGTTATGCTTCAACTATCGTGGTAAGTTAAAGTTCTTCAGAAGCGTTGCATCGAATACGCTTGGTATTTACTTTATCCATATGATTCTTGTGTACCTGATTAAGCCATACCTATACAAGGTTCATTTCTTTGTAACCTTCGGAGGCTGTCTGCTCTTCGCGATTGCGATGGTATTGGTCTGCTGGCTGATTTCGTTTGTAATCAAGAAGATTCCGGGAATCAAATACCTGTTGTATTAGAGCGATTTTTAAGTGAAAATAAAGAAAATGAATATGTTTTCTTAAGCCTTTCTTAATTCGGGCGGTCAGCAATTGACCGCCCATTTTTGTTGTTATACTCTATCATCAGATAAGAAGATTTATGATATGAAATCGCAAAGTAAATCGCATTTGATAGAGGAGCGAGGATATGATAGAAGTAAATCACGTTGTAAAAGAATTCGACGGCTTTCGAGCGCTCGATGGAGTATCGATGCATGTCGAGAAGGGAATTGTCTACGGACTGGTTGGTCCGAATGGAGCAGGAAAGTCTACTTTGATTCGTCATCTGACAGGAATCTACAAGCAGGATGCAGGAGAAATTTTTGTGGATGGTGATCCTGTGTTTGAGAATGCAGCAGTCAAGGCAAGGATTGCATATATCCCGGATGATATGTTCTATTTCCTTCAGGCGGATACCATGGAGATGATGCGTTATTACAAAGGTTTGTATAAGAATTTCGATGTGAAACGTTTTTACCGCATGCAGGAGTTCTTTCCATCGATTGATGTGAAGAGAAACATTAGAAATCTTTCTAAGGGTATGCAAAAGCAGGTAGCCTTTTGGCTGTCGATTTGTACCTGCCCAGACATTTTAATTTTGGATGAGCCTGTAGATGGTCTTGACCCTGTAATGCGCCGTCAGGTGTGGAACATATTACTAAATGAAGTTGAGCAGAGAGGCATGACAGTGGTTGTCAGCTCCCACAACCTGCGAGAACTCGAGGATGTCTGCAGCCATGTAGGTATCATGAATCATGGAAAGGTTATGATTGAAAGATCTCTGTCAGATCTTCAGGATAACATCTTTAAGATTCAGGTGGCCTGCTACGGTGGTATGCCACATTTGAGTGAGAGGTTTAAGGTGATTCATATGTCCAATACCGGACGTGTGTATACCCTGATTGTTCGAGGCGAGCGAGAGGCAGCAGTTGCTGAGATATTAGAGGAGCAGGGAGAGCATACGATTGTCGATGTGCTTCCTTTGACCTTAGAGGAAATATTTGTATATGAAATGGGAGGAGCAGATTATGAAGTCAAAGAAATCCTGTTTTAATCTGACCATTTTTAAAAAGAATATTGGAAAGTGCTGGCCAGTATGGAGCCTGTATCTGCTCATTCTGCTGATTGCAGGTCCTATCTTAATGGGACTTGGCTTTCAAAGGGCAGAGCGCTACTATGCAAATCCTGTTGGATCAAAATTTAATTTTATGTCTATCGGTTTACAGCCGATGGTAATCCTTTGGGTGATTTTTTTCTTTGCACTGTTGGTTGCGTTAGTTGTCTTTCACTACCTCAACAATTCTCGCAGTGCAAATATGATGCACGCGTTTCCGGTAGACCGAAATGAGCTGTTTGTCACAAATGTGCTTTCAGGCCTCTTTATGCTGATTGCACCGGTACTTATCACCTTTGTGTTGGATTTGACCATTTGTCTGACCTTTCATATGCCGGGGCTGATCAATGTCTTGTATTGGGCACTGTATGCAATAGGAATTGCCTTTATATTGTATTCCTTTGCTGTGTTCTGTGTGTTTTTGGCAGGACATAGTCTGGCAGTGATTTTTTATTACTTCTTATTACACTTTTTGTATGCGCTGGTACATTTTTTGATGTCACTTTTAATCAGTCTTTTTGGCTTTGGTTTAAATGTATCGGACATTGTGCAGGAGGGCGATTTTTGGATTTGCCTTTCGCCAATGCTGTTTTTGACACAGAATCTTGGAATTTCATATCACTATAGTGTTGAACATCGCGAGACCTATATGGACGGCTTTGCGTTGGTCGGTGGCGCGGAAATAGCATGCTTTTTGATTGTTGCAGTAGTATTTTATTTCCTTTCATGGCGCATGTATCGACGTAGAAAGATTGAGCTTGCCGGTGATATGGTTGCCATTCCATTTGTACGTCCGGTGATGCGCTGGCTGATTGGCTTTGTGACGGGAACACTTTTAGGCTATCTGGGATATTATTTCTTCAGAATTGCAGGTGTGAATATCAAAAAGACAGGCCTTTTGGTTCTGATATTAATCATCGGCTTTGTGGGATATATGATTACTCAGATGCTGATTGTAAAATCCTTCAAGGTATTCAAGAAGGCCTTCTGGCTGGAGGGACTTGCCTTTTTGGCGACGCTGATGATTGTGTTTACGGGAAGCTATTTCTCAGCAAAGCTGATTGAAAAACGTTCACCACGAATGGAAGACATTCAGTACGCAACGATTGATTTGAATTATCAGGTTCGTCTGGAAGGAAAAGATATTGAACAGATTAATGATATTATGAAGCAGATTATCGATAATCGTTCAAGGATAGAGAGAGACCCTTACGATGAAAGCGAACAGGGCATGAACTCCGTATATATTTATATCAACTATCACATGAAGGATGGATCCGATCAGGATAGAAATTACTCTATCTACATCAATGAAGCGTCAAAGCCAATCATTGACCGCATCAATGCTTTGGAGTGGGAACCTGATCATTTCCTTACATCAGTTTTTGGAGAGCCTGGACTTCCTGAGAGCCGTGTAAAGAGTGTATTCTATGAAAAGTATAGTACCTATGAGGTGAACGGAGATACTTACTCTGAATCAATTGCTCCAGAAATTACAGATCCAAACTATTCAAAGGATTTGTATAAGGCAATTATTGCGGATACAAAGGAGCATAATTTACAGCCTTATAATGGATTGGTTGGCATATGTGCAAGTCCGGAATATGCTTTTGATGGCAAGTATTATGTGGATGATTTGGCATTGTATCTTTATATCTCGAAAGAGGAGCATGACGAGTATGGATGGGGCTATACCGATGATGGAAACACCTATTTCTCGCAGTATTATATTAGCTTTGGCCCAAGATGCAAAAATATCCTCAACGTTCTTAAGGAATATGGGGCAATTACATCCGAGGATGAACTTATTTTCGTGAATTACGAGGACTACATTTTCGAATAATGCAACCGAAAAGGACTCTTTCAAAGGAGTCCTTTTTCGTATATAATGAAGGCTATGGATAAAAAGAATTTACATGTGATTAAAGAAATAAAAAAGGGCAGTATCGCAGAGGAATTAGAACTTGAGCCTGGCGATAAACTTCTTACCATAAATGGCAATGAAATCGAAGATATTTTTGATTATCATTATTTTGCAAATGACGAGTATCTTGAGGTTTTGGTGGAAAAGGCAGATGGGGAAGAGTGGGAGCTGGAAATCGAAAAGGATTTCGATGAGGACCTGGGAATCATTTTTGAAAATGGTTTGATGGACGACTACAAATCCTGCTCCAACAAGTGTGTTTTCTGCTTCATTGATCAGATGCCACCTGGAATGAGAGAAACCTTATATTTCAAGGATGATGATTCACGTTTATCCTTCCTTCAGGGGAATTACATTACCCTAACCAATATGAAGGACCACGATTTAGAACGTATTATTCGATATCATTTGGCACCAATCAATATTTCGGTGCATACGACAAACCCTGCTTTACGCTGCGAGATGCTTCATAATCGCTTCGCAGGTGAAGCGTTAAAGAAAATGGATACCCTTTTTGAACACGAAATCGAGATGAATGGCCAGATTGTTCTTTGCAAGGGCATCAATGACGGAGCAGAGTTAGACCGCACCATCGGCGACCTGGTGAAGTATCTTCCTCATATGCGAAGTCTTTCTGTGGTTCCAGTTGGATTATCGAAATATCGTGATGGACTCGCAAAGCTTGAGCCTTTTGAAAAGGAGGATGCGCTTGCGGTAATTGCGCTCATTGAAAAGTGGCAGGATTACTGCATGGAGCACTTTGGCATTCATTTTGTTCAGGCGAGCGATGAGTGGTATCTGACTGCAGGGCTCCCATTTCCTGAGGAAGAGCGCTACGACGGATACATTCAGCTTGAGAATGGCGTAGGAATGATGCGTCTGTTAGAGACCGAATTTATGGAGGCGCTTGAGACCTCAAAAGACGCTGCAGAGGATAGCACCTATGGATGTATCAAGGAAAAGAAGGTTACAATTGCGACTGGGAAACTGGCTGCGCCACTGCTTACCTCACTGGCAGAGCGTTTTATGCAAAAGCACGTGGGCTGGCAGATTGAGGTTGTCGCAATCCGAAATGATTTCTTCGGAGAGAGAATTACAGTATCAGGACTGATTACAGGTCAGGATCTGGTTGCACAGCTAAAGGAACGCGGCGTATGCGGCCACTTACTTTTACCTTGCAATATGCTTCGTATGGACGAGGAAGTCTTTTTGGATGATATGACCTTAGATGAGGTAAGGAATGCTTTACAAGTGCCAGTCACTATTGTAAAATCAAGCGGTCGCGATTTGTATGATGCCATTTTTATGGCATAGAAAGGAATTTCTATGAGCAAACCAATTGTTGCAGTGGTTGGACGTCCAAATGTTGGAAAATCAACCCTGTTTAATACTTTGGCAGGAGAGCGTATTTCCATCGTTCAGGATACTCCTGGTGTTACCAGAGACCGTATCTATGCGGATGTCAGCTGGTTAAACCATGACTTTACCCTGATTGATACCGGTGGAATCGAGCCTGAGTCAAAGGATATTATCATTTCACAGATGAGAGAGCAGGCGCAGATCGCAATCGATACTGCGGATGTTATCATGTTTTTAGTTGATGTAAAGCAGGGACTTCAGGATGCAGATGGAAAGGTTGCTGATATGCTGCGCCGTTCCAATAAGCCAGTGGTTCTTGTTGTAAACAAGGTAGATGATTTTGACAAATATATGCCAGATGTCTATGAGTTTTACAACCTAGGAATTGGAGAACCATATCCTGTTTCCGCAGCATCTCGCCTTGGATTAGGAGATATGCTTGACGAGGTTGTAAAGTACTTCCCGGAGCGCAATCCAGATGAGAAGGAGGACGAGCGTCCTCGCGTAGCAATCGTAGGAAAGCCAAATGTAGGAAAGAGCTCCCTTGTCAACCGACTTGCGCAGAAGGATCGTGTGATTGTTTCTGACATTGCAGGAACCACCAGAGACGCAATCGATACTCCAATCAAGTACAATGGAAAAGAGTATGTCTTAATCGATACTGCTGGAATTCGCAGAAAGAGCAAGATCAAAGAAGAGATTGAGCGCTTCAGTATTATTCGTGCTGTCACCGCAGTGGAGCGTGCAGATGTTGTTTTAATTGTGATTGATGCAACTGAGGGTGTGACAGAGCAGGATGCAAAAATTGCTGGAATTGCCCATGAGCGTGGAAAAGGAATTATCATCTGCGTAAACAAGTGGGATGCCATTGAAAAGAACAATGACTCTGTGAAGGAGCATACGCAGAAAATTCGCCAGATTTTAAGCTTTATGCCTTATGCAGAAATTTTATTCATCTCTGCCTTAAGCGGCCAGAGACTTCCAAAGATTTTTGAGACCATCGATGCGGTTATTGAAAATAACAGCATGCGTGTGGGAACAGGTGTGTTAAATGAAATCGTTGCAGAGGCAGTTGCCATGCAGCAGCCACCTACAGACAAGGGCAAACGATTAAAGATTTACTACATTACCCAGGTTTCTGTAAAACCACCTACCTTCGTCATCTTTGTTAACGAAAAATATCTGATGCATTTTTCTTATGTCAGATATCTTGAAAACCGAATCCGCGACACCTTTGGCTTTGGAGGTACTTCTTTAAAGTTCATCGTGCGTGAGAGAAAGGAAGAAAACTAATGGTAATTTTGTATCGCGTAATTGCAGTTTTGATTGGATATATTTTTGGATTATTCCAGACCGGATATATTTATGGAAAGAGCAAGGGAATTGACATTCGTCAGCACGGCAGTGGCAATTCCGGTTCGACCAACACGCTTCGTGTGCTTGGAAAGAAGGCTGGTGCCATTACCTTTATTGGAGATTTTGCAAAGTGTGCGCTTGCGATGGTGGTGGTATGGCTCATCTTTCGATGGATGTACCCAGACTGGGTAAAGGTTCTTACCTTATATGCTGGTCTTGGCGCAGTATTAGGGCACAACTTCCCATTCTATTTAAAGTTTAAGGGGGGAAAGGGAATCGCCTGTACCGCAGCGATTGTAATTCTTGCCTGTCCACAGGCTGCACCATTATGCTTTCTTGCCTTTGCCTTAGTAGTAATCCTCACACAGTATGTATCGCTTGGTTCGATTATCGGTGTGCTACTGTTTTTGGTTCAGGTATTTGTATTTTTCATGAACGGCATTTTCCTTCATCTGGAAGGAGCCTATGCCTGTGAATATGTCATTCTTTCCTTTATCTTTGTGGCACTTGCAATCATTCGTCATCGCACAAATATTGTTCGTCTTTGTAAGGGAACAGAGAACAAGCTTTGGACCAAAAAGAAAAAGGAAGCATCAGATAAGTAATTTGCTTATGGCTTATTCATAAGCCTATGCAGGGAGGTAACTATGAAAAATATTGGTATGATTGGTGCAGGAAGCTGGGGAATTGCTCTTTCAAAGACACTTTCTGACAACGGTCACAAGGTTTGCGTCTGGTCGATTGTTGAATCTGAGATTCAGATGTTAAACGAGCACCACGAGCATTTGGACAAGCTTCCAGGAGTAAAGCTTTCTGAAAATATCACCTTTACCACAGATATGAAAACTGCAGTGGAAGGAAAGGATCTTCTCGTGCTTGCAGTACCTTCGGTTTTTACCAGAAGTACAGCAAAGAGCATGGCAGAGTTTGTGAGCGAGGGTCAGATTATTGTCTGTGTGGCAAAGGGAATCGAGGAAGATACTCTGATGCCTCTTTCCGATATTGTTGAGCAGGAAATTCCACAGGCAAAGGTTGCTGTAATGTGCGGCCCATCTCATGCGGAGGAGGTTGGTATTGGATTGCCTACCACTGTCGTAGCTGGAGCAAAGCAGAAGGCAACTGCGGAATTGATTCAGGATATCTTTATGAATGAGGTATTTCGCGTATATACAAGCCCGGATGTTCTTGGAATGGAGCTTGGTGGATCTTTGAAGAATGTTATTGCACTTGCAGCAGGAATGGCAGATGGTCTTGGCTATGGAGATAACACCAAGGCTGCTTTGATTACCAGAGGAATCGCAGAAATCAGTCGCCTGGCCATCAAGATGGGAGCAAAGGCAGAGACGCTTGCCGGGCTCACCGGTATTGGCGATTTGATTGTAACCTGTGAGAGTAAGCACAGCCGTAACCGTAAAGCAGGTATGCTGATGGGACAGGGCTATACCATGAAGGAAGCTACCGATGAGGTTAAAATGGTAGTTGAGGGTATTTATTCTGCAAAGGCAGCACTTGGCCTTTCGAAAAAGTACGGCGTATCCATGCCAATTATTGAAGGGGTGAATCGCGTATTATTTGAGGATGCAAAGGCGAAGGAAGCAGTGGCAGAGCTTATGCTTCGAAACAAGCGCTCTGAGTATAGTGAGCTTGAGTGGGAAGAATAGTATTAAAAGAACAGGAAGATATCATGGAAACAATTAAAATCAAATATTTTTCGGACGAAATTGTAAAATTAGATTATATTGACGGTAAGAGTGACTGGATTGACCTTCGCGCGGCAGAAGAGGTTGTGATGAAGGCCGGAGAGTTTAAGCTCATACCACTCGGTATTGCAATGGAACTTCCAAAGGGCTATGAGGCTCATGTGGTTCCTAGAAGCTCAACTTTTAAGACCTGGGGCTTACTTCAGGTGAACAGCATGGGAATTATTGACTGCTCTTATTGTGGGGATAATGATCAGTGGTTTGTTCCAATGTATGCAACCCGTGATACCGAAATTCATGTCAATGACCGTATTGCTCAGTTCCGCATCATGGAGAATCAGCCAAAGATTGTATTTGAGGAGAGAGAGCATTTAGGGAATACAGACCGTGGCGGCTTCGGCAGTACCGGCAAACAGTAACAGATTCAAAAACAGGGGGTAGTGATTATGGAATCAAGACTGATTAAGTTTCCGTCAAAAAAGAGTAACAGTTTGGTAATGCATGCAATTCCTGGTCATTTCGCGACCAGCAGCTCGCATATCAATTACTATATTGATGTAACTTCGATTGGAACACGTGTGGCAGAGGCAAAGCAGGCTGCAAAGATTTTCTCAAACAAGATTCCTCTCGGCAAAATTGTTGATACCATCGTATGTGTGGACAAGACCGAGATGATTGGTGCATTCCTAGGTGATGAGCTTGAGAGAAAGGGTATTTTAAATCGAAATCTGCATGAGACTACCTATGTGGTTGGTCCAGAAATCAACAACCAGAATCAGATGATTTTCCGCGATAACAACAAAAAGGCAATCAACGGAAAGCATGTAGTGATTCTCCTTGCGTCTACCACCACCGGTGATACCTTAAAGAGAATCATTGAGTGTATCCAGTACTACGGTGGAATCATTGAAGGCATCTGCGCAATCTTCTCAAACATTAACATGATTGAAGGAAAAGAAATTGATTATCTGTTTGACTATGATGATATCCCAGGCTATGAGGCATTCTCAGTTGCAGACTGCCCATTCTGTAAAAAGGGACATAAAATCGAGGCTATGGTAAATGGTTTTGGTTATTCAAAACTGTAGGAATTGCGATAATACGCGAGAAATCGCATAACAAATAGTACCTATTTACCGGGCTTCGTCATAGTGACAAATACTATGATAAATAATTGGATAGTTTGACAATTTGCACGAATTACCTCCTAAGGTATTATGCTATTAGAAACCCGCAAGGGGTGTATGATAAGGATAATACTTAGGAGGTATTTATATTATGGCAAGTTTATCAATGAAAAACATTTGCAAGGTTTATCCAAACGGATTTGAGGCTGTTAAGGATTTCAACCTTGAAGTAGAAGACAAGGAATTCATCATCTTCGTTGGACCATCAGGATGTGGAAAGTCTACGACTCTTGGTATGATCGCTGGTCTTGAGGAAATTTCTTCTGGTGAGCTCGTAATCGATGGAAAGGTTAT
>JAZUGV010000033.1:0-7449 GCA_045641385.1 Agathobacter sp. | reverse complement strand
GAATGTGCGATTACCCTATGTCTGAGGGCTCGCAAATAAGAATTATGCCAGATGTTCATTTTGGTAAGGGCTGCACTATTGGAACAACGATGACAATTACGGATAAGGCTGTGCCTAACGTAGTAGGCGTGGATATTGGATGCGGAATGTATACCATAAATCTCGGTCATCAGAATTTAAACCTTGAATTGTTTGACAGGGTAGCACACTCCATTCCACATGGCAATGATGTGTGGAAGGAGAAGCAGGAGTCGTTTGATTTGACACGGTTGGCGTGCTACAAAAGCTTAGTTGATGTAGAAAGGCTTGAGCGTTCCGTAGGAACCCTAGGTGGCGGAAATCACTTCATAGAAATAGATATTTCTTCGGACGGAACAAAATATCTTGTGATTCATTCTGGAAGTAGAAATCTTGGGACGCAGGTCGCTGATATATATCAAAAGATGGCAATTAAGCTTAATAGAGACAAGGAAATTCCTATGGATCTTTGTTATGTTTATGGGGAATATTTGGAGCAGTATTTACATGATGTTGAAATTTGTCAGGAGTTTGCTCTTATGAATCGCGAAAAGATGGCGGAGATTTTACTTAATAAATCGGGACTAACTGGAATTGAAGGATTCCATACGATTCATAACTATATTGATACAAAGGAAATGATTTTAAGAAAAGGGTCTATTGCTGCACATAAGGGTGAGAAGGTTCTGATTCCAATCAATATGAGAGATGGAAGTGTTCTTGCCGTAGGGAAAGGAAATCCTGAGTGAAATTATTCTGCGCCACACGGAGCTGGGCGAATTATGTCAAGATCAAAGGCAAAGAACACATTAAGTTTGAATGAATATAAGAAAACCATGAGGGGTATTTATACGACATCAGTTTCAAAAGCGACGCTTGATGAGGCTCCAATGGCGTACAAATCTCTCGATGATATTATTGATGTAATTCGTGACTCTGTAGATGTAATTGAGATAATGAAACCAATCTATAATTTCAAGGCTGGAAAATAGTGGGTATTACAGAGATATCTGTTTACCAATGCATCCCATTTATAATCGTCAGCGATTATCTGCTTTCCGTTCACTGGATGGGGTGCATTTTTATATGTGATACCGCAACCATTCCCTCCTATGTTATACTTACAGTATCATAGAGTTTTACATGAATCTGCAAGTTGCATAGGAGGAATGTTTATGTCCAGGGGATCAAATCAGAAACTAAAGCTCAGCTATCTTACGAAAATCATGCTTGCAAAAACAGATGATGAGCATAGCCTTACGATGCCACAGATTATGGAAGAACTTGAGAAATATGATGTCACGGCAGAAAGAAAAAGTATCTATGCTGACTTTAGTGATATGACAGACAAGCTTGGAATCGAGATTATTAAGGAGCAGATTGGTAGAGAGACCTTTTACCATGTTGCAAGCAGAGAGTTTGAGCTTGCAGAGGTGAAGCTGCTCATCGATGCAATTCAGGCATCCAAGTTTATCACAGAGAAGAAGTCGAATGCGCTGATCAAGAAAATCAAGGGCTTTGTGAGTGATTACCAGGCGAGTCAGCTTCAGCGCCAGGTTTACGTGCAGGGTAGAATCAAGACAATGAATGAGACCATTTACTACAGTGTCGACGATCTGCACACAGCAATTGCGCAAAACAAGAAGATTCGTTTCAAATATTATAAATGGGACATTCACAAAAAGCTTGTGCCGCGCCACAATGACGATTGGTTTATTGTAAGCCCTTGGGCGCTTACCTGGGATGACGAAAACTATTATCTTGTAGCGTTTGATGATCTCAGTAAAGAGTGCAAGCATTATCGTGTAGATAAAATGATGAAGATTGAGCTTTTGGACGAGCTACGAGAAGGGAAAGAAATTTTCCGGAATTTTGATATGGCAGCCTATTCAAAGGCGACTTTTGGTATGTATCAGGGTGAAAAGACGCGTGTAAAAATTGAATTTCCAAATTCATTTTGTGGAGTTTTCATTGATCGCTTTGGCAAGGATATCTCCTTTCGAGATTTAGGAGATGAGCGCAGCGAATTGTCTGTAAATGTAAATATCAGTCCTCAGTTCTTTGGCTGGATATTTAGCTTGGGAAAAGATGTTAAGGTGACAGGTCCGGAGGATGTTGTAAAGCAGATGAAAAAGGCGGCAAAGGAGTTTGTGGCAAATTATAATTAGGTCATTTTTATCGGACAGCATATTGGTTAATTTAGGGTCAGGAGATGTTCTCCTGGCCTTTTCTTATGGCGTAGGAAATTGAAGCAATTCCGTACACCATAAGAAAAGCCCACAAGGATGCGCACACTTTTGCAGATGAAAAATGTCGCGTTGGCGACGCAAAAGCGGCGCGAGAGTTTCGCAAACGAAAACCTATTTTTATATTATTCAGACAGTGAGGTGATTTTGATGCCAACAATGGCAATTATGATTGGAATCCAGGCCAGTGGGAAGAGTACATTTTGCAAACAATTCCTCGGCAATTATACGCGAGTAAACCTAGATAGTTTGCATACGCGAAACAAGGAAAAACTTGCGATTGAGGATGCGATCACGCAAGGAGAAGATGTCGTGATTGATAACACTAATCCAATGAGCATAGACAGAGAAAAATATATTTTAAGAGGTAAGGCTGCAGGCTACAAAATCGTTGGGTATTTTATGCAGTCGAAACTTCAGGATTGTATTGCAAGAAATGAGAGTAGAACTGGGAAAGAAAAGATTCCGAAAAAGGCAATTGCATGTACTTCCAATAAGCTTGAGTTGCCAACGTACAAAGAAGGCTTTGACGAGTTGTATTATGTGAGTCTTTCTGAGGGAGATACACAGATTTCAGAATGGAGGAATGAAGAATGAATTTTGATGAGTTAGATAAGAAAATGCGTGTTTATGAGCAGTCACTGGATCAGGTGATTCTGCCTGAGACATATATGGTAGCGCGCTTGGATGGCCGAGGATTTACAAGGCTGACCAAAGAAATCTGTAACTTTGAGGCCCCATTTGATATGCGCTTTCGAGATATGATGGTTCATACAGTGAAGGCATTAATAGATTGCGGATTCAGAATTCTGTACGGATTTACAGAGAGTGATGAAATATCTTTATTGTTTGCACCTGGGGATGGAACCTTTGGAAGAAAAGTGCGCAAATATAATTCAACTTTAGCTGGAGAAGCGAGTGCTGCATTTTCGCTTGAACTTGGAAGGGTTGCTACGTTTGATTGCCGAATAGTACCGCTTCCAAATGTGGAAAAGGTTAGGGATTATTTTTTGTGGCGCCAGGAGGATGCACATAGAAATTCGTTAAACTCGCATTGCTACTGGATGCTGCGTAAAGAAGGAAAATCTGTTCAGGAGGCGACAGATATGCTTATAGGTCAATCAGTAGCCTATAAAAATGAACTTCTATTTTCAAGAGGAATTAATTTCGACAGACTTCCCACATGGCAGAAGAGGGGGATAGGTCTTTGGAGAGAGCAATATGAGAAAGAAGGTTTTAATCCATTGACAAACGAAAAGGAAATAGCAATTCGAAATCGAATAAAGGTGGAGTATGAACTTCCGATCGGAACAGAATACGGAAATTTGATTGAAAGTTTTATAAATGAGAAGGGGTAACAATGAAGAGGATTATTTACTGGTTGCAGCGCAAGAAAAGAATTGCGCAAAAGGGGTGTGGACAGTGCTGCTTGAACTGCAGATTTTTTGAGGAATGTAGATTAGATGGGTAAAAATACTTGGAGAACTTAATATGAATGTGAATATATGTAAAGAGGCATTTATACAATCAAGACCAAAGGACAAAGAAATATATAAAGCGGGTGGATTTTCGCATTTAGAGAGTGTGGCTGATGTATATGTTCATCCTATGTCAAAAGGCAGAACTGCGCTGAGTCAGCCAATCGGTGAAGCAATAGTTTTGCTTGCTGAAAACTTAAAAAAGATGGTGGAAGGAACTGATAAAGAAGTTGATTACTATTTTTCGGATGACCATGAGACCATTTTTCTTGATGCAAAGGTGTCAAAGGATTGGGGAGAGAACAATGTTATTGATCCTCGAGTGGGGCGGTACAAGGCATTTTTGGCAGGGAATATCATCAAGATAGGCTGTTATGACCGCATGGGGCGAATGATGAATGGAAACATTGAAAACCTGCGCCATTTATATAAGCTGTTGCCAATCATTATGGTTATGATGGCTGGTATGATGGAAAATGATGAAACTTTTAAAAAAGAAATGCTTGCATTTGCTATGCATCCGACCAAAAAAGTCTTTGTAAGGCTACACGAGGATTTTTATCAATACCATAAGGAATTTGAGTACTATTTGGACTACGATGGAATGCTATATCGGGCGAATATGGGATTAAAATCCTTTAAAGAAGCGTTAGTAGAGTTGTCTGATATGGAGGCTCAGGCCAAACTGGATGCGGCGATGAAAAAGTATAGAAGCAAGGCATATGCTTTTTTAAATACCGATTTTAAAGAAGAATATGTCTCTTTCATTCCACAGCTTGGAGATGAGTTTGTAATTCCAGATTCTCTCTATAAGCTGGCAAACGCCGTTGTGTTGGGGGACCTAAAAAGCATATTGTTCACTGGGCCGGCAGGGACTGGAAAGACGATGAATTGTAAGCTTTTATCACAGCTTGTGAATCTTCCAATTATGGAGACGGTGAACTGCACTGAAAACTTAGATGAATTTGTGCTTGGAAAATATATTCCGATTGATGACAAAATTGTATTTCAAGAAAGCTATGTAACAAAAGCAATCAGAGATGGCGGAGCTGTCGTTTTTGAGGAAATTAATTTTGCAAAGCCGCAATATCTTGCTTTTCTCAACTCTCTTTTGGATGATAACGGGTTTGTGCGATTAGATAATGGTGAAGTTGTAAAGCGGCATAAGAATTTTCGTTTTTTTGCAACAATGAATATCGGATATTTCGGGACAAAGGAATTAAACCAGGCTCTTTATAATCGTTTTCATGCGATTGTCGCTGTTGATCAGCTATCCGAGAATGCAATTAAGCACATGTTGATAAATCGTGTGCCAGAATGTAAGGACCTTATCCCAGATGTGATTTTGTTTTACTACCAGCTAAAAAAGAAAATACAAAGAGAAGAGCTGGAATATATTATTTCTCCAAGAAACCTGGAGAATTGGATGCGTCTTTCCAGATATGAATCTGTTGCAGAGGCAGCAGAAAATACCATCATTCCAATTGCAAAGGGAGATAAGGATTTTGAGTCTGACATCAGACTTTTATTGAAGCAATTTCATTGGAGATAATCGGTATGACAGTGGATGATTATTGTATTGAAGAAAATAGAGAGATAGAGGAGGCTTATGCAAGGGCGTTTCTTGGTGATGAAGAGGTTCAGGTCTCATTTTTAGATGTTGATGAGCCTTATCACGATGAAAATAGAATTGTAGTCAACCCGGGAATTCAGGAGCTTTATCAAAAGAACTGGATGTTTGCACTTGTTGAGAAGGAACTAGGGATGAAGGATGTTTTCTCGTCAGATGAGGAAATGCGTTTTCGCATTATTACGAGAATTCAAATGGTTCGTGAGTGTCTTAAAATTAAGTATTCCGCGGACAGAAAACCATATGAATTTGATGTGGACATGCTTAATCCAGCCTATACAGCTGTTATGAAAGTGATTTATGAAACCATCGATGATTGCTTTTTGGATGCTATGGCTGTGTGTGAATATCCTGCGATTGAGCCATATGTTAAAGTTTATCGTCTGCTTATGCGTCAATCAAAGAAGGACCCACAGGCAGTGGTTTGGAAGCAACTTAAAATTGGTGCGTACTTGGAGCCAGATTTATATGATATTTTATGTTATATGAGATCTTATATGCTTTACCCGATGGATCGAAAAGAACCTAAGCATGCGGTGGAAAATTTTGTATATCGGGTGATGCCATATTATATGGCTGGTAGTATCTCCTCGCGTGCAGAAACGCGATATCAGTATGCAAAGGATGTGCTAAAGGGATTAGAGTATTTTCTCCCAAAAGAATGGAATCAAAATACGCCATCTAACCCAGAGGGGCTAACGATTGAAGATGAGCATCCCGATGGAGATCAGCAGACAGTACACTATGATAAATATAACGAAGGATTTTTGCATGATACACCTCGAATGAAAAAGAATCCTTATGCTAATCAGGGAAAGGCAGGCGGACAAATGGCCCTGCCAGCAATGCGAAAAAGTGAGCATCAGGAATCTTATGATGACGAGGTGGAGCAGTATGGCAGAAAGAATGGGAATAAAGGAGGTTCATCAGGGAAAGAAGGGACAAAAAACCATTCTAATAAAATGATGGAAGACGATGCTTTGGATTTTAGTGGCAAGTCCGTAGGTGAAGATTATGGAGATGAAAATACTACTGATTTGACGCGGCGATTATTCGAGTCAATCAGTGGAGAGCTGCTCCCGATGGGAACCTTTCAGGAGTCTGTTTTTTTTAGAGAGGACAAGAAATTGCTCCGACAGAATGAGACTGTTCACACTTACACCGAAAGTGCAGAAAAGTACGCGATTTCAACTGGCCATGAACAAATTCTGATTAAAGTTGTAGAGAAAGAAAATTTTGGTGGGGGAAGAAAATTTTATGCCTCAACAGTAAGACAGTATCGTTCGGTAATTCGCAATTATCGAATGAAAATATATAATATTTTAAAAACTCCTAGAAAAACATCTGAGGGGAAGAAATATATAGGATATGGGCTTGATCATAAAAGATTGTATGATCATAAAAAGCGGTACTGGTATAAAAATGAATATGATATTGGTATGCCGGAATTAAGTATTTTATTTATGATAGATTGCTCTGGTTCCATGGATGGTGAGCGAAAGGTGTCAGTTGTAAAAGCGATTATTATTATGAACGAGGTGTTAAAGCAGCAGGGGATTAAATATGCAGTTTTTGGGCACAAAGCGATTACAGGGACTGATACAGTGAAGCACACGATATTTTTGGATTTTGATGCAAAGGAAAAGGATAAATACAGAATCTGCGACATCAGTGTGGACAACGGAAGCAGGGATGGGATTACGTTGCTATGGGCAGAAAAATATCTTGCAGAGAATGCGCCATGCGAGCATCCGGTTATTGTAGTAATATCGGATGGCTTGCCGAATCATTTGGACACAAATGGAATATATCAGCTGCCGTTTTCTGCAAAGGATTCTTACCAGGCGGCACAACGGATTACGCGGCGCGGGACTAAGATTGTTGCAGTTGCGTTAAATGATGGAGGAGATAATTGCTATCGTGATCTTCAAAGTATTTATCCTAAGACGATTGCCTGTGACGATTTAGGGAAGCTGCCAAAACAACTGCTGGAAATAATTGCAGAGCAGATGAATGCAGACAGATAGTTTTCGGTTGATATATGATTCATAAAAAGTCTGCAAATGCAGGTTGCTTG
>JAZUGV010000032.1:0-72335 GCA_045641385.1 Agathobacter sp. | reverse complement strand
TTTGCCCCCTCTGCCGAGTGACATTTCATCATTTCATATTCCTGGTCTGTGAATTTTCCTGGCTTGCGAAGAACCGCATCGTCTACTGCAATTTTTCCAAGGTCATGCATTGGTGCTGCTTTGATAATCGCCTTACAATATGAATCTGACAGATTATACTTTTCTGTTTGCAGAAGCTTTTGGACGAAAATTTTCACACAATCGCTGGTTCGATTGATGTGACCGCCAGTACTGTTATCACGGCTTTCAACCATGACCGCCATTCCTTTAATAATAGAATCCTGAATTTCTAAAATCCTTTGATTCTTTTCATCCAAAGAATTCACCATACTGTTGAAGGTATCTGCCAAATCTCCGAAGTTATCATTGCTTACAATGTTAACATGATGCTTATAATCTCCTGCCTGTACACGTTTCGCACCCTCGTTTAATTTTTGAATAGGATCATTGATATAATCGCAGAAGGTTCTCCAAATAATAACGCTCATGATGATGATAAACGCCAGGACAAGATATGCCATTGGATTCAAGCTGGTTTTTGTATTACGAAGAATTACAATCAGCGTGTTCGCCAAAAAACAAATCGGGAAAATACATACCGACAGATAAAAAATGTGTATCGTAAATTTTACTGTTGGACGCTTCTTAATATCGTATCTGCTGAGATTCCCATCTGGAAAATATTTTGGCAAAATAGCTTTTCTGTGGATAAAATCCAACACCAAAAAGGCCAGCGTAAATATAAAAACTGACAGCTGGGTGATATTGATTAAGGACAACAGCATAATCTCTCTGATTTGTATGCCATACTCTGCCTTAACCATAAACAGACAAAACGTCTCCATGACAAACGATAAAATCCAGCCAAGACACCCTATCGCAGAATACACAAAAGGAATATTGATTAGTCGTGGTATTAAGTTTTTCCTTGCCGTCACACAATAATATATGATAAAGGCGGTCGGCAGAATAAACGAAATCAAGCTTAACACCGTTACTACCACACTATGCTCATTCATATAGCTAAGCCAAATCTGGTAGTTCTCTGTCTCTGCCACTGGCATTCCACCGACATTTGCAAGGCGAAATCCTAAGTAGTTAATCAGTGCCACAATGACACCGTATAAAATCATTAGTTGGTATACTTTTTTCTTTGTAATCATAAATTAGTAGTTTTCTTTTCTCACCTCAAAGTATGCCTGTGGATGTTTGCATACTGGACATTCCTCTGGCGCCTCGACACCAACTACCACATGACCACAATTGCGGCACTCCCACACTGTTACTCCACTTTTTTTGAACACTTCCATGGCTTCAACATTTTTTAGCAAAGCACGATATCTTTCCTCATGCATCTTTTCGATTGCAGCAACACCTCTAAACTGCGCTGCGAGTTCCAAAAAGCCCTCTTCTTCTGCGTCTTTTGCCATTCTGTCATACATGTCTGTCCACTCAGCGTTTTCGTTTTCTGCTGCACGAAGAAGATTTGCTGGAGTATCTCCAAGCTCTCCAAGTGCCTTAAACCAAAGCTTTGCGTGCTCCTTTTCATTTTCAGCCGTCTGTAGGAATAAAGCGGCAATCTGCTCATAGCCCGCCTTCTTTGCCACCGATGCAAAGTAGGTATACCTGTTTCTTGCCTGCGATTCCCCGGCAAATGCTTCCCAAAGATTCTTCTCTGTTTTTGTTCCTGCATATGGATTGCACTTTGTATCAGCCATGTTCAAATCTCCCTTCCTATAAATATTGAGCCATTATTTTTTCCACAAGCCGTGAATATTGCAGTACGCATATACTGCCTCAACCTCTTCATCCTCTAAAATTGCAAACACAGCCTCCGGTTTTTCATTTGGCTTAAGAGTCTTTCTCTGATTTCCCTTGTTGGTCTGAATGGAAATCCATTCAATATAGTGAGTATCCATCATTGGATGTTCCATTTCTCCAATTCGTACATAAACCTTGTGGTCCTTCACCTCAAAACAAGGCACATGCTTTTCTACGGCTCCATCTGTTATTCCAGGAACCAGCTCTGTCATTTCCTCGCCACAACAAATCACTGGCACCCCTGAGCACTTTACCGTTGCTATAATGTTACCACATTGCTTACAAATAAAAAATTTCTGTTCCATAAAATGCCCTCCTTCTAAAATGTATGACATGTATGAAAGGTTATCGCTAACCTTCAAGAATAGCCGTTTTCAACTATACTGCTACTCCTATTATTTCAGAAGGTCAATATAAGGGGCTTGTATTTAATACAAATTTTATGGTGGTAACAATTCGCTGTCATATTACCAGTTTTTAAAATACTGTAAAAATCAATTTCTGCAAAATCACCAACAACAGGATATGTGCAGGATAAAAGGCATAACAGGTGTACTGAAACACTTTTGACCTTATTCCTTTTCGTCCGCGATAAAGCCAGATTGGTATCAACGCAAAAATGCCAAACGCTTCCACCACCACTTCATAGCTTTTTCCAAAAATCGAGATATTTGTGCATAGGCCACCGATCATTTCATTGTAAATCTGCCACAATAAAATCGCCTGCAAAATTCGATTCACCCAAATCAAAACCGCTCTTTGCCAGGCCTTTTTGAACTGGACCTCAAATGAGAGAATTCTGTCCTCCTGAAACAGATAAAAGCATAATACCATGACAATTCCGCCGCCAAAGTAATCCACCATGGTGACTGTTCCTAACAGAAAGCCCAACAATAGTGCAAATAACGCAGTGATTACAAATACCATATTCTTCAAAACTGTATTCTTTATTTTCTTTGGCTGTTCCATCAAAAGCATGAGCAGCATGCTGCTCAAAAATGTAAACATGACATTCTGCTGCGTTGGAAAGAACCAGGTTCCGCCACACATCAAATCAAATGGTATTTCTGAGATTAATGCAAAAACTACCATTCTCAAAAAATATTTTTTGAGGTTGCCCGTTCGACGAAATCCCTCCACCAGCATAAAGGCAAAGATGGGATATGCTATTCTTCCAAGATAGTGTAGCCAGATTTGCTTACCAAGCAGTGTCATACAAAGATGGTCGCAAAACATCAAGAACATCGCGATGATATGTAATGCAGATGATGATATACCAATCATAACTTTATCTCCTTATAAAGGTATCCTATAGCAATATTATCAATCGAAACTTCGCACTAAGCAATATGCATTATCTGTATCAACAAAATCCATGCCAGTCCATAATATGTTACAACAGCCACCAAATCATTCACCGTTGTAATTAGCGGACCTGAAGCCACTGCCGGATCAACCTTTATTTTATGAAACGCCATTGGAACTAAGGTTCCAACAAGGCTGGAAATAATAATCGCAAGCAAAAGCGCGATTCCAACACAGCCAGAAATCAAAAACGCATTCCCAACGCTATATCCCTTGAAGAGATAAATATATATTCCAAGAAAAATTAGCGCCATGAGTCCAAGAATCAATCCATTTTTCACTCCAACTCTCAATTCTTTTATCACCATATGCAATTTATCTTTTGCAGTAATCTCCTCATCCATCAATACGCGAATTGTCACTGCCAGGGATTGCGTCCCAACATTTCCAGCCATATCAAGTATCAAAGACTGAAAGCAGATGATGATAGGCAGTATAGCCACAACTCCTTCAAAGACTCCTACGACAGAAGACACCCCCATTCCTAGTGCGAGAAGAACGATTAGCCAAGGTAAACGCTTTTTCATGCTCTGCGTAGGCGTTTCATTCAAATCTTCTTCTGCTGACAAGCCCGCCAATTTTGCGTAATCGTCACTCATTTCGTCGTCGACCATCTCTACCACATCCTGCGCTGTCAGAATTCCTATGATTTCTTTTTTCTCATTTAATACTGGCAAGGAGTCCTCAGAATAGTCTTTAATCTTTTCAATGCTGTCTGCTATTTTCTCGTTCGCCAATAAATATGGATATGAATAGCTAATAATATCATCCAGCTCGTCGTTTTCCCTGGCTCTTATCAAATCCTTTAGTTCAATTGCTCCGCAAAAGATTCCTTTTCCGTTGACCACGTAAAGGGTAGAAATATTATCGTTGTCACCCGCCTGCTGAATCAGCTCATGCATAGCCTGGCGAATCGAAAGTTTATTACTGATACAGACATAATTGGTTGTCATGAGGCTACCAATTTCATCCTCTTCATAGGAACTAATCAGTTTAATATCTTCGCTGACATCCTTATTAAGCTTGCATCTGATTTTCTCTTTTAAATCGGCACTTAAGCTTTCTAACAAATCAACCGCATCATCTGCATCCATCTCATTGATTACTTCTACTACATTCTGTACCCCGATCTCTTCCAAATATGCAGATGGATTGTCCACATAAGAAATTATCTCAGATGCCCAGCCAGCACCAATCACATGGAACAGATGTAACCTTTCAATTCTACTTAACTGGTCAAGACTTTGCGCTATATCATTATCATGATAATTCTTAAGAGAATCTTTTAGCTCATTTCCAGTCTTTGCTGACCTAACAATTTCTACAATTTCCTCTACATAAATTGGTTCCTTTAATACTTCTTTCATCATAATTAGCCTCCTTTTCCCCTAAAAAAGGGCGCAAAAAATCCACCGCAGTAACGCGGTCACAATTAATTGTTGTGAACTAGCTTATAGCGGTGGATAAAGGCTATTTATATAAAAAGGCGCACTTACAGACTCCTAAATAATCTAAGTCTGAATCCATCGCTATATGTACTTCGACTTTGACTATCACAACTGTCCATAAGTTGACCTCCTTTAATTATTTTTGTGTTTATAAATTACATAACACACTTTTTATATGTTACATCCATAACCTACTGAATTCAACCATAAATTTACTGCTTTTGTCATACGATCCTCGCTCTCTTTGCCAAGTACTTGCATTGCGATTGTGATAGAAGCAGCTTACTTTCTCCTCCATGTACTTCAGAATGATATATACTCCTTCTTGTTGGTAAATACCTAAGTACAGACTCACACTCAAAGCAATCCTTAACCAAGATGCTAATTATTGTTCCGCAAAAAAATAAACGCATATCGTTTATCACACTACTCTCATCCCTATCACCTGCACGTTCAACAGATAGTCCTCTTTTATCTTTAAAAACTGCAGAAGATAATTCACCATTTTCTTTCCAGAACATAGGCATTATTTCAGGTGGATATACTGCTCGATATAATCTTTCGTGTATATCAAACTGCTCTGTCATAAAAATCCCTCACTACTTTATTAATTGCTTCATTATCAAATTTTATGACTTTCTGTAATTCATTACCTTCTGAATCGATCTGAAAAACATTAACAGAGTCCTCTAGCACTTCCATTTCAAGGTATTCATCTTTATTATTTTCCCATTCTAATTGTATTGCATCACAGGCTCTAGGAAATATCTCTGGTTGAAACTCTATTGTCATCAACAACTTTCGTACTGCCTTTATAATACTCAATGGTATCTTTCCTGCTCCATTATTATTCCAATTATCAGAAAGCTTCTCTATCTCAGATAACCTTTTTATGTTTGTAATTTTATCTTTCCCAAACAGATAAGAAGTATATGCGTCAACACGCCGTTTCATAGTTAATTTATCATAAGTCTCTTGTCCGATAAGATAAACATAGGAGTTACCCGGTCGCATAATTTGAACAATTTCACCACTAGCCACCTGCCCACACCAAGATTTAAAGTTATCTCTTACATCCATGCTTTTTGCTGCTATCATCTTATTCTCCGTACGGTTTTTATCACATTTTCGTACGGTTATTATACAGCATAATATATTGTTCATCAATATTTGTATTCACTTTGTTTTGCACACAATTTTCAAATAATGTTGAAATAAGAGTGTTTGTTTAATTATAGAGGTACACACCAACTATCTTTGAATATTACTTCTTCTTCTGTATTTTTAGAAGCAAATAACACATACGAAATGATAAATCCATATAATTACAGATATAATAAATCCCCAAGTGCATTGAATTCTTGGGGTTCATCGTATCTCTTTGAGAACTGTGAGAGCGTTAAGAAAATGGTCCAGTGGACCATTTTTAGCCCGAGCCTGCGAGCCCTCGAGTGCGAGCAGGCCGCAGCTTCGCTGCGGTAAGAAATAAAAAAATCCCTTTGCAGTAAAACTGCAAAAGGGATATTTTTGTTTCTTATCTCTTTGAGAACTGTGGTGCACGACGTGCAGCCTTGAGACCATACTTCTTTCTTTCTTTCATACGTGGATCTCTTGTTAAGAATCCAGCCTTCTTTAAAGTTGGTCTGTAATCAGCATCTACCTGAAGAAGTGCACGAGCGATACCGTGACGGATTGCTCCTGCCTGTCCTGAATATCCGCCACCCTTAACGGTAACGATTACATCGAACTTCTCAGCGGTCTCGGTAGCAACTAATGGCTGACGAGCGATAACCTTTAAGGTCTCATATCCGAAGAACTCATCGATGTCTCTCTTGTTGATGGTAACCTTACCGGTACCTGGTACTAAATATACTCTAGCAACTGAAGATTTTCTTCTTCCAGTTCCATAATACTTTGCATTGTTTGCCATTGTAGTTTACCTCCTATTAAAATGTTAACTCTTCTGGCTTCTGAGCAGCATGCTTGTGCTCTGGTCCAGCATATACGAATAACTTCTTGTACATTTCGCGTCCTAAAGGTCCCTTTGGAAGCATGCCCTTAACAGCAAACTCGATAACTCTTTCTGGATGCTTTCCTAACATTTCACGTAAGGTAGTCTCTTTCATACCACCTACATAATCTGAATGATGATAGTAAATCTTCTGATCAAGCTTCTTTCCAGTAACCTTGATCTTCTCTGCGTTAACAACGATTACGAAATCGCCACAGTCAATGTGAGGGGTGAAGATTGCTTTCTTCTTTCCTCTTAATACGCTAGCAACTTCTGATGCTAAACGTCCTAAAGTCTTTCCTTCTGCGTCAACTACATACCACTTTCTATCGATGGTAGCAGGACTAGCCATAAATGTCTTCATGGGGTTTCCTCCTTAAAAATTATCTACTTCCTAAGTCGCACTTTTTTGACAGACGCATGTCCAGGACGTCGATCTCAAAAATACATTCACTGATCCGTTTTCTTCCGTATCAGCTATCTTAATCTATCGCTAAAGTGCTCGTCGGGGCTGATGACTTACACTTTTACACGCTCACAGACCTAGACATATTATCATCTAAAACCGCATATGTCAAGGATTTTATTCATATTCCAAACCAATCATTGTTAGTCCATTTGCAGGGGCTGTTGGTCCAGCTTTGCTTCGATTTGCAGCGAGAATAATATCTTTGATTTCCTCTGGCGCAATCTCTCCATCTCCCACTTTAATCAAAGTACCGGCAATGATTCGAACCATATTATATAAGAAACCATTTCCGCACACCCGAATGTGGATAATGTCTTCCTCATCCTTTTCGACAGTGCAGGAATAAATCGTACGAACGGTTGTCTCACTCTGACTTCCTGATGCACAAAAGCTTGCGAAGTCATGCTCTCCCACAAAATATGAAGCTGCCTCCGCCATTTTATCAACATCAAGCGGATAGTGAAAGAAATGTGTATCCAGTCTTCTGGTGGGATTTCGAAATCTTCTATTTAAAATGCGATACTCGTAGGTCTTCCTGCTTTTCGAAAATCGTGGATGAAACTCCGCATCTACTTCACAGGAATCAAGCACCACAATATCCTCTGGTAACCGCTGATTTAAAGCATAGGAGATTTTCTCTGCCGGCATACGTGTATTGGTATCAAACACACATACATTTCCAAGAGAATGTACTCCCGAGTCAGTTCGGCTCGCACCGATTGTCTCGATGTCTTCTCCCAGCAATTCTGATAATGTTTTGTTAATCACTTCCTGGATGGTAATTCCATTTGGCTGAACCTGCCAGCCGCAATAGTTTGTTCCATCGTAGGCAACAATAAGCTTTACACGCATTTTTATTATCCTGTCTAAATATATGGAATTCCAAACTTTTCTGATAAAATTCCCCAAACAATTCTTGCCGCAATTATGAGCGCAAGGAACACAAAAATCACCACGTAAGAAATCGCATCGTTCTTTCCATAGCGAAGTGGATTCATTTTGGTTCGTCCCTCCCCGCCGTTATAACAGCGGGCTTCCATTGCCATCGCAAGCTCATCTGCTCTACGAAACGCAGATACAAACAGAGGTACTAAAAGAGGAACCATTGCCTTTGCCTTCTTGATCAGTCCACCGGACTCAAAGTCGGCTCCACGCGCCATCTGCGCTTTCATAATTTTGTCGGTCTCATCAATCAGAATCGGAATGAATCGAAGTGCAATCGACATCATCATTGCAATCGCATGTACTGGGAACTTAATCCTTGCCAAATGGCGCATCGAGCGCTCAAGACCATCCGTCAGCTCATTTGGAGTCGTTGTCAGTGTCATAAGCGAGGTTCCCATAATCAGATAAATTAAGCGGAAAATCATAAGAACTCCGTTTTTTATTCCCTTATCTGAAATTGTGAAAGGTCCCCATTTGACCAAATTGAGATCGCCCGGGGTAAATAATATATTAATCGCGCAGGTAAACAAAACAATAAATACAATTGCCTTTAAACCTTTCACGATAAATTTTACTGGAATCTTAGAAATCTTAATCATCGCAAATAGTCCTGCTGTAATAATCACAAGACCAGGAAGCCCTTTAAAGGCAAACAGTGCAATGATATAAATCATTGTTCCAAACAATTTTACTCTTGGGTCCAGTTTATGAATTGGCGATGCCGCCGGATAATACTGGCCTATGGTAATATCTCGTAACATTTTATTTCCTCAAAATCTATTTTCCAAAGGCGGTAACTACCTTCTCAGCCGCGTCTGCAACAGTGGTTGCAGTTGGGTCTACCGGTATTCCCATTTCCTCTAAATCGTGCATCAGATAGGTTACCTGTGGCGCTGCAAGAGAAATTTCTTCAAGCTCCATATAGCGCTTAAAGACCTCTGCAGGTTCATCATCATACATAACCTTTCCCTGATTCATAACGATAATACGGTCAACATATTCTGCCACATCTTCCATACTATGCGAAACAAGAATAATTGTAATTCCCTGCTCCTCGTGCAGCTTTGAAAGCAGAGATAAAATCTCATCTCGTCCTGCCGGATCAAGACCAGCTGTAGGTTCATCTAAAATCAAAACCTCCGGCTTCATTGCAAGCACCCCTGCAATGGCCACTCTACGCTTCTGTCCTCCTGACAAATCAAAAGGGGAAGCATCAAACAATTCCTCAGGGAAACCAACCTGAAGCAGTGCATCATATGCACGAAGCTCCACAGTCTTTTCATCAAGCCCCTGATTTTTCGGACCAAAGCAGACATCCTTGAAGTTGCTGGTCTCAAAGAGCTGATGCTCTGGATACTGGAATACTAAACCGACCTTGCTGCGAAGTTCCTTGATTTTGTAATCCTCATCATAGATGTCCTGGCCATTCACATAGATATGTCCTGAGGTTGCCTTCAGCAATCCATTCAAATGTGATACCAAAGTAGACTTTCCTGAACCAGTATGCCCAATGACACCAATAAACTGGCCTCTTGGAATTTCAAGAGATACATCGTCGAGCGCCTTAATGCGATATGCGGTGTCAGTACTGTACTCGTAGCTCACATGATCCACAATAATATCCTTTGTCGTATCAACAGTATAGCTGTGCTTTTTTTCTACCTGCTTTTCAAAGGATGCTTCCTTTAAAATCTGATAATACATCTTTCTTGAAACAGGGTCCTTATATAATGCAGCAAGCTGTTCTACAAATTCTTCTCTCGATAATATCCCTTTTGCAATTGGAAGACCTGCCTTGCGCAATTCATCGGCAAGCAAGGTCACCTGCGGCACATCTAAACGATGCTCCTTACACAGCTCCACCTCTGAGAAGATCTCGCGAGGTGTTCCCTGCATTACTACCTGTCCTTTTTCCATAACATAGACATAATCAGCTTTTACAACCTCTTCCATGTAATGGGTAATCAAAAGGATGGTAACACCCTTTTCCTTATTCAGATAATGAGCTGTCTCGATTACTTCTTTTCGTCCATTTGGATCAAGCATCGCAGTTGGTTCATCAAACACAATACACTTTGGTTCCATCGCCACAACCCCTGCGATAGCAACTCGCTGCTTTTGTCCACCAGAAAGCTTATTTGGAGAATGCAGGCGATACTTGCTCATTCCTACTGCTTTTAACGAACTGGTCACACGTTCTTTGATTTCCTGCGATGGAATTCCGATATTTTCTGGTCCAAACGCAACATCCTCCTCTACAACAGAGGCGATAATCTGATTGTCAGGATTCTGGAAAACCATTCCTGCGCTACGTCGAATTGGAAGCACATTCTTTTCCAGGGTTGCATCCATATCATCCACCCAAAGCGTTCCATCATCTGGTGCAAGAAGCGCGTTGATATGCTTTGCAAGCGTTGACTTACCGGAGCCGTTATGACCCAAAATTGCAATAAACTGCCCCTGCTCCACCTGTAAGTCCACTTTGTCAAGCGCAGTGGTGATGGATGTCACATTGCCTTCCTCATCCCGTCTTATAAATTCATGTACTAATTTCTTTGCATCAATAATGCTCATTTAACTACCTAATCTTCCCAGCTTAATCTGTGAAGTTCTCCTTCTAACTGCATAGATTCAAAATGATTCTGGCGCAATGCCTCATACAACACAATCGCTACAGAATTCGACAGATTTAACGAACGAATCTCATCCTTCATAGGGATACGTACACAGGTATCTGGATTCTCCCTTAGTATTTCCTCTGGAATTCCAGCACTTTCCTTGCCAAATACAATGTAAGCATCAGGCTCATACGTTACCTCAGAATATACATGTTTTGCCTTGGTGGTACCATAATAAAGCTTTGCTCCTGGATTCTTGGCAAGAAAATCCTCCCAATTCACATATGTATGAACATCAAGATCCTTCCAATAATCCATCCCAGCACGTTTTAAAGCCTTCTCGGACAATGAAAATCCGAGAGGCTCAATCAAATGCAATCTGGTTCCTGTCGCGACACAGGTTCTTCCAATATTTCCGGTGTTTGCCGGAATTTCAGGCTCATATAAAACAATATTTAATGCTGCCATCACTAAAATCCTCAGCTACTAAAAACTTTTGCAAACAAAATCTCTAGTTTGCTCTTAACTCCTTGATAAAGGCTTCAATTCGATCCATCGCCTCTTTTAAATTCTCGATGGAATATGCATATGAAATTCTAAGGAAGCCTTCGCCCGGTGCACCAAATGCCGTACCAGGAACAACTGCTACCTTCTTAGACTGAAGCAGTCTGTTTGCAAATTCATCCGAGGTCATACCAAACTCACGAATATCTGGGAACATATAAAATGCACCAAATGGTTCAAAGCAAGGAAGCCCCATCTCCTGAAAACGATTCATCAGATACTTTCTTCTTGCATCATATTCTTCGCGCATCATTGCGACATCATCGTCTCCGTTTTTGATAGCCTCTACTGCTGCATACTGGCTGGTTGAAGGAGCGCACATGATAGCGAACTGATGAATCTTTAACATCTGATCAATAATCTCCTGAGGTCCGCAGGCATAGCCAAGTCTCCATCCTGTCATGGAATGCGACTTTGAAAAACCATTGATTAAAATGGTTCTCTCCTTCATTCCTGGGAGAGAAGCAATGGAAACATGCTTCTTATCTCCGTAGGTAAGCTCTGAATAAATCTCATCCGAAAGAACAAATAAATCATTCTCGATAACAATCTTTGCAATCTCCTCAAGATCCTTTCTCTCCATAATTGCTCCAGTTGGATTGTTAGGGAAAGGCATGATTAAAATCTTTGTCTTAGGCGTAATTGCATCGCGCAGCTCCTGTGCGGTTAATCGAAATTCATTTTCGTTTTTTAACTCTATCGAAACAGGGGTACCATTTGCAAGTATTGTACATGGAACATAGGATACATAGCTTGGCTGAGGAATGAGTACCTCATCTCCTGGGTCAAGCATTGCGCGCAATGCTACATCAATCGCCTCGCTTCCGCCAACGGTAATAAACATTTCATTTGCAGAATCGTAGGTCAAATCATATTTTCTGTTTAAAAAGTTGGCAACTTCCTGACGGAGTTCCATCAGACCTGCATTTGAGGTATATGCAGTTTTGCCACGTTCAAGGGATACAATGCCCTCGTCACGAATATGCCATGGGGTATCAAAGTCTGGTTCACCAACACCGAGTGAGATTGCATCCTTCATCTCACTTACAATGTCAAAAAACTTACGGATTCCTGATGGCTCAATGGTTGTAATTGTTTTTGATAACGGATTTCTCATTAGCTCATCATAATCCTTTCGTCTTTTTTAGGTGCAGACATAATGCTGCCATGATCCTTATATTTTTTAAGGATGAAATTTGTCTTGGTAGATGACACATTCTCCATGGTTGAAAGCTTGTCAGTAACAAATGCAGATACCTCGCGAAGAGTCTTTCCCTCCAAGGTAACCATAAGGTCGAAACCACCTGAAATCAGATAAACCGAATTTACCTCAGGGTAGTTATAAATGCGCTCAGCAACCTTGTCAAAGCCCTGTCCTCTCTGTAGGTTGCAGGATACCTCGATCATTGCTGAAACCTTCTCTACACCCACCTTGTCCCAATCAATTAAGGTGTGATATCCACAAATGATGCTCTCCTCTTCCATATTTGTAATTTCCTGTGCCACGGTAACCTCTTCCATGCCAAGCATCGCTGCGAGGTCCTTTAAATCAATACGGCTATTTGTCTCTATGTATCTTAAAATCTTTTCTCTCATCTTTCATTCTCTCCTTTTATCTTGATGAAAACATAGTCTGCCATTTTGTCTTTCAAATGTAGGCCGCATTTTACTATCTATGTCTTCTACTGACGAAAGCGATACAGTTCGTCAGGCTGTGTCTGCTCCAAAAATCTTTTTTCCTCGCCAGTATATAAAATCCTGTCATTCCCATCTGTGGTGCGCCCAATCACTACAGATGGGATTTGGGCGGCAGCAAGCTGCTCCACCAACTGTTCCCCTTTTTCTGTCGCAATCAAAAGTGCGCCTGCGCTATAAAGCTTATAAGGATTTATTTCTAACTTTTCACAAATTTCAACCGTTTCCTGTCGAATTGGAATCGCCTTCAAATCTACTTCCATACCGACATTGCTTCTGTCAGCCATCTCCCAGAGTGCCCCATAGATGCCACCCAGGGATGCATCATGCATTGCCGCCGCTCCAGCCTTCGCCGCCAGCTGAGCCTCCTTTAGCACCAGAATATCCTGGTCAAAGTTCTCCGCCGCATCCAAAAATGGTGCACTGTATCTGGACAAAAGTTCCGTGCGGCATCGTTTTGCTAAAATCGCAGTTCCCCCCAGTCCAATCTGCCTGGTCACCACCAAATCCATTCCCGGCTTTGCACCAGCGGATGGCACCAGTTTCTGATTCAAGGACTTTGACTGGTATCCTACAGCAGTCGCCATAATAATCGGCTCACTAATTCCCGAAAGAATTTCTGTGTGTCCGTTTGTAATCACTGCCCCTGCCTCTTTCGCCGCCTCTTCCGCAGACTTCACAAGAGCCCTTAACTCCTGCTCTGCCCAGGTCGTCGGAAAAAGGATGGCAAGGCTTACACCCTCTGGCGTAACCCCTGAACAGGCCAGATTGTTTATCGCCGAAATCACAGCAAACCTGGCCGGTGTAATGGTTGGATAAGCAACAACCTGCGTGGACATCACAAGGGAGCCCTCTGATGTTGTAACACATCCATAATCGAGCTGCTTCATGCGTGATACGCCACTGCCGGATTCTTTATTCAATTGTTTCAAAACTGATCTTGATAGAACAGATTCCGATGGCTTACCTGCCTTCATATGCAACTCCCTATATATAGGCTTTTAGGCTGCCCCACTTTGAGGCAGCCTTTGTTTATTATTTTCTTATTTTATTCTTCTGCAGCCACTGGTGGAACATATCCTGCAGAAGCTCTTGCTATTTCAGCTTTTACCGCATCCTCATCGTTTGCAGCTACAGCGTTCTTTATCGCAGTCAACTGTTCTGCACTGCAACCTGAGGTTCCGATAGTTACCTGCTTAGCGCCCGAATTATACTTACTTTTGTTAAAAAGTGTACGTTCTGTTTCCACGCCATCCACAGTAACAATCTTATACAGCTCTGCCTGCATTCCCTTATGAGGCGACACATCTACATTATAATAGCCAATTGGCTGAGAGCTGTCATAAGTTGCCTTTAGCTGAATGTCTTCCTCTGAAACCACAACACTCTCAAAACGAACTTTGCGATTTGATGGTCTTGTTTCTTTTCCGTAAATTCGGAAAGAAAGCTGTGAACCATTTGCGGATCCCTCAATAAAAATTGGATAATCCGAATTGTTCTTAAAGCGCAAATCCTTATAATCGCCAGCAATTGCTGCATCATCTGATGGTTCTACATAAGCAACAATCATAGAATGGTTATAGCGCATAGTGATATCAATTTCAGCGCGGATCAATGCGTTATAAAGAGTAGTTGCCACCTGGCAGACACCGCCGCCAACGGAATCAACAACCTGGCCGTTTAAAAAGGCACCTCCGACTGCATAACCATTTTCAATGGTTAACGGTGCAATGACATCGTGCACCGATATTTCCTCACCTGGATAAACAACATTTCCATTTAATTTTGAGCAGGCATTTTTGATATTTGTTTTACGTCCTGCTGCAGAGCTACCATAATTGGTAGAGAAGGTTCCGAGCAAATCCTGAATGCAGGCAAGTTCTTCCTCACTACCTCTTGCTTCAATCACCTGAGTTGCCAGCTGAATTTCGCTGTCTGTTCCATCAAATTCATATGCAAGAAACTGATTAATTGCATATACACTGGCTTCTTCGACAACCTCTTCTCCGCTGACACCTTCCACAAAGGAAAAGGTTTCTGCACTTCTCTCAAGGCTGGCATTCTTTGCCTTCACTGAAAGCTTACTCTGCTTATCATACAAAAGACGGGCTGTCTTCTCCTTGTCTACCTCAAGAATAAGGGGAAGATGTAAATCCTCGCTCCTTAAATCCACACTGTCCTTGTAGCGCTTGATTAAGCTTCCCTTGCGGGTTACAGAAAGTGCTGAGTTTACAGACTCCGTTGGATCACAGCTAATTCCCATTTTTTCTGCGCTGACCTTAATGGTCTTGTCCCCCACACCTCTTAAGGTGAAGGTGGTTCCCATCAGGCTGTCCACATAGGTACTGATGGCACCATATGCTTCCTCTTCGGTCATACCACCGACATATACAGTTCCAATATATACTCCATCTGCAATTGTCTCAGTGGTCTTTGCCTCACTCCTCAGGGAAGTGGTAAAGAGTGCGCAGACACAAAAAATTACAGCGAATGACAATATAAAATGTTTCTTCATTATATATGCCTCTTTCTTTTATCACGAAATAATCTTACGATAATATACCCATTTTAGCAGAATTTATCGCATTTTCAATCGTTATAAGTTCACCAAAATTACATGATAAGTGATGCTACAATTGATGTAATGAACAATGCTGCAATTAATATAATGGAAATAATTGCAATCAATCGCTTTTTTCTTTTACTCATATTCCACATTTTTCGTTCTCCAATACTTCTAAATCGATTATAATGAGATATATACAAAAAAGGAGTTTTCTTATGCCAGACTTTATCAGACATATCCCAATTATATTAGTTGTTTTTATTTTATTCCTGGTTTTTGTCAATATGCGCTATCGCAAAAGCAACAAAGAAACCAAGGAACGCGAGGATGCCTTTTGGGAGCGTGAGCGCATGGCAAATGCAACCCGACGCAAGGACATCACAAACCTTCCATATATTACCATACCAAAAGAGATTTTGCCACAATCCCTTCATACCTCAGCCATCGACAAATTAAAAGCCTTGGCAGAATCTGAGGATAAGATTTTAAATCTCACGGGGAAGAGTAACACCGACTTAAAACTGGAATATGGTGTTGCAAACTTAGAAGAGCTAAGCGCCTGTGATGAACGCTTTACTTTGCTTGTAACCGCCTTATCTGAGGTGGCAAAGGATCTGCTTGAGGCAAAACAGACAGATGAAGCAAAGGCCATTTTAGAATTTGCTGTAAAAATACAGGCTGACGCCAAGTCAATCTATCTGATGCTTGCACAGCTTTACTGCGAAAGCAACGAGACGGCAAAAATTGATTCCTTAATCGCCTCCGCTGGCGACTTAAATTCTCTTTCCAAAAATTCAATTATTGCAGAACTTAACGCACGAAAAGAACAAACACCTGCTACTTTAACCGAGTAAACGAGGCTATCTGCCATAGGTTTGGTAGTAGTACTCCATCAGTCTGGATGCCTCACTACGATTTAAACTTCCCCAATCAATTGGTTCTGTCACATTGTGCAGCTGTCGATATTTCTCG
This sequence comes from Agathobacter sp., assembly GCA_045641385.1. Classification (GTDB taxonomy): domain Bacteria; phylum Bacillota; class Clostridia; order Lachnospirales; family Lachnospiraceae; genus Roseburia. The sequence goes on along the minus strand of JAZUGV010000032.1, from coordinate 55,861 downwards.
ATTTGCTCCACCTGAGCCTTTGTGATTGGGGATATTTTTTTCACTTTCATTGTCATTTCTTTTGGGACAAACTCTTCCTTTGAAAGTTCTAACAGCTTTAAATAAACCTCGCTTGTCTCAATGGCATCATACAATGCCCGATGTGCATTTTCTCTTTGAATCCCAAAATAATTGCACAGTTCCTCCAAACGCTTGGACTGTTCCACCGGCAAAAGTTTGCGCGCCAAAATCAGGGTATCCAGATAAGAATTATTGACTGCAACTTTGTGATTCACCGCCCACTGACGAATAAATTTATAGTCAAAGGAAAAATTTTGTCCTACTAAAACATCATCTCCAATGAACTCAATTAGCGCAGACATTCCTTCATCTTCCAAAACCCCTGACTGCATCATTTCTGTTGTAATGCCAGTGAGCTTTGTAATTCTTTCAGGGACCTCGCTCACAGAGTTCAAGAAGGTCTCATATGTCTCAACAACCTTTCCGTTCCTTACTCGCGCGGCCCCGATTTCAATCACTTTATCCTTTTTGACATTTAATCCGGTCATCTCCAAATCGACCACCGTATAGTCCATGAGCTTGTTAATTCTGTCCATAGTATGCATTTGCGCCATGCTTACGATAGAAATGCTTTTCCTTAATGGTATCTGGAGCAGGCTTTACATTTGGATTAATGCTCTCTGTAAAACGAGCCATCTTTGCAACTTCCTCAAGAACCACCGCATTGTGTACCGCTTCCGCAGCGTCCTTCCCCCAGGTAAATGGCCCATGATTCTGACAGAGAACCGCAGGTGTATATTCCGGATTAATTCCTCTGCTCTCAAAGGTTTCAATAATGACCGTTCCTGTGTTCTTTTCATAGGCCTCTTCAATTTCTTCCTTTGTCAGATTGCGTGCACATGGAATCGCTCCCAGGAAGTAATCGGCATGTGTTGTTCCGTAAAGAGGAATATCCCTTCCCGCCTGAGCCCAGGCAACCGCTTCCGGTGAATGGGTATGAACAACGCCTCCGATACATGGATACTTTTTATATAACTCAATATGTGTTGCTGTGTCAGAGCTAGGCTTATATTTTCCCTCGATTTTGTTTCCTTCCAGGTCCATTACCACCATGTCCTCCGGGGTCAAAACGTCGTAATCCACTCCACTTGGCTTAATCACAAAATATCCGCTCTCGCGGTCAATTCCACTGACATTTCCCCAGGTGTACGTAATTAATCCCCTTTTTGGCAGTTCCATATTTGCTTCATAAACAGCCTTTTTTAATTCCTCAAGCATAGTAATACCTCCAAAAATACTGAATAATTCTGCATAAAATCATACCATATTACAGTTGAGAAATAAATCTTGTCTTCATATAATAAAAAGGAATAATTACAGGGGGAAATACACATGGGAATGAACCAGGTGCTATCGCCTAAGCACAAATTTATCGTTCCAGTGCATATGGGCGAAAATACGGTCCTCACTAAGGGAGTCTGGTACAACTCCAAGAACAAAGAAAAACAGTCTGCTGAGTATATCCCAAATGGAACGATTGCTCAGGTTTTTGATAATCAGTTTATGATCGTTGTCGATGGCGGAAAGATCATCGACTGGACAAGCGAACCGGGCTACTATGAGATTGTCAACAGCTCTGCCCGCGGTGGTCTCTTCGGCAAACTTTCTGCCACTGGTGGTCAGCAGATTTATTATATTAACACCAAGGAGATTTCTGGAATCCGTTTTGGAACCCAAACGCCCATAAACTATTATGATAACTTTTACGAGGCGGAGCTTTTTCTCCGATGTCATGGAACCTATTCCATCCGCATCTGCGATCCAATCCGCTTTTATGAGGAAGTCGCAGCAAAGGACAGCGATGAAATATTTATGGATGAAATCAATGCCCAGTTTCTGGACGAATTTATGACTGCGCTTGCAACTGTCATAAATAAGATGTCGATGGAAGGCGAGCGCATTTCCTTTCTCACCTCAAAAGCCACCGAACTCTCAGAGTACATGGCAGGGTGCCTCGACAAAGACTGGAAGGTTTTTCGTGGCATTGAAATCGAATCGGTTGCCCTTGCAAGCATCTCCTACGATGATGCTTCAAAGGCATTAATAGAAAAGAAAAACCTCAGCTAATTTATATAGAAAGGTGTACAGCTATGAGTGCACATAATCATCAGAAAAAAATTGCGGTCATCAATGACTTTTCCGGCTTCGGACGTTGCTCCCTTGCGGTAGCACTTCCCGTCATTTCCGCCATGAAAATTCAGTGTTGCCCGCTCCCAACTTCAATCTTTTCAAATCACACAGGTTTTCCAAGCTTCTATTACAAAGATTTCACGGAACATATGCCTGCATATATGGATGAATGGAAAAAACTAGATTTGGAATTTTCAGCAATCAGTACTGGCTTTTTAGGCTCAGCTGACCAGATTCAAATTGTCTTAGAGTTCTTCCGTATGTTCAAGAAGAAGGATACCCTTGTTGTTGTTGATCCTGTTATGGGCGACTACGGAAAGACCTACCCAACCTACACCAGTGAGATGTGTCAGCGCATGAAACAGCTTGTTGAATACGCCGATATTATCACACCAAATCTCACAGAGGCTTGTATATTGACAGATACCCCTTATCGTGAGGATTTCAAGGTGGCAGAAGTCATTGAGCTTGCTCAAAAGCTTTCCGCTCAGGGTCCGAAAAAGGTTGTCATCACGGGCATCATCCAAAAGAGCTACATCTGTAACCTCTGCTACGAGGAGGGACAGGAACCGGTTATGCGCAAAACGCAAAAGGTTGGAACCCAGCGTTCTGGCACTGGTGATATCTTTTCTGCCATTATCGCTGCAGATGCTGTAAACGGTGTATCCTTCAGCGAATCGGTTCGCAAGGCGTCTCTTTTTATCAAACGTTGCATTTTGCGTTCCATTGAACTTGAAATTCCAGTTACAGATGGTGTATGCTTCGAGGAAGTACTTCATACACTAAAACCATAGGAGATACAATTATGAATAAAGCTATGACCATTTTATATAAGGTTGGCGACAACCTGTATGTGAACTTAACTAACCGCTGCTCTGCCGCCTGCACCTTCTGTCTTCGTCAGACCAGAGATCATATGGAGAAGTCGGATCCCTTATGGCTTGAACATGAGCCTTCCTATGAGGAAGTTGTTGCAGAGTTTTCTAAATTTAATATGGATGAATATAAGGAAGTCGTATTTTGTGGCTTTGGTGAGCCTACAGAAGCCTTCGATGTACTCCTTCCTGTTGCAAAGTATGTCAAAGAAACCTTTGGCAAGCCAGTCCGCATTAACACCAACGGACATGGCGACCTAATCAACAAGCGACATATTGCCCCAGAGATGAAGGGCATCATCGACACTCTGTCCATCAGCTTAAATACTCCAGACCGCGACCGCTACAACGAGCTTGTTCGCAGTCAGTTTGGACCAGAAGCTTTTGATGCCATGCTCGCCTTCGCATCGGAAGCCAAGGATTATGTCCCTAATGTTACCTTCACCACCGTCGCGACCACTCTCACCCCTGAGGAAGAAGCCAAGTGCCAGGCCATCTGTGACGACCTTGGTGTCACCTACCGTATCCGTCCTTGGGAAGACTAACTTTCTAACATAGCGACAATAGAGACGAAACACCATTTGCGAGCTTCGCTCTGATTAGCGGTCGTAAAATCTCCTCGTATGCAAGCATGCAGTCGATTTTCCTCGTCGCCATAACACAAAATCCCCAGGTTAACCTGGGGATTTTTATATTCTATATAATTATCGTGTCATCTTCTTAATCCACTTATATCGACAGAAATGAATAAAGGTCGGTATGCATTTGAATACCTGATCGGATTGCACAACCACCACCACCCATTCCACTGGCCATTTGAAAGTAAAAGCCGCAAGGAAGGATAATGGCATTACGATAATCCAGGTCGAAATCAGATTCATGTACATGGTGAAATTTCCATCACCTGAGCCCTGGATAATTCCCATGGAAACTGGCATCTGATAGCTCATTCCCATCATAATAAATCCCATGATTACAATCAGATTGATTGCCATCTCGGTTGCTGAATCAGACAGTTTATAAATCGAAAGAAGAGGCTGGCGGAGAAGCATCAGTGCGATTCCAAGAATGATACCGATTACAACATCGATCACAGAAAGTGTACGTGCATCACTCTTAACACGCTCTCTGTCACCTCGTCCAATTGCATTTCCAACCATAACAGCTGAGGTAGAGGACATCGCCACAACGATTACCTTTAGGTACTGATAAAAGGTTGTAGCAACAGAATTTGCTGCAATTGCGTCATCCGATAAATGACCGAGGATAGCGGTCTGCATTGGCACTGAGATTCCCCAGAGTACCAGAGAAATTGCAATTGGAATAAATGCCTTCAGGTAGTCCTTTCTCAAGAGCTTATCGCCTTTTAAGAAACCGTGTCCTACCAACTGAATCTTTTTATCTACCTTCCAAACATAAATAAATACAATGCCAAGCTCAACAATGCGCGCAATCAGTGTACCGATTGCCGCCCCTCGAATTCCCATCTCAGGTGCTCCAAACTTACCAAAGATCAGAGTATAGTTGATACCTACATTTAAAATGAGAGAAACAATGGAAATGTAAAAGGAAATATTTACAGTTCCAACGGCTCGAAGTGCTGCCATCAAAGCATTTGTAATCAGATACAAAAGGAAGGTCCACTGCACAATAGAAAGATATGCACAGCCTTCGCTGATAATCGCCTCTGAGTTTGTAAATAATCCAATCAGCCAATGTGGAAAAAAACTACACACAATAATGATTGCAATTCCAATAAAGAAGGCGTACTTCATCGCGATTGCAGTTATTCTGCGAATCGGATCTATCTTCTTTTCTCCCCAATACTGCGCTGCAAGAACCACAAGTGTATTGCCTACCGAAATTGCAAACTGCTGAACGATAAAAAACACCTGATTGACCGTTGCCGCTCCTGAAAGGGCATCCTGTGAATAGCGTCCAAGCATAATGTTGTCTGCCATATTTACGGAATAGGCTACTAAGTTCTGCAATGCAACGACAACAAGCATCCTAAACATTGTCTTATAAAAAGTTTTATCCTTTGTAAAAAAGCTTCTCTTTACAACTGTATCCATCTCTTCCCTCATCTATTCGAACAAATTTATATTACTTATGATATTCGATATATAACTTATCATCTTACCAGCCGATATCATAGCACAATTTTCTTTTATTTGTCGATTATTTTCACCAAAAGCCGCGACTACGAAAAAAGGAATCTGCTCCGTCTCGTTGTCGCGGCCTCTGGAACTACGCGTGTTTCTTTTGATTTGTGTAATCGTGCATATGCACCATGAGCTTTGCTGGTGCGCCTGTACGAGTGTAGCCTCTCGTCTGTACATCGATATCCGAAACTTCCCTGTTCTTTTCGGAATCATACATTTCCCTGAAGCTGGCATGAGGCTGTTGCTGCCTGCGTTCATTCGACTGCCCATTTTTATCATCTCTTGTACGAGACTGATATGGTATAGCAGTGATACCAAAGACTCTGTAAAGCTCACCTCCATGTGTTGCTGCTGGTCTCACCTCCTCAATCATCAGTGTCACCTAGTCTCTCATTATCTATTTCGGTTATTTGCTTTAAGAGTTAACCCCAGCCTTATTTTGGTATGAAAAATTAATGCGATTACCCATACCCAAAGAAAAGAGCCCGAAGATTATCTCCGAGCTCTTTAAAATACGTCTTGATTTTATTAAATATTCATTTAATTACTTATCTGCATACTTCTCATGAAGCTCTGCAATCTTTTCAGCGTAAATCTCGCTCTGCTTCTTCTGAAGAAGGTTCGAACAGATCTGATCCTTGACCTCATCATATGCCATGATGCCAGCTTCCTTCTTGTCATATACCTGAATTAAATGGAAACCAAAATCAGTCTTAACTGGTCCTACGATTTCTCCTACGGTTGCTGCAAAGCTGGCCTCATCAAACTCTGCTACCATCTGTCCGTGGCCAAACTCTCCTAAATCTCCACCGCGCTCCTTTGATGGGCATGATGAATATTCCTTCGCAGCATCCTCAAATGCTTTTCCTGCCTCGATTTCTGCCTTGATTTCGTTACATTTTGCTTCGTCATCTACAAGAATGTGCTTCGCAGATACAGTCTCCTGAGACTTGAACTTATCCTGATTGCTCTCATAGAAGTCCTTTGCCTCCTGATCCTCAACCTGAACTGCCGCAAGTACCTTATTCATTCCAAGCTGTGCAAGGATATCTCTCTTGGCAGACTCAAGTAACTTTGCGTACTCGTCGGTCTCTTCTAACTTCTCTTCCTTTGCATATTCAGAGAATAATAATACAGATACAAACTGCTGAATAATCTGTTGACGGAATCTTGGATTTGCAGCATACTGTCTCTGCTCTGGAGGAAGGGTTTCGATGAATGCATCGATTTCTGCCTCTGTAATTTCATAACCATTAATTTTTTCAATAACGCTCATTTTTGTTTCCTCTCTTTTTGAAGTCTGTGCCCATTTTACAGTATAAAAAGAAGTAGCGCAACCATGTACGCTACTTCTTTGCTTTAATCATAACCAATTATAACATGTCAAAAGAAAATGGCTGTGCCTTTTCAGGTAAATCTAACGGAAAATTTCTTCTCAGCCAATCGTTTGCAAGCGGAAGCCACTGTCCGACATTCGCATTTACCTGCTCCATATTGCTAGCAGATGCTTCATCGCAGGTAGATAGGCCATGGTCTCCAATTCCAAAGGTGTGTACCTCATATGGAATCTTTGCCTTTGCAAGTGCTAACGCCATAATCACAGTCTGCTCTGCTGGAAGAGTGTTGTCATCTATGGTATTCCAAAGGAACATTGGTGGACAGTTCTCTGTCACATGGAAAGCAGGACTTGCCTCTGCAAGCTGCTCCTTCGATGGGTGACGAGTTCCAAAGTATGAGAAGTCAATTGCCTCATTCATCTTGCGCGCCATCAAATCAGGAACCTCCATATCACGGAAGACCACCCAATCATAATATCCATATCCCAGGATAGCGCCAGCTGGTCTTAAATCCTCTTTGTCTCGGCCAAATCTCTTTGCTAAAATCTCGCCATCCCAGTGTGTGCAGAACATTGCACTATTATGCGCTCCTGCGGAAAAACCAGTAAGGATAATCTTATCTTTATCTACCAGCCATTCTTCTGCGTGATCCTTGATATAGAGCATTGCCGCTCCGATATCACACATTGCATTTGGAAAAAGACTGTCCTCGTCAAGCGGAAGATTCTCCTCCATTGGATTGATAAACTTTCCCTTGTTGTATACAGAATAGCGAAGTACAAAGGCATGATATCCCATAGATGCATACTTAAGTGCAATCGGCTCTGCCTCACGGTCTGAGCAAAATGCATATGCTCCGCCTGGACAAACCAAAATAGCTGGGCGAGTTTTTCCTCCTAACATTTCATGCGAGTCATCTAACACATAGGTGGTTAGAGTAACATCCTCACGATTCTCATATAATTTTATTTTTTCAACTAACATTTAAACACCCTCCAATTATAGTTCCATTATCTTTTACCTTACTTTGAATATCCATATATATCAATGTGATATTGTGACTTTTTCTTTCCAAAATCTGCAAAAAATTTGGGACATTTCATTCCGAAACATCCCAAATTGTATATTATAAGCTTTAACCCTTTACTGCTCCCATGGTAATACCCTTTACAAAGTAATCCTGGAAGAATGGATAGACAATCAAAATTGGCAAAATTCCAAGCATCGCCGCCGCCATTCTAGCAGTCTGTGATGGAAGCATACCACCATTACTTGCTGCGCTCATAAGGTAGGTTACACTTTCATTGATTGCGTTTAATACATTCTGAATTCCATAAAGCTTTGGTGTTGTAAGATAGTAGACACCATTCTGCCAGTCATTCCAATAGTTTACACCTACCATCAGTGCAAGTGTTGCAATAATTGGCTTTGAAAGAGGCATTGCCACCTTAAAGAAGATTCGAAACTCAGATGCACCATCGATTCTTGCTGCCTCAAGCAATTCCTCTGGAATATTGTTGGTAAAGTAGTTTCTTACCATCGTGATAAAGAATGCGTTGGTGATAAGGTTAGGCACAATCAGTGCAAATAAAGTATCTCTGATGTGGAAATTGCGCGCATAGTTGATAAAGGTCGCAACCAATCCACCGTTAAACAGCATTGTAAAGATTACAATAAAGTTTAAAATTCTGTAGCCAGGCATATTTCTCTTTGAGAGCATATAGCTAAGCATCAATGTAACAATTAAGCTGACAATAACACCGATGACGGTTACAGAGATGGTAATTCCATAGCCTCTACCAAATAATTCCCACTTTTTCCAAAGATACTGATATGCCTCCAGTGAAAACTGCTTAGGCCATAAACGGAAACCATATTTGATAGCAGCACTCTCGTCGGTAAAACTGGCCATAACCAAAATCCAGAAAGGAATCAGTGCTGACGCCGATACAATTATAAGAATAATATGCGATAAAGCTAAAAAGCCTTTGTGTTTTTTCATCGTACACCTCCTAGAATAATGCGTCTTCTTTGCTTGTCTTGCGAATGATTCCGTTGAAAATCATAATCGTGATAAAGCAAACGATTGACTGATAGAACGCTGCTGCAGAAGATCTGCCAATATCTGGATTCTTTAACAGAGATCTAAAGATATAGGTGTCAATGGTATCCGTTGCTGAGTAAAGCAGGCCCTGATTTCTTGGTACCTGGTAGAAAAGACCAAAGTCTGATCTGAAAATATTACCAACAGACAGAGTTGTTAACATAATAATTGTTGGCTTAAGCAGTGGCAGTGTAATCTTGTGAATCTGCTGCCATTTTGTTGCGCCATCAAGCTCAGCGGCCTCATAATATTCATCACTGATTCCAACTAAGGTTGCAAGATAAATGATGGAGCCATAGCCGATAAATCTCCAGTTACGCACAAACAAAAGTATCCATGGCCAGTATTTTGCCTGTGAATAAAATTCAATTGATTCTTTCCCGAACATATGAAGTACTGTATTAATCAAACCTGTATTTCCATCTAAAAAGGCATAGGCCAAATAAGATACCAATACCATAGACATCAGATATGGTAGTAATACCACGGTCTGATAGATTTTCTTTGACCACTTGTGGCGAATTTCATTTAAGAAAATCGCAAGCGCAACGCATAGGATCATATCCATGATAATGAACGCAGCGTTATATAAAAGTGTATTTCTTGTAATTACCCAGGCATCACCTGTAGAGAACAAGAATTTAAAGTTTTTAAGTCCATACCACTCACTTCCGCTGATACCCTTCTTGAAATTCCATCTTTTGAACGCAATCAAAAGACCATACATTGGCATATAGTTATTGATAAACAAGTACACTAAACCTGGAATTCCCATAATATAAATCGGAAGCCATCTTTTAAAATTATTCTTCTTTTTCATAAAAATCCCCTTTCTTTTTTCTATATTTTATCAAGATTCCTTTTCTGCCAATAGGATTATAGTGATATCGTGTTGGATAATAATGACATACCTTTTTTGTATTAAAAAAGCCTCTGTCGGGATATCCCAACAGAGGCCTTCTAAACTAAGCTTTTTCAGTTTTACTGAGCTGCGATCCAAGCGTCTAACTGCTTCTGGTTTTCTTCAATAATCTTGTCAATTCCAGCTTCCTTTAACTTCTCGTTAAATTCCTTAATCTGAGCATCAACATTTTCAACCTTACCACAAGCTAAAGATGGAGCATACTGACTTACAACAGCACTAACATTTGCTACTTCTGTCTCAACAGATGAAGCATCAAATACATATGCTAAGTACTTAGAGCACTCAGCCTTTGGATATCCAAACTGGCTGAAGTTAGCAATATCCTCATCGGTGAAAGGTGGTCTCTGGTAGGTCTGGCTGTTATCACCATAGGTACCTACAAACATTCCCCATCCACAGTTTGAAGGATCGATTCCTTCTGGATAATTGATAATCTTTGTTCCAGGAGTTGTTACATAGTGCTTTCCTTCGATACCATAGTTCAAAAGGTTTGCAACTTCAGTGTTTGTAAAGATTAACTCAAGAAACTCTACACACTTTTCTGGATTCTCGCAGTTTGCAGAAAGTCCCCAGCTTAAGTTAATAACATTGTCAGCGGAGATAGAAACGTCACCCATTGGGACACCTGCAATATTACGTCCAGTAACAGAAGACCAATATGCAGCACTCATTCCAGTTCCGCCAGCACTGGTAAATCCGAAAATGGTTCCTGCTCTCATACAATCCTGAGTAGATAAATTGTTCTCTGAAGAGTTTTCAAGAACATATCCCTTTTCCATCCACTCTCTGTGCATCTTGCACTTTGCAACATATTCAGGTGTTCCATAGTAGTTTACAATCTTATTTGTATCCTCATCACCAGCCATAACAGCGCCATATGCAATTGCTGAGTAATCACCAAGTGCATCGTAATCAGCCCACTGATATTCAGCTGCAACACCATCACCTAAGGTAATAGCCTTCTGCTCCATTCCAGAAGCGATAACCTGATTGAAGATGTTCTCCCAATCCTCAGCGCCATTGATTCTCTCTGGTAACTGGATATTGTACTGACTAGCAAGGTCTACATCATAGAAGAAGGTATTCTGGGTACCAGGAGTTAATGAACCTGGATAAGCATAGATTTCTCCATCGATAGTACATGCACCAAGAAGTCCATCTGCAAGCTGCATAAGCTTATCTGACTTCTTTAAGTACTCTGTCATTGGAATAATCTGTCCAGTTGCATGAAGCATGGTTGGGTTACGTAAAAGTCCTGTACATACAATGTCAATGTCGTCGCCTACAGAAATCTTGTTTCCAAGGTCCTGAATCATTGTTCCGATTGGCTGTTCAATTAACTCTACAGTTACACCAATCTCAGCCTCTGCAATCTTGTTGATTTCATCCTGTACTGCCATTAAATCTGCAATTGGCATACCATAGGTGATAATCTCCATTCTTACAACGGTTTTGTCGTCATCCTTTTTACCACAAGCGGCAAAAAGTCCAAGTGCTAATGCTGCCACTAACACAAGCGAAAAAATCTTTTTGATCTTTCTCATATATAATCCCCCTTTTTTAAGATGCCATTATCATAGCAATTATCCAAAATGGGAGATAGGATTATAATGACACGGCGTTGGACAAAAATGACCTGCTATTTTTTATGTCATATTTTATGCTACTTTTTGTCCGCACGATACTGGTTTGGAGAAACACCAACCTCCTTTTTAAATACCCTGTTAAAATAAGCATAATCGGAATAGCCAACCATTCCCGACACCTCTTTTACAGGAAGATTTGTGTCTACAAGGATTTTCTTCGCCGTTTCCATACGAAGATTGGTAATGTATTCCACAATCGACATATTCGTCGTCTTTTTAAAAGCTCGCATCAGATACTGAGAGTTAAAATGTAACGCCTCGGCAATATCTGTCACAGAAATGCTGTCCATCATATGGTCAGAGATATATTTTTTTACCTCCGACTCCACATTTCTCTCGTCCTCGCTACGTCCAAGCTCCCTAATTTGACCATCGGTAAGACCACCCCAGTTTTTCGTCTCCTGTGGCGAACCATTCTTCTCATCCTCCATTTTGAGAATTAGGTTTTTCAGTACTTTGTGAAACTCCTCATAATTAATTGGCTTAAGTATATAGTCATAACACTTTAGCTGGATCGCCTTGCGCATATATTCAAACTCAGGATGGCAGGTCACAAATATACAGTTGATCTCCATCTGGTTGTCGTTCAGCCATTCCAAAAGCTGAAGCCCTGAGCCATTTGGCATTTCAATATCGCAGATCATGATTTCTGGCTTTTCGGCTTTCACCAGCTCAATCGCAGAAGCCATGCTGTCACACTTGAATACCTTGCGAATGCTGCAGGCATGCCAGTCAATATTCTTTTCGAGTGCATCTACTGTTCTTGGCTCATCGTCTACCAATAGTATCTTATACATTTTATTTCCTTTTTATATAAATTGAACAAAGTTATTTGTGAAGGTATCCTCCCACTTAATTGGCAAATAAATTTCTACCACTGCACCACCTGAAAGAGCATTGCGCAGGCGAATATCCACATGGCCATCATATAAAATCCTGATACGCTCCACCGTATTTTCCAGACCTACACCTAATCCCTCCTGGTGTTGTTTGGTATCTAAAAACCGTTTGAACTTTTCAAAGGTTTCCTCAGAAAATCCAGCACCCGTATCCGCAATCATCAGCTTGATCTTCTCATCCTCTTTGCCTGCAAGCACATAGACAAAGCTCTTATCTCCACTGCGCATTCCATATTTTACACAGTTTTCCACAAAGGTCTGAATAATAAGAGGTGGAATAAAGCTATCCTCAATTTCGGCCTCCCACTCGACAAAGAAATCAAAGCGGTCTAAATATCGCTCCTTTTGAATTTTTAAATAGTTTTGTACATGCTCCATCTCCTGGGAGAGATTTACGAAATCCTTCTTCGCATTGACAATGTATCGGAAATAATCCGTCAGATACAAAACCATCTGCTTTACCAAAGGAAACTCATGCTCCTCATAGGTATAGATGATATTAAGCGCATTCAGAATAAAATGAGGACGAATTTGCTGGCTGAAATAATTTAACTTTGTCTGCTGACCTCTTAAGGTTTCCTCATAAAGCTTGTAGGTTGTCTCGTTTAACTCGTCAAGAGTATCATTGATACGAAGTGATAGGCGACCAAACTCATCTACCGAGTCTCCTCCTGGCACTCTGATACGATAGTCCACGTTACCATTTGCGATTTCAACCATTGCGTCATCTATCGTTCGCAGCGGATTCGCAATTTTTCTACGAAGCCACATTCCAAGAAACGGAATACTTACAATCGAAGCTATTGTTAACGAGAACAGGATATAGATAAATACTGGCAACCTCTTAAAGAGATTCATCCTTGGAATCGCAACATAGATTTTAACCTTCTTGGAGTTCTCTTTTGTGGAATGAAGAATTCTTGCACCTGCAGCCTGCTGACTAAGATTATCTCTCGAACATGTCCCTAACTGGTCCTCCAAATAAGGAATTCCGTCATAGTTCCTTTCAGACAGACCTAGCAGCTGATACAGATGCTCCACAGATATCCAGGCTCCACCATAAAAGTGTTCGCCCCTGTAAATCTTGGCAAGATATTTTTGCCCATCAATCTCATGGATTGCCCAACGATTTTCGAGAATAACTCCCTCCGACACATACATTTTAAAATGCTCAGCTACACTCATCGCCATATTGCTTCGCGAAAGATACAGATTAATACGAGGGAAATAGCAAAAAGTTCCATCGATTACCGAACGGGAACCCATATTCTCTTCCATCCATTTATGTGTGCGCGCGGTCGCTATCAAGCGATCGTCTGGAGGTGTAGCCGCCTTGTAGGATGTCATCAGGCGATAGCTGTCTTCTGAACGCATATAGGTATAAAAGGCATAGTCTATCTGATCAAGGTAGTTATCCAACTGATACTGCGCAATGTTAAGCGAATTGATGTTGGTATCAATCATCTCATCCTGTACCTTGATAAAGGTCATTGCGGAGGCAATGATGGTTACCACTCCAATCAACGCCATTACGAGCATTGGAATGTAAACCACCTTGCTGATTACCGATTTATAATTTTTACCGTTTATTTTCTTTGTTTTCATAACAGACTTTCAATTATTTAGTCTTGCGCGATTTTAAGATATGAAAGCCCTTCATACCAAGGACAATCACAACTCCAACTACAAACCAAAGGTATCCAAAGTTTGAAAAGCCTAAAGCCTCAAATTCTCCCTCAAGAGTCGTTGGTCCCTGCACGATTGCATAGAGCGATCCAATCATCATACCGATAACCGTATAAATCGTCTGTCCACGGAATCGATCAAGACTCTTCTTAATAATTCCAACGGAAATCACAACACCAAGAAGCACTCCCACTGCGATACAAATTACCAGCCAGATTCCCGAAAAGTCCATATGCATTAAATTTTTAACGTCCTGAATCAGTGGAATATAAATTCCAAAGGTTAAAAGAACCGTGGATCCAGAAATGCCTGGAAGTACCATCGCAGAAATCGCACACATGCCTGCAACAATGGCGTAAATGCACTTTCCTACACTGATACCGTCTGCCTGAAATCCATTGGTTGTTCCAAGTATCGCAAGAGCAACAACAACTGCTGCGCCAGGGATAATGAAGCAGAGATTGCGAAGTCTCTTTAAGGTCTCTCTCTCCTCATAAATCACAACTGGAATTGCGGCAATGATAAATCCAAGGAACAACGAGCTGACCGAATAAATGTGCTTTTCAAATACACTTGCAAGAATGGTAACTGCAAGTCCCATTCCGATAATCCAGCCGATTCCCAGCTTGATTAAATACTTAAGTGCTTCGATGCGCTCTTTTTTCTTTCCGCGGATAAAATCGTTGATGGATCCAATAAATTTGTCATAAAATCCCAATAAAAATGCAATGGTTCCACCACTAACACCAGGAACACTATCTGCAAAGGCCATAAGTAGACCATGTATAAATGTAAGAATCATATGATTTCCTCCTAATATAGGTAAACATTATATCATATTTCCTTTCCATAGGAACGCATCTTTTGACTTATGCACGACAAAGGGACGGCCTTAAGCCGTCCCTCGCATTTTCTTTCTACATTCTTTTAATTCTCTCGAGTGCTTCCATTGTAGATTCATATTTACCAAACGCAGTCAGTCTGAAATATCCCTCTCCACTTGGTCCGAAGCCTACACCAGGAGTTCCTACAACATTCGCACATACCAAAAGCTGATCGAAGAATTCCCAGCTTGAAAGTCCGTTTGGAGTTTTCAGCCAGATATAAGGCGCGTTCACTCCCCCTGAAACCTCGTAGCCAGCATCCTTTAAGCCCTCAAGAATCAGATGTGCATTTCTCATATAGTAGTCTACCTGCTCCTTGGTCTGAGCCTTTCCGAGCTCAGAATATACAGCCTCACCTGCACGCTGAACAATATATGGTGCACCGTTAAACTTGGTTCCATGTCTGCGAGCCCACAGGCTGTGTAATGCTACGCCATCTCGTACCAGCGTTTTAGGAATTACGGTATAGCCAAGACGAAGGCCTGTAAATCCAGCATTTTTAGAGAAGGATTTCAGTTCGATGGCGCATTCCTTTGCACCTTCACATTCATAGATTGAATGAGGCACATTGTCCTCAGAAATATATGCTTCATAGGCTGCATCATACAGAATGACTGAACCGTGGTGATTTGCAAAATCAACCCATTCCTGAAGCTTATCCTTGGTAATGGTTGCTCCTGTTGGGTTATTAGGGAAGCAAAGATAAATTAAATCTGGAATCTGCTCTGGAAGCTCTGGTGCAAAGCCATTTTCCCTGGTGCATGGCATATAGATAATATTGCTCCAGGTTCCCTTACTCTCATAGAAAAAGCCAGCTCTTCCTGCCATGATATTGGTATCTACATAAACTGGATAAACAGGGTCACAAACTGCTACCTTGACATCCTTTCCAAAGATTTCCTGAATGTTTCCAGAATCACTCTTTGCACCATCAGATACAAAAATCTCGTCTGCCGAAATCTCACATCCGCGGGCAATATAGTCATTTTCAGCAATTGTCTTGCGCAAAAATTCGTAGCCCAAATCTGGTGCGTATCCGCGGAAGGTCTCCTCGCAGGCCATCTCATCTACAGCCTTATGCAAAGCATCGATTACCGCTGGTGCAAGTGGTCTTGTGACATCACCAATACCTAATCGGATAATCGATTTATCTGGATTTGCCTCCGAGAAAACACTGACTCTTTTCGCAATTTCAGAAAAGAGATAGCTTCCTTTTAATTTTAAATAATCCTGATTTACGCTAATCATTATCGTTTCCTTTCTACAGGTTTGTGTATCCCATCAAATACTCATCAATTTCTCGAGCACAGTCACGTCCCTGGCGAATTGCTTTTACTACAAGGGACTGTCCTGTATGCATATCTCCTGCTGTAAACACCTTATCTACAGAAGTGATATATTTTCCTTCGGCAGTTGCAACATTTGTACGTCCATCAACTTCTACACCAAAGGCATCGGTTACATAGTTTTCGCTTCCAAGGAAGCCCGCTGCAATCAATACTAACTGACAAGGAATTTCCTTTTCCGTTCCATCTACAGGAACCATCATTCTTCTGCCACTCTTTTCATCAAGCTTTGATTCAAGACTTACCAAAACTGCAGAACAAAGATTTCCTTCCTTATCCTTTTTGAACTCTTTTACGGTTGTAGTATAGATTCTTGGATCCTCGCCAAAGACTGCAATTGCTTCCTCCTGGCCGTAATCTGTCTTGCAGACAAGTGGCCACTGTGGCCAAGGATTTGACTCTGCTCTTTCGTCTGGTGCTTTTGGCATCATCTCAAGCTGCGTAATCGACTTACATCCATGACGGATGCAGGTTCCAACACAGTCATTACCAGTATCTCCACCACCAATTACGATGACATCCTTGTCCTTTGCAGAAATGTATGCACCTTCCTTTAAGCCATTTTCCACCCCATTGTCAAGCAGACACTTTGTGGTTGAAGTAAGAAAATCTACGGCAAAATAAATTGCTTTTGCATCTCTGCCCGGTGCAGAGATATCTCTTGGATTAGACGCTCCACAGGCAAGTACCACAGCGTCATAATCTTTCAGCAGAGCCTTTGCGGTAATATCTTTTCCAACATTGACAGAGGTCTTAAAGGTCACACCTTCTGCCTCCATCACACTAAGCTTACGGTCGATAAATCGTTTTTCAAGCTTCATGTTTGGAATACCATATCGAAGCAAACCACCAACACGGTCTTTTCTCTCAAACACAGTCACATTGTGGCCTCTTGAATTTAACTGGTCTGCCACAGAAAGACCTGAAGGACCTGACCCGATGACTGCAATCTTTTTATCTGTTCTCACTGCTGGTGGCTTTGGTCCTGCTAATCCGTTTTCATAGGCATACTCGATAATTGCCATCTCATTTTCTCTGGTAGAGACAGCATCTCCATTTAAGCCGCAGGTGCAGGCCTTCTCACAAAGGCCAGGACATACTCTGCAGGTGAACTCAGGGAAATTGCTTGTCTTGTGCAGACGGAGATATGCCTGCTCAAAATTGCCACGATAAACTAAATCATTCCACTCTGGAATCAGATTGTTGAGCGGACATCCTGAAGTCATTCCCTTGATGGTCATGCCCGACTGGCAGAAGGGAACGCCGCACTCCATGCAACGTGCTCCCTGTCTTTTTTGCTCCTCTAATGAAAGAGGAATATGAAATTCATTAAAGTTTTTTATTCTTTTCTTTGGATCCAGCGCCTGAGAATTTTTGCGCTCATAATCCATAAATCCTGTTGCTTTTCCCATATCATCTATCCTCTTTCTATCTACACAATGCGTTGAATGCTTCAATCTGAGCCTGCTCTGAGCTAAGACCCTTCTCTTCCATCTGTACGATTGTCATCATCATCTTCTTGTAATCGTGAGGTACAATCTTCTTAAACTTAGGGAGATATTCACTAAAGTTTTCAACAACTTCTTTGCCCTTCTTTGAATCTGTTCTAAGCACATGCTCCTCGATAATACCCTTTAACTCAAGAACATCATATTTATCCGTAACAGCTTCTAAGCTAACCATAGATTTGTTTAACTTTCTGTATAAAGAAGCATCCTCATCTAAAACATAAGCAATTCCACCACTCATACCTGCTGCAAAATTCTTTCCTGTCTGACCAAGTACAACAACACGTCCGCCGGTCATGTACTCGCAGCCATGATCTCCGCAGCCTTCAACAACAGCGGTAGCACCAGAGTTTCTTACTGCAAAACGCTCACCTGCAACACCATTGATGAATGCCTTACCACTGGTAGCGCCATAAAGAGCAACGTTACCGATGATAATATTCTCATCCTCCGCATAGGTTGCGTTCTTTGATGGATATACAGTTAACATACCTCCAGACAAACCTTTTCCGAAGTAATCGTTACTGTCTCCCTCTAACTCAAGCGTCAGTCCCTTCGGAACAAATGCTCCAAAGCTCTGTCCACCTGCGCCGTGGCAGTGTACATGGAAGGTATCCTCCGCAAGTGACTCACCAAAACATCTGGTGATTTCAGCACCTAAAAGAGTTCCTACTGAACGATCAATGTTGGTGACATCAATGCTTGTGGTAAGGTGTTCTTTTTCCTCCATCAGACTGTTTAACTTCTTTGCAGTCGTCTGCTCATCTCCTGCATTGACAAGATATTTGCTGAAGGATTTGATCAGTGCCTTCTCATCTACAGTCTTCTCAAGCTCAAAATCATAAACCTTTTTCTTGTTGTAGTTGATTTTGCTCTTCTCGCTTTCAAATGGGTTATTCAGAATTGCAGACATATCTACCTTTGAAAGACGGCTGTCCTTAGCCAAACTCTTAAGCTCAAGTAAATCTGTTCTTCCAACCAACTCATCTACCGTCTTCACACCGAGCTCTGCCATAATTTCACGAAGCTCCTGTGCAATAAACTTCATAAAGTTCACTACATATTCTGGCTTACCGCGGAAATTCTTTCTAAGCTCTGGATTTTGTGTAGCAACACCAACTGGACAGGTATCAAGGTTACATACTCTCATGATGACGCAGCCTATCGTTACAAGTGGAGCGGTTGCAAATCCAAACTCTTCTGCTCCAAGCATCGCTGCGATGGCTACATCGCGGCCGCTCATCAGCTTACCATCTGTCTCGATGATAACCTTGTCACGCAATCCGTTCATCATCAGAGTCTGATGTGCCTCTGCAAGACCAAGCTCCCAAGGAAGTCCTGCGTTGTGGATAGAACTTCTTGGTGCAGCACCAGTTCCTCCGTCGTAGCCTGAGATCAGGATTACCTGCGCACCAGCCTTAGCAACACCAGATGCAACTGTTCCAACACCAGCCTCAGATACTAACTTAACCGAAATACGCGCCTGTTTATTTGCATTCTTTAAGTCGTAAATCAGCTGTGCCAAATCCTCAATCGAATAGATATCGTGATGAGGTGGTGGCGAAATCAAAGATACACCTGGCGTTGAAAGTCTTGTCTTTGCGATCCAAGGATAAACCTTCTTTCCTGGAAGATGTTCACCCTCACCAGGCTTTGCGCCCTGAGCCATCTTAATCTGAATCTCCTGTGCGCTGACAAGATATTTACTGGTGACACCAAATCTTCCTGATGCAACCTGCTTGATTGCAGAGCAGCGATTTAATCCATCTGCTGAAGGGATTAAGCGGTCGTCCTCTTCTCCACCCTCACCAGAATTTGACTTTCCGTGAATCATATTCATGGCAATTGCCATCGTCTCATGTGCTTCCTTCGAGATAGAACCATATGACATTGCACCTGTCTTAAAGCGCTTTACAATTTCATCAACAGACTCAACCTCATCAATAGAAACCGACTTCTTTGCACTCTTGAACTTGAGAAGACCTCGAAGATTTCTAACAGAATCTTCTTTATCCACAAGGCTGGTGTATTCCTTAAAGGTTTTATAATCTCCGGTTCTGGTAGCCAGCTGAAGAAGATGAATGGTCTCTGGATTATAGAGATGCTCCTCTTTTCCACTGCGCATCTTGTGAGCTCCACGGCTGTCTAAGGTCGCCTCTGTTGGAAGCTCAAGTGGATCAAACGCTTTAGAATGCTGCATTTCAACATCCTTTTGAATATCCGCCAATGTGATTCCACCGATACGGCTTACTGTACCCTTAAAGTATTTATCTACCACTTCTTTTGCAATTCCGATTGCCTCGAAAATCTTAGCACCCTGATATGACTGAATGGTAGAAATACCCATCTTAGAAGCAATCTTAATGATTCCTCCGATGACAGCCTCATTATATGCATCTACTGCTGCATAATAATCCTTATCAAGCATGTTTAGATCAATCAGTTCCTGAATGCTCTCCTGCGCAAGATATGGATTGATTGCAGATGCACCATAACCGAGCAGCGTTGCAAAATGATGAACCTCACGAGGCTCTCCACTCTCTAAAATAATAGAAAGACTGGTTCTCTTCTTTGTCTGAACCAAATACTGCTGCAAAGCTGATACCGCAAGAAGGGAAGGAATTGCAACATGATTTTCATCCAGTCCACGGTCCGAAAGAATTAAAATGTTTGCTCCCTCTCTATGCGCTCTGTCAGCCTCCACAAAGAGATGGTCCACAGCCTTTTCCAGAGAAGTATTTTTATAGTAAGTAATTGGAATAGTCTCAACCTTGAAACCTTCCACTTCCATATTTTTAATCTTAAGTAAATCGGTATTGGTGAGAATTGGATTGTTCACGCGTAACATCTTGCAATTCTCTTCCTTCTCCTCGAGCACGTTACCGCTGTCACCAAGATAAATGGTGGTCGCTGTTACAATCTTTTCGCGAATGGAATCAATCGGTGGATTGGTTACCTGTGCAAACAGCTGCTTGAAGTAATTAAACAGTGGCTGATGCTCATTCGAAAGAACGGCAAGAGGAATATCAATACCCATTGCGCCGATTCCTTCTGCACCATTTAAGGCCATCTGTAAAATTGAGGTTGTCAGTTCCTCATAAGAATATCCAAAGGCCTTCTGCAATCTCTTGCGATCCACTGCATTGTGGTTTGGCACACGCTTATTAGGAATCTTAAGATCTTTTAAGTTAATCAGATTCTTGTCTAACCACTCGCCATAAGGCTGCTTGGTTGCATAGCTGTTCTTTAATTCCTCGTCATCAATCAATCTTCCGCTGACGGTATCAACAAGAAGCATCTTTCCTGGTTTCAAACGATCCTTAACCTTAATTCTGCTCTCATCGATTGGAAGAACACCAACCTCAGAAGAGAGGATTAAATAATCATCATTTGTCACATAAAATCTTGATGGACGAAGACCATTACGGTCGAGCACTGCACCCATAATATCTCCATCTGAGAAGAGAATGGATGCAGGGCCGTCCCATGGCTCCATCATTGTAGAATAATACTGATAGAAATCTCTTCTCTCCTGGCTCATTGCTGTGTTGTTTGCCCATGGCTCTGGAATGGTCATCATAACTGCAAGTGGCAGAGGAAGTCCGTTCATTACCAAAAACTCAAGGGTGTTATCCAGCATAGAAGAATCAGATCCCGCAGTATTTACCACAGGAGTAATCTTTGAAAGCTCTGCCTCGAGGAAGTCTGAATACATTGTCTCTTCTCTTGAAAGCATGCGGTCTGCATTACCCTTAATGGTGTTGATTTCTCCGTTATGTACGATGAAACGGTTTGAATGCGCTCTCTCCCAACTAGGATTTGTGTTGGTAGAGAATCGAGAATGTACAATTGCAATCGCAGATTCATACTCTTCATTGTGAAGATCTTCAAAGAAGGTACGAAGCTGTCCAACCAAAAACATTCCCTTGTATACGATAGTTCTGCTTGAAAGCGAAACCACATAGGTATTGTCGCAGGTCTGTTCAAACACTCTTCGGGCAACATAGAGCTTCTTATCAAACTCTAAGCCCTTCTCAAGATTAGCTGGCTTTTTCACAAAGGCCTGAAGAATATAAGGCATACAATCTACAGCCTTCTTTCCAAGTACCTTTGGATTGTTAGGCACATTTCTCCAGCCTAAAAATTCCATTCCCTCTTTTTCGACAATAATCTCGAACATTTTCTTTGCCTGGTTGCGAGCCAGCTCATCCTGTGGGAAGAAGAACATACCAACGCCATACTCGCGTTCCTTGCCAAGCTCAATTCCCAATGACTTAGTCACACGGCTAAAGAATTTGTGAGAAATCTGAAGCATAATACCAACACCGTCTCCAGTTTTTCCTTCTGCATCTTTTCCAGCACGATGCTCCAAGTTCTCAACGATACTTAATGCATCTGATACTGTCTGATGTGTCTTGATTCCTTTGATGCTTACTACTGCGCCGATACCACAGTTGTCATGCTCAAATTCTGGGCTGTATAAGCCCTGCTGTAAATTATCCATAGTTCTCCTTCCTGTAAAAAGGCGCATGCCATAATCCCAAGCGTCTCGCCTGGGACTATAAACATGCGCCTTTGCATAGTTTCATTTTCTAAAAGTATTCTTTTTATCCAAGGCTGGCCTTGATAAAGGCAGCAAATAATGGATGTGGTTTGTTTGGTCGGCTCTTAAATTCTGGATGGAACTGAACACCAACATGGAATTTGTTTGCTGTGACTTCAACCGCCTCAACGATTGCATCGTCTGGTGATGTACCGCTGATGGTAAGACCCTTTGCAACCATCTCATCGCGATACTGATTGTTAAACTCAAAACGGTGTCTGTGACGCTCTGAGATATTATCGCTGTCATACGCTTTGTGAAGCTTTGTATTAGCAGCAATC
The DNA here is from genome assembly GCA_045641385.1 of Agathobacter sp. GTDB lineage: Bacteria > Bacillota > Clostridia > Lachnospirales > Lachnospiraceae > Roseburia. Next base: position 33,412 of record JAZUGV010000032.1, on the reverse strand, counting down.
TTACATGGGTATGCACCAAGTCTCATGGTACCTCCCTTGCGAAGGACTGCCATCTGCTCTTCCATCAAGTCGATTACCAGATGCTTGCCCTGTGGCTCAAACTCGCCTGAATTTGCATCCTCATATCCACAGACATTACGCGCAAACTCAATCGCTGCAACCTGCATTCCAAGACAGATTCCAAGGTAAGGAATATCATGCTCTCTCGCATACTGGCAGGTGATAATTTTTCCTTCCACGCCTCTGTCTCCAAAGCCTCCAGGAACTAAAATTCCATCTAAGCCAGCAAGTTTTTCGGCCACATTTGCCTTTGTGATTTCCTCACTGTCAATCCATGCAATATCGACATGCGCATCATTTGCATATCCGCCGTGAAGCAATGCCTCTCGCACGGATAAATATGCATCATGTAATGCCACATATTTTCCAACAATTGCGACCTTCGTGTGCTTTTTGAGACTGCCGATTTTTGATACCATATCTTCCCAGTCCGTCAAATCAGGCACCTTGCCCTCAAGGCCAAGATGTCTGCAAACCACATCGTCAAGACCGTGGTTATGAAGCATAATTGGTGCTTCATACAGGCAATCCATTGTATTATTTTCAATTACACAATCCTTTGGCACATTACAGAACAAAGAAATCTTATCCATAATGCTCTGCTCTAAAGGTCTGTCAACACGACATACAATTACGTTTGGTGCAATTCCAAGCGACTGGCATTCCTTTACAGAATGCTGGGTTGGCTTCGACTTATGCTCATCGGACCCAGAAAGCCAAGGCACCAGGGTTACATGAATAAAGCAACAGTTCTCTCGTCCCTTTTCAATCGCAATCTGACGAATCGCTTCAATGAATGGCTGACTTTCGATATCACCGATGGTACCACCGATTTCTGTAATTAATACGTCTGCGTCTGAGCTTTCCGCTCCCATGTAGATGAATCGCTTGATTTCATCTGTAATATGAGGAATCACCTGAACAGTCTGTCCTAAGTATTCTCCCTGTCTTTCTCTGTTAAGTACATTCCAGTAAACCTTACCACTTGTGAGGTTTGAGTACTTATTTAAGTTCTCATCGATAAATCTCTCATAATGTCCGAGGTCAAGATCTGCCTCAGCTCCATCATCTGTAACAAACACTTCTCCATGCTGATAAGGACTCATGGTTCCTGGATCAACATTCATATAAGGGTCGAGCTTCTGTGAAGCCACCTTATATCCTCTCATTTTTAATAATCTTCCTAAAGATGCTGCAGTAATTCCTTTTCCTAATCCTGATACAACACCACCAGTAACAAATACATGTTTTGTCAAAATGATCACCTCATTCCCTTGTCTTTCAAAATTTATCTAGTCTTTTTATTTCCAGTCAAACTCCTGGTTTATGCTATCCATATTTGCGGATAACCTCTTTTGCAACTTCTAAACGCGATAAGCGTACGTCCATTGCTCTTTTTTCTATATATTTATGCGCGTCCTCTTCCGACAATCCTTCATAGGAGATAAGCAAACATTTCGCTCTCGATACAAGCTTAAGATCTTCTATCTTGTGCATAAGCTTATTGTTTTCCTGTCTGGCCATACTGATTCTTCGTTGTGCTACCTTCGCAAGTTTTAATGCCCCCCAGAACATCTGACGATTGATTGGCTTTCCAACCGTAATAACGCCAAAGTTCTCCACTCGTTCCGTAACTTCCTCAAGCACCTCTGCCTTAGAAAAAAGAATCACCTGACATATATTTTTTTCTGCAATATCGATTGCAAGCTGCTCTCCGCTTCTCCCCTTAATAGGTGAATTCACAAGACAAATATCATAGTCAAAATCTACGAGTTTTCGTTTTGCCTCTTCGCCATTATCCACCACAACTATTTCGGTGTAGTCGTTTTGCATCAGAAATTCACGAAAAATTTCAGTGCCTTTTGGGGCGTCGCATACAATCAACGCACTACCCATATGGCAACTCCTTTCACAAATGTCTCAATATTTTACAAGCGACTCTGCTCTAAAATACTGATGAAATGATTTGCCATTTCCTTGCAGGCAGTGGTCTGCAAAAATTCACTATTCTTTGCGTAAGCAATTGCTTCCTGCAATGATTCTGGAAGCTTGTCTAATTTTTCCTTCTCCTCGAGTGTTGCCTCTGTACTTCTGACATCCAGTGGAGGTGGAAGTTTTTCATCTCCTCTAAGTCCGGCCAATCCAGCTTGAATCACCATCGCAAAAGCAAGGTAAGGATTAATACCAGAATCTGGCGAACGAAGCTCAAAGCAGATTCTCTTTCCATTTATAATAGGAACTCGAAGCAGTCTCGATCTGGCCTGTGCCGACCAGGTAATATATTTTGGTGCTTCGTTTTCACCGAATCTCTCATAAGATTCCACCTGTGTATTTAAGAATACTGTAATATCTCTCATCCGGTGGAATACGCCTGCCATAAATTTGGTGGTAAACTCTGGCTCAACCTCATCCAGATTTACCCCATTTCTCCACATCGAAACCTTCATGTGGAGCCCGTTGCCACTCTTCCCCTTAATAGGCTTTGGCGCAAAGCTTGCATATACGCCATTTCTGGCTGAAATAGCACCTACCACATGCTTGTAGGTAATATAATTATCTGCGGTTCCAAGCGCATCTGAAGTTCTAAAATCAATCTCATTTTGTCCTGGCCCAGCCTCATGATGCGAAGACTCTGGCTGAATTCCCATCTCTTCAAGATTTAAGCAAATCTCTCGACGAATGTTTTCTCCTCGATCCTTTGGAGAAATATCCAGATATCCACCCTCATCCCATGGCTCGCTGGTTGGTCTTCCCTCTTCATCTGTCTTAAACAGATAAAATTCGCTTTTTAATCCCATTCGGCAGGAGAATCCCAAATCTGCGCATTCCTGGAGTGTATCCTTTAAAAACTTGCGCGCATCGTATGGATATGGGTCCCCATCAGGTGTCACAACATCACAGTAAAAACGAATTACTCTTCCCTGCTGTGGTCTCCAAGGAAGCACTGACAAGGTTCCTGGGTCTGGTCTTAAATACAGGTCCTGAAAAACAGGATCGCTGTATCCTAAAATCTGAAATGAATCAAAGTTGATTCCCACTTCAAAAGCTCTCTCAAGCTCCTGTGGCAGAATCGATATATTTTTCTGTTCTCCAAACACATCACAAAATGCCAGACGGATAAACTTAACATCATTTTCCTCTACAAACTGTAGGGCTTCCTGTACTGCGTAATCTAACATATCTCTTTCCCTCTTAAAAAAATAAGGCGCCTGAAGTGACTTTTAGAAAAGGATTCCTCCCCAATCACCCCAGACGCCTTTGTCTTATGCATTATATAATAAAGGTACATTACTACTTTATCATGCACTTGTAAACAGACAAATCAAACGATGTTAAATCTTTAATTGTATACTTTATTTTTTTAAGTCAATTACTCGATTTACTTTATTTTTCTACTCTACATCCTGTAATGCTGCGTAGTCTTCCTCTCCTGTACGAACCTTAACAACTTTAAGTACGTTGTATACAAAGATCTTTCCATCTCCAATGTGACCAGTGTAAAGCGCCTTCTTAGAAGCTTCAATGACAGAGGCAACAGGAATCTTGTTAACGATAACTTCAACTTTAATCTTTGGTAATAAGGTTGCATCCATCTCAACTCCTCTATAGTAGTCGCCGGCGCCCTTCTGTACGCCACATCCCATTACCTGAGTTACTGTCATACCTGTTACGCCAAGCTCGTTTAATGCCTTCTTTAAAGCGTCGAATCGAGCAAGCTTTGCAATAATAACAACTTTGTGCATTCCTGTGTTAAAGATTGGAACTCCATTTGCATCTACATCATCTGACTCTGCAACTACTGGAATTGCAAGATCAACCTTCTTAGGACTTGCTGCCTCGTACTCGCCTTCTCCTAAATCTGTATTCTCATTTACATCCATATTCATAGTTACATCAGTGATAGAGAATCCTGCGTATGCACTTGGAAGTCCATGCTCAGTAGCATCAAGACCTGCAAGTTCTTCTTCTTCCGTAACACGAAGACCAAAAATCTTCTTAATTGCAAAGAAAACAATTGTGATCGTTATGGCAGTCCATGCACAAACCGCAAGAATACCAAGACACTGAATTCCTAATAATTTAAATCCGCCGCCATAGAAAAGACCAACGAGCTCGCTGTCTGGAGCTGCTTTTGTTGCAAATAATCCAACTGCAATTGTTCCCCAAAGACCATTTATGAAGTGAACTGCAACTGCACCAACTGGATCGTCAACATGAAGAACATAATCACAGAACCAAACACCAAATACTACTAATAATCCAGATACAGCTCCAATAATGATAGAACCGGTTGCATCTGTCACATCACAGCCTGCGGTAATTGCTACAAGACCTGCAAGAGATGCATTCAGACACATAGAAACATCAGGCTTACCATATTTAATCCAGGTAAAGATCATACATACAACCGTTGCAACTGCTGGAGCAATTGTTGTGGTTACAAAGATAGAAGCAAGCTGACCAACAGAAGCTGCTGCTGCTCCGTTAAATCCATACCAGCCAAGCCAGAGAATAAATACACCAAGGGCGCCAAGTGGTAAGCTGTGTCCAGGGAATGCATTTACCTTTACAACCTTACCGTTCTTATCTCTGCTAAACTTACCAATACGAGGTCCAAGAATCGATGCGCCAATCAATGCACAAAGACCACCAACCATGTGGATTGCACATGATCCGGCAAAATCATGGAAGCCAAGGTCTGATAACCAGCCGTTGCCCCAAATCCAATGTGCTTCAATTGGATAGATAATTGCTGATAATACTGCTGAATAAATACAGTATGATAAGAACTTGGTTCTCTCAGCCATCGCACCTGATACAATCGTAGCTGTAGTTGCACAGAATACTAAGTTAAATACAAAGTCTGACCAGTTAAAGTTTGCATAGCTTGTAAAAATATCAAAGCCAGGCTTTCCAATCAAACCAATGACATCCTCTCCGAGGAGCAATCCAAAACCAATCAAAATGAATACGACAGTTCCAATACAGAAATCCATCAGATTCTTCATGATAATGTTACCTGCGTTCTTTGCTCTGGTAAAACCAGTCTCTACCATTGCAAATCCCGCCTGCATCCAAAATACCAATGCTGCGCCGATCAAAAACCATACGCCAAAAATTTCACTTGTCATATTAACCTCCTTTGGGACGATATTACCTTATCCCACTTTTATTAAAAAACGTGCATCCACCGCTTAGGTGAATGCACGCCTTTGTGCATAACTATATTTCTATTCTACTTTACTGAGTAAAGAAGATCGCCATAGGTTGGATATGGCCACATCTCGCTAGGTACAAGTACCTCGAGTGCATCAACCACTTCACGAAGAGCATTCATATCCTCAAAGATTGCCTCTCTGTGGAAGGTTGCAAGTTCAAGACAATCTTCCATTGAAGATGCCTTTTCAACATCAGCCTCAAGTGTCTCTAATCTGTCAGAAATAGCTTCAACAAGCTCAGATGCCTGAGTAAGCTTCTTCTCCTCTACCTTTGTGCTGAGCTTCATTCCAGTAGCAGCCTTAGCATTTAAGGTTTCTGCTAAAGTATATTCATACTCAAGTCCTGCTGCCATAATATCATTCTTAACCATAGAAATCATGGTAAGTGCCTCGATATTAATTACCTTATAGTAATTCTCAAGCAGGATATCATAACGGCTCATAATCTCTGTCTTGGTAAATACCTCATGCTTGGTAAATACTTCGATTGCCTTATCTGAAATGAATGCTGGAAGAGCATCTACAGTAGACTTCAGATTTGATAATCCTCTTCTCTCTGCCTCTGCTACCCATTCCTCTGAATATCCATTACCGTTGAAGATGATTCTCTGATGAGCAGTAAGCTCGCGTCGAACAAGCTCATTTAATGCTACATCAAAATCGTCTGCCTTCTCTAATTCATCAGCAAACTTGTCTAACTCCTCAGATACGATGGTGTTAAGAACTACGTTTGGTCCAGAAATAGAAGCAGTAGATCCAAGAGATCTAAACTCAAACTTGTTTCCAGTAAATGCGAATGGAGAAGTACGGTTTCTATCGGTAGTATCCTGTGGAATATGAGGAAGAACTGTTGCTCCAATGGACATCAGCTGCTTCTCCTTATCATGGTAATCAGTACCATTGATAATTGACTCCACAATTCCCTCTAACTCATCACCAAGGAACATTGAAATGATAGGAGGAGGTGCCTCATTTGCTCCAAGTCTGTGATCATTTCCAGCGGAAGCAACAGAAACACGAAGGAGCTCCTGATATTCATCAACAGCCTTAATCACGGCAGTAAGGAACAATAAGAACTGTGCATTCTGTGAAGGTGTTGTACCAGGCTCAAGAAGGTTTACACCTGTGTCAGTTGAAATTGACCAGTTATTATGCTTACCTGATCCGTTTACACCAGCAAATGGCTTCTCATGAAGCAGGCATGCCATATTATGTCTTCCAGCAATGGTCTTCATAAGTTCCATGGTAAGCTGATTGTGGTCAGTTGCAATATTTGTGGTTGAGAAAATTGGTGCAAGCTCATGCTGTGCAGGAGCAACCTCGTTGTGCTTGGTCTTTGCGAGAATTCCAAGCTTCCATAACTCCTCATCCAATTCTTTCATGTAAGCAGATACTCTTGGCTTAATGGTTCCAAAATAATGATCCTCGAGTTCCTGTCCCTTAGGTGGCTTTGCACCAAATAAGGTTCTTCCAGTATAGATTAAATCTGGTCTTGCGTTAAACACCTCTTTGTCAACCAGAAAATACTCCTGCTCTGGTCCAACGGTTGTGATTACACGCTTAACTTCATCATTTCCAAATAATCTTAATACACGAACAGCTGACTTATCGAGAGTCTGCATAGAACGAAGAAGAGGTGTCTTCTTATCCAATGCTTCCCCTGAATATGAACAGAACGCTGTTGGGATGCAAAGTGTACCATCCTTAATAAATGCATAAGAGGTTGGGTCCCATGCTGTATATCCTCTAGCCTCAAAGGTAGCGCGAAGTCCGCCAGAAGGGAATGAAGAAGCATCTGGCTCTCCCTTTACGAGTTCTTTTCCTGAAAAACTCATAATTACCTTTCCACCTGCCTCAGGGCTGATGAAGGAATCATGCTTTTCAGCGGTTACACCAGTCATTGGCTGGAACCAGTGTGTAAAATGAGTCGCACCCTTTTCGATTGCCCAATCCTTCATTGCATGAGCAACAACGTTTGCCACATCAAGCTGAAGGTGAGTGCCCTCATCGATGGTCTTCTTTAATGCCTTGTAAGTGTCCTTTGGAAGACGGTCTTTCATTACCGCGTCATTGAATACATATTCTCCAAAGATTTCAGGAATGTTTTTTGACATATTTAATATCCTCCTTTTTGTAGCAGCTCTTTTGCTGAGTCATTCTTTTTTAATTGAAAAAGCGTGCACATGAGAAAGGGGACTTTTCCCCATCTCACATACACGCCTTTGTATATGCTTTGTAATTTTTTCTTATTGCCAGGTTCTACTGTCCGCTTGCTCCGTAGTTTTTCAACACTCGTGCTGAAGGATCATCTACATTGCAGTTTTCCCAGTTTTTGTTTGGCATCCAGAAATCCACCACCATTTCAGCCTGACCTGGATAATATTTTTCGAAAAGCTCTCTGTATAAGAGAGACTCCTTGGTGAACGGTGTCGCAAAGGAATATTTTGAAGCTTTTTCCTCAAACTGCTCATCAGTATACAAGCTGTTTGCATATTCCTTAATGTAATCTACCATGGAATGTCCTACCGCATCCGAAAAAGCAGCCTTCTCACGAAACAGAATTTCGTATGGAAGATAATCTCCTTCCTCAAATGCATGTCTCAAAAGATATTTACCTTTGTTGTAGGTATTCATCTTAAGCTTTGGATCAATGCTCATTACGTATTTTACAAACTCCAAATCACCAAATGGAACTCTTGCTTCCATTGAGTTTGAAGAGATACATCTGTCTGCACGAAGAACATCATACATATGAAGTTCTCTAAGTCGTTTCTCTGCCTCTAACTGGAATTCCTCTGCATCAGGAGCGAAGTCTGTATACTTATATCCAAAGATTTCATCTGAAATTTCACCAGTGAGGAGTACTCTTATTTCTGGGAATTTATCTTTGATTCCTTTACAGATTAAATACATTCCCATGCTCGCACGAATGGTTGTAATATCGTAAGTTCCAAGATGTGCGATTACCTCTTCCAAAGAGGCAAGTACAATGTCTTTATTGATGATGATTTCATGATGCTCACTGCCCAGATAATCTGCAACCTCTTTTGCATACTTAAGGTCAATTGCATCCTCATTCATTCCAATTGCAAAGGTTTTAATCTTCTTTCCAAGATATTTCGTTGCTATCGCACAAACCAGTGAGCTGTCTAATCCACCACTTAGCAGGAAACCAACAGGTGCATCTGCATCTAATCTTTTTTCAACTCCTGTAACCAGATATTCTTTAATTTTTCTGCAGGCAGTCTCAACATCATCTGTACTGTATGTCTGTCTTTTCGCAAGATCATTGTAGCAGACGAATTTTCCATCTCTGTAATAATGTCCTGGTGGGAAAGGCATTACCCTGTCACTTAAAGCCACCAGATTTTTTGCTTCGCTGGCAAACATGATATCGCCACATTTATCATATGCATAAAACAATGGACGAATACCAATTGGATCTCTCGCTGCAACCAGTGAACCAGCAGCTGCGTCGTAAATAATCATTGCAAACTCTGCATCTAACTTTGCAAACATCTGCACTCCATATTTTTCGTACATTGGAAGAATGATTTCACAATCACTGTCGCTTGCGAATACATATCCTTCTTCGATTAACTGTTGTTTTTCTTTTCGAAAGCCATATAACTCTCCGTTACATACAACAGCATTTTCTTTTAAACGAAAGGGCTGCATGCCCTCCTCGGTAAGACCCATAATTGCAAGTCTCTGGAATCCTAAAACTGCTTCGCCAATCTCAAGGATGCGATCCATATCCGGACCTCTTGAAGTAGTCTTATTAAAATTATTCTGGAATTCCTCCAATGATATATTCTTTTTCGATAATCCCATGATTGAACACATTTGAACTACTTCCTCCTTGTTTTTATAGTCTTTATGGCATTTAATATTGCTCTTAGCCATAAAAAAAGAGGCGCCATGAGCTATAAACTCATGACGCCTTTGTCATATCATGTGACTAATATTATCTATTTAAGATAACTTTGTCAATAACTAATTTTTATTTTTTTCAGGGGCCTTTCCTTCAAAGCGATCCTTTCTGGTATCTGTAGGAATGCTTGTTGGATACTTGCCATCAAAGCAGGCTCCACAAAATCCATCGCTGTTGTTAATTAGCTCAGGCAGAGTTTCAAGTGGCAAAAATCCAAGTGAATCTGCTCCTAAAATCTCAGCGATTTCTTCTGTACTATGGTGATTTGCAATCAAATTTTCTTCGGAATCAATGTCTGTTCCATAGTAGCATGGATGTAAGAATGCTGGCGCAGAAATACGAATATGGATTTCCTTAGCCCCTGCGTCGCGAAGCAGCTTAACGATTCTCTTACTGGTTGTTCCACGAACGATTGAATCGTCAATCAAGACAACCCTCTTGCCCTCAAGCACAGATTTCACTGGGGACAGCTTAATCTTAACCTGATCAAATCGATGATTCTGTCCTGGGGCGATAAAGGTTCTTCCTATATATTTATTCTTGATCAGGCCAATCTCATATGGAAGCTTTGACTCGTTCGAATAGCCAAGTGCTGCATCCAGTCCACTGTCAGGAACTCCGATAACTACATCTGCCTCCACAGGATAAGTCTTTGCTAAAATTTCTCCAGCTTTCACACGCGCAGCATGAACAGATACTCCATCGATTTCAGAATCTGGTCTTGCAAAATATATATACTCAAAAATGCAGGTCTTCTTTTCCTTTGTATCACAATACTCGGTTCTGCTCTCAATCCCGTCCTTTGAGAATATCACAATCTCACCTGGTCTGATGTCTCGTACAAACTCAGCTCCCACTGCGCGAAGTGCACAGCTTTCTGAGGCCACCACATAGGTTCCATCCTCTGTAATACCATAGCACAATGGACGGAAGCCTCTTGGATCACGCACCGCGAGCATCTTTGTAGATGACATTAATACAAGAGAGTACGCTCCCTCTAATTCTGGCATTGCACTGCAAACCGCATCCTCAATACTTCCTGTCTCTAATCGTTTTCTGGTAATCATATAGGCAATCGTTTCTGTATCCGAAGTAGAGTTAAAGATTGCTCCAGTCATCTCAAGCGCATCTCTAAGTTCAAGCGCATTACTAAGATTTCCATTATGCGCCAGCGCCATCTTTCCCTTCAAATGGTTTACCTCAAATGGCTGACAGTTATTTCGGGTCGTTCCTCCCGTTGTTCCATAACGCACGTGCCCTACCGCAATATTTCCCTTTGGAAACTGCGCCAGTGTCTCCTTTGTAAACACCTCGCTCACCAGCCCCATATCCTTGTAGCTGGTAAACACACCTCCGTCATTCACAACGATACCGCAGCTCTCCTGTCCTCTGTGCTGAAGTGCGTAAAGTCCATAGTACGCCATTCCTGCCACATCAGTTCCTGTTGCACTAAACGCACCAAATACTCCACATTCCTCATGAATACTCATCCTATATCCTCCAGTTTTCTTGCCATGCATAAAATGTTAAAAGGCGCCATGAGCCCAAACCCATGACGCCATTGTCATTCCTTGTGTATTCTAATACCGTCCGTCCCCCATGTCAATGGGCCTGTTTTGCGCAATTAGTAATCTCTCACTTTTACAGATCTATTTCCTTGACATATAAGAATAAGCTCTGACTCTCTGGCGAATAGTCATCCGCCATAATCATTTCCATAATCACATTCTTATAGGTATCTCCCATCCTTCTACGATAATGAATACTGATAGACGCTTTATTCTGGCTAAAATAGTCTCTTAAATAAGTAAGGTCAGTCTTCGCAAGGAACTCTTCTCTGTCATCCTCGTGAACATTCCCAGATTGAGCAAACTCCTTAAACCAAACAGATATTTTTTCTGAATACCCTTTGCTTTGCACCTTCTCCGCAACATCCATACTAACAATCGTATGTGTATCTTCTGTGATATTAATCTTTAATATCTTCTTATATAAAGATAGAAGTGCTGTCTGCGCAGATGCTAAGCCTCTTCGATCAATGCCCTTGCTCTGATAATACAAAGCCTTAGCGTGGTACATGCGCGTGTCCGCAAGCTTTGCCACCTCGATAATCGAAAGTTCAGGGCATTCGTTCCATTCAACATAACCACACGAAACCGCAATCCGATCCACCAGATGTCCCTTCCACTCTGCGATGGTCTTATCAAAATCACTTCGAATTTCATTTAACTGCTCTGAGGATGCTTTTATAATTGCTATGAATTCATCTCCGCCAGTTCGATAGGCATCTCCATATTTCTTAAAGCACTGCTTCATACAGGTGGCAGCACCGCGAATCAGTTCATCGCCAGCTACATGACCCAAGTTGTCATTCACCACTTTTAGTCCATTGACATCCATTGAAATATATACGATGTCTTCTGACTCATTTGATTCCTCAAGTGCCTGAATTCTGTCCACATAAGCTCTTCGATTTAGGAGTCCTGTCAACTCATCCGAATTCATTTTCTGCCAAAGCTCATGTTCTCTTCTCTTATCCTCGTCAACAATCTGAGTTGCCAAGATTAACTTCGTCGGCCGCTGTAATAAATCTCTTTCAAGCGCAATAAAATAATATCGAATCCATCCAACATGTGTACCCAACACATCGTGATAGGTAAAGAGTTTTCCCTTCATACGCTCCGCGATGGTAGTCATATCAGTAAACTCTAGCGCAGCTCCAATAAACTCCTCATCAGTAGTCGCATAAACGACTTCCTCCATTGCCTTTGTCGCGCCCTCACCTTTTGCTATAATTTCCTGCACGATACCCTGCGCATGATATTCTGTCACCGCATCCGTCTGCAAATCCACAATATGCATGGTATAGAACATATCTGAGATGGCGCGAACCACTTTCAGCTGTTCATCTCTCTCGTGCTCAACCTGATGAATATTCATCTTTGCAAGTCTTTGGGTCGCATAAATCACAAATGCAAAAAAGATAATGCTGATTAAGAAAATAATCTCTACCACGCGAATTGCGGATTTTTCGCCTGCGTTTGTAATTTCGTGCATGCTGACGGAAGGTACAATCTGTATAATTTTCCAATGTACATCTTTAATTTCTCTCACAAGGCACAAAGTATTGTTATATTTTCCGCCCAACTCGACCGCGTTTCCATCCGCTCTGGCAATTGCATCCAAAAAGACCTTCTTATAGCTCTCGTCTACATTTGCCGTGCTTTCATCAAGCACCATTCCCTTTTCAAACTCTACGGTGCTTGCAATGATGGTATTATTCTCATCTACAACTATTCCATATACCGGCTCGCCCAGATAATCATCGATAAGCAATTCCTTCATTGCCGCATTTCCACCAATATTACCAGTCAAAACGCCCACAATTCTGTTCTCATAAATTATTGGTGCATAAAAATTTAAAAGGGGTTCCTCGGAATATTTTGGCGCATAATTAATCCAAATACCGCTGTTCCCCTTGATTCCTTCTTTGTAATATTCTCTGTCTGAAGCATCAAACGGATCACCTGCATTTGTCATGTTCATACCATCTGCACGAATATATTCAATATCCGCAAATGGCGAGTTTTCTACATATGGAGCTAATACTTCCTTAGGATTATCAATCGTATCCCCCACCATGACATTGGATATCCCAATTGCAGCATTCTGGATATGACTATATGCCGAGGCAATATAGGATTCCACCGCCTCTGCACTTCGCTCGGTGATTTGCGCAGTTTCTCTCCCAACTTGACGAATCGTACGACGATATTCACTGTTAGCATAGTAAATTACCGAACTAACGATGAGCAACAATCCTACAACTCCAAGAATTGTAATGATTAGTATCGATTTACGTCTAGCCTTAAGAAACTTATCCATTCGCGCTTCCCTCCGACGCATTTTTCACCATACGCATTAAGCATCCATACAACAGATAGTCATTGTTTTCCTCAGAAATCCTACATCCATAGAAAATAGTACCCGTTTGCTTTTTTGTACGGACAGTTTTACATTTTACTGTCAAATCAAACTCCTGATCGTTCACGACATCACTAAAGTGAACAACAAAGGAATTCGTCTCTGGCTGATATGTTGTTGGCGCATAAAATGCAATCCCGCTGTCACTAATATCATGAATGCGAATTGGCACATTCTTTTTTGACACCGAATCATACAAACTTGCTGTTTTTGTCAGTTTTATACGGTCCTCAACTCGTCTTTCATCTGCCTTTGCCACGCTATTGTAAATAGAGGTTTTAAGATAATATAACGTCCTACCACTGTAATTTACTGTGGCAAGCTGAATATTTCTCCACGAAATACGTTTCCCGGTTTCTGGATTGTCCCCAAAAATATTGCAGACAACACCACTGTTCATATTTATATTTAACACCAGCGGAGCGCCGCCATGTAAATATGGAGTAACAAAGATTCCACCTTCATCTCGATCGACAATTCTTGTCGGGAATTCAATAGATTTCTCTCCCCAAAGAATCTGGATAATAAGATTGTTTGTGCTAACTAAGTTCTGCAATTTCATAAGATGCACCTCAAAATATCATATATACAAAATTATAGTACTTTCGCCACACTCAGTCAAACTGATTTCCTACTTCTCCTCGCAAACCTGGAAAATCAAAAACTTAAGATAATAGCTCTCTGGCGTAGTTGCAGAATTCGCCCAAAGGATAGGATGATCACATGCCTGTGTGCGGAATTCAATCTGGCGCAAACGCTTATGTGCCGCCTTTGCCGCTTCCTTAACCGTTTTTACTAACAGCTCCTGTGTCATGAAATGACTGCAGGAACAGGTTGCAAAATACCCATTATCTTTAACAAGCTTTAAACCTTTGATATTGATTTCTCGATAGCCCTTAATTGCGTTCTTGGTCGCTTCTCTCGATTTTGTAAATGCTGGAGGGTCTAATATCACAACATCATATTCTTCCCCCTCTGCAACCAGTTTGGGAAGCTCCTCTAATACATTTGCGCATCGAAACTTAACAGCATCGGATAGTCCGTTTCGTGCAGCATTAGCAGTTGCCTGCTGCACAGCATATTCTGAAATATCAAGTCCTGTCACATCACAAGCTCCGGCGATTCCGCAGTTTAAAGCAAACGTCCCCATATGCGTAAAGCAGTCTAATACTCTAATCGGACCATCTGCGCCCTGGCAAATGCGTTGCATTGCCAAGCGGTTATATTTCTGATCCAGGAAAAATCCAGTTTTTTGTCCATCAATTACATCGACAAGATAATGAACACCATTCTCGACAATTTCAATATTTCGGAGATACTGTTCAAGCTCTTTCGGCATATCACCATCTTCTATTTTTACAGATGCGTCATCACACCAAAAAAGAGCCTTTACTCTTGGAATCCCTTCCTTATCTCTTTCCCTAGCGTCACTTCTCTCATAGATGGCTTTGATGAAAATTCCATCCTTTTCCATCGTCTCACGCAGATATCTCATAATCTCCTGTTTAAACTGCTCCATCCCAAGCGCAAGGCATTCCACCACGAGCACATCGGCATACTTATCCACAGTCAAACCCGGTAAAAAGTCTGCCTCTCCGAAGATTACTCGACAGCAGTTTAAATCTTCCTCTGATAACATGACTCGTTTGCGATAGTTCCAAGCCTCCTGTACTCGCATGCGAAGAAAGCTCTCGTCAATCTCCTGTGTTTCCTTCCTGCTCATCATGCGCACACGAATCTTGGAATTTTGATTGATAAATCCAGTTCCCATTGGATATCCATCAAAATCCTCCACTTTTACTAAAGAGCCATTTTTGAAGGAGCCTGTGATTTTTTCAATTTCATTATCAAAAATCCACGCACCACCAGCCTTGATCGTGCGTCCCTCTCCCTTTTTTAAAGTTACAACCGACAAATTCTTATCCACGTGTCTCTCCTATTTCTATCATAATAAGCGTTGCTTGCTCACATATCAAAAATAAAAGGGAGCATTCCAAAGAACCTCCCTTTTTATAAGTCTGTCTAATATGAAACCTGATTAGATATTCTTCATGAACTCACAAGCAGCGTCCAACTCCTCACAATCGACAGTATGGAATTCTCCAGCGTCTGCCTTTGACGCATATGCTGGATCAAGAGGAAGCTGGCCAAGCACTGGAATTCCCATGGAATCCGCAACTACATCTATCTTGCTTTCACCAAATAAATTAATCTTCTTCCCACAGTCTGGGCATTTTAAGAAGCTAAAGTTCTCTACTACGCCAAGTACGCGGATGTTCATAGCGGTTGCCATGTTGTAAGCCTTCTTTACAATCATGGAAACAAGATCCTGAGGAGAGGTTACAATCACGATACCTTCCACCGGAAGAGACTGGAAAACAGTAAGTGGAACATCTCCAGTTCCTGGTGGCATATCAACAAAAAGATAATCCAAATCTCCCCAAACAGTATCTGTCCAGAACTGCTTTACAACACCTGCAATCACTGGACCTCTCCAAATGACAGGAGCCTCAGGGTCGTCCATCAAAAGATTGACCGACATAATTTTAATTCCATTTTCTGCAAGAAGTGGAAACATTCCATCTTCGCTACCGGTTACCTCACCAGCAGTTCCAAACATCTTTGGAATCGATGGTCCTGTGATATCAGCATCCATAATACCAACTTTGTAACCTGCATTTGCCATTTTTACTGCCAGTGAAGCAGTCACAAAGCTCTTGCCAACGCCACCCTTTCCAGAAACAACTCCAATTACGTGCTTGATATTTGAAGCAGCGTTCTGCTTCTCTAAAAAGCTTGCAGGATCATGTCCTGCACATCCTTCGCAACTTGATTTTCCGCATGAACCTGCGCTTGCGCATGTACTTTTATCTGCCATGTCTTTCTACCTCCTATTTCGTTGCCAACAATCATACTTCCCATGTGATACAACTTTTTATAATCCACTAAAGTGCTTGATTGGCCAATAAATAAACCAGCCCTTTCCGATGATGTCTTCACGGTTGACAAAGTAGCCAGCCTCTGCCCAATATCTTCCGTCGTACGAGTTATTTCGATTATCCCCCATCATGAAATACTCGTCCTCCCCCAGGGTAAACTCAGCATATCCCGAAGCCTCAATATATCCAGGATTACGCGCCCAGGTTTCCTTTAAATAGTCCTCCTCGTACAACTTTCCATCGATATACACTTCATAGTTTTCGATGCGAATCGTTTCTCCCGGAAGACCGATCACACGCTTAATTAACTTTTCTTTCTGATCTTCTGGCAATGGAGAATAGAAAATCACAACATCCCCACGCTTTGGTTCTGAGAAGGTATATGCCAAACGATTACCTATTAAATTATCCCCTGTCATAATGGTATCTTCCATCGACCCAGTAGGTACATTTGCATTGATGATTACAAAGCGTTTCAAAAGAATCACTACTGCAATTGCAACTGCAAAAGGAATCACCCAGCTAAGAATTTCTCCGAGAACCGTTGTCTCCTTTTTGTTTTCGGTATCAGACTCGCTGCCTTCATCTTTTTTTGAATCCTTTTTTCCTTTTGGGGCTTTTTTCTTAGATTCCTTATCCTCTTTTTTGTCCTTTTTATGCCCTTTCTTTTCCTCTACAGGATCAGAAAAGTCAAACTCTTCATTGAAATCTTCAATGTCAAATTTATAATCACCCATGTTACTCTCCCTGATATGATTTATACAATCTCTCAAAAGCTGGTAAAGAGCGCTCAATCATGGCACCATCTACACAATATGATATACGCACATAGCCTGGGCAGCCAAATCCTGTCGCTGGAACCACCAGCAGATTTTCTTTTTTTGCCTGCTCCGAAAAGGCTTCACAGTTTTCTCCAAGTGATTTCATAAACAAGTAAAAAGCACCCTGTGGTTTGAAACACTCGAATCCAATCTCTGTCAATCCATTATACAACAAATCTCTATTTTTTCTATACTCTTCGATATCTCCTGTTGCTCCAATGCAACGCTTTATCACTTTTTGTAGCATACTCGGAGCACAGACATAGCCAAGTGCTCTACCAGCTCCACACACTGCTGCATAAAGACGTTTTGCCTCATATGCCTCATCTGGAACAAGAATATAACCAATTCTCTCTCCCGGAAGAGAAAGTGACTTCGAAAATGAATAACAAACAATTGTGTTCTTATAATATTTCGTCACATATGGAATTTCCACTCCATCATACACAATCTCGCGGTATGGCTCATCTGAAATAAGGAAAATGCAAGTACCAAACTCAGCCTGCTTTCTCTCTAAAAGAGCTGCCAACTTTTGAATCGTCGCCTCCGAATATACCGTTCCAGATGGATTGTTTGGAGAATTAATGATAATTGCTTTCGTATTAGCGTCAATCATTCTCTCAAGCTCATCAAACTGAATCTGAAAGCTTTTTGTGTCTGCCTGCACTACCTTAAACTGAGCTCCTGCTGATTTTACAAACACAGAGTATTCCGGAAAGAACGGTGCAACAGTAAGCACTGTATCTTCTGGTGACTCAATAAGAGCCTTTAATGTAATCATCAAAGAAGCTGCCGCTCCGCAGGTCACATAGAAATTGTCCATATGAAAATTGGTATCATAAGTTTTATTCAGATAATCTGCGATCGCCTTTCTGGTATCCGCATCCCCCTGCGCAGAAGTGTATCCATGAAGCGCAATAGAAGGGAGCTCTTTAGTGAGCTCGCAAATTGTCTCATTGACGATTGCAGGGGCTGGAACCGAAGGATTACCAAGAGAAAAATCGTAGACATTTTCCTCACCCACCTCTGCTGCTTTCTTCTTTCCATATTCAAATAACTCTCTGATTACTGAGCGGTTGCTTCCCCACTCATACATTTGCTCGTTATACATCGCGTTTCAAACCTTTCTTAATCGATTTGTCTTTCTATGCAAATTTTCTATGCAAATATTTCGTCTTATCTAGTCAAATTCCAAACAACAACTGCTCTCTAAAAGTTTAAGCTGTTCAAAAGATCTCTTGCGCTCATTCGAAGAGCTCCCGCGCTCATAACCGTCAGCTGCTCTAATCCGTCACTTGTTGCAACCGTAAACAGATATTTTTTCTCCTGCTGATGTACATATCTTTCAATAAAAGCATCCGCCGTTTCATCTGTTTTAGTATAACATATTTCAATATTATGGTAAGTCAAATGCGCACCTGTATTTTCTTTTCTTTTATACGCATCAAACACCACCAGCAGTTTTCCCCCGTGGTATCCCTGATAGTTGCAAAGTGCATCACACAACGCATCTCGCGCAGAATCAATATTCCGATTCGCAAGGTCCTTCAAATAATTTGAAGCAAAGATGATATTGTATCCATCTACAATCAGGCAGTGCTCCCTGGCATCTTTTTTTGGATAAATAGGATTTCCCTGCTTATCCAGCTTTGTCGTAGGTGCCTTCGGAATACTTACGCGCTTTTCAGCAGCGCGCTTCTTCCTGCGCTCCTCCTCAATTTCCGAAGCGCTTCCGCCGAACTCACGCTTATAGACGTCCGCCAACTCTGCATCTATTTCCAAGGAGGTCATCGAACTCATTCTTTCGCTCAAAGTAGAAGCAGCTCTCTTTGCCATCTCAACTGCTGCCTGAGAGTCATATGCATATCCATCTCTTGCGGCGCTAATTTCACCATCGTGATACACGTATGGAAGATGCATATAATTTTCCACTTCCTCCCATGGCACCACAAAGCCTGCGCCATGACCACAAAAGACAGAAGAAGAAGGATTTTTTAAATCCGCCTCCGGGTCATAATGCTTCTTCTCAATCACTTCCGCTGCATTATGACATACATCATATCCACAGAGTGCAAGAGACAGACTTCCAAGTCCCTGCGAATATGCATGGACTTCGTTGACATAATCCTCCATCGTCGCCACAGGTGCCTTCCCCTGAATGCGCGCCATATCGCGTTGCCCAGTGGTGTAATACTCAGGCGCCTGCTGGCTTCCGTGGCGCTGGTTGATATCTGTCATTGCGCGGCCAACGTGCTCAGAAGGTATTTCAAGTGAAAATTCATAATATGGCTCAAGCAGAATACTCTTTGTACGGCACAATCCATGCCGAATCGCGCGATAGGTCGCCTTGCGAAAGTCTCCACCTTCTGTGTGCTTTGGATGCGCGCGCCCTGTCAAAATAGTGACCTTAACATCGGTAAGCGCTGCTCCGGTCAAAACACCTCTGTGCTCTCTTTCAAGAACATGCGTTGCGATCAGACGCTGCCAATTTAATGCCAATATATCCTCACTGCAGTTTGCACTGACTGTGATGCCGCTTCCTGGCTCTCCTGGTTCTAGCAGTAAATGAACCTCAGCATAATGTCGCAACGGTTCAAAATGTCCAACTCCTTCAACAGCCTCCGCAATCGTTTCCTTGTAAACAATACTGCCTTTTCCAAATACAACCGTAACGCCAAAACGCTCTTTAATCATACGGGTTAAGATTTCAATTTGAACCTGTCCCATCATCTGGACCAAAATTTCTTTATGCTCTTCATCCCAAATCAGGGAGAGCTTAGGGTCCTCTTCCTCGAGCTGCTTTAGCTTTCCGAAAAATTCCAGTGGATTTATCTCCGACGGCAGATCAATTTTGTAGCGGAGCACAGGCTCAAGTACAGCGCCCTCATCTTCCATAACGGTAGCCTGTCCCAAATACTGTCCGGGCTTTGTCGCCGTAAGTCCACATATTGCAGCTGCCTCTCCAGCAAAAATCTCCTGGACGGTTTCATATTTATCCCCAGAGTAAAGGCGAATGCTCTCAACCTTTTCCTCTTCAATCTTCTCCTTTACCTTAAGGGAGCCGCCCAGAACCTTTATGTGCGTCAATCGCTGTCCCTTATCATCGCGTGATATTTTAAACACTCTCGCACCGAATTTATCGGAATACACCTTTTCCCTGGTAAACGAGCTTAGTCCCTGCAAAAGTTCTTTTACCCCTGTATCATTCAGGGCCGAACCAAAGAACACAGGATAGAGCTTTCGATCTGCAATCAGATTGATGATATCTGACCTGTGAAGGAGATTTTCTTCCATATACCTCTCAAGCAACATGTCATCGCAGCAGGCAATTTCTTCAAGCATCTCTTCCGAAGTATTTTCCGAAGAATAGATTAGCTCCTGCGTCTCCATAATCCAGGCCTTATCACCTGTATCCGCTGTGCAAAAAGAAACACATTCTTTTCCCAGTTCAGTCTTAAGCTGCTTAAGAATCTCTGCAGAATCTGCTGCCACCATATCCATCTTATTGACAAAGATAAACACCGGCACCTGATAGTGCTTAAGCAGTCTCCAAAGCGTTCTGGTATGTCCCTGAACTCCATCCGTTCCAGAAATCACGAGAATTGCATAGTCCATTACCATCAGAGCACGTTCCATCTCCGCAGAGAAATCCACATGTCCTGGAGTATCCAAAAGTGTCACCATCTGATTTGCAAGTGCAAACCGCGCCTGCTTCGAAAAGATGGTAATCCCGCGTTCTCTCTCCATGGCATCTGTGTCTAAAAACGCATCCTGATGGTCCACACGGCCAATTTTCTTCAGTTGTCCCGACTCATATAACAATGCTTCCGACAGCGTCGTCTTCCCCGCGTCGACATGTGCAATAATCCCTAAAACCATATAGCCATTATACCTTATATCCCATTGTGAATGTAAGTTTTTTACAATATAATAGAAACATTCCATTTGAAGAAAGTGAGTATTTTTATGAACAAAAAAGAAGTAGCAGAATTAAAAAGACGCTTCAAAAAAGACGCTGCAACTTTCACCCGCCTGGTGGGCTGCTATGTCAATGGCGACCATAAAAAAGTATGTAAATTTGGTGGCCAGTTCCTGACCTTAGAGGATGACGAATACTACAAATACTTAGAAATTGCAAACAAGCTTCTCTCTGGAACCTTAGGCAATAATCTATTAAATCTTGATTTTCCAATCACAGAAGAGGAAGTCGGCGGCCGTCAGCAAATCCTAATGGCGCTCCGCGATTCTGATTTGGACAATGAAGAGTTGCTTGACACCTATTATGATATGGTCATTGACACTTACGATGAGGTGGGCAATTATCTCATACTTCTCTATCTCGACACCTACGATGTAATGTCGCGCACAAGCGACAATATCAATGTCGACGAATCAGAAGAAGCCTACAAATATCTTTTAGTTGGAATATGTCCTGTCGACTTATCAAAGCCAGGTCTTGGATACCTCGAAAGCGAAGGGCGTATTGGACCTCGCGTTCGTGACTGGGTTGTTGGAGCTCCTGAAACCGGTTTCTTGTTCCCAGCCTTTAACGACCGAAGCACAGACATTCATTCCTGCCTCTTCTACACCAAAAACACCAAGGAGCCTCACTCTGAATTTATGGCCAACGGTCTTGGCTGTGGCATTGAGCGCACCGCCACAGAGCAAAAGATGGCCTTTCATTCAATCGTGCGCAATGTCCTTGGCGCTGAGGAGGAGGGCACAGAGGATACTCTTCTTGACATTCAGCAGACTTTGAGCGATATGGCAGATGATTACGCTGAGACTCATGATGTCGATGAGGATCCATTTGTACTCGATAAGGAAATCATCAAGCAGGTTCTTGAAGAAACTCATGTTCCAGAGGATAAAATCAACCGCATCGAAAAGAACGTGGATGAAGCCTTCGGCGACAAGCTTCCTCTGACAGAAAATGTCATTGACAACAAAGCCTTGATTGCCAATGAAATTCGCGTTGAAAAGCTCGCTCTAGAAGAGCAGGTTGGCGATTTAACCATCAAACTAAATGAAAAGCAGGAAGAAATTGATTCCTACAAAAACGAAGTAAAAACCTACGATGTCGTTCTTCACGTCAAGCCAGAGAAGGCCTCTCAGATTCACTCTCAGACCATTGATGGAAAGAAATGCATTGTAATTCCAATGAATGAAAACGAAAATGCAACCATCAACGGCGTAAATACTCAATTATAATAACAGAGTTTCGCTTTCGAAACCTTTATTAAGCAATAAAAATAGAGTTTCGCTTTCGAAACTCTCGCGCCGCTTTTGCGTCGCCTATGCGACATTTTTCATCTGCAAAAGCTCGGCATTCGCCGAGCTTTTCTTATTTATACCTAGTTTTATAACCACAGAGCTTACCACGAGATTACTTCATATCCATCCTCAGTGACAAGCACCTGCACCTCCCACTGTGCGGATGGCTTTCCATCCTGCGTGTAAACTTCCCAATCATTTTCATCATCAATAAATATTTCAACACCACCCATGTTTACCATTGGTTCAATTGTAAACATCAGTCCTGGTGCGAGAACCATATCTGTTCCTCTTTTGGTATGATAGCCAACCCATGGGTCCTCGTGAAACTCAAGTCCGATTCCATGACCTCCAATTTCACGAACAATCGTATATCCGTTTGAGTACGCATGGTCATGTACCGCCTGACCTACATCTCCCAAAAAGCCCCAAGGCTTCACCTCTTTTAAACCAAGCTCCACGCACTCTTTGGTCACCTGAACAAGCCTCTTCTTTTCTTCGCTCACATCCCCAATCATAAACATTCGAGAGCTGTCGGAGAAGTATCCGTTTAAAATCGTTGAACAGTCAACGTTAATAATATCCCCGCTCTTTAAAATAACATTTTCAGATGGAAATCCGTGACATACCTGCTCATTCACAGAAGTGCAAACACTGAAAGGATAGCCCTCATAATTTAATGGAGCTGGAATTCCTCCCATGTCAGTAGTCATATCATAGACTAACTTATCGATTTCCGCAGTCGACATACCCTCGTGAATGGTCTTTTCGATTTCATCTAAAACCGCTATATTTATCTTTGCTGACTCCTTAATCTTTTCAACCTGCTCCGGAGTCTTAATGATCTCATGTCTTGGAACACGATGATGTTCTGCAGCAAGACGAGCTAATTTATCATCAAACGCAGCATGACAAGCTTTATATTTCTTTCCGCATCCACACCAGCATGGATCGTTTCTTCCAATCTTGATTGCCATTGGTTTACCTCTTTATTATATGATAGCAAATTATAGCACATGTCCCTAAAAATCGAAAGTATCTAAAACGGCACTTTCCAACGCCAGCCTTTTGATATAAAATAATATCAGATTTATTTTTGTACTCAGGGGGGATTTATTATGGCAAAAAAAACATTAAAAACCTTACTGTTTGGCGCCGCTGTTGCCGGAGCTGCAGTTGCAATTTACAAGAACAAGGATAAGATTTCTGCAATGAAGGATGCCGCTGTCGAAAAGATGAAGGAGACAATTCCAGCAGAGGAAGACTCAGAGGATGAGGACATCTTTGAAGAAGGCATCGTAGAAGAATACGATACTACTGATGATGGAAAAATCGATACCGTTACTTTAGATAAAGACGGCGACGGCAGACCTGATGAGCTTTTCGTTGACACCACTGGCGACGGAAAAGCAGACACTGCTTACGTTGACACCACTGGCGATGGAATCGTTGATACCGTGATCGATTTAGAAAAGGAATCTTAAAAAAGTTTCGATTGCAAAAATTAAGCGCCTGCTCATATGAGCAGACGCCTTTTTATTGCTTTATCATCTATAGAGATTTATTAAATCTCATCATCTCTTTTTCCAGCAAGGAATTCAACATACTTTCCTGTTCCAATTGCAACGCAGGTCATTGGCTGTTCAGCGGTCATTGTATTAATTCCTGTCTTCTCTTCAAGCAACTCCTCAAGACCACGTAAAAGAGCACCACCACCTGTGAGTACGATTCCACGGTCTGCAACGTCAGCTGCAAGCTCTGGTGGAGTCTTTTCGAGCACTGAGTGAACTGCTTCAACAATCTGAAGAGTAGGCTCACGAAGTGCCTCCTCTGTTTCTTCAGAGGTAACTGTAATTGTACGTGGAAGACCGGTTACAAGATTACGCCCACGTACATCCATGGTTTCATTGGTTGCAAGTGGGAAACAGGTTCCAATCTTAATCTTAATATCTTCAGCGGTACGCTCACCAATCAAAAGATTATGCTTCTTTCTCATGTAGCGAACGATTGCTTCATCAAAGTCATCACCCGCAATTTTGATAGAGGTGCTAACTACTGAGCCACCTAAAGAGATTACCGCGATATCTGAGGTACCACCTCCGATATCAACAATCAAGTTTCCGCATGGTTTTGCAATATCAATACCTGCACCGATTGCCGCAGCGATAGGCTCCTCAATAATTGCTACTTCTCTTGCTCCAGCTGCATAGCTTGCATCTTCAACAGCCTTCTTCTCAACTTCAGTAACTCCTGAAGGAACGCAAACACTAATGCGTGGCTTACGGAAGGTCTTCTTACCGATTGCCTTCTGAATGAAGTACTTAATCATCTTCTCAGTTACGGTGTAATCAGAGATAACTCCCTGACGAAGAGGACGAACTGCAACAATATTTCCAGGAGTACGGCCAAGCATTAATCTTGCCTCTTCTCCGATTGCTTTAATTTTATTTGTGTCGCGGTCAAATGCAACAACTGAAGGCTCCTTTAATACAACGCCTTTTCCCTTAATATAAACAAGGATGCTGGCTGTTCCTAAATCGATTCCGATATCTGCTCCCATCATCATCATGTTAATTCTGCTCCTTCCTCGAATGTCATCCGACATATATTATGCTAGCAAAAATGCTTTATAAACTCTTTCACAGGGCGCAGTAGCCCATATACATCTACATTATATACGAATCTACAGCATTTTCAAGCATTTAATCGGGCAACTAGAAGAAAACCCCTTTCACAAAAATCTCAATTCCGATGCCAATCAAAATGACACCACCAAGAATCGATGCCTTGCCCGCAAGACGGGTACCAAACATCTTTCCAAGCTTAAGACCACCAAGGCAGATAAAGAATGTCACCACACCAATAATAAGCGCTGCCGTAAGGGCCATAACGACGCCATAATTTTCAATGGTAAATCCTACGGAAAGTGCATCGATGGCAGTTGCAATTCCCTGCACCATCAAAGCGCCAAAACTTAACGTCTTACTGCCAGCTTCATCCTCTCCACCGCCTTTGATTCCTTCAACCAACAGACTTCCACCAATATACAAGAGCAAAATTAACGCAATCCACGGAATAAAGGTTTCAAATTTTTTAAAATAATTTACAATAGTGTGAACACAGATCCAGCCAATCATTGGCATTGCAAACTGAAACACTGCATAAACTCCAGAAATCATCGTCATGCGTCCTAGCTTCATCTGTGGCTCGTTAAGTCCGTTTGCAAGCGACACCGAAAAAGCATCCATTGCAAGGCCAATTCCCAGCAAAATGGCATTAAAGAAAAACAAAAAATTCCAACTCATAACTATTTCCTCACAACCTGATATTGATAAAACGTTTTCTCAAGTTTCGCCTTTTAAAGTTCATTTCCTAAACAAAGCTTCATCCCGTCCAGCTTTACTTGATAAAAGTGTGGTCTTTCTTTGTAAAAATCATTTGGATAATGGAGTGTAAAAATCATCTCTCCAGAATCATTTCGGAAGAACATTCCATGTCCGCCATTCTCTGGGAAAAGAGGCTCGTCCTGTTGCTTCCAAGGGCCCATCACTCCGTCGTCTGATACAACAACTCCGACGGCATACCCATTGACACTCCAGCTTGAAACGATCATATATAATCTTCCATCCTCAAGCTTCATAAGGCATGGCCCATCCGAAAAATAAACATCCTCGTCCACACCAAATTCCTGCTTTGCAAATGGAACAGGCTTAGCCCATGGACAATCCTTTGCAGAAAAGAGAACAACCGGCTTTGTAACTGCCTTCTGCAAATCCCTAGAAAGCCTTTGCACTACAAAGTCTCCATCTGCCTTTTCACCCTCATGGACATCCTCAAAAGAATGCGAATAAATCATGTAAGGTTCATCATTCTCAAAATATAAAGTTCCATCGATACAGGTCCAGTTCTCTGGCGTCAGTCGATCGCTGTATGGGCGGAATGGTCCCATTGGAGAATCTGCCTCCAGGAGATATATTCCCTTCTTTCTGTCAGCGGCTCCAAATGTTGTTAGCAGGTAATATTTTCCCTGATAAGCATAGCACTCTGGCGCCCAATAATTTGATGTGGCAAAGAAATTCTCTGGCTTATGAAAAATCTCAAACGGTCCCTCAAAATCATCCAGTGTCTCGCCAACATAAACATCAAAGCCATCCGCTTCTCCCCAACAGGTTTCACTGCGTGTCCCATATAAATAATATTTCCCATCGACAGCCAGTACATATGGATCTCGAATATTGATTTCATCTCGTTTCACGATACAAGCTCCTTTAGCAGTCATATTTGATACTGTATTCTTCCATGGCATGCATCCCTTTTGCATACCATTAGCGCCTTTGACAATCATCAAAGGCGCCTAAACTTAATTCTTATTCTTTTCCGTTCCAGCAATAGGTGCAAAGCTTACAAGGCTCAATTCCTGTTGCCTCAAGCATATCATCTAAACGTGCAAACTTAAGCGAGGTAAACTTAAGCTCTCGACCGATTTCTTCTTCCATCGCAAGATACTTTTCAGATTCTGGATCCGCATACTCTTCAAGAACCTCTGGAGTCACATTACCGTTTTCGAGGCGTTCAATGACGCGACGCGCAATCAAATCCATCTCTGAATTGCTTCTTGAGAAGTTTAAGTACTTACAGCCATAAAGAAGCGGAGGGCATGCAGGACGAATATGTACTTCCTTTGCTCCACTTTCATACAGATATTCTGTCGTTTCACGAAGCTGAGTTCCTCGAACAATCGAATCGTCAATCAAAAGGATGCTCTTATCCTTAATTAAATCCTCTACCGCAATCATCTTCATTTTTGCAATGAGGTTACGCTTTTCCTGAATGGTTGGCATAAATGAACGAGGCCAGGTTGGCGTATATTTAATGAATGGACGTGAGAATGGAATTCCAGACTCATTTGCATATCCAACTGCGTGCGCGGTTCCCGAATCAGGAACACCTGCTACAATGTCTGCCTTCACGTTATCGCGGCGAGCCATAGCCTCACCATTCTTATAACGCATCTGCTCAACCGAAATACCTTCGTAGGCACTTGATGGATATCCGTAATAGATCCAGAGGAAGGTACAAATCTTCATCTCTTTTCCTGGATCTACAAGTGTAACACAGTTACGATCAGTGATTACACAGATTTCTCCTGGCCCAAGTTCCTTATACTGCTTATACCCAAGATTGAGGAACGCAAAATTTTCAAAAGAAGCGCACATCGCATCTGCCTTTTTACCAATAATAATAGGAGTTCTTCCCTTCTTATCACGTGCGCAATAAATACCAGCCTGGTTCATTAATAATAAAGAAAGAGAACCGTCAACCACTTCCTGAACAAACTGGATACCTTCAATCAGATTTGCCTTTGTATTGATGAGCGCAGCAACAAGCTCAGTCGCATTGACCTCACCAGAACTCATTACCTGGAAATGCACATGTCCTGAATCAAAAAGAATCTGAATCAACTCATCAACATTATTAATCTTTCCAACGGTTGTGAGGGAATAGGTTCCATGGTGAGAGCGAATAATTAAAGGCTGTGCCTCATAATCAGAAATACATCCAATTCCATACTTACCATGCATATACTGTACTTCCTTGTCGAACTTTGTTCTAAAAGGTGCATTCTCGATATTATGGATTGCACGATCAAATCCATTCTCTCCTAATACAGTCATTCCGCCGCGTCTGGTTCCGAGATGTGAATGATAATCTACTCCAAAGAATAAATCAAATACACAATCTTCACTTGAGGCTACTCCAAAGAATCCGCCCATTTTATGTCCTCTTCTTTCTTAAAACAACGTTATCTTTCTATGCGAAAGAAATTCCTTTTATAATATGCAAAAATTTTTTGTCAAAGTCAACTTTAGAAACGCAAGAAATCGCCTTCCATAAAACATTATTTTTTGTCATATTTCACATTTTATGCTTGCTCTGCGGAAAGTTTTTAAGTACCCTAATGAGCTGACTGACAATCACTGCGATTACTACAATGATCACAGCGGTCAAAAGATTCACTGCAAGCGGTCCCATATTCGCGCGAAACAGCTTATTGGCAAGCGTATATCCAAATATCATTTGAAGAGCATAGATTTCCAGAGTTGCCTGTCCCACCATCTTTGTAATCCAAACCTCGGGGATTTGTGACAGCAGCAAAATCCATCCAAGAACTGCAGGTATTGCAATCAGATAGTACAAATCCACGATTGGGAACATAAGTTTTTCCCGAAATCCAAAGAAAAATAAAAGAGTTTCTCCCACTGCAAGCAAGGCCACCGCAGCAAGAATACTTTTCTTTTTGCTCTGCAATACTTCTGTGACAAAATCAGATTTCGCAGCATAAAATCCTAGCAAAATAATTGGGATACGATTCCACAGAATAAAAAGAGCTTTATAACTCGTCAATTGACTGATTGCCACCGCAATCGCAATCCACACAATTATAAAAGCTACTCCTGTAAGTACTGCGTTTTTCTGATGCAGCTTCTCATATAGTGGAAGTAATAGATAGACAAGCATAATGGCCGGCAGAAACCATAAAAAGCTTCCGCCGCCCTTTGTAAACAGACTGATTCCACAAATATTATAAATGAAAGTTTTGATTTGCCATCCTGCATAGAAAAATGCAATTACCGCAAATCCAATATACTTAAGATAAATATTTAAAAATCTCGAAAGAACAAATTTCCCATAAGAGTCGACCTCTCTCTGTGACAAGGAATATGCAGATACAAAGAAGAATATATCTACCCCTATATAGGAGGTTGTCCGCAGAAACAGCTCTACCTGATTCCCTGGAAAAACTGAAATCCACAAATGGAAAAAGAGAATCTGCAAAGCAGCAAAGGTCATAATTGTCTTTTTATTTTTCATAATTATTCCGCATCAAAAGATTCTGGCGACATTACGAAAAACACATAGTTCCCCTGGACATCTGTCACCATTTCATCCGCAATTGTGCAGACATTCCAGTTTAATGCAGCCTTCTCTTTTAAAAGCGCCTCCAATGCATTTGGGTCGTCGGTTTCAAAAATATATCCAATAAAAGGAATGGTATTAATCATAGGACAGAATTTCGCAGCAGAGCGAAATCCTGAAACATCCCCATCGAAGCCAGGTGTGTAGTCGCCCTCCGAAACAGGCTCCACAACCATAACCACCTCTCCAAACAATGGACTTTCAATCAATGCATTTGCTACATTTTCTACGTTTGTATCCTTTTTCACTTCTTCTCTGAAAAGAGTTCTTAATCCATAGGCCATGGTATCAGGCACATTTTCTTCCACTTCGCTTCCAACCTGATTAGAAGCATCCTTGTCAGACTTACCACATCCAACAAACAATCCTGCTACCATAGTCAGTGCAAGCATCATTGTTAATAATCTTTTTTTCATGTCTTCCCTCCATGTGTCTTAATATTTATGTTTTCTGATTTCTATGTCAGCATATCATGACCATAATCCCACCTGCAAGTATTCTTAAGTCAAATTAAGATATCCGCTGATATATTTCATATTTCTATTATAAAGTTATTATTTTTTAACAATTCCGTCCTTCCAATTTGTCTTGTTACATTTAAAAAGGTCCGTGGATTTCTCCACAGACCTTTCGTTTTGATAATTTTAATTACATCCCCATGTTTTTTTACGCGGGCTTAGTCCTCATAAATTGGCTCAAGATCTTCTTTTGTGTGTCCGCAAATTGGGCAGATATAATCTTCTGGAAGATTCTCCCCTTCATACACGTGTCCACAAATCCTGCATTTATAGCCGACGATCTTTTTTTCTTTCGTTGCCACTGCATCATTTTGCTTAGGTTTCACATGATCCTGATAGTCTGCGTAGGTCAACGGTGCCTTTCCACTTAGCATTTGTGCATCCACTACTTCCCCAATAAAGAGGGTATGCGTACCAAGTTCATATCTCTCAACTACCTTACAGCTAATTGCTGAGGTCGCCTGCCAGGAAATATATGGAACCCCATTCACATCAGAAGGTAGCTTTAAGGATTTCATTTTGTTCACATCGCGGCCTGACTGAAAGCCCCAATATCTTATGGTTTCAAAGGTAGTGGTTTCATCTAGCAGACTCACTGTAAAAACACCACTTTCTTTGATCAAATCACAGGTGTAATTCGTATTTAGCACTGCAATTGCCACCCTCGTTGGAGAGTTCGCAACCTGAATACAGGTATTGGTAATACAGCCATTTGCTATATTACCTGCTTTGGTCGTTAATACAAACACACCATAACTCAACTTGTACAATGCTTTATTATCCATAATAAGTCCCCCTTTCCATAGATATATCATGGCATAATCACATTATGACTCTTGATATTTATCAATTAAGGAAGACGCTCATCACATGGTTTAGAACATTGCCTCAAAATCTTTTCGGGTAAAGCGATGATAGGTCAAATGATGACCCTCCTGCTTTAAACAATAGAAGTAATCGTCTGGCTCACCACTCTTAAAATGTATTGCCTCATCAAAATCAGGTTCACTAATTTTGATAACTTCAATTTCACTATTAAATTTTAAAAACAGCTCTTCCATTTGCGTTAAGCTGCATCCGTGTTTTTGAATCTCTCCCAAAAAAGAAATCAAAAACTCTGAATCTGGAATAGTTTCATGTATAAACTTTGTACCCTCTCCAGAAATGAGGATACAGAAACGGTCCCCCTCATGCGTAACCACCACCTTTTTTGCCAAAAGCTTTCCCTCAAGGGCAAACTGATTCAAGCAGTTTTGCATTTCCTCAACCGAAAGCTCTACATCCAAAAGCTTGTTAACTGAATCTAGAGGGTAATACAGACGCATCTGTCCGTCCATGTAGCCGATTTTGGCCTGCGCTTCCTTCACTGAATCTATAATATTGTTTTCTAATGAATCAAACTGCATCCTTTTTCCGATCACCAAATCCTTATTCTACATATTATCAGCGACTGCGTGATTATTATAGCACGTTTTATTTCAAATGTAGCAAGATTCTTTTCAATCGACACAAGACCTTCACTATACGCCTTTCCTCATGCTCATTTTCCTTTACCTAACGGAAATAGAATAATTGAATTTGCCCTATTGCTTTGATAGATTTATTTTAGAGAAGTTTCTTATAAATTATATTGTGAGGGTATTTGATTATGATAAAGGAAAGTTACCTTTTAGGGATAGATCTTGGCACTACCAACATTAAAGGAAATTTAATGGATTCTGACGGCGAACTGATTGCAACTGCTTCCCGTCCTAATACGCGTGTTGAGCCAGGACACAATATGGTAGAACAGGATGCCAACGAATGGTGGGCAAATGCGGTTGCCATACTAAAAGAGATTACCTCAGTCGCTGGCGCCGAAATTGTATCAAAGGTTAAAGGTATCAGCATAAGTTCACAGGTTCCAACCTTGCTCCCAGTCGACAGTGAGGGGACACCGCTGCGCAATGCAATCATCTATCAGGACACTCGTGCCGATCGTGAAACTGCTGAAATAATTGAAAGAATCGGATTTAGCCGTTATGTCTCCATTGTCGGAGGACAGCCAAGTGTCACCTTCCTGCCTGGCAAGCTTCTCTGGTTTAAGCGCAATGAACCAGAACGATTCGCAAGAACAGCACACCTTCTACAGGCTAATGCATACTTAAACTTTAAGCTGACGGGCTCTGTGGAAATTGATATTGACAGCGCCTCTCGCACCCATTTTCTTGACATCAACACCATGGATTGGTCCAATGAAATTGCTGAGATCCTTGACGTAAATCTAAACGCTTTACTTCCAAAGCCAAAGAAATGCACAGAGATTATCGGAACTGTTACAAAAGAAGCGGCCGCAGAAACAGGGCTTGCCGAGGGAATTCCTGTTGTCGCAGGCGCAAGTGATGCTATGGCTTCCATGTATGCGACAGGTATGAGCAGGCTTGGTGACGCAGGTGAATCCTCAGGTACTTCGTCACTTGTTTTTGTTGGCTCTAGTCATATGACCACTCCTGATGTTCCAATTGTAACCAGACCATGCGACATTGATGGAATGCCTTACATTTTTGATGGACCAATTGGTGCCTCTGGCGCCTCTATTCGATGGTATTTAGATACCTTTGGCGCAGAAGACAAAATAACCGCAGAAAGCCTAAACATTTCCGTCTATGATTATCTTAACGAAATTTCCTTAGAAGTCTCTCCAGGCTCTGATGGAGTTCTCTTTTTCCCGTACTTGGTAGGCGGCGAGAGAGCGCCTCTGTGGAATGCTCATGCAAAGGGCATGTTTATCGGATTAAATATCTCTACCACGCGAAACAAGATTGTACGTTCTATCTTTGAAGGTACCGCGTTTGCGCTTCGACATGTCATTGAAACCACAAAAGAATCTGGCGGAACGATCAATTCCATCCGTGTTACTGGCGGCGGCGCCAAAAGTCGCACCTGGAATATGATTAAGGCGTCTATGCTCCATGTTCCTGTCTATGTGATGGATGATATTTCCGGCGATGTTCCATTTGGAGATGTTCTCCTCGCTGGCAACGCAGTTGGTGTATTCCCTGATTTATCGAAGGCCGTTGAAAGCATGGTCAAGGTCAAAGAAATTATTCAACCAAATCCTGAATGGGAGGCGGTATACGATAAACTATATCCTTACTACGTAGAAATGTACCAAAAACTGGATATGACATTAAAAGATTATAAAGAGACAGTTGACTCTATCGTTAATAGATAATAATTACCTTCTCCACCATACATCTTTTATAATACAAGGTAGCCATATTTCATTGACTACCTTGTGTCTACTAGATATAAAAACCTGGCGGTGTAGTTCTCCGTAATGAACTTGAGAGAATAAACTAAAATTTATTACTCTTTCCTAAACACTTTGGCTCCCACAAAGTAAATCATTGCTCCAAGCCCCACGCCAACTGTATTCAAAATCACATTATTGACAATAATAGTAGATGTTGATATAAACAAAACGAGCTCAATAGTAGCAATCTTACTACATATCAAGCTCGTCAATTATCTTAGGATATCGAATTTACAGAGATTATTTCACCACGTCTCATTTACACATTGTAAGTATGCTCTTTATATCTTCTACAGATAATTTAACGTACGCACGAGCAAACTCATTATTTGTTCTATAACTTTCCTTTGCCATTTCATCAATCATATCATCATCCACACCAGCTTCATG
>JAZUGV010000031.1:0-6184 GCA_045641385.1 Agathobacter sp. | reverse complement strand
CGCATACATAACCGCGATCTTACTCACAGGCTGTTTTTCAAACTCTTCAAGGTCTGTAAACCTCGCTACATCCATACATATCTGCTGACTCTGAGCAATGATGCCTTCAAGCAGTGCATCATCGTCATCGAAGTCCACCCTTAGATAATTCTTCATTTCTTCTAATGTCACTACCATCGCATCACCTCATAAAATCAGGCGGCACCATTACAGCACCGCCCTAACCTCAGTTACTCTTAAGATGCAGATCCAGAAGCTGCAGTACCCTTCATCTGAAGAGCCTTAATTGCTTCAGGAAGCACAAGCTTACCATCCACTCTCTTAGATGCAAGGAAACCAACCTGACCATAATCAGCAAATCTCTCATTGAGACGCTTGAAGGTCACACCCTGTCGATCTCCAATCCAGTAGTAAGAAAGATCTCCGAAAAGAACGGTCTTTGCACCTGCTGCCGCAGTAGGCATGAAAGGTGAAGTGTAAATCTTCTTACCAAGGATAGTATCAAACTCACCTTCACGAAGTGCAGGCTGCCATAAATACTGTCCATTATTATCCTTAAGCTTACGCACAAGACGAACCGTAGCATCATTCATGATCCAGATTGCATTCTTGCGATAAGGACTCTTAAGGCTGTAGAACAGATCAATGAGTTCATCCGCAGTGATTGCAGTTGCACTTGCTGCAGTTACTCCAATCTGAGCTCCGCCGGTTGCATTAAGAAGACCAGTAGGCTTCTTAGTTCCGTTACCATTTAGGAACGCATCCTCCTCGCAATCGCCGATTCTTCTTGCAAACTCTTCACGGAAGTAGTTCTCAAGGTCAAAAGCAGAATCATAAAGAAGTTCCTCGGAAACCTTGATAATAGTTCCTACCTTGTGAGCATCAATCTGCGCCATACCGAATACATCATCATCCTCGGTGTAAGCACCGTTCTCATCAATCCAGCCTGCTGAACCCTTAGATACAACAACCGGAATCTTGTGAGTACCATTTGATGTATTAAACACATGCGCATGCTCACGGACTGCATTAGTTTCAGCTAAAGCAGAAACAAGAGTCTTCTCAAACTCATCCGGTACAAGATAACCACCTTCTGTATCTACACCTTCGGAGAGCGCATTACGAACCTCGTATCCGATACCATCCTTTGCACGTGCCTGGCTCCAGAATGCCTTCTTATATGCATCTGATGCACGACCAACCTTCTCATCTACCTTACGAGCCTCAGGCTTTGCAGTGATAGGAGTAGCAACCGGTGCTGCAAGCTCACGCTCTAATGCATCTGCTCTTTCCTGTCTCTCAATCTCATGACCGAGATCTACAATCTCCTGCTCCATTTTCTCGTAAGCAGCGGTATCCTCTGCAGAAAGAATACCCTTCTCATTTCTATGGGAATCAAGGAATGCCTTTGCCTGATCCCATGCCTTTGCTCTCTGGCTTCTTAATTCATTTACCTTACTCATGATAAAAATCCTCCATTATTTCAATAAACTTAATCTCTTTTCGAGATCTGTTACCTTAGTTCCTGACTCTTCCGAGTCGTTTACAGTGACATCTTTTGCAGGAATTGCTGCCATCTGTGCCATCGTTTCAGTCTTAACAGCTGCATTTTTAACCGGTCTGCAAAGCTTGTTCATAAGGGCTGTCTGTGCAGCTTTTCCCGAAAAGGCAAATGCCTCATCAGTTACCGCTCTCTTCTCATCTCTTAAAACATCATCTGCAAAACCAAGTTCAATTGCCTTATTCGCATTCATCCAGGTCTCTGAATCCATATAATGCGAAAGCTTGGCACGGGATAAACCAGTGCGGATTTCATAGGCATTAATAATGCTCTCCTTAACCTCATCAAGCATATCCATCGCCTTCTTCATATCCTCATGATCACCAAATGCCATAGTCATCGGATTGTGTATCATCATCAAAGATGTAGGTGCCATCAGTACTGTAGTTCCTGCCATTGCAATGACAGATGCAGCACTTGCAGCAATGCCATCAATCTTGATAGTGACATCTCCCTTGTAATCCATAAGCATTGCATAAATCTGGCTGGCTGCAATGCAATCTCCCCCAGGAGAATTCAGCCAGATTGTTACCGGACCAGAACCGGCATACAACTCATCTGCAAAAAGCTTAGGAGTCACATCATCCTCAAACCAAGACTCTTCGGCTATCGTGCCATTAATCTCAAGCACACGTTCCGCATCACCTTCGGCGTCCGGACTTGCCTGATTGACCCAATTCCAAAACTTCTTGTCCTTCATCGATTTCCTCCTCATCCATATTTTGTTTAGTGTCATAAGCAGCACCTGCCATCTCAAGCGGCATCATATTTCCGTTTACCAGATATAAATCACCACCCGATTCAGCTGGAATCTTATCCAGATTTTCAAGTTCTCTGATATCATTTGCCGACATCCATCCGTTCTGTCTGGCTGTTGCATATCCCTGCATACGGCTCTGATAATCACCTCTAAGCAATCCCTCAACATTAAAGATAAAGAAGAATGTTTTCTTCTCTTCCTCTGTAAGAAGTGCCTTCTGCAGGTTCTGCTCCCATCTGATAATCCAGGGCTGAAGCGTGTACTTCACAAACTCCAGCGACTGCTGCTCAATATTAGAAAAGCTCGACTTCTCCAGGTCCCCAACCAT
Organism: Agathobacter sp.; assembly: GCA_045641385.1. Lineage (GTDB taxonomy): Bacteria > Bacillota > Clostridia > Lachnospirales > Lachnospiraceae > Roseburia. Next base: position 3,535 of record JAZUGV010000031.1, on the reverse strand, counting down.
GTGCGGTGGTACTCTGAAAATTCGAGCTATTTCATTGATTTGAAATTTTCTTGTTTCCAAAAACTGTGCCTGTTCAGGGCTGATAGAAATCGGCGTATATTTAACTCCCTCTTCTAACACTGCTACCTTATTGGAATTTGAACTGCCTCCAAATGCACGGTTCCAACTATCTCTAAGTTTCGTAGGATCTTTGATTACCCCAGGATGTTCAAGTACACCTGAAGGCGCTGCTCCATTTGCAAAAAATTTAGAACCATACTCTTCTGTAGCAATAGCAAGACCGATTGCATTCTTAGCCATAGCGATCGGAGAATAACCAACCAGACCATCAAACCCAAGTCCCGGTACATGAAGCACATCTGCTGGATCAAGAATAACTGTACTTCCTTCCATTGTTTTCGCATCATCAGAAGTCATCGTATATTGATAATACAGTTTCCCATTCTTATCACGATTTACTTCCATTCGATTCGGCATCAACGGATAAAGCGCAATCACCTCACCCTTGCCATTACGGATAATCTGCGCATAAGCATTTCCCCATAATAAAAGATGTGTCATTAATGTTTCCCTGAATACAAAGCTCGTCATTTCCGGATTCGGTTCATCATGCAGCAAATGATAAAGAGGATGTTCCAAAGCCTTCACCTTGCTTCCATCCTCCTGATACTGATACATATGAAGCGGCAATCCTGCAATTGCTTCGGATAATATTCTCACGCATGCATACACCGCTGTCATCTGCATCGCAGATCTTTCATTTACATTCTTTCCCGCTGAACTCGAACCCATAAAGAATGAATACGAACTTCCAGCTGTTCTATTTGTGGGAGCATCCCTGCCCCGGAATAAACTCATAATCCCCATTACCCTTCCACCTCAACTTTTGTTTTATTGTTCTGCCGCCATTCCTCATACTCATCAGAAAGACCGACTTCATCAATCAATTCAAATAATCCCTTAAACTTTGATGCCTGCAGTTCATATTCAGCATCTGTATGCTTAGAATCAATTCCTATCAATTGTGTCTTTTCCAATTCGCATAGACACTTGAAAAATATCTTCTCTTTCAACTCTTCCATACTGGCTCCTTATCTGAAAATATCGCTCCAGGCTCTTACTATCTGTATAAACCCAGTAACTGCCAAAGCAATCGCACCAACAATCACTATAAGAACACCTGCAATAATTCCTTTCATAACCTTCCTCTTTGCATCAAAAAAGAGAGTAATCACTAAATCATTAGCAATCCTCTCTCATCATATACACTTCCCTGTGGCTCACCTTCATTTCTAAGACATCTGTCCAGAGCCATAATAGAAGCAACTATTCCATCAATCTTTTCTTTTGACTTAGCCTTGGTAACCTTAATGTTTTCTGCAGCATCGGTCTCAATTACTACATTTCCAGCCATCCATCGGAGTACCGGATGACCTGCATGAATAATCTGACCTTCCATCAAAAGTCTGTAAAACTCCTTAGTTGGTGTACTCATGCTGGCAAAGCCCTGTCCAAATGGCACCATCGTAAATCCGGCATCTTCAAGGTTCTGAATCATGTGAGTCGCATTCCATCTGTCCACCGCAATTTCCAGAATGTGATACTTCTCAGCCAGGTCACATATAAATTTCTCAATAAAATCATAGTGAATCACATTTCCTTCTGTTGCTAACAGATGTCCCTGCTTCTCCCACACATCATACGGAACCGAATTTGCCTTTACCCTCTGGGGAATTGTCTCCTCAGGTACCCAAAAGAATGGAAGCAAAATATACTTCTCATCCATATCTCTCGGTGGAAATATCAATACCAGTGCAGTGATATCACCGGTACTGGATAAATCCAGTCCGGCATAACAGTCTCTTCCTTCCAGCAATCTCATATCAATCGGCTCATTACCCTTCATAAAGATTGCATCTGGAATCCAGGCTGTCGTTGAGCTCACCCACATGTTCAGACGGAGCCACTTAAACGTAACCTCATCCGCCGGATTCTGCTTTGCTTCTCTGTAAGCATCTCGAAGTCTTTCAATATCAACGGTATATCCAAGAGAAGGATTTACCTTATACCAGTTTGCTTCGTCCTCCCAATCTTCATCATCCTTCAGTCCATAGACCACCGGATAAAAAGTTGGATCCACACGCCTGCCCTCTAAGATATCCACCGCCTTTGTATGAAGCTCATATGCAATGGAATGTCTGTCATTTCCTGCAGTCGTGATTATAAAATGAAGCGGATTCTGTCTTGCGTCAGAGGACCCCTTGGTAAGGACATCATAAAGTTGTCTGTTCGGCTGTGTATGAATTTCATCAAATACCAAACCGCTTACCGAAAAGCCATGCTTACCCCCGACCTCTGCTGACAGCACCTGGTAATATCCGGCATTTCCATAATTTACAATTCTCTTGGTCGCAGCCATTAGCTTGCTTCTCTTCATCAGAGCCGGTGACATCTCAACCATTTGCTTTGCCACATCGAATACGATGGATGCCTGCTGACGATCTGCTGCAGCACCATACACCTCTGCACTTGGCTCATTGTCTGCATACAATAAATAAAGAGCGATAGCTGCTGCCAATTCGCTCTTACCTACCTTCTTACATATTTCCACAAATGCAGTTCGAAACTGCCTGTTACCGTCAGGCTTAACAATTCCGAAAATATCTCTGATCAGCTGCTCCTGCCAAGGCAGCAGCCAGAACCTTGTTCCAGCCCACTTGCCCTTTGTATGACAAAGATTCTCGATGAAGGTTACAGCCCTGTCAGCCTTTGCCTTGTCATAATGAGAAGTCTCCAACATAAACCTAGACGGCTTGTATTTCTTCAACTTCGGGTAATCCTTAGGCCTTGTTTCCTTTGCCACTAACTACCACCTCCAAGCAATGCCTCCATCTCATCCTCATCATCCTTAATCGCACCAGAAGCAGCCATGATTCTTGATCTTGCAGAAGGCGTTAATCCAAACTCTGCAGCAGCCTGAAGCATCAGTTTCTGATTTGTATTGGCAATGCCAACCCAAGGAGTCTGCTGCTGATATCCTTTATCCGTTGCAAAAGTAGAACCTTCCTCATCAATGTGCTCCTGCGCTTCTTTCCATCTTGCAAAAGACTGACAATATGCCGCAAATGCCGCCATATCAATCTCTGTCAAAACTCCCATATCAGAAAGCTTCTCACACAACCTCTCCCATTCAGATTTCGCCTCTGGGAGCAGCCAATCCGGACATTCAGGCATTCCCTTTGCCGGAACCGGCTCCTTCCTATTTAACTTTCTCTTACCCGGATTGCCTTCCAGCTTCTTAATCGCTGTAGGCTTTGGCTTTCTTCCTGCCATCGGAATCCCCTCCTTCCTAAATTTTTGCATAATAAAAGGACCATGTATCTCTACACGATCCTCACATCAATAATTTTTCTATTTAGATTTGTAAACTTTCAGCATATTTGAACTGAATTATATCCCTCGGTGCAGTTTCAACATATGCCTGCTCTTTATGCATAAAGTTTATTATTTCATTCTTACTCATCTTTCCAAGTTT